>NZ_JBSWYA010000008.1:0-144767 GCF_056160865.1 Ruegeria sp. ABD4_443 | reverse complement strand
CACCGTCGGCGCTGGTGTCGTTTCCAAAATTATCGAATAATTTTGGAAAGCGGTGGGCGGCAGTTGCTCTGAAAGAGCAATGAGAGCCCACACCTTTGAATGAAAGAAGGCCGCTCCAAACCGGGGCGGCCTTTTTTGTTTGTCGCCGGTCACAGCGCCCGTCAGTGTCGTTGGTGATGCGGACCGTGCCCGGTTCGCGGCCATAAGAAAGGGCAGAAATCATGGCCACACAACATCCCTTGAAAGGGTCGTGCCTTTGCGGAGCGGTGCATGTCCGTATCGCCGGATCACCGCTTTTGACGTTGGCCTGCCATTGCCGTGATTGCCAAAAACTAAGCGCAAGCGCGTTTTCCCTGACCACGATGTTTCCGCGCGACGGGTTTACCTGCACCGGGGATTTGGTAGACGGCGGACGCGGAACCCAAGGGCGCGCGCATTATTACTGTCGATCCTGCCTGAATTTCGTCTTTACCCGGATCGACGCCGCAGGACCGCGGGTCAACCTGCGGAGTTCGGTTCTGGATGATGCCGCCGATTTTGCGCCTTTTGTCGAAGTGATGACGAGCGAAAAGATGCCCTGGGCCCACGTGCCTGCTGTTCACAGCTATACCCGTTACCCGGAAACGCCAGAAGAATTGCAGGCCCTGATGGCGGACTATTCCCGGTGGCGGTCAGGCTGACAGGCCCGTTACAGCCGGGGAAGGGGAAATTCACGATGGCCCCGCAAAACTCTGAACAATTGGGGCGGTGTCAGCCCTTGTGTTCCCAAGGCGTGCGCCCGACGATTTCATCGGCTTCGGCGGTTATGTCGTTCATGTGCCGTTCAAGGCTCTGGCGCAAGTCTTCCATCTGTGCCTCGCTTGCCTTGCGCGGAACGGGCTCTGTCCATTCGCGGCACAGAAAAACCCCGGTGTTGCGCCAGGGTCGGGGCATAAGCAGACGGTCCCAGGTGCCTGCCTCGCGCCCGTGACGAGTCGAGTACGTAATGCCGAACACCCGCTTTCCGGACGTCCGCGCCCAAATCAGGGGAACCGTCGAGGAAACGCGTTCAGGCCCGCGTGGCCCGTCGGCGGCAATGCCAATTGAAATCCCCTGTTTCATCTTGCCCAGCACCTCGCGAGACAGGGCGACGTGTCGTTTGTGGCTGGACATCGCAATCGTATCCATGCCGAACAGGGTTTGCACCCGACCGACCATGCTGCCGGCGCGCGCGGCCGAGGTGATCGAACAGATCCGGCCCTTGTCGAGCGGGTAGAAATAGGGCGACTGCGCCAGCCTTTGGTGCCACAGGACCACGATGACAGGCTCGCCCTGTTCTGCCAGCCGGTCCAGGTCTTCGTATCCGATGCGCTGCCAGCTGGTGTTGCGGTGAACCATCCGGATATATCCCGCAATCCGCCGGGCAGCCCAGTTCAACACGGTTTCGCTGTTGGCGATTCGTTTGCGGAGACTCAATGGCAGGGTCCTTCTGCTGGCCGATCTTTGTCTTATAGAACTGCGCGCCATGCGCAACGGGTTTGTCCGGGGCGCTTGCGCGGCGGAATGTGAAAAAGCCTCTTGAGTCCGCCGCGCCGCTGGCATATCTGGGGGCGCATCACAGGGGTATAGCTCAGTTGGTAGAGCGACGGTCTCCAAAACCGTAGGTCGCGGGTTCGAACCCTGCTGCCCCTGCCATTTCCAGAAAATCCGCTGATCTGTCATTGCGGCTCCTGTAAAAGGGGCAGGTCGTGGCGTTGCGGGGGCGCAATTGACCGGCAACGTGGTTTCCTATGCCCGCCGAATGGCTTAGTGTCCCGTCAGGTTCGAACACCAAAATGAGGTCTCATGTCGCGTTTTGATGGGTATTTCCTGCGGCAACTGCTGGTGCTCTTTGGCTTTTTCACGCTGGTTTTGGTGGGTGTTTTCTGGATCACGCGCTCGGTCAGCCTGTTTGACCGGGTTATCAGCGGCGGGCAGTCCGCCATGGTTTTCCTTGAGTTCACGGCGCTGACGCTGCCGACCTTGATCAGGACGGTCATGCCGATGGCGGTGTTCGCCGCTGCCGTCTATGCAACCAACCGTCTGAGCAGGGAAAGCGAGCTTACGGTCATGCTGGCGACGGGCTCCAGCCCCTGGCGATTGGCGCGGGCTGTATTGCTGTTTGGGCTGGTGGCCGGGTTGATGATGGCGATCATCAGCGTGTTCCTGCGCCCGGCATCGGTCGATCAGTTGGAACGGCGACAGGCCGAGGTGGCAGGTGACGTCACCGCGCAATTGCTGAACGAAGGCGAGTTCCTGCATCCGTCAAAGGGGGTAACGGTCTATATCGGCAGGATCGACCTGGATGGAACGCTGCACGAGGTGTTCGTTTCGGACCGCCGGGACAAGGCCAACCCGACCAGCTATTCCAGCACGACGGCCTATCTGGTGAACAATGATGCAGGTATTCACCTTGTTATGTTGGACGGGGTTGCGCTGAGGTTGGATCAACAGGGCAGGACGCTGTCTTCGACCCTGTTTGATGACGCGTCCTATGACATCTCAGAACTGACCAACAAGGGCGATTTGAACCAACAAAGTCTCGAAGCGATCGCGACCCTGGACCTGATCACGAATATTGATGGCCTTGCCGCGTCGACCGCCTATGGCAGGGGGCAGCTGATCGAAGAACTGCATCAGCGGTTTTCCTGGATCGCGATCTGCATTGCTGTGGCCATGGCCGGGTATTCGACGCTGATGCTGGGCAGTTTTTCGCGTTTTGGCCTGTGGCCGCAGATTTTCGGGGCCTTCACGATACTGGTTTTGCTGGAAGGTGTCCGCGGCTTTGTTTCGCCGGTGGTCATTGACGACCCCCGGTTGTGGATTCTGCTTTATCTGCCCGCGGTTGCGGGGCTTGCGATTTCCAGCCTGTTCCTGCTGTTTGCCGGGCGCCCCCTGATCCGGAAAAGAAACAACGGCAAGACATCCAGCGCGGTACCGGCTTGAAAGCTGCGCCGGAATTAGGCCCTCAGCACGCCGCCATCAGGCGATACACGATCTGTGCGGCGGTAAAGTCCCAGGCGGCATTGCCGTCGGGGGCCAGTTCGACCACGTCAAAGCCCACGCATTTGCGGCCCTTCAAGGCGTGCTCGACCAGACGCAGCGCCTGGTAATATCCCAGCCCTCCGGGCACCGGCGTGCCGGTCGCGGGCATTTGTGACGGGTCCAGCCCATCGACATCAAAGCTGACATAGACCAGTTCGGGGAAATCCGCGGGCAGGTCGACCGCGTGGATATTGCCGGTGACCAGGTCTTCGGCATCCACGTGGAAAACGTGGTTTTTCAGCCGGCTTTTGGCCTCTTCGGTCGAGAACGCGCGGACGCCGAACTGGGCCAGCCGGATGCCTTCCGAGGCCAGCAGATGCATGACCGAGGCGTGAGAGTGTTTCTCACCCTGATAGGCATCGCGCAAATCGGCATGGGCGTCGATCTGGACGATGCCGACGGGCTGGTTCAGCGCCCGCGCCACACCCATCACCGCGCCGTAGCTGAGCGAATGCTCTCCGCCCAGTGTCACCGGCACTTTGCCCGCGCGCACGGCGGCTTCGGTGCGCTGGGCCAGACGGTCCATGATCTCGGGCAAGGGGCCCTGGCAGTCCACGGGGGGTTCGGTGAAGATACCCTCGACGCAGGGTTCCGCATGGCCGGTGATGCGCTCCAGCTCATTGCTGGCTTCGATGATCGCCTCGGGGCCCTTGGCTGTGCCCGATCCGTAAGAGACAGTCCGCTCCAGCGGTACCGGGATCACGCGAAAACGCGCGTCTTCCGAACGCTCAGCTTCGGTCAGTTCACTGTCGAGGAAAATGCTCATGAAAGGCGGTCCTTAAAGTCGTCATAGCCGAACTGTTTGATGATTTTCAGCTCGTCCGTTTCGCTGTTCCACAGGGCGATGGTTGGCAGAGGAACACCGTTGAACGTGTTGGTCTTGACCATCGAGTAATGCGCCTGATCCAGGAAGGCAAAACGCTGACCTATCGCAAGCGGCTTGTTCCATGTGTAATCGCCGATCACGTCGCCCGCGAGGCATGAAGGCCCGCCCAGCCGATAGGTGTGGCCCGCCTCGGCCTCGTCCATCAGGGCGGGGCGATAGGGGGCTTCGATCACGTCAGGCATGTGGCAAGTGGCCGAGATATCGGTAATGGCAAGGGTCATGCCATTGGTGGGTAGGTCGAGGACTTCGCCAACCAGAATGCCCGCGTCCAGCGCAACGGCCTCGCCGGGTTCGAGATAGACGTCGATGCCGTATGTCGTTCGGATGGATTTGATGAATTCCACTAGCCCGTCACGGTCGTAGTCGTCGCGGGTGATATGGTGGCCACCGCCGAAATTCAGCCATTTGAGTTGGCCGAGGAAGGGTTTGAGTATTGGTTCAACCGCTGCCCACGTGCGCTGCAACGGTTCGAACCCCTGTTCGCAGAGCGTGTGCATGTGCAACCCGTCTACTCCGGTCAGGGTGGCCTGGGTCAGTTGGCTGACGGGTGTTCCCAGGCGCGAGCAGGGGGCGCAGGGATCATATTTTGGGATCTCGCCTTCGGAATGTTCCGGGTTGATGCGCAGGCCGACCTGAACATTTGAGGCTTGGGCTTTGGCAAGGAAGCGGTCTTTCTGGACCGGAGAATTGAAGATGATGTGATCGGACAGCGACAGGATCTCGTCCATGTCGGCGTCTTTGTACCCGGCACAGAAGGTGGCAACTTCGCCGCCATATTCCTCGCGGGCCAGCCGCGCCTCGTAGATGCCGCTGGCGCAGGTGCCGCCGAGATGTTGGCGGACCAGCGGGGCCAGCGAGAACATGGAAAAGGCCTTGAGCGCGCTGAGGACATGTGCGCCGGACCGGTTCCCGATATCCGCAAGGATCGTCAGGTTCCGTTCGACGGCTTTTTCGTCAACCACGAAGCAGGGTGTGGGTACGCGGCTGAGGTCGAAATTGCGGAAGGCTCCGGCGTCGCCGGCTTGGGTGGTCATCATGTCGGACATGTCCGGTGCCTCGGATTGTGGAGAGGCCGGTGGGCGCTGCCCCCCGGACCCCCCGGGATATTTTTGGCCAGATGAAGGTCTGGATCTAGAATTCTACGGGGCCGTCGAGTTCGTGGACCTGCCATGGCAGGCCGTGTTCATTCAGCATGTCCATGAAGTTGTCGGGGTCGAGCTGTTCCATGTTCCAGACGCCCGGCTGGGCCCAGTTGCCTTTGAGCACCTGTGCCGCGCCGATCATGGCGGGGACGCCGGTGGTGTAGCTGACGGCTTGTGATCCGACCTCTGCGTAGCATTCCTGGTGGTCGCAGATGTTGTAGATGTAATAGGTCTTCTCGCCCGAGCCGTCCTTGGCCTGACCGGTGGCGATGTCGCCAATGCAGGCTTTGCCCTTGGTTTCCGCGCCCAGATCGCCGGGATCGGGCAGCAGGGTTTTCAGGAACTGGATCGGGATGATTTCCTTGCCGTCATGCATCACCGGATCGATGCGGGTCATGCCGACGTTTTCCAGCACCTTGGCGTGCATGATGTACGCGTCGCCGAAGGTCATCCAGAAGCGGGCGCGCTCGATCTCGGGGAAGTGGGTGCTGAGCGATTCCAGTTCCTCGTGATACATCAGGTACATGTTCTTGGGGCCGATGGCGGGGAAGTCGAACTCGACCTTGTGGGTCATGGCGGGGGAGTGTTTCCATGCGCCGCCTTCCCAGTGGCGCACTTCGGCCAGCACTTCGCGCAGGTTGATTTCCGGGTTGAAGTTGGTGGCGAATTCCTGATCGTTGCTGCCGCCATTGGCGTCCAGCACGTCGATCTGGCGGATCGTGTCCAGCTTGTGTTTCTTCAGCCATGTGGCGAAGACGGATGTCACGCCCGGATCGAAGCCCGAGCCGAGGATGGCAGTCAGACCCGCCTCTTTGAACCGCTCCTGATAGGCCCATTGCCAGTGGTATTCGAACTTGGCCTCGTCCTCGGGTTCGTAATTCGCGGTGTCGAGGTAGTGGATACCGGCCTTAAGGCAGGCATCCATCAACACCAGATCCTGATAGGGCAGGGCGAGGTTCACCAGGATCTCGGCCCCGGTTTCCTTGATCAGCTTGACCGTGTCTTCGACCTTGTAGGCGTCCAGTTCTGCGGTTTTGATGTCGACGCCGACGCGGTCCTTGACGGCTGCTGCGATGGCATCGCATTTCGATTTCGTGCGGCTGGCCAGAGTGATTTCGGTGAAAATGTCCGAATTCATCGCCATCTTGTGCACGGCGGCGTGGGATACGCCGCCCGCGCCGACAACCAGTGTTTTTCCACTCAAAGTACCCATGGGGGTCGCCTCCTCTCAGGGGGTTATTCGTAATAGGTGTAGCCGTTGATCGAGTCGCGATAGGCGCTCATCAGGGTTTTGCGGTCCTTGGCTTGCAGAGTACCGGTCGAGATCGCCTCGTCCACCATTTTACGGAAGGCGGCGACGCAGTCCTGCGGGTCGAATTCAACGTAAGACAGGACCTGGCTGATCGTGTCACCCTCTTGTTCATGCAGCAGGTCGAACCCGCCATCGGCGCGCAGGTCGATGGTGACGACATTGGTGTCGCCGAACAAGTTGTGCAGATCGCCCAGCGTTTCCTGGTAGGCGCCGACAAAAAAGACGCCCATGAAATATTCCCCCGCGTCGGGCAGGGAATGTACAGGCAGGCTGGGTGAGACACCGTCGGCCAGGATGAACCGGTCGATTTTGCCGTCGCTGTCGCAGGTGATGTCAGACAGAACCGCGCGGCGATCCGGGATCTGGTTCAGCCCTTGCAGCGGCACGATCGGATGCAGTTGGTCAATGGCCCAGACATCTGGCAGGGATTGGAACAGCGAGAAATTGCAGTGGTAGATATCGGCCACTTTTTCAAGCTGGTCGTCCACATCCGTGTCCAAATCATCATTGGCGGCCAGCGCTTTCAGGCGCGCCATCAGTGACAGGTAGATGCGTTCGGCGCGCGCCATCTGGCGCAGGTCGACATAGCCGCGCCTGAACAGGGCGCGCAGTTCGTTGCGATAAAAGGTGGCGTCGTTCCAGCATTCCTGCAACCGGTCACTGCTGAGATAATCGTGCACCGCTGCGAGGTCCGAGACCATATGATGATCGTCCGACTCGACCTTTGGCCCGTTTGGTGCGTCGTAGAGCGTGCTTTCCAGCACGTTGAATACCAGCATCGCCGAAGTCGCCACCACCGCCCGCCCGCTTTCGGTGACCAGCGTCGGGTGCGCGACCTCGGCCTCGTCCATCGCATAGGCCACGGTTTCGACCACGTTGGCGCAGTATTCCTCGACCGTGTAGTTGATCGAGTTCTCGGCGGCCTTCTTTTCGCCTGTGTAATCGACGCCCATGCCGCCGCCGAGGTCCAGATGGGTCAGCGGCACGCCCTCACGCGTCAGTTCGGTATAATAACGGCATGCTTCGCCAACAGCGCGGCGCACATCGTTCACGTCCTGCACCTGGCTGCCCAGATGCGAGTGTTGCAGTTTCAGGCAATGCAGCAGCCCCGCCGCCTTCAGCTTGTCCACAGCGGCAACCAATTGGTCGGTATTCATGCCAAAAGCCGATCGGTCGCCCGAGCTTTCCTCCCACTTGCCGCTGATCTGGTTGGTCAGCTTGACGCGCACGCCGATCAGGGGCTCGATACCCAGCTCATTGTAGACCTCGATCACCGTGTCGGCCTCTTTCGGGCTTTCCAGCACGATCACGGTATTGAAGCCGATCTTGCGGCTGAGGATGGCAAGCTGGATGAATTCGGCATCTTTTACGCCGTTGCAAACGATCAGCGCCTCGCGTGCAAGGCGATGTGCCAGGGCAATCACCAGTTCGGGCTTTGACCCCGCTTCAAGCCCATAGCTGTACTTTTTGCCAAATTCGACAATCCGGTCGATCACCTGGGCCTGCTGGTTTACCTTGATCGGGAAAACGCCGCGATAGCTACCCTTATACTCGGTGCGCGCAATCGCTTCGGCAAAGCTTTCGTTGATATGCGCGATCTCGTGTTCCAGGTATGAACTGACGCGCAGGATCATCGGGGCCTTGATGCCGCGGTCGTCCAGGTCGCTGAGGATGCCAGGCAGGCTGATTGCCGCCGCGTCGGGCGCCAGAGGATTGCGCAGGCCGATCTCGCCCTGCTCTGTCACCTCGATGAGGTCCTTGCCCCATTTCTCAACCCCATAGATGGAATGCGGTGCATCGGGCGTCTGTTTCAATCAGGTCGATCCTTGCTGATAAGGCAGTCAGTTGCGAGCCTGCCAATACGGCAGGGTCATGATTCGTCCAAGTGTAAACTATGTTACCTGACCGACGTGTCAGTTTGTCGGGCCGATCGGGACAAGGTGATTGTCCCACTGGCATGGCGCCTGTGCGGTTATGGTCGCCTTGGTCGCGGTAAGCCGACCGATCTGGCCGGTGCCGGTGGTAAAGACCAGCCCGTCCGACGCCGTGCCAAGGCCACAGACGTCCCCCAGCGTGAAAGACCCGGTGAAATCCCCGGTGTCGGTGTCAAACCGGTGCAGCGCGTCACCGCGCGGGCAGGTGATTGCAACGCCGTGGCCGTCAGGCGAAAACCCGACGCTGCCAGCGTAGCCCTGCACGGTGCTTTGGGCGGCGTCCGGGGCCGACAGCAGCCGGGCCTGCGTGCCGCGCCTGTGCAGCCCCAGCAGCGGAGGGTGCTGTGTCACCGACCCCTGCCACTGCATCGCAAAGGCGATCAGGCCGTCGCGCCGAAGCGCTAGGTGACGGATCGAGTTCTTGTGCATGTCTCGGGGAAGTACGACCTGTTCCAGGATCTGCCCCTCAAGGTCGCAATAGGTTAGGTTGGGCTGCATGACCGGCAGGTTAAGCTTGGTTCGGCCACTGTCGGGATGGGTTTCAATCCCGCCATTGGCAATAGCCAGGCTCGCCCCATCGGGCATCAGGACCATGTCGTGCGGCCCGACCCCGCCCGAAGAAAAGGACCCGATCCGGGAATAACCGTTTGCCACGTCCCAAAGGCCGATCATCCCTTCACCGGCGTCAAAGTTGTTTTCCGTGGTGAACAACAGTCGACCGTCCTGCGAAAACACGCCGTGACCATAGAAATGCCGCCCCGCCGGCGCGGTCAGCCGCGCGATTTCGGTCCCCGAGATGCAGTCGACGACAACCGCAAAGGTTCCGGGCCGCCGTGCGAATGCGACGGCTTGCGCCAGTTCGGGATGTGCTGCCGCCGCGTGTCCACGTTCAGGCAGGGGCAGGGTGAACAGAATCTCGCCATGCTGGCTGAGCCCGGCCAGCCGGTAGAGGCCATCGGGAAAAAGGGCCGCCGCCAGAAAATCCGGGGCCCCCGCGGCGCTCCAGCCGCGGATGGGGGCAAGGCTGGCTGCTGCAAGTCCGGCCAGAAATTGGCGCCTGCTGGTCACCGATCAGTCTCCGTCCAAAGAGTTGAAACCGGCGCTGATCCCCAATGTCGGGCCCAGTTCGGTCGACACGATTTCGCGAATGTCGTTGATCGACTGCTGAAGCGCTTCGATCCGAAGGCGCGATTGCGGGGTTCCGGCCCCGGCAAAGGCTGGATCGTCAAGGGCATGAGCGCGCTTGGTTGCGGCGTCAAATGCCTGGCTCAGACGCGATGCGATTTCGGGGTGATCTGCGGACAAGCGCAGCGCCAGGTCCTTCAGCGCGGCAAGGGACAGTTCGACATGCCGCAGCGATCTTTCGGATCGACGCGCTTCGGCGCGGTTGGGGCGCGGCCGGTCGAAGGTGCCCAAGGGACGCCCCAACCGGGTGTCGGCGGTGAATTCCAGCCCGGTCGTAAGGGCGCGGTAAAGCTCTTGCATCGCTTCATCGCCAGACCGGTAAGGGCTGCCGTCACCCGGATGCATGATCAACGCGGCATAGCCCTGCCAATCGGCATTGATCGCATCGGCGTTGCGCGCAATGTCGGCGGCCATGGCCTGTATCAGTGCACAGCGATAGGTCGCCTGTCCCTGGTCGGCAAAACCGGGATCATACAGCATGCGTTCAAGCGCAAAGAACCCCCGACCTGCAATCGAGACCTGGGCAAATGCCGCCGGGTCGTCAACGGAGCCATCGGCATCCGCAATCATCCGCGACAGGGTCTTGGGTGTGAATCCTTTGGTGTCGGGCCAGAAGGCCAGTGCAAAGGCACGGTCGCCGGTCTCGGTCGGTCCGAAACGCAGGTGGCTGGCGGAAATCCAGCTGTCGAATGCCGCGCCATAGGCAGCCCGCAACGCCGGCGATTCCGGCACGCAATCCGCCTGCGCCGTGGATGCCAGGCTGCTTGCGGTGTCCGACAGGTTTGCAAACCGGGGCAGGATATGGGCCTCGGTTATTTCAGCAAGGATTGGGCCGCGATCCTGCGCAAGAGCGGTTACTGGAAGTGAAAGCAGGACAAGAGTGGCTAGGGTGCGCATGGGTCAGAGGCTCTCCAGGAATCGGATCAGGGCGTCGCGGTCGGCTTTGGGCATCGAAACCACGGCATCGCGGGCGGGCTGAGCCTCGCCGCCGTGCCACAGGATGGCTTCGAGCAAGGAACGTGCCCGCCCGTCATGCAGGAATTGCGTGTGGCCCGATACCTGCCTGGTCAGCCCGATACCCCACAGGGGTGCGGTGCGCCATTCCCGCCCGGTGGCGCGTGCCTCGGGGCGGTGATCGGCCAGGCCTTCGCCCATATCGTGCAGCAAAAGGTCCGTGTAGGGCCAGATCAGTTGAAAGCTATGTTCGGGGCGGTCGGGCATCCGGTGCGTGACATGCGACGGCGTGTGGCATGCGGCACAGCCGGTTGCATGAAACACCTCTTTGCCGCGCAGAACCTGCGGGTCATCCACGTCGCGACGGGCCGGTACGCCAAGGTTCCGGCTGTAAAAGGCCACAAGGTCCATGCCGACCTGATCGATCTCGAACCCGCGTACATCGCCGTCGCCATGCGGCGCGGAAACACAGCCGGTCTGCGCATCTCTGCAATCGCCATGCGGGGCGGGATAAAGCGGATTGGAAATTCCGATATCGCCGGAAAAAGCCGCCGCGGACTGGTCCATGATCGTGGGCATGCCGGCCTTGTGCCCGAACCGCCCCATCATCGGGGTGCCGAATTCGATGGCCCAGACGATATTGGGGCGCCCCGAGATGCCATCGCCATCGCGGTCGTCCGGGTCAGCCCGGGCCAGCAACTCGTCCACGGGGATCGCTTCCAAAAGCCCAAGGCCGATCATTTGCGGGGCGACCCGCGGGCTGAGCATGGCGTCGGGGTGCAAGGGCCCGTATCCAAGATCGGCAGCCTTGTAGCTGGGGCGCCGCAGCGTGACGTTTTCGCCTTCCGACAGGGTGATGGTGACCGGGTCATAAGTCACGTCCAACCGGTATTCGGCCGGATGCCCCGCCAAGGCGAAATCCTGCATCTGCCCGCCATAAGTCGGGTCCGGTGCCGTTGCGATATAGTCGTCGATTTCGGCAAACCCGTCATCGGGGCCGCCGGGGACCGAGACGCGCAGAAACATAGAAATTGCGTGGTCGTCGGGACCCGATGGCGTGTGGCCGCGCCCATCCTTGATATGACAGCGCTGACAGGATCGGGCATTATACAGCGGACCAAGCCCATCCGAGGCCAGCGTCGAAGAGGGTGACGAGACCCATATTTTCTTGAACAGACCGTTGCCCACCTTGAAGTCGAGCTCTTGCTCGAAACTCAGGTTGCCTGATGGCTGTGAAAACGCATCCGCATCCGAACGCACCCGGACCGTGGCCGCGCCACCCGACAGGGTTTCAAAGGCCTGAGGCGCGCTGAAATCGCTGGGGGGTGCCGTGACAGCCGCGATACGGTCCCGTTCGGCATCGGTGCGCGGCAAGATGTTGAGGTGACTGTCCCCTAGCTCGGTCGCCAGGGATGGGGTGGCCACCAGGGCGGCCACCACAAGCGGTCCGAGGTTACTCTCCCTCGTCCATTGTCGACGCGTTAAGCTGCGCATAGTTGGCTTCGCCAATCCTTTCGTACAGATCAAGCTGTGTTTCGAGGAAGTCGATATGTCCCTCTTCGTCGGACATCAACTGCTCGAACAGGGCCATCGACACAAAATCTCCGGCTTTCTGGCAGTATTCGCGCGCTTCCTTATACAGGGCCCGCGCATCGATTTCCGCAGCCAGGTCACATTCCAGTGTTTCCTTGGGCGTTTGACCGATCCGAAGCGGGTCCAGTTTCTGCAGGTTGGGGTGGCCTTCCAGAAAGATGATCCGTTCGATCAGCTTGTCCGCGTGCTCCATTTCTTCAATGGATTCTTCGCGGCTTTTCTTGGCCATGTTGCCAAGGCCCCAATCTTCTTGCAGCCGATAGTGCAGCCAGTACTGGCTGACAGCCGTCAGTTCATGCCGCAGGGATTTGTTTAGGTATTCGATGACCTTCGGGTCGCCCTTCATCTGAATTCTCCTGAGTTACTCCGGTGCGCAACGCACGGAGTTGCATGGGGACTTCCAGATTATCGCTTGAACGCATGGTGTCCAGAAAAAGGGGCATGCACCCGCCACAATCCGCTGACTTGCCAAGCGCATGGTAGATCTTGCCGGGCGTGATGATGGCGCGGGGGTCGGCGGCGCGCATCCAGTCGATTGCGGCGTGGATTTCCGTGTCAGAAATGTTTGTGCAGTGACATACGATCATGGCGACTCGACCCGCGGCGGCTTATCTGACTTAAATAGTAAGTTAAACGCGATTGGTCCAGTTGAAATTTGGTCGTGCAACGCTGAACCGGGGCAAAGGGGCAGAACCAACTGGCCCAAAGGCAGGCCGGCCCATACAGGGCCGGCCGCCGGTGATTAGTGGAAAACCGCGTCGGGGTTGTCCAGGCTGTCGGAGCCTTCGAATTCGATCTGGTCCAGCTCCAGCAAGGCGACGATACGCTCGATGGTCTTGGTCTGGTCGACCAATCCGTTGACGCCACCCATGATAAGGGCTTCGCCGCCGACGTTTCCGCTTTCCAGCATCTGGTCATAGGCAAAACCGGCTTCGGCGGTCGACTTGAGGCGACCCAGTGCCTGCATGGTGTTTGACAGTTTGGCCTTCATCTCGACGTCCAGCGCAGGGTCTGCCGCGATCACCAGGTCCGACAGGGATGCCCCCGAAACCGGGGTGCCGTCGATGCGGACATATTCGCCCAGATAGACGTTCTGAATGCCCAGACCATCGTAATAGTGGCTGTTGTGGGTGTTGTCCGAAAAACAGTCATGCTCTTCTTCGGGATCGTTCAGCATCAGGCCAAGACGCATGCGCTCGCCTGCCTGTTCCCCATAGGACAACGATCCCATGCCGGTCAGGATCGCGCTGACACCTGCGGCTTCGTTCTCGGTCAGGGCCGCGCGGGCCGCGCCGCCTTCTTTCCATTGGGCGGTTATCCATTCCAGGTCGCTGATCAGCAGTTCGGTCGCGGCAGACAGGTACTCTGCGCGGCGATCGCAGTTGCCGCCGGTGCAGTCATCACCTTGCGCGTAATCGGTCCAGGGACGGTTGCCCGCGCCCGCGTTATGGCCGTTCATGTCCTGGCCCCACAGCAGGAATTCAATGGCGTGGTAGCCGGTGGCGACATTTGCTTCGATGCCGTCCGCCTCGTGCAGGGTTTCACCCAGCAGTTCCGGGGTAATTTTGCTTGCGTCAATGGTCTCGCCCGACAGCTCGAAGCTGGGGTTGGCGATGACGTTCAATACCGCAAATTCGTTTTCGTCCGTCGCGCCGCCATATGCCGCGTCAACATAGTCGATCAGACCCTCGTCCAGCGGCCAGGCATTCACCTTGCCTTCCCAGTCGTCGACAATCGCATTGCCAAAGCGATACACTTCGGTTTGCTGATATGGCACCCGAGCCGCAACCCAGGCGGCGCGGGCCGCGTTCAGCGTGGCATCCGACGGCTCGGCGATCAGGGCGTTCACTGCGGCCTGCAGCGTCTTGGCCGAGATCAGGCTGTCGTCATATTTCGCTTCGGCAATATCGGCATAGGTGTTCAGAACATCAGCCTTCGAGGGGGCGTCGCTGGCAAATGCGGCGGTCGCGACGCACAGCGTCAATGCGCTAGCCGCTGTAAATAGTTTGGTCATGGGGCGTGGTCTTTCCTGTCAGATACAAATTTTCTGTGTTCCGCCCTCGGTTGGGCGGCGCTGCGGGAAAACTGAGTGAATTTGTCAGTCAAGTCAACCTGAGTTTTATTGTCAGAATTGTCGCATGGCCTTGATTAAGATGCATTTTGGATACCCCAATTCAGGCCAATGGATCAAAAGAAGGGGCCGAGAAAAGGCCTTGGGCGTTTGCGTCGTCGAATCGGTGCCAGTCCAACTCCCCATATCCAGCGGGTCTGTCCTGGGGTTGCCATCGTTGCGGAACGTTACAAAGAAGTTAAAATGGTCGCCGTGATTCTCTTGTTGGTGCAATAGCGGTTATGAAGATCTCGGTTTTGGTTCTCATGGTTCTGCCGGTCTCGTTGACCGCACAAGGGACCGAAGTTCTGCAAGAGCATGAACACGGCACCGGTATTCTGAAAGTTGCTGTTTCCGGACCTGAATTCACATTGTCGCTGGCCGCACCCGGTGTGGACATTGTCGGCTTTGAAGGCCCGGCCGCGACGGATGACGACCGATCGCTGGTTGCGGGCGCGATGTCCGACCTGTCCCGCCCGCTGGAGTTGTTTCTTGTTCCCGAAAACGGCGGGTGCCATACCGTTTCCGCGAATGTTGCCCTGGTTGACGGCGCGCCGGAACAGGGGGGCGAGGCTTTGGGCGACGGCTCGGACGGCGCGGCCAGTCATACCGAGTTTCAGGCAGAATACCTGATCCATTGCCAGGATATTCAGGCGGTTGACGAAGTGCAGTTTGCCTATTTCGACCGCTTTCCAAACGCTCAGGCGCTTAGGGTGCACATACAATCATCTGATGCGGAAAACCTGTTTGACGTGGTGCGCCAAACGCCGATGGCCAATCTGGCCGGGATGCTCTGACAGCGGCTTTGCCTTTGCGTGACGCACCAGTTTCAGGTTGCGCCGGTCAGACATTTCCGAAACCTTGCGCCGGTGAATTTTGCACCAACAGCAGGGAAAGGTCTGCCATGCTCACCTCACGAAGTTCGTTTGAAACCGCAAATGCCAGTCGGTATTTGCAGCAGCTTTGCAAGCATTTCGGGCACAAAGTCGACGCGGAATATACCGAAACGGAAGGCACAGTCACTTTCCCCGTCGGCCAGCTTGACCTTGCCGCATCTGACGGCCGCCTCGACTTCATCGCGCAATCTGCCGATGCGGAAGGGCTGGAGAAAACCAAATCTGTCGTCGAAAGCCACATCATTCGATTCGCGTTTCGCGAAAACCTGACCGGACTGTCCTGGTCGGATTGAACTCCCCCTGCGGATATGCAAATGTCCGCGCGCAAGTCACATGCAAGCGCATGAAGCCAGCGTCACCTCTTTTATCCGTATTCTCCTAGGTCCGAGGTTACCTGATGATTGCCCGCTTGAGCGCCCTAGTCGCGACAACTTTCCTGGCCACCGCAACCGTGGCTGACCCCCTTAAAATCGAAACCTACCGCGGCCCGGCGGACGTGTCAGAAAACCCGCAGAGAATCGCGGTTTTCGACGTCGCTGCGGCGGATACCATCAATGCGCTGGGCGTTCCCATCGCAGGTACCGTGGACGGTTTATATGTCGATTACCTGGACGATGTCGCCAGGGACGCGACCCCGCTTGGCACATTCTGGGAGCCGGACTTTGAAGGCGTACACGCGCTGGACCCTGACCTGATCATCGTGGGCAGCCGCAGCTCGGACCAATTGGACAACATGGCCCGGATTGCGCCCAGCATCGACATGACAATTGACCAAGACCTTGTTGGCGACGCGGTCAAACGGTTGCGCGATTACGGGCGGATATTCGGCAAAACCGAAGCCGCCGCCGCGCTGGAGGAAAAGCTGGACGAACGGATGTCACAGGCCGCGCAAGCTGCGGCAGGAAAAGGCGACGTGCTGATCGTGATGACCAATGGCCCCAAGATCAGCGCCTATGGCGCGGGCGGGCGTTTCGGGTGGCTGCACAAGGATGTTGGCCTGCCCGAAGCCGCCCCGGAAATCAGTACCGCCACCCATGGCGAGGCGATTTCGTTCGAGTTCATCCGCGACGCCGACCCGGATTGGCTGGTGATCGTGGACCGGCTGGCAGCCATTGGCCAACCCGGTGATGCGGCGCAGGCAACCCTGGACAATGCCCTGGTCCAGCAAAGCAAGGCCTGGAAATCGGGTCAGGTCATCTATTTGAACGCGGCCGATATCTATATCGCGGGGGGTGGTATTCAGTCGATGATCCGCACCCTGGACGACCTGATTGCCGGTTTTTCGCGCGGCTGAACGGCAATGAACACGTGGCTTGGACTGATCGCGCTGGCGCTGCTGGCGTCACTTTCCCTGTTCGTCGGGGTTATTGACGTCTGGCAGGCAGATCGGCACGAGGTCTGGAGCCTTATCCGCGACAGCCGGTTCCCGCGAACCGTCGCGACCGTGCTGACAGGGGCGTCGCTGGCGATTGCCGGTCAGATCATGCAGCAGATTGCGCGAAACCGGTTTGTCGAGCCGATGACAGCCGGGACCGGCCAAAGCGCGGCATTGGGTATCTTGTTGACAGCCATGCTTTTCCCCGCCGCTTCGGTCGGTCTCAAGATGGTGTTGGCATCCTTGGCGGCGCTGGGCGGGTCACTGGTGTTTTTTGCCATCGTGCGCAAGTTGCCGCCGACGCAACCCCTGCTGGTTCCGCTTGTGGGGTTGATCTATGGCGGCGTCGTCGGGGCGGGCGTGACCTATGTTGCCTATCAGGCGGACATGCTGCAATTCATCGGGATCTGGATGAATGGCGAGTTTTCCGGAACGCTGCGCGGCCGGTACGAGTTGCTTTGGCTGGCCGGTCTGGCCGCCGGGCTAAGCTATTTGGTTGCCGATCAGCTTTCCATTATCGGTCTGGGCGAGGCAGTCAGCCTGAACCTTGGTCTGAACTATCGCCAGGTCGTTTTTCTGGGGTTGATCGTGATTTCGGTGGTGACCGGGCTGACGGTTGTTACCGTCGGCATGATCCCGTTTGTTGGCCTGGTTGTGCCCAATCTGGTCAGCCAGATTGCCGGCGACAACCTGAGGCGGTCCTTGCCTTTGACGGCCATGCTCGGGGCCGCGCTGGTTCTGGCGGCCGACATCGTGGGCCGGTTGGTGATCTATCCGTTTGAAATGCCGGTCGGCACGGTGATCGGCATCTTTGGCGCGGTGGCCTTCTTGTGGCTGCTGTACGGAGGCGCGCGCCTTGCACGTTAGACTCGCCGGCCTTGCCGGGTTGCTGATATTGTGCTGCGGCGCGTACCTTACACTTGGGGCCAGGGGCGACTGGTCCTTTGTGCTGGCCCACAGGGGGCAAAAGCTTGCGGCGCTTTTGCTGGTCGGGATGTCTTTGTCCTGGGCCACGGTGATTTTCCAGACCATCACCGGAAACCGCGTTCTGACGCCGTCGATCATGGGTTTTGATGCGCTTTACCTGTTGCTGCAAAGCCTGCTGGTCTGGTCCCTTGGCGCGCGCGTTTACAACACATTACCGGCCCAGGGGCTGATGGCGGTCAACGTCGTGATGCTGTGCGCGGCGTCGCTTGTGTTGTTCATGCTTGTGCTGCGGGCAGGGCGCGACGATCTTATGCGGATGATCCTGACCGGCGTGGTTCTTTCGGTCCTGTTCCGATCCGTCACGTCCTATTTTCAACGCGTCATCGACCCCAATGAATATGCGGTCGTGCAAGCCGTGTCCTTTGCGCGGTTCTCGGGGCTGGAAACCGACTTGCTGGTCGTGGCCGTGGTTTTGTCCGGCGGCGCGATGGCCGCGATCTGGCGCATTCGCAACCGTCTGGACGTTCTTCCGCTGGGTCCGGTCCTGTCGACATCGCTGGGCGAGCCGCCGAAGCGTGCGCAATGGCAGGTTTTGATCCTTGTCTCGGTCCTGGTCGCCGTGTCCACAGCGCTGGTCGGGCCGGTGGCATTCTTCGGATTGCTGGTCACCAGCCTGACCTATCTGGTGGTGCCGTCACCGCGCCACGCGCATCTGTTGCCTGCGGCGGCGTTGATCGCGGGGATCGTGCTGGTCGGCGGTCAGACCGCGATGGAACGTGTTCTGAACCTGAGTACCCCCCTGAGCGTCGTGGTCGAATTTATCGGCGGTCTTGTGTTTCTTTTCCTGCTGCTGCGGAGCTTGCGATGATCGAAGTCGAAAACGTGACACATCGGATCGCCGGGCAGACGATCCTCAGCGATGTCTCGCTTGTGCTTGAAAAGGGTGGGATTGTCGCGCTTGTCGGGCCAAACGGGGCCGGAAAGTCGACGCTCTTGTCGTTGGTGGCCCGCCTGCTACCGCTTCAGTCCGGCGGGATCAAGGTCGACGGCTTGCGGATTGGGGTGGCCGCCGATGACGTTCTGGCCCGCACGCTGGCCATTCTGCCCCAGGAACTGAACGTCGCCAGCCGCCTGACGGTTCGGGACCTTGTCGGGTTTGGGCGCTATCCTTACCACAAGGGGCGACCGACGTCGGAAGATACCGCCCTGGTCGCGCAGGCATTGACCCTTTTTGACCTGGACGACCTCGCTGAAAGGCAGCTTGAGACATTGTCCGGGGGCCAGCGGCAACGCGCATTTGTTGCAATGGCTTACGTTCAGGACACCGAATACCTGTTGCTGGATGAGCCGCTGAACAATCTTGATATCGGAACATCGCGCGCCTTGATGGAGCAATTGCGTAATCTGGCCGAGACCCGCAACCGGACCATCGTGATCGTTCTGCACGACATCAACTATGCCGCCGCCTATGCCGATCGGATCGTGGCCTTGAAGGCCGGGCAGGTGGTTGCGGACGGTCCGCCCGACCAGGTGGTCGACGATGGTCTGCTGCGCCGGGTCTTTGGCACCAATGCGCGGGTCAGCCTGATCGACGGCCGCCCGGTGGTGTTGGTCTGAGGCCACACCGGTCGGGGATGTCCTTGACATGCACTTGCATGTCAAGGCGCAAGGTCTTAACGGAACCCCGCAAACCCCGCGCGTTCTTTCATGGAACCAGCCAGGCAGAAATGAAAGAAACGGGGGGCAATCATGCCATTCAAACTCAACGCGGTTCGCGCGGGTCTTCTGTGCGGGTCGGCCTTGTCTCTGGTGATCGGCACCGGGGTGGCCGCGCAGGACATCGAAGACACAGCATCGACGCCACTGGACGCGGCCGAAGCCGACGTGCTTTCGCTTGACCCGATCGTGGTCCGCAAACGCGACCCGCTGGGCGAAGATGCGGACCGGGCGTCGTCGGTTTACCTGTCCGATGCCGAGGTCGACCGCGCACGGCTGGGCAATGCCAAGGACCTGTTCGAGGGTATCGCCAACGTGTCGGTTGGCGGGGCCATTCCTTTGACCCAAAAGGTCTTTGTGAACGGCATTGACCTGATCAACCTGACCACCCAGATCGACGGAACGCTGCAGAACAACCGGGTTTTCCACCACACCAGCGCCAATGTCTTTGATCCGGGGATGTTGAAATTCGTCCGGGTCGACCCCGGTATCGCCGCGGCGGATACCGGCCCCAATGCAACGGCGGGCGCGGTCATCATGGAAACGATCGACGCGGGTGATGTCATCCAGGACGGCAAGAATTTTGGCGGCACGCTGCGCGCAAGCTATGCCGATAACGGGGACACCTTTGCGCGTTCGCTTGTCCTGGCCGGTCGGGGCGGCGGTTTTGAGGCGCTGGGATACGCGCGGTCAACAACGGGTAACCCCTATACCGATGGCGGCGGCAACCTGACGCAAGGGACGGCAGCGGACATGCAGACCGGCCTGTTGAAATTCGCCTATGAGGGCGATCAGGGCGACCGGTTCGAATTGTCGGGTCAGCGGATCAAGGATTCCGAAAACCGCAACGACAAACCCAATTTCGGCAATTGGGCGCCGCCCTATGTCATGGACTTGGTGCCCTATGATACCGAGCGCAGCAGCTACTCGTTCCGCTATACCAACACCCAAGGCGGCGGCATGTGGGACCCTGAATTCGTGATCGGTTACTCGGATGCCGAAGTCACGCGGGTTGATACCAATTATGAAGGGCTGTCCACGACCCTTTCGGGCAAGCTGCAGAACACGTTCCATCTTGGCGGCGGTTTCTTTCAGGACGGTACGATTGTTGCCGGTCTGGATTTCTATGACAAGGATTCGACCTTTACGGCCCCGACTTACAGCATGCAGGAAAAGGCCAGGAATATCGGCGTTTTCGCGCAGGCCCGGTTTGATCCGTCCGATCGCTGGAGCATCTCGACCGGTGCGCGGTATGACACGCAGGACTTCACCGGTGTCGATGGAACCGAGCTTAGCGATGCGGGCGGCAGCTTTAACATGTCGGCGACCTATCACCTCAGCGATGCCTGGTCGCTGCGTGCGGGGTATTCCAACGTTTTTGGCGGCTACCAGATCGAAGACAACTACAAGTTCTGGACAACCGATTACGACGGGTTTGAATCGTCGCGAGGTGAGAACATCAACCTGGGGCTTGGCTGGGACGTCGGCAGTTTTCACCTGTCGGGTGAGCTGTTCCGGACGTCAATCGACAATGCCCGGATGATGCAATATGACCGCCCGCTGGGCATGTATCTTCACCATCAGGCAGATGTGGAAAGCGAGGGTTTCAACCTGGATGCAACCTATTCCTGGTTCAACGGATCGCTGCGCCTGACCTATACCAATGCCGACCTGACCATCAACGGCGAGAACACCGGCACCTATGAGGCCCAGAGCTTTGGGTTCGGTACACCAATCGGGCAACGTATCGCCCTGCAGGCACAGCAATATGTGCCGCAGATCAACACATTGTTCGGTGCAACGGTGGATATGGCGTTTGACAATGACGCAACCAACACCTGTTCAACCTGCTATTCGCTTGATGGGTATACGGTCGTGAATATCTTTGGCGAATACACGCCACCGGCTTATTCAAACCTGACGCTGCGCCTGTCGGTGAACAACCTGTTCGACGAGAACTATTCGGATCGCGCGACCTATGGTGCCGACTATCCCAATGATCTGGTTCCGCTGATGGAACCGGGTCGCACCTTTGTGGTCGAGGCGGTCGCCCGGTTCTGACCCAAATGCCTGGCCCCGGCATTTCAGTCGGGGCTTGGCAGCAGCTTGATCAGAAGTCGGGCCAGTTTATATGCGTCATCCACATCCATATGTGGCCCGATTTCGGCTTGCATCGCGTCCCAGTAGACCGGCCATATTCGCGCGTGCATGCCCTGACCTTTCTCGGTCAGAAACAGAACCTGCTTGCGGCGAAGATCGGTAACATAGCCGCGACGCAGAAACCCCTCTTGTTCCAGCCGCGCAACATGGCGCGACAGGGCATATTGGGGCACGAACAGTTTCTGTTCCAGCGCGCTCATCAATTGCCCGTCCGGCCCGGCATTTTCGACCTCCAACAGGATCTCGTACCAGATCGGGTCTTTGATTCCACAGGTCTTGAGCGCCTTGGTCATCCTTGGATGAAACTTCCGATGCGCGCGCATCAGGTTGAACCAGACCCGGTTATAGGCGACGATCTCTTGATCATCATTGAAGAACAATTGGTCTTCCGTTGCGGTCTTGATGGGTTCCACCGGGGATCCTGTCTTGTATGAAAAAGCGCGGCACCGCCGCGGTTGGGCAAAAGTAGGTCATCGGGGGAATTGATAAAAGTCTTTTTCTTACAACGATCTAATCGGCGCAAAATCGTGCCGTTTCCCTGTGCGCCAGCAGTGCCCCCAAAGGTTTGGCCGTTGCAGGCGGTGCTATTTCGGTTGCAGCTTCATGACGACCCGAAACCGAAAACTGTTTCCCGGCAGTTCCTTGGGTGCCTTGGGAAATCTTTTTGCCCGCGCGACCGCGCCCATGGCGGCCTTGTCCAGCGCTGCTGCGCCCGAGGATTTCCGAACGCGGTAATTCATCAACGCGCCATCGCGCCCGACGGTCAGTTCCAGGGTCACATCCCCGGCCTGCCGGGTTCCGCGGGGAAACCGTTTGTTGCGCTCGATCCGGGCGCGTATCTTTGCCCCCCAGATCGCCTGCAGCTTGGCCTGCTTGCCGGATGAGGCCGTTGCGGTTTCTTGGGTACCTGCGCCCGCTTGCGGGCTGCCTCCGCTGCCTGCGGACCGTTGCCCGGCCCGGCCAGCCGAGGTCTGGTCGGCCTTTTGCCCCGTCACCGGTGCAGGTTTCTGCTTGGGCCGTGGCTTGGGTTTGGTGTCCGGTTTCCTGGTCGGTTCAACCTCGGGTTTCGGTCGCGGCGGCGTTGGCGTGGACTGGTCCGCGACCACTTGCTGGCTGGCTTGCGGCTGCGCGACTGCGACGCGCATCTGCGCGCGGGGAACTTCGGCCAGCTCTAGCTTGGGCAGCACCTGCGGCTTGGGCGCAGGCGTGTCGGGCGGCGGCATGTCGTTTTGAATCACGGTCGGCGCGTCCAGCGGTTGTTCCCATGTTTCAACCATTTCAACGACCGTCTGCGCCGCAGCCTGGATCGAGATCATGGCCTCGCCGCCGCTGCCCCCGGCCTCGCTGCCGGACCGGCGGGCAGAGGCGAAAAATGCCAGGTGCACGGCGATGGCCAGTGCAGCAAAGAACAGGATTTCTGCCCCGCGTTTCATTCTGGCGCCACCACCAGGTCGGCCCGGACCAGACCGGCCGTTGCCAGGTCGCGCAGCAGACCCGCCAGAACGCGCGCCTCCAGCTCGGCATCGGCGCGCAGTTGAACGACAGGCTGCTGCGCCTGCAGTCCGGCCAAGGCTTGCAACGCAGCTTGGTCCTCTGCCCCGTCAAAAGACATGCGGCCTGATTTGTCCACGAACAGAACCAACTCTTCTTGGGGTTCGGCATCGGTTGCCGCCGCCGGTGGGGTGACATCGAACGGTTCAGGGCGGACCAGTTTCGAGGTCATCAGAAAGAAAATCAGCAGCAGAAACACGACGTTGATCATCGGAACAATCGACTCGGCGCGTGGGGGGCGGGGCGGTTCGCTGAAATCCATTCGCCTACTCCACCAACACGACCGACGGGTACCCGGCTTGTCGGAGCTGTTGGGTGATTGTCACGATGCGCTGAAGGTTCGCGCCATCCTTGCCGCGCAGGATAATCATATCATCCGGGGTCTGCATAAGGCCCGCCAGATCGGCGGCCAGGGTCTCCGTGCTCGTTCCATTCAGCGAAACCTCTGTCGGATAAACATCCACAAGACGGGGTGGCCCGGAATAGGCGCCGCCACCGCTTGCCAGCGGCAAGGGCATGACGGCGTCGGCCCCGAACCGCGATGCGAGCATGAAAAAGACCAGCAGCAAGAACACCACGTCGATCATCGGCGTGAGGCTGGGCTTGCGCCGCGGTCTGCGTGGCGGGGCGAATTGCATGGCCTATTCGGCAGCCAGCTTCAGCTGATCTGACGGCGCCGCCAGGAACAACCGCGTGGCGCCATCTTCGACGTCGCGGCGGATGCGTTCGATGACCGCTTCGAACCAGGTCAGCGCGGCAGAGGCGGGGATTGCAACGGCCATGCCTGCGGCCGTTGTCAAAAGCGCCTCCCAGATACCGCCTGCAAGCAGGGCAGGGTCGGCGCGGTTTCCGGCCTGCTGTAACGCCTGGAAGGCCGCGATCATGCCCAGAACCGTGCCCAACAACCCCAGCAAGGGTGCGATTGTCGCGATCAGTTCCAGGGCCCGTAGGCCGGTTCCGGCATTGCCGATCTCGCGTTTCGCTACGCGGGCGGTTTCTTCTCGGGCATGGTCGTCGGACATGGTGGTCATGGCCTTCAGCGCAGCAAAGACGACGACCGAGCGGATGCCGCGTCTGCCGTTCACGACCGCCAGCGCCGCGTCGCGCTTGCCGGCTTCGAACAAATCTACTGCACGTCCGGCCTGGCCCCGTGACCAGGCACCGATCAGGGCCAGCCGCCAGATCTTCCACAGGATCAGCGCCAGGGTCACCACCGAAAGCGCGGCGATGGCCCAAAGCGATGGGCCGCCATTCCCGAGGAACGCGGCGGCCTCCCAGGTGGCGTCCTGTGCCGCCAGGATCATGTCCTGTGGCACGTCCGCCGGGCTTTCCGTCAGGGGGGCGGGTTCGCCATTCCCGGTGGTCAGGTCGGGCGTTTCGAGTTCGAGGTCCGGCGCAGAGCTGTCCACGCGGTCCGGCGTCGCCAAGCCACCGTTCACAACCGGGGCGTCGGGCGCCGGGATGGCTGGCGCGTTGCTGGAAATGTCTGGCGCTGGCATGGCAGGGGACTGTGTCTCTTGTGCGGCCAGACCCGTTGGCAGCCCGAGAATCGCGACCAGTGCCAGCGACCTGATAATGGGCCAGGGTTTGGGTGCTGACCTTAGGCGCAAAGCCGGAGCCACGGAGGTGGTATTTGGTGGGCCATCTGAATGTCGCACAGCGCGAATTGGGGGCAGCATCATACCGACCTTTCCTGTCCTGCCGGCGCGGATCTTCGTCCGAACCTGCGTTTCGACCGATCGCGTTCGGATCAGCGATGATCCGACAGGCGACCTGTGCCGTGTTTGGCGTTTGGAGTTGCTGGCTGGACATGCGGCCCGATCATGCAGGTCAGGCGCAGGTCTTGCTGTGCGAATGTGAAAGACACATTGGCACAGCACCTAAAATTCCAGAGTGTTTTTGTCAATATATCTGTGCCCTGCGATGGGCAGCAATCGCAAGGGGCTGGTCAGCCTAACGGTCAGACAACGCGCAAGGCGGGCCGCCCGGTGTGGCGGTTCTGCCGCCCCAGACCAGATGGAAAGCGGTTGGCCAGGCCCAGACCAGCCTGGATGATATAGGGGTCGCGCCGCCCGTCCCCCAACCGGTCTGCCGCGTCGCGCGCGGCGGGGGCATTGTCGCGCCGCATATGGTGCAGCATCTGCATCAGGGACAATTCATCCGCGGTCATCACCTCGCGTTCGAAGGGACAAAGCGCGTCCTTGTAGCATATGCCCTCGGGGCGACAGTCCAGAACGGCTTTGACCACCTTATTGGTCAGATGCGCCAGGATCAGGCCATTCTCGATCCCCCAGCGTTCGACCGCGACCGAGTTGGCAAATTGCCACGACTGGCTTTCGGGGCTGTCATAGCAATTGAGGAAATGGCGGGCGACGGCCAAAAGCGAGACCTCGAAGTCGTCAAACCCATACGCATCCACGCGGAGTTCGGTCTTGGCCGATTGTTTCGGGCGGGCGGTCATGCTTTTCGTTTCCTCTGTTCGGGGGTGCCGACGGGAAGCCTGACCGCATTTGCGGGCAGGTCTTCATCGGCAACCGGCGCTTTCAGGGCAGGCGAGGCGGCCCGGCTGTGAAACCGCAGGTCGGCTTCGAACGCGGCACGCAGATCGGGCTTTAGCGCGACACCGAATTGCCTGGCCACGGCGTCGGTTGCCAACAGGTCTGTCAGGATCTTGCTCATTGGCATGTTGCCTTTCACAATTGCGAATTTCGCAGGGGTGCTGAGACTGTGCCAAAAGACAGTGCAGAAACAGCGTTACAATCTGTGTGAAGGCCGGGCGTGATCGGTGGATCTGACTGGGTGGCGCCTAATTGACAAAAATAATCAGGAATAGCAACCCGCGAATCCGCCAATCTGGCGCATATTGGCGGCCATAATCGCGCGCCCATCCCCTGCGCCGCGATTCGCCGGGCGTGCGCGACGCAAGCTTGGCGCAAGAAACTTGAGACATTGAACCACAGGCGGGCGGGTTGAATCTTGATTCAACATTGTATACGTCAGCATACAATTCGGCGGGCCTGGTTACCGGCGCGCCTCCCCTGAAACCGCAGTCGCAACATTATAGCCGGAATTTGCCATGAGCCTGTACAACGACTATCTCGCCGAGATCGAAACGCGCAAAGAGCAGGGGTTGCACCCCAAGCCGATTGATGACGCAGCCCTTGTCAGGGAAATCATCGCGCAGATCAAGGATGCCGATAACGCGCATCGCGAGGATTCGCTGTGGTATTTCATTTACAACACCCTGCCCGGTACAACCAGCGCAGCAGGCGAAAAGGCCAAGTTCCTCAAGGAAATCATCCTGGGAAGTTCCAAGGTTGAAGAGATCACGCCCGCTTTTGCGTTCGAACTGCTGTCGCACATGAAGGGCGGCCCCTCGGTCGAGGTTCTTCTGGACCTGGCGCTGGGCGATGATGCTGATATCGCCGCCCAGGCGGCAGACGTCCTCAAGACCCAGGTCTTTCTCTATGAGGCCGATACCGATCGGTTGGAAGAGGCGTTCAAGGCGGGCAACCCGGTGGCGCGCGACATTCTGGAAAGCTATGCCAAGGCCGAGTTCTTTACCAAACTTCCCGAGATTGACGAAGAGATCGAGGTCGTCACCTATATCGCCGCCGAAGGCGATATCTCGACCGACCTTCTGTCGCCCGGCGCCGAGGCGCATTCGCGCTCGGACCGTGAATTGCACGGCAAATGCATGATCTCGGCGCAGGCCCAGCAGGAAATTCAGGCGCTCAAGCTGCAGCACCCTGGCAAACGGGTGATGCTGATCGCCGAAAAAGGCACGATGGGTGTCGGGTCGTCGCGGATGTCGGGCGTCAACAACGTGGCCTTGTGGACGGGCAAGCAGGCATCGCCTTACGTTCCCTTTGTGAACTATGCCCCGATCGTTGCGGGCACCAACGGGATTTCGCCGATCTTTCTGACTACCGTGGGCGTGACCGGCGGTATCGGTCTGGACCTCAAGAACTGGGTCAAAAAGCTGGATGCGGATGGCAATCCGGTCGTCAACAATGACGGCAACGCGGTTCTGGAAGAGAAATACTCGGTCGAAACCGGCACCGTGCTGAAGATCAACACCAAGTCCCACAAGCTGCTCAGCGAAGAGGGCGAGGAACTGGTGGATGTGTCGTCGTCCTTTACGCCGCAAAAGGCGGAATTCATGAAGGCTGGCGGTTCCTACGCGATTGTCTTTGGCAAGAAGCTGCAGACATTTGCCGCCGAAACCCTTGGCGTCGAGGCGCCTTTGGTCTTCGCTCCGTCCAAGGAAGTCAGCCACGAAGGTCAGGGCCTGACCGCAGTCGAAAAGATCTTCAACCGCAATGCCAAGGGAACAACGCCTGGCAAGGTGCTTCATGCAGGGTCCGATGTGCGGGTTGCCGTGAACATCGTCGGGTCGCAGGACACCACCGGCCTGATGACAAGCCAGGAACTGGAAGCCATGGCCGCGACCATCTTGTCGCCCAGCGTTGATGGCGCCTATCAGTCCGGCTGCCACACGGCGTCGGTCTGGGATGCCAAGGCACAGGCCAACACGCCGCGCCTGATGAAGTTCATGAACGACTTTGGGCTGGTGACGGCCCGCGACCCCAAGGGCGTCTATCATTCGATGACCGACGTCATCCACAAGGTGCTTAACGACATCACCGTAAGCGACTGGGACATCATTATCGGTGGCGACAGCCATACGCGTATGTCCAAAGGCGTGGCTTTCGGGGCGGATTCGGGCACCGTCGCGCTGGCGCTGGCGACGGGTGAGGCTTCGATGCCGGTCCCGGAATCGGTCAAGGTTACCTTCAAGGGCAAAATGGCCGATCACCTTGATTTCCGCGATGTTGTTCACTCGACCCAAAAGCAGATGCTGGAACAGCATGGCGACAACGTCTTTCAGGGCCGCGTGATCGAGGTGCATATCGGCACATTGCTGGCCGACCAGGCCTTTACCTTTACGGACTGGACCGCCGAGATGAAGGCCAAGGCGTCGATCTGTATTTCGAATGACGATACGCTGATCGAGTCGCTGGAATTGGCCAAGCACCGCATTCAGATCATGATCGAAAAGGGGATGGAGCATGAAAACGGCATGCTGCAGAAACTGATCGACAAGGCCGACAAACGCATTGCCGAGATCAAGTCGGGGGATGCACCCGCGTTGACGCCGGATGCGAATGCCGAGTATTTCGCCGAGGTTGTCGTCGACCTGGACGCGATTGACGAGCCGATGATCGCGGACCCCGACGTCAACAATGCCGACGTTTCCAAGCGGTATACCCATGACACGATCCGCCCGGTTTCCTTCTACAAGGCCGAAAAGAAAGTGGATCTGGGCTTTGTCGGCTCTTGCATGGTTCACAAGGGGGACATCAAGATCGTCGCCCAGATGCTGAAGAACCTGGAAAAGGCGCAAGGCAAGGTCGAGTTCAAGGCACCTCTGGTTGTGGCCGCGCCAACTTACAACATCATCGACGAGCTCAAGGAAGAAGGCGACTGGGAGATCCTGGAACGGTATTCCGGGTTCGAGTTCGACGACATCTTCCCCAAAAGCCAGGCGCGCACCGAGTATGAGAATATACTCTATCTCGAACGTCCGGGGTGTAACCTGTGCATGGGCAACCAGGAAAAGGCAGCCAAGGGGGACACCGTCCTGGCGACCTCGACCCGTCTGTTCCAAGGCCGCGTCGTCGGAGATTCGGCCGAGAAGAAAGGCGAGTCGCTTTTGGCCTCGACCCCGGTCGTGGTACTGTCCGCGATCCTCGGGCGCACGCCAGAGATTGACGAGTACAAAGTTGCCGTCGAAGGGATCGACCTGACAAGGTTTGCACCCCCGCTGGCCGTCCCGGCAACAACGCGTTCGGCGCATTTCTGACCCCAAACAGAAACTGACCAAAATTGCGGGGCGGTTCGATCATCCAGGATCGGGCCGCCCTGTTTCGTTGGCAGGGGTCAACCCGGGCCACGCCAACCTCGCTGCACGCCAAGTAGCCCCTGCCAGAAAAGCCCGGCCGCCGGTTTGAATGGGCAGAAATGCCGCCGCAATCCGTCACTACAGCCACCAGGGCAGATGTTTGATTCGCAATAATCTGGGAAAGATGGCTGGGGTGGTAGGATTCGAACCTACGATACACGGTACCAAAAACCGCTGCCTTACCACTTGGCTACACCCCAACGGTGAGCGGCTATCTACGACTGTTGCTATCGGGGTTCAAGAGGATTTCCGCAAAAAATGTGGGCGGGCAACCATTATTTTTTCACCGGCCCCGGTGCCTTTGAAAACCGGTCGCCTTGATGCGCTGACAGGCCTGTGCGCCCCGCTAATCGCCCCTGGTGATGCGTGGGCATGATCCCTCGGGCGCGTCAGGTCAGGTGACTGGATGCGCGATGGCCAAGCAAAGCTGTTTGCGGTCCGTCAGACCTGCGCATTGCTCTGGCTGAGTGGTCGATGTCGGCCCGAGGCCGCGCCTTGCGCGAAAACGCGGGCAAATTCGTGACACCTCGGATTCGTCGGCGCCGCAAGCCTGCCTGGCCGCGCCGCAGCCCCGGCCTTGGGCCTATTCGCGGATTTCGGAAGGCTCGACGCCCCACAGGTTCGATTTGAGCGTCCAGCCCTTGTACCCACCGGCCGAGATGCGGCACCAATCCGGGGTGCAGCTTCCCAACCGGGCCACTACGCCGGTTTCGAAATGGGCGTTGATTTGCGATTTGGGGTCCGGGCTGGCGAAAACCGGCAGCATATCCGATTCAATCAGGACCGTGCGCACCCCGGACAACAAGGCATAGTGGACCCAGCCCCCGGCGCCGTCGCGATCCTGGACCTTGCGCCAATTGCCGTATTCGGCCGTGACCTGCAACGGCATACCGCGCCGCTTGAAAACCCAATCAATACGATGCGTCAGCGACGGGCCGCGCCGGACATTGCCCTCGGCCGCTTTCATCGAGACATAACGGGGCAAGGGCAGGTTCGTGACGGATCCGCGTTTTTCCTCGGCCAGCGCCGGCAGGCTGGCGGCCGCGGTGCAGACCACGACCAGAACCGCCGTAACCCGGCGTATTACCGAAATTTGCGCGCGCACTGCCTGACTGCTCTTACGTGTTGTTGATCGTGTTGCAAAAAAAGGTTGAGTCAATGCCCATGGGGTTCTTGTGCCCCGGCTGATCCTGCGCCACGATGCCATGGCGCGCGGATGTTTGCAAAGTGGTAGGAGGGCAGAGGTGCCAAGAGAACGTCTGAGTGTTGTTGTAACGCGACGGTTGCCCGAAGCAGTGGAAACCCGGTTGAGCGAGCTGTTCAACGTGCAGTTGCGAGACGATGACGCCCCCATGACCCGGGAAGAACTGGTTGCTGCCGCGCAAACAGCGGATGTGCTGGTTCCCACCGTGACGGACACCATTGATGCGGGTATTTTGGGCCAGGCCGGAGAAAACCTGCGTCTGATTGCCAATTACGGCGCGGGCGTCGACAATATCGATGTGGCGACGGCCCGGCAAAGGGGCATTCTGGTCTCGAACACGCCCGGCGTTCTGACTGATGACACGGCCGATATGACGATGGCGCTGATCCTGGCCGTGACCCGCCGAATCCCCGAGGGCCTGGGCATCATGCAAAAAGGTGACTGGGGCGGTTGGGCGCCCACGGCCCTGCTTGGGGGCCGCATCGGCGGTCGGCGTCTGGGCATTCTGGGAATGGGCCGTATCGGCCAGGCGGTGGCACGCCGGGCCAAGGCTTTTGGCATGCAGATACACTATCACAACCGCCGCCGCCTGCGGCCCGAGGTCGAAGAAGAGCTGGAAGCCACCTATTGGGACAGCCTGGATCAGATGGTGGCGCGGATGGACGTGATTTCGGTCAATTGCCCCTCGACCCCGTCAAGTTTCCACCTGATGAACGCCCGCCGGCTAAAGCTCATGAAACCGTCGGCGGTTATCGTGAACACGTCGCGAGGTGAAGTTGTCGATGAAAACGCGCTGACCCGGATGATCCGCGCAGGCGATATCGCCGGGGCCGGTCTGGACGTTTACGAACATGGCACCGACGTAAACCCGCGCTTGCGCCAATTGCCCAACGTCGTGCTGTTGCCGCATATGGGCTCGGCCACGCTGGAAGGCCGGATCGAGATGGGCGAAAAGGTCATCATCAATATCCGAACCTTCGAAGACGGTCACCGTCCACCGGATCAGGTCGTTCCCGCCATGCTTTAACCGCTCAGGCAGGCCCCGGTCAGCGACAGGGGTGCGATGGGTGGCCTGCGGGATTGTTTCCCGGCCGCGCGCCTTTTAAGCAGGCAGGAACAGTCTCGCGGTTGCGCGCGGGTAAGGGAGGCTCGAAAAAATGGTTCAGAATTCTGTCCTGCCGCGAAATGAAATCGGCATAGAGACCGCGATTGGTATCCTCAGGCAACGGTTTGCGGATCGCCTGCAAACCGGCCAATCAATTCGCGAGCAACATGGCCACACCACGACCTGGATCGAAAACCAGGCCCCGGACGCGGTTGTCTTTCCCGATACCACGCAGGACGTATCCGAAATCGTAACCATTTGCGCGGCGCATAATGCCCCGATCATCCCGTTCGGCACGGGCACGTCGCTGGAAGGGCATGTCAACGCACCCGCTGGCGGCATTTCGCTGGATCTTGGCCGGATGAACCGTGTTCTGGCCGTCAACCCGGACGACCTGGATTGCGTCGTCCAACCCGGCGTGACGCGCGAAGACCTCAACACCCACCTGCGCGACCAGGGCCTGTTCTTTCCCATCGACCCGGGCGCGAATGCCTCGCTGGGCGGGATGGCCGCGACGCGGGCGTCAGGGACCAACGCCGTGCGTTATGGCACAATGAAGGACAATGTGCTCAGCCTCGAAGCGGTCATGCCGGACGGCCAGATCATCCGCACCGGGCACCGCGCCAAGAAGTCATCGGCCGGATACGACCTGACCCGGCTTCTTGTCGGGGCCGAAGGGACGCTGGGCGTGATCACCGAACTGACCCTGCGTCTGCATGGCATCCCCGAGGCGATCACCTCGGCCCGATGCTCTTTCCCGTCAGTGGATGCCGCCTGCCGCGCGGTGATGATGACGATACAATACGGCATTCCGGTTGCCCGGATCGAATTGCTGGACGAACTGTCGGTCCGCGCCGCCAACGCATATTCCGGCCTTGCCTTGCCGGAAACCCCGCTGTTGCTGCTTGAGTTTCACGGCTCCGACACCGGCGCTGCCGAGCAGGCGGAAACCTTCGGGCAGATCGCCGAGGACTTTGGCGGTTCGGATTTCGCCGCCACCTCGACGATGGAAGAGCGTAACAAGCTGTGGCAGGCGCGCCACGACATGTATTGGGCCTGCCTGCAATTGCGCCCGGGCGCGCAAGGGATTTCAACGGATGTCTGCGTTCCGATTTCGCGGCTGGCCGAATGCGTGACCTCAGCCCAGGCCAAATCGGCCGAAATCGGCCTTGTCGCACCCATTGTGGGCCATGTGGGCGACGGAAATTTCCACGCACTGCTGTTGATTGACAACAATAACCCGCAAGAGGTCGCCCGCGCCGAGGCCTTTGTCGGATGGTTGAACGATCTTGCCATCTCGATGGACGGCACCTGCACGGGCGAACATGGCATCGGACAGGGCAAACGCCCCTATCTGGCCAAGGAACTCGGCTCTGCCACGACCTACATGGCGGCCATCAAGGCGGCTCTGGATCCCCAGAACATCATGAACCCTGGCAAGATCTTCTGACCAAACCGCCGCTTCGCCTTTTCCCAAATACTCAAAATCCACGGTCACGGCCCGATGCGCGCTTTGTTGAACGCGCCCAAGGTCGGTTTTGTCCACTTTTGCGTCGGATGGACTTGGCGGATGATGCCGCCTTTCGGCATAAACCTTGCCAAACAGACTCATTCCGGAGAACGGGCCAATGAAAACCCAAGTCAAAGCACTGGTCGTCGGCGGCGGTGCCGTCGGCACCTCGATTGCCTACCATCTGGCCAAAGCTGGCTGGGACGATGTGATGCTGATCGAACGGGATGAGCTGACCTCCGGCTCGACCTGGCACGCGGCTGGCCTGCTGCCGCTGTTCAACATGTCTTATGCCACGACCCACATCCACAAATACTCGGTCGATTTCTACAAAACGCTCGAGGAAGAAACCGGCCTGAACGCGGGCTTTGCCGTGGTCGGCAACCTGCGCATGGCGCAGACGCAAGAGCGTATGGATGAATATATGCTCTATGCGTCCACGGCAGAAACCTGCGACGTCAAATACGAATGGCTGACGCCCGACCAGATCAAGGAACGCTGGCCGCTGATCGAAACAGGCGATCTGAAAGGTGCGATCTATCACACCGAGGATGGCTATATTAACCCCGCCGACGTGACGCAGGCGATGGCCAAAGGGGCCCGTCAGCGCGGCGTCGACATCGTCCGCAAGATGCAGGCCGATGCCTTCCACTGGACCGGCACGCATTGGGAAGTCACCTGCACCAGGATGGTCGAAAAAGGCGGCAACCTGGTTCCATCGGATGAACAGGTCGTCATCACCGCCGAGCATGTCGTGACCGCCTCGGGAAACCATGCGCAGCGCACCGCCAAGATGCTGGGCATCAAGATGCCCGCCATCCCGGTCGAACACACGTTCATCGTCATGGACAAGGACCCCGAACTGGTCAAATGGCGCGAAGCGGGCAACCCCGAACACCCTGTTGTGCGGGACGCTGACAACGAATCCTACGCGCGCGAAGAACGCGGCGGCTGGATTTTGGGGATCTACGAACATGGCGCGCCTGCGCAGTTCGAACATGGCGTGCCCGACAGCTTCCGCGCCGACCTGTTCCCGCTGGATCTGGACCGCATTGCCGAGCAATACATGGCAATGGCCGAGCGGGTCCCCTCCTGCGCCGACTCTGGCCTCAAGGACGATTTCAACGGCCCGATCTGCTATACCCCCGACGGCAACCCGCTGGTTGGTCCGGCTCCGGGCCTGCGCAACATGTGGCTGGCCGAAGGCTTCTCGTTCGGCATCACCGCCGCAGGCGGCACCGGCTATTACCTGGCGCAGATGATGGTCGACGGCGAAGCCGAGATCGACATGGCCTCGCTGGACCCCAAGCGGTACTCGTCCAACTGGATGACCACCGAGTTCGCGGCCCGCAAGAACGAAGAGTGCTATGAGCACGTCTACATCCTACACCACCCGGATGAAGAACGTGAAGCCTGCCGCCCGCTGCGGACCGTTCCGGCCTATGACCGTCAGAAAGCCCGCGGCGCGCAGTTCGGCTGGGTCAATGGCTGGGAACGTCCGAACTATTTCGGCCCCGTGGACGCACCGGACAATTTCGACAAGGAAAGCCGCAGCTTCCGCCGTGGTGGCTGGTGGCAATACGCCGTCCAAGAGGCCAAGGCGATCCGTAACGGCGTTGGCCTGATCGACGCGTCGGCCTTTACCAAGCATGTCGTCAAAGGCCCCGGAGCGACGCAATTCCTGGATTGGTTCACCTGCAACAAACTGCCCAAGGTCGGTCGCATCAACCTGACCTATGCGCTGACCTCGCACGGCACCACGCGCACCGAATACACCATCGTCCGCAATGGCGAGAACAGCTATTACATCGTGTCCGCCGGTGCCTGGACCGAGTATGACGCCGACTATCTGCGCAAGGCGGCCGAGGACAAGATGGAGGAGTTCGGCTATATCGAGATCCAGGACGTGACCACCCAGTGGGGCGTCTTCGCCATCGCCGGACCCAAGTCGCGCGACGTTCTGAAAGAGGTCATCAAGGACGCCGATCCGGAAACCGCACTGTCCAACAAGCGCTTCCCGTGGCTGTCGGCCCGTCAGATCGAGTTGGGCATGTGCCCGGTCAACGCGATCCGTGTGGCCTATACCGGTGAGCTGGGTTGGGAACTGCACCATCCCGTAGAGATGCAGAACTACCTGTTCGACCTGCTGGAAAAGGCGGGTGAGAAGCACGGAATGAAACTGGTCGGCGCCCGCGCCCAGAACTGGCTGCGTCAGGAGAAGTCCTATCGCGCCTTCGGCACCGAACTGGGCCGTGACGCGACCCCGCTTGAGGCTGACCTGCCGCGCTTTGTCGACCTGTCCAAGGATTTCTATGGCAAGGCCAAGCTGGAAGAGACCGGTGTGCGCGTCAAATGCTGCACTCTGCTGATCGACGGACCGGAAGACGCCGATCCGTGGGGCCGCGAGGCGCTGTATACGCCGGAAGGCGCGCGTGTCGGTCGTCTGACCTCGGGCGGCTACTCGGTCGCCTTCGAGAAATCCATCGGCATGGGCTATGTGAAGCCCGAACTGGCGGTCGAGGGCACCAAGCTGCAGGTCAAGATACAGGACAAGCTGTGGGATGCGGTCGTCACGTGCGACAGCCCCTATGATCCCAAGAACGAGACTATCCGCAAGGACGGCTGATCTAACGAAAAGGTCCCGGAGATGTTCGGGACCTTTTCTTTTTCAGGTGATCACGCGCTGAGTTCGTCGAAACATTCAAGCGCCTTGGCCGCGTACATCATGGACGGACCGCCACCCATCTGGATGGCCATCGCCAACACGTCCGACAGCTCTTCTCGTGAGGCACCCGCCTTGATCAGCGCCTCGGTATGCAACGAGATGCAAGGCTCGCACCGGACCGCAACCGAGATGCCAAGGGCAACGAACTCTTTGGTTTTGTAATCCAGCGTACCGCCTTCCTTGACCGATTTCCCCAATGCGCCAAATGCGCGCGCGGTATCGGGTATGGCCGCGTTGAGATTGCGCAGCCCTTTGCGCGTGGACGAAAGCCTGTCTTTCCAACTCATGTGGTGGTTCCTCTGTCATATACTGTTTTCAGAATATGACCTGAGGAGTGCCAAAACCTTGATCCTGATCAGGTGGCCGGGGTTTCGGCCACAAAAGCCAGGTTGTTTGCAGGCATTTCCTGAACCAGTGTCAGCGTCATGCCGCAATCCTGGATAAGATCGGCAATATCGGCGTCATTCTTGTACCCGATCTCGGCATCCTGGCCGACCAAGGCTTCGTGAAACTGCTTGTCGCCAGCGCTGGTCAGCGCTCCGTTGCGTTTGAACGGACCATACAGCACAAACCGGCCACCTGGTCCCAGAGCGTGGCCGATCTCGGCGATACTCTGTTCGGCTTCGCGCCAACTGATCAGGTGAAGCAGGTTTATCAGAATGATAAGATCCTGCCCGCCAAACGCGGCATGCCACCCCGGCGCCGTTGCATCAAGCGCGGCGGCGGGGGCCACGTTGGGCAGGTCGCGCGTATAGGCATCGATGCTGGCCCGTCGCGCCGGATCGACCTCGGTGGGTTGCCAATGCAGGCCGGGCAACGCCTGTGCAAAAGCCGCCACATGCTGCCCCGAGCCGCTGGCGATTTCCAATGCACGGCCGGTGGTTGGCGCAACGCGGGTCAACAGGGCGCAGATCACGTCGGCATTGCGGGTTGCGGTAGGCGCAACAAGCTTGTCGCCCTCAGCTTGGTGAGCGACACTGGCGGTTGGTGGCAGCGACCTTTTGGTCATCGGAAAAACCGGGCCGGATCAAGCGCGGCAATCGTGGCCGCGTCCAGTTCACTGGGTTGCCCGGCGACCAAATCGGCAACCAGTTGCCCGGCTGCGGGTGCGGTCTGGAACCCATAGCCGCCTTGCCCCGCAACCCAGACAAAGCTGGGATCGGACGGATCGGGGCCCAGCGCCAGGGTTCCGTCCGGCGCAAAGCTGCGCAATCCGGCCCAGGAAACCTCGACCCGGCGGACGGGGTCGGTGACCATTTCTTCGTACCGCGCCAGGCCTTCGGCAAGAACCATGTCGTCGGCATAGGCGTCATGCGGGGTGACCGGGTCCGTTTCGCAGGGCGAAACCAAGAGTTTTCCGGCGTCAGGCTTTGCATACCAGGTTTCGCCCGCGCCCAGCATCATCGGCCAGGAACTGACATCGTGACCGCCGGGCGCCGGGATGCGGGCCATCGACCTGCGGCACGGCGAAATGCCCAGCGGATGCAGGCCTGCCAGCGTGGCAACCTCGTCCGCCCAGGCCCCGGCTGCGTTGACCAGCGTCCGGGCCTCGAACGAGCGGTCAGTTTGCACTGTCCACCCGGACGCCTTGCGGATTTCCGTCACCCGCTGGCCCGTCAGGACAGTTCCGCCATTGGACCGGATGGCACGGGCAAAACCCTGCAACATAAGGTCCGTATCTATGTCATGGGCATTGTCACTGATGGCCGCGTGGCCAACCGATTTGGCATCCAGTACCGGAACGCGGTCTATGGCATCAAGCGGCGAAATCTCGTCCAGCGCAAGCTCTGCAAGGTCCGCGCGGAACAGGTCAGTCTGCGATGGCTTGGCCACAAGCATCAACCCCCGCGGGGTCAGGTAACTGTTGGATGCCAAGTATGGCTTGCTGGCGCGGTTCAAGGATACAACGGATGGCGGTCCATACCCTTCCTCGAACAGCGCGGCCGACCGGCCGGATGCATGAAACCCGATCGCATGCTCGGACTCCAGCACGGTGACGGTTCCGTGCTGCGAAAGGCGCGCCCCGGCGCTGAGCCCAGCGACGCCTGCGCCGATGACCAGAAAGTCGATCATGCCTGTTCCTCAAGCCTGTCCGTAGCAGGCGGAGGGGTCATGCTCAGGCCCGTGATCCGGTCGTACAGCTCTGACGAAAGGGGGTGGCTCATGGCGGCCAGCGATGGCGCAAGCTGCTCAGCCGACCGCGCCGAGATGATCGGAACCGGCGCAAACCGACTGGCCGCGACCCAGGCAACGGCCAGCGTGGCCGCGTCCTGACCCAGCTCATCAGCCAGGGTGCCAAGGGCATCCGCGGTTTCTGCCATCCAGCCTGCGCCGTACCGCGCGCCATAGCGGCTGTCTTCTTTCAACCGGCCCTGACCGCCTGTGGCATATTTCCCGGTCAGCAGCCCGCCCCCCAATGGCGAATAGGTTGCAGCCAGAATGTTCTGGTCCTGGCACATTGGCAGGATTTCAACCTCGGCTTGCCGTTTCACGAGGTTGTACATCGGTTGCATCACGTCGATGTTCAGATCGAATTCGGCGGCCACGCGAATTGCCTTCATGACTTGCCAGGCCGCGAAATTGGACAGGCCGACATAGCGTATTTTGCCGTCCCGCTTCAGGTTGGCGAGACACTCAAAAGTCTCGGACAATTTGGTATCGGGGTCAAACCGGTGCAGGTAAAGGATGTCGACCATGTCCAGCTGCAGCCGCGTGCGGGATATGTCGAATTGTTGCCTGATATTGGCGTCCCCAGCGCCGCCGACATACCCCACCTTGGTGGCAATCAGCAGCGTCTCGCGCTCGGGGGCGACCATCTGCCCCAGCAACGTTTCCGAAGCCCCGTCGGTATAAAGATAGGCCGTGTCGAAATGGGTAATGCCTGCCGCGCGACATGACGCGTACATGGCCTTGCTTTGGTCCGGGGTTGCCCGGCCTCCGAACTGCATCGCGCCAAATGCAAATTGGCTGGCGGCCGTTCCATTCACTGTTTCAAGTAATCGAGTCATGGGCCGAGACTGACATGCAAACTGGTCTTCGAAAACCCCGCTTGCAATCCTTTGGCCACTGTCGGCACGTCCTGCTGCCCGTTCTGGTTCTGAACGAAAAAGGCCCGCCAATGCGGCGGGCCTTTGTGGTGTGCGGTGTCAGCAGCGGTTACTGCGGAATCTCGCCTTCCAGGCCTTCGACGTAAAAGTTCATTCCGGCCAGGGTGCCGTCATCGGCCACTTCGCCGTCAGCCAGCCAATCGCTGCCGTCCTGCTTTTTCAGCGGGCCGGTGAACGGGTGGTAATCACCAGCGGCCATGGCCGCCTTCATCGCCAGCGCTTCTTCCTTGACGTCCGCCGGTACGGCGTCCGAAATCTCGCCAATCTCGACCATGCCCTGCGCGATGCCGTCCCAGGTGTTCACGGTTGCCCAGGAACCATCCATCACAGCCTGGGTGCGGGCGATATAATAGGGCGCCCAGTTGTCGATGATCGAACTGACACGCGGGAACGGGGCGTATTCGCTCATGTCCGAGGCCTGACCGAAGGTCACGACATTGCCCGCCTCTTGCGCTGCGGCCTGGGGCGCGGTCGAGTCGGTGTGTTGCAGGATCACGTCTGCACCCTGTTCGATCAGCACGGTGGCGGCGTCAGCCTCTTTCGCGGGGTCAAACCAGGTATAGGCCCAGACGATCTTGAACTCGACATCCGGGTTTACTTTCTTGGCGTGGATATAGGCCGAGTTGATGCCGCGGATCACTTCGGGGATCGGGTAGGACCCGATATAGCCGATGATGTTCGACTTGGTCATTTTACCGGCGATGTGCCCCTGAACGGCGCGGCCTTCATAGAAGCGGGCCGAATAGACCGAGACGTTGTCGGCGGTTTTGTAGCCAGTCGCGTGCTCGAACTTCACGTCCGGGAATTTCTTGGCCACGTTGATCGTCGGGTCCATATAGCCGAACGAGGTGGTAAAGATCAGGTCAGCGCCTTCCAGCGCCATCTGGGTCATCACGCGTTCAGCATCCGGGCCTTCGGGTACGGATTCGACAAAGACGGTTTCTACCTTGTCGCCAAAATGCTCTTCGACTGCCAGGCGGCCCTTGTTGTGTTCATAGGTCCAGCCGCCGTCGCCCACGGGGCCGACATAGATAAAACCGACCTTTGTCTTGTCTTCGGCCACGGCCCCCGAGGCCAGGCCCAGCGCCATGGCGGCACTTGCCAGAAGTGTTGTGAATTTCATGTGGTTACTCCCCAAGTTGGTTTAGTTGGCCCCGTCTAATGCGAAGCGTGGAAGGTCCGGCCCAGCGAGGCAGGTGCGCTGCTCTTGTCGGCCGAAAGGATCACAAGCACAAGGATCGTGATGATATAGGGCGACATTGCCAGATACTCGACCGGAATGGCAACGCCCGCCGCCTGCAAATTCAGCTGCAAAACGGTGATGCCGCCGAACAAATAGGCACCCAGCAGGGCACGCCATGGCTTCCAGCTGGCAAACACCACCAAGGCCAGTGCGATCCAGCCGACACCGGCGGTCATCCCCTCGGTCCATTGGGGGACGCGGATCAGGCTGATATAGGCACCACCCAGCCCCGCGCAGGCCCCTCCGAACAGGATTGCCATGATGCGGATCTTGATGACCTTGTAGCCCAACGCATGCGCCGCATCGTGGTTTTCACCGACCGCGCGCAGGATCAGACCGACGCGGGTATATTTCAGCGTGGCCCAGACCGCCGCGGTCAGGGCAATGCCGACATAAAGGATCGGGTCATGCTGAAACAGGATCGGCCCGATGACAGGGATATCGCTGATCACCGGGATATGAATATCCCCCATGCTCGGCGGTTTGATCCCAACATAGCTTTGCCCAAGCAAGGCGCTGAACCCAAGCCCGAACAACGTAAGGGCCAGACCGCTGGCCACCTGGTTGGCCAAAGCCACCTGGGTCAGCAACACAAACAGCAATGACAGGACCGCACCACCAATGGCGGCCGCGACAAAGCCCAGCCAGGGCGATCCGGTCTCGACCGAGATCGCAAAGCCGCTGATGGCGCCGACGATCATCATGCCCTCGACGCCCAGGTTCAGCACGCCTGCTTTCTCGACAACCAGCTCTCCGATCGCGGCCAAAAGCAGGGGGGTCGCCGCCACCATCAACGAGGCGACCAAAAGGACGGGATTGATCTCACCAAGGTCCATGTCACGCCACCTCGCTTTGGGCCGCACGGATGCGGTAGTTTGTCAAAAGGTCGAAGGCCAGCAGGAAAAACAGCAGCATCCCCTGAAACACCTGAATGGCAGCGGCCGGCAGACCCAGCTGAGACTGCGCGATTTCCCCGCCAATGTAAGTCAGCGCCATCAAGCCACCGGCCAGCAGGATGCCAACCGGATGCAGGCGGCCCAGAAAGGCCACGATGATCGCGGTAAAGCCGTAACCGACGTTGAAATCGATGCTGACCACGCCCGAAGGACCAGAGACCTCGAACATGCCCGCAAGCCCGGCCAGCGCGCCTGACAGGCCCAGGCAGAACAGGATCAGCCGAGCCGGGTTAACGCCCGCGAATTTCGCGGCCCTCGGCGCCTCACCTGTCAACCGGATGTGGAAACCCAGCATATGCCGATTCAGCAGGACATAGGCAAAGATGACGGCAATCAATGCGGCCACGACGCCCCAATGCATTCCCGATCCGGCAATCAGCTCGGCATTATGCGCGCTGTCATAGGATTGCAGGTTGCGTGAACCGGGAAAGCCGAACCCTTCGGGGTTTTTCAACAGTCCCAAAGACACCGAGGCCAGCATCTGTTCGGCCACATAGACCAGCATCAGTGACACAAGGATTTCATTGGTGCCAAAGCGAACCTTCAGAAAAGCCGGGATCATCGCCCAAAGCCAGCCGCCAAACGCGCCTGCGATCACCATGATCGGAAAGATGTAGAACGCGTCCAGAGGGTAAAAGGCCAGTCCCGCACCGGCGCCAAAGATGGCCCCCATGATGTACTGTCCTTCCGCCCCGATATTCCAGATTCCGGCGCGAAAACCCAGCGACAGGCCTATGGCGATCAACACCAAGGGCGCCCCTTTCACCAGCAATTGCGGGCGATAGTAAAACGCGAACTCGCCGAACAGAGGCTCCCAGAAAATGGTGCCGATGGCTTCGATGGGATTCTTGCCCAGAAGGGCGAACAAAATCCCGCCAAAGACCATCGTCGCCAGCACAGCGACCAGGGGGGTGGCATAAGACCACGCCTTGGACGGCTGCGGCCGTTTCTCCAACACAATCATCTGCTCATCCCCCCAAGGTCTTCATCTTTTTGTAAATACTCTCGCCGAAGGCGACGCGACGGATCACACATGCGCCACCTCCATGCCGTGGGCGCCGCCCATCATCAGGCCGATTTCATCAACCGTCAGACCCGTGGTCTCGCGCGGGGCGCTTAGCCGCCCTTCGTTCAACGCAGCGAAACTGTCCGAAATTTCCATCAACTCATCCAGGTCCTGGCTGATGCAGATCACCGCAGTACCCTTGGCTGCCAGGTCCAGTATCGCCTGCCGGATCGACGCCGCCGCTGCCGCATCCACGCCCCAGGTTGGCTGGTTCACCACCAACACATCCGGGTTTTGCAGCACTTCACGGCCAATCACGAACTTCTGCAGGTTCCCACCGGACAAGGATCGCGCCGCATTCTCAGGTCCCGGGGTCCGGACATCAAAGGCGCTTATGATCTTTTCGGCAAAGCTCTTGGTTTCCGCCCATTTCAGAAAACCGTTGGACTCCAATCCTTCGCGGACCGACCCGGTCAGCAACGCATTTTCGGTCAGGCTCATATCCGGCGCCGCCGCATGGCCCAGCCGTTCCTCGGGCGCGGTCAACACGCCCAGCCTGCGCCGGGCGGTCGGACCCAGTTTGCCGATCGGCTGTCCATTGAACTTGATCGCGTCTGCCGTGGTCTGGATCTCGCCCGACAAAACGCCCAGCAACTCATCCTGACCATTGCCGGCAACGCCACCGATGCCCAGGACCTCGCCCTTGCGCACGGTCATATGAACGTTCTTCAGCGCAGTGCCGAATTCCGAGGGCGAGGGGACCGACAACCCGCTGACATCCAACGCAACCTCGCCAAACGCGCGGCCCGACCGCTCTGGCGTTTGCAATGTCGCTCCGACCATCATCTCAGCCATATCCCGGGCCGAGGTCTCGGACGGAACGCATTCACCCACATTCTTGCCCAGACGCAGGATCGTTGCGTGGTCGCACAGGGTGCGGATCTCTTCTAGCTTGTGCGAGATATAGAGGATCGAGGTGCCCTCGGACCGCAGTTTGTTCAGTGTTTCAAACAGGATTTCGACTTCCTGAGGGGTCAGCACGCTCGTCGGCTCGTCCATGATCAACAGCTTGGGGTCCTGCAGCAGGCACCGGATGATCTCGACCCGCTGGCGTTCGCCCGCCGACAGGTCGCCCACGGTGCGAAAGGGATCAAGCGGCAGGCCATAGGTCTCGGACACCTCGCGGATGCGCGACGCCAGGTCACCCATCGGGGGCGGGTTCTCCATCCCCAGGGCGATATTTTCCGCCACGTTCAGCGCATCGAACAGCGAAAAGTGCTGAAACACCATCGCGATACCGTCGGCGCGCGCGGCACGGGGTTCAGGCGGGGCAAAGGCCTGCCCGCGCAACAGCATGGTGCCGCTGTCGGGTTTCACCAGCCCATAGATCATCTTGACCAGCGTGGATTTCCCGGCACCGTTTTCCCCCAACAGCGCGTGAACCTCGCCCTCGCCGATGTCAAAAGACACTTGGTCATTGGCCACGACGCCGGGATAGGCCTTGGTCAGCCCTTGCAAGCTCAGAAGTGGAGTTGTCACGCGCTCAGGTCCTTCTTCAAGTCATTCTGCCGGGCGATGCGCAGGATTTGCGCGGCCACCCCGACGGCGATCATTTGCGGGTGTTTCCCCAGGCCCGGGTCGCCGATCGGGCAGGTGATCCGGGCGATCCGTTGTGGCGCATGCCCCAGCGCCGCCAGACGAGACCGAAACCGCGCCCACTTGGTAGCCGAGCCAATCAGCCCCGCAAAGCGGAAATCGTGCAAAAGCAGCCGGTTGCACAGTTCCAGGTCCAGATTATGCGAATAAGTCAGCACCAGGTGTTCGGCATCGCGCGGGGCGTGGCGCACCAACTCGGCGGGTTTGGCTGCGGGAATTGCCCTGACGCCGCCCGGAACCGTATCGGGAAAGCGGTCCGGTCCGGTATCGACCCAGCTTATTGCCAAATCGGGCAGGGGCGACAGGACGCCGACCAGCGCCCGGCCCACATGGCCGGCCCCCCAGATCCACAGATCGCGCGTTGGCTTGTGGACCGGTTCGATCATCCAGCCATCGACCAGTTGCGGCACGGGCGCAATGCCCTGATTGCGGGCTGCGGCCAAAAGGCGTTTGACCGACAGGGGCATATCTGTGCCCGAAACGGGGCGTGCGATGACCGGATCGTCCAGCGTGTCCAGGCGCTCCGCATCATAGATTTCGCTGACCAGTGAAACGGCCCCGCCGCAGCATTGCCCCATATCCGGCCCCAGCGCGTGATGCGTCAGGCGCGTAGGTGCGGTCTGGGCCCGCGCGGCCTCGGCGGCCTGAAACTCAAGGGCTCCACCGCCGATGGTGCCGCTTTGCCCGGTTTCCCAAACCAGCATTGCAGCACCGGTTTCGCGGGGGGACGATCCCTTGATCCCGGCGATGACCATCCGAACCACTTTCCCGTGGGTCTTGACCGCCTCCCGCAACGCCTCAAGGTCAAATCCCATCACAGGCCCCCTTTCATTCTTTGGACGCCGTTCCAGACCTCTTCGGCTGTGGCAGGCGCATCCAGCGCCGGATAGCCGTCGCCGCAGGCCGCCACCGCGTTTGACAGCGCCAGCCAGGCGGAAATGCCCAACATGAAAGGCGGCTCGCCCACTGCTTTCGAGCGATAGATCGTGTTTTCGCGGTTCTCGGCATCCCAAAGCGCGACGTTAAAGATATCGGGCCGGTCGGAACAGGCCGGGATCTTGTAGGTCGACGGCGCATGGGTGCGCAGGTTGCCCTTGCCGTCCCAGACCAACTCCTCGGTTGTCAGCCAACCGGCACCCTGCACATAGGCCCCTTCGACCTGCCCGATATCCAGCGCCGGGTTCAACGACGCCCCCGCGTCATGCAGGATGTCCGTGCGCAGGATGCGGTTTTCGCCGGTCAGCGTATCAATCGCCACCTCGGTAACGGATGCACCGTAGGCAAAGTAAAAGAAAGGTCGCCCCCGGCCCTTGATCCGGTCCCATTCAATCTTGGGTGTTTTGTAAAACCCGGTCGCCGACAGGCTGACACGCCCCTGATAAGCCAGCGCGGCGGCTTCGGCAAAGCCATAGCGTTCTTCGCCCACCGAAACGTGGCCGTCCGAGAACGTAACAGCGGCAGGGTCCGCCTGATGCCGTTCCGCCAGGTAATCGGCCATCCGGTCGCGGATCGTGTCACAGGCGGCTTTCACGGCCATACCGTTCAGGTCGCTGCCTGACGAGGCCGCCGTGGCCGAGGTGTTGGGAACCTTGGCGGTATCGGTCGCGGTGATTTTGACCATCTCAAGCGGAATGCCAAAGCGCGACGCTGCGACCTGCGCGACCTTCTGGAACAGGCCCTGTCCCATCTCGGTGCCGCCATGGTTCAGATGGACTGAGCCGTCCTGATACACATGCACCAACGCACCCGCCTGATTGAGGTGGGTCAGCGTAAAGGAAATCCCGAATTTGACCGGCGAGAAGGCGATGCCTTTCTTGATCACGCTGTTTTCGCTGTTCCACTTGGCAACTGCAGCTTTGCGCGCTGCATAATCGCTGGACTTCAGCAGGGCGGCTGTCATGCCGTGCAGCTCGAAATCCGTTACTTCCATGCCATAAGGCGTCGTGTTGCCCCCTTTGGGCACCGGGCGCACGGGCGGCGGGGTTGTCACCTGCTCGACCGCGCCCAGGCTGGTCAGGTCCTCATGCGGATCGACATGAGCCAGAGGCCGTTCGGGCAGGTCAGGTGCATCCAGTGCAGGCGGGTGCGCCGGTTCGTAATAGTTGCGGCGGCGCAGTTCGACCGGGTCCATCCCCAGCGTGTGCGCGGCGTGATCCATGACACGCTCGATCCCGACCATGCCTTGCGGACCGCCGAACCCGCGATAGGCGGTGGCGGACTGGGTGTTGGTCTTCAGCCGGTGGCTTTCGATCCGCGCATTGGGCAGCAGATAGGCATTGTCCGAATGCAGCATCGCGCGGTCCGCAACCGGCAGGGACAGGTCCTGCGCCCAGCCACAGATGGCATGATGCAGGAACGAGACACCCTGAATGTGGCCGTTTTCATCGAACCCGGCCTTGTAGGCAATCCGGAACGCATGGCGCTTGCCGGTGATGGTCATGTCGTCATCGCGGTCATAGCGCATCTTGCAGGCTTTGCCGGTTGCCCGCGCGGCGATGGCACAGGCGACCGCCAGCGCGTTGCCCTGGCTTTCCTTGCCGCCAAAGCCGCCGCCCATCCGGCGGGTCTCAACCCGGACCGCGTGCATGGGCACGCCCAGAGCGTCAGCGACCTTGTGCTGAATCTCGGTCGGGTGCTGGGTCGAGGAATGAACCAGCATATCGCCGCCTTCGTTCGGCACTGCCAGCGCGGCCTGGCCTTCCAGATAAAAATGCTCCTGCCCGCCCAGTTCGAACCCGCCTTCGATCACATGCGCTGCGCTTGCGATGGCGGCATCGGCATCGCCCTTGGCATAGATGCGCGGGCCTTCCTCGAAACGGCTGTCGGCGGCGAGCGCGTCGTCGACGGTCAGGATCGGCGTCTCCTCGGCATAGTCGATCTTGCCCAGCCGCGCCGCCTTGCGGGCCGCCAGATGGCTGGTTGCGACCACAAGGAAAACCGGCTGGCCGATGTAATTGACCACACCGTCCGACAACAACGGTTCATCATGGATCGACGGCGAGACATCGTTGGCAAACGGCAGGTCCTCGGCGGTCATCACCATGACAACGCCGTGGGCGGCCCTGACGTCGGACAGATCCATCGCCTTGATCTTGCCCTTGGCAATCGGGCTCAGGCCAAAGGCCAGATGCAGCGAACCCTTGGGCGTCGGGATGTCATCCACATAGCGCGCCGTGCCCGAAACATGCAGCGGGGCGGCGTCGTGGGGCAGGGGTTTGGTCACGCTCATGCCGACACCTCCAGCACGTTGATCTCCTCGCCCTGGTCCTCAAAGTAATAGCGTTCAAGCATCGCTTTGGCCGTTTCCAACCGATAGGTGGCCGAGGCACGCATGTCTGTCATCGGCGTAAAGTCCTGAGCAAAAGCTGCGAGCGCGGCCCGAACTGTATCACCGGTCCATGCCTTGCTGGTCAGCGCCTGTTCGACATGTGTTGCCCGTTTCGGAACTCCGGCCATGCCGCCAAACGCGATACGTGCCTGCGTGACGGTGCCGTCCGCGACGGTGATGTTGAAACATCCACACACGGCCGAGATATCCTGATCGAACCGCTTGCTGAGCTTGTAAGCCTTCAGCCGATCCGCCTGACGCGGAAAGCTGACCGCTTCGACGAATTCACCGGGGGCACGGTCCTGATTGCCATAGTCGATGAAGAAGTCTTCCAGTGGGATCGACCGGTTCGTATCGCCCTTGCGCAGGTGCAGTGTGGCGTCCAAAGCAATCAGTGCGGGCGGGTTGTCCCCGATGGGTGAGCCATTGGCGATATTGCCGCCCACCGTGGCCGCGTGGCGCACCTGTACGCTGGCATATCGGCGGATCATCTCGGCATATGATGGATGCAGGTCGGCCAGCGCCTGACCCATACGGTTCATATCGACCATCGCGCCAAAGCGGATTTCATCGTCGGTGATGGTGATTTCTTTCAGGTCGTCGCACCGGTTGAGGAAAATCACAGGGTCCAGATCGCGCAATTGCTTGGTGACCCACAGGCCGACATCGGTGGCCCCGGCAACCAGGGTGGCATCGGGGTTCTTGGCATAGACCTCCGCCAGCGCGTCAGACGATTCAGGCAGCATCGGCGAGGTGGCAGCGGGGGCGACGGGTTTGTCCTTGACCCAGACGGGTACAGGCTGCGCCTCGGCGGCTTTGGCGGCGCGGATGATCGGCGCATAACCGGTGCAGCGGCACAGGTTTCCCGCAAGCTGCGTGTCGTGATCCGTCGCCCCGTTTGCATGACCGGCAACCATCGACATGACAAATCCGGGCGTGCAAAAGCCGCATTGCGAACCATGCAGATCGACCATCGCCTGTTGAACCGGGTGCGCTTCGCCATTCGGGCCGCTGGCGCCTTCGACGGTGCGCACGGCCTTGCCATGCAACTGCGGCAGGAACAGGATGCAGGAGTTCAGCGCCTTGGCGCCGTCTGTATCGGTCACCATGACGGTGCAGGCCCCGCAGTCGCCTTCGTTGCAGCCTTCCTTGGTGCCGGTCAGGCCGCGATCTTCACGCAGCCAGTCCAGCAGGGTGGCTGTCGGATCGACATCCGCCAGCTCCACTGTCTCTCCGTTCAGAAGAAACGTGATATTCATACGTGAAACCCGTCGCCTTACCCGGTTTTGCCCTTTGGTGCTCTCCTTCGATGCGACGTAGAAAGAGTAGCGGGCTGGTAGCTTGCCATCGGATGTTAGGAACAGGCCGGGTTGCATGGCAAGAAAAACTGCCTATTTCATACACTATTACGCCGGGTCTGCCTTGAAAATAGCCGTGCGTCCCGCCGTCATGGGTTTGAAATTGCGCGGTTTTTTGTAAAGAAATCTCAATCAAACCCGAAGCACCTTCCAAAATTCCCGAAGAATGCGTGGTCAAAAATTGTGCGCCGCCGGGCGCCTGTTCTGGCTTTTGCACGACGTTCGGCTGCGATAGCCTGCATGCATGAGCACCTCTGCCCGATTCATTCACCTCCGCGTCCATACCGAATATTCCCTGCTGGAAGGGGCCATTCGCCTGAAGAAACTGCCGGGGCTGTGCGTCGCTGCGGAAATGCCGGCTGTGGCGGTAACAGACACCAACAGCATGTTTTCGGCGCTGGAGTTCTCGGTCACGCTGGGGGATGCAGGGGTGCAGCCGATTGTCGGGTGCCAGGTGGATCTTACCTATGTTCAGGCAAAGCCGGGCGAAAAACCAAGACCCCCGGCACCGCTGGTGCTGCTGGCCCAGTCCGAAACCGGCTATGAGAACCTGATGAAACTCAGTTCCTGCCTTTATGTGGATAAGGGCGGGCAATTGCCGCAGGTCACGCTGGACGAACTGGCGGAGCGGTCCGCCGGGCTGATCTGTCTCAGCGGCGGCCCTGACGGCCCGGTTGGGCGGCTGTTGCAACAGGGCCAAAGACCGGCCGCCGAAGAACTGGTGGATCGGCTGGCGGCAATGTTCCCTGAGCGGCTTTATATCGAGTTGCAACGCCATCCGGGCGAAGATGGCCAGCCTGAGGCCGAACGCCTGACCGAACGCGGCCATGTCGAGATGGCCTATGCCAAGAACCTGCCGCTGGTCGCCACCAATGATGTCTATTTCCCGACCTCGGATATGTACGAGGCGCATGACGCGCTGATCTGCATCGCCGAGGGGGCCTATGTCGATCAGCAAGAAGGCCGCCGCCGCCTGACCGCGCAGCATTATTTCAAGTCGCAGCAGGAAATGGTGACGCTGTTTGCCGATTTGCCCGAAGCCATCGAAAACACCGTCGAGATTGCCAGACGCTGCGCCTTTATGGCGTATCGCCGCGACCCGATCCTGCCCAAATTCGCGGATGACGAGGTGGCCGAGCTGCGCCGCATCGCCAATGAGGGTCTGCAAAAACGCCTGGCCGTGATTCCGCATGCCGTAACGCCCGAAAAGTATCAGGAACGGCTGGATTTCGAGTTGGAAATTATCGAAGGCATGGGCTTTCCCGGTTATTTCCTGATCGTTGCGGACTTTATCCAATGGGCCAAGGATCACGACATCCCGGTGGGGCCGGGGCGGGGTTCGGGCGCGGGATCATTGGTGGCTTATGCGCTGACGATCACCGACCTTGACCCGCTGCGCTACAGCCTGCTGTTCGAGCGGTTCCTGAACCCCGAACGGGTTTCGATGCCCGACTTCGATATCGACTTTTGCATGGATCGCCGCGAAGAGGTGATCCGATATGTTCAACAGAAATACGGGCGCGACAAGGTGGGGCAGATCATCACCTTTGGTGCGCTTCTGTCAAAGGCCGCCGTGCGCGATATCGGGCGGGTTCTGCAAATGCCTTATGGTCAGGTGGATCGGCTGTCCAAGATGATCCCCGTCGAAGGGGTCAAGCCGGTATCGATTGAAAAGGCGCTCGCGGATGAACCTCGGTTGCGCGAAGAGGCAAAAAACGAAGAGGTGGTGGATCGCCTGCTGACCTATGGCCAAAAGGTCGAAGGGCTGTTGCGGAACGCCTCGACGCACGCGGCGGGGGTGGTGATCGGGGACCGGCCGCTGGATGCGTTGGTGCCTTTGTATCAGGATCCGCGGTCCGATATGCCCGCGACCCAGTTCAACATGAAGTGGGTGGAACAGGCCGGGCTGGTCAAGTTTGACTTTCTGGGTCTGAAAACCCTGACCGTCATCCAGAACGCGATGGACATCATCTTCAAGTCCGGGCGCCCTTTGCACATCGCGGCGGATGGCACCGAACTTTACGAACCGGCCGAGGGGGCCGAAAACCAGATCAACGCCATCCCGCTGGATGATGAGGCGACGTACAAGCTTTATTCAGCAGCCAAGACAGTGGCCGTGTTCCAGGTGGAATCCAGTGGCATGATGGATGCGCTCAAGCGCATGAAACCAACTTGCATTGAGGATATCGTGGCCCTTGTGGCGCTCTACCGCCCCGGCCCGATGGAGAACATTCCGACCTATTGCGAGGTCAAGAACGGCCAGCGCGAGATCACATCCGTGCACCCGCTGATCGACCATATCCTTGAGGAAACGCAAGGCATCATCGTCTATCAGGAACAGGTGATGCAGATCGCGCAGGTGATGGCTGGGTATTCCCTTGGCGGCGCGGACCTGCTGCGCCGCGCGATGGGCAAGAAGATCAAAGAGGCGATGGATGCCGAACGCCCGAAATTCGAAAAGGGCGCGGGCGAGAATGGCGTGGATGCCAAGAAGGCCAGCGAGGTTTTCGACCTGCTGGAAAAATTCGCCAATTACGGCTTCAACAAGTCCCACGCGGCGGCCTATGCGGTGGTCAGCTATCAGACCGGCTGGCTGAAGGCGAACCACCCGGTCGAGTTCATGGCAGGGGTCATGAACTGCGATATCCACCTGACCGACAAGCTGGCGGTGTATTTCGAAGAGGTCCGCAAGGGGTTGGACCTGCCCTATGTGCCGCCCTGCGTGAACCGGTCTCTGGCGACGTTTGACGTTGTGAATGGTGAACTGGTCTATGCGCTGGGCGCATTGAAAAACGTGGGTGCCGAGGCGATGAACCTTGTGGTCGAAGGGCGCCGTGCCGGGGGTGCCCAGGGCGATGGCGCTGACAAGCCCTTTGTCAACCTGTTCGACTTCGCCCGCCGGGTCGACCTCAAGAAAGTTGGCAAGCGCCCGCTTGAAATGCTGGCGCGGGCCGGGGCGTTTGACGCGTTGGACAAGAACCGCCGCCGCGTGTTCGACAGTATCGAACAACTGGTGCGCTATTCGGCGGCCATTCATGATCAGAAAAACTCGAACCAGGTGTCTCTTTTTGGCGAGGCCGGGGACGATCTGCCCGAACCGCGGCTTGCCGCGACGCCCGACTGGCTGCCAGCCGAGCGGCTGAGCGAAGAGTTCAAGGCCATCGGGTTCTATTTGTCCGGGCATCCGCTGGACGATTACATGCCTGCATTGAAACGGCGCGACGTGATGACCCTGGACCAGGTGACCGAGCGGGTGCGCGAGCGCGGGATGATGGGCGTCAAGATGGCGGGTGTCGTTGCCGGACGGCAGGAACGAAAATCGGTGCGCGGCAACCGGTTTGCCTTTGCCCAGCTTTCTGATCCCACGGGCGCGTTCGAGGTCACGCTGTTTTCGGAAACGCTTGAAAAATCCCGAGAGTTTCTGGAAACTGGCTCGCAGGTGGTGTTGACGGCCGAAGCGACGATGGAGGCTGATCAGCTTAAGCTGCTTGCCCGGTCCGTCGGACCCATCGACGCGGTTGTCGCCGAGGCAGGTGCAACCGGGTTGCGCATCTTTCTGGACGAGCCACAGGTTATCGAGACCGTCGCGCATGTGCTTGAAGACGCAGTCAGCGCCGCAGGTGGCGCATCCACCGGCCCGGTCCAGTTGCGGTTGCTGTCGCCCGGTTTGCCCGGCGAGGTTGAAATGGAGCTGGGCCGGCAATTCCCGGTCAACCCTCAGATCAAAGGCGCGATCAAGTCCTTGGACGGTGTCCTTTCGGTCGAAGATATCTGAGGCCCGCCCCGTTTGTTGCCAGGTCAAACCTGGCCCGATAGGCTGTTATTGCAGGATGCATCCTGCGTCTGGCCGCGGGAGGGATTGATCATGACGGTTTCAGGATTGGGTTCCAGGACGCTGGTTCTGGTCGTGGCCGCGTCGCTGGCATTGGCGTCGGCCACGGCTGGCTTTGCGGACGACAAGAAGAAAAAGAAAACAGTTGAGGGCGCCCTGATCGGAGCAGGGGTCGGTGCCCTGCTGGGCGATGGCAAGGGCGCAGCCGCCGGTGCCGTGGCCGGGGCAATCATCGGACACAACTGGAAATGACTGCAAGCCCGGCGACCGGGCGATGGAGGTCAATCATGATATCGAACAGAACCAAAGCAGCCACCGTCGCGGCCCTTATCACCATGCCCTGCGTGTCACTTGCCGACGAAGTGGCCGAGCAAATGGTGCAGGATGCTTTGCCGGTCATGTACCACACCTGTGCGTCGGTGATCGAAGAAGCGGATGGCGACGAAACCTTTGTTCTGGCCGTCGTCGAGAAGATGACAGCCCTGTCGATTTACAACCGTCAGATCAACATCGAAGATCACGCCACGACCGAGGCGGAAAAGGCCACGCTGCGCACGGCATTCCTTGCGGCTTTGTCTCAGGGCTGTTCCGAAGACAAGAACGCCTTGCTGGGCGGCGTGGTGGACAGTGCCGTGAAATCGACGCTGGGCCTATGACCGCGACCACGCGCAAGCCATCAGGGGCAGGGCGCGCGCCGGGCGGCGCCCGTCATTCGGGGTCGCGCAGCGCGGGCAAACCGACGCCGGTGCTTTCGAATCCACCATCAGCCGCAATGACCTGACCGGTCACATAGCTGGCCTTGTCCGAGCACAGGAAACAGATGACCTGGGCGATTTCCAGCTCGGACCCATACCGGTTCAACGGGATGGCGTCGTGATAGGCGGCAATGATCTCGGGCGTATGCACGGCCATGGCGAGTTTCGTGCGAACAGGGCCGGGGCAAACGCAGTTGGCGCGTATTCCGTATTCGCCAAGTTCGGCCGCCTGTTGCTTGGTCAGGTGAATGACCCCGGCCTTTGACGTGCCATAGGCCACGCGCAATGTGCTTGCCCGCACCCCCGAGATCGAGGCGATATTGACAATCGCGCCCCGGCTGTCGCGCAGTGCCGGTGTCGTCGCCTGGCTGACCAGAAAGACCCCGTCAAGGTTGGTTTCCATGACCCGGCGCCATGTGGCAAAGCCATGATCTTCTATCGGTCCGAACTCGGCCACGCCGGCATTGTTCACGACCGCGTCGATCTGCCCGAACGCCGACAGGACATCGCCAACCATTCGGTCGACCTGATCGGGCTGCGAAACGTCGGCGACAACGGGCAATATGCCGTCCAGCCCGGCGGTGGCCTGGGTCAGCGCCTCGGCGTCGCGGTCGACCATCGCCACGCGCCACCCGTCTTGCAGAAACAGTTTCGCGGTGGCCAGGCCTATGCCTCGGGCTGCTCCGGTGACGAGGGCCGTTTTGGGTGACATCGAACGCTCCTGTTTTTTTCCGGTATCGATTTCCCACCATCGTCGGCCAGCGCGTCGCTCTCAAGCCCCAATCGGTGCCTATCCGCATGGGGCAGGGACGGGTCAGTAATGTGGTGGCCGTTCGTCGCCAAGCACAATGCCGCCCGATCCCTCCTGTGCGCGTTCGGCCTCGCGGCGCATAAGCATCTCGACCCGGCGGGTCAGGTGGTCGATCTCGGTCTGCTGCCGCGTGACGACGGCGTTCAGGTCCTCAACCGTGCGGGTCAGGTGGGCGATCTGCTCTTCCAGATGCTGCATGGGGGTCTCCTGTGTCTTGTCCGCTCATAGCGGCGCATTGCCGCCATGGCCAGAGAAAGCGCGCCTTGCCCCGATGCGGGGCATGGGATAGACCGCGCGCGGAACACTAAGCCCCAAGGACGCCCCGAATGGCCAAGCCCAAGAAACAGCCCCGCCCCAAGGCCATGACGCCGAAAGGGTTCCGCGACTATTTCGGCGAGGAAGTTGCGCAGCGCACCGAGATGCTGCGGACGATTGCGGGTGTCTATCATCGGTATGGCTTTGACGCCTTGGAAAGCAGTGCGGTCGAGACTGTTGAGGCGCTGGGCAAGTTTCTTCCGGATGTGGACCGCCCGAACGAGGGTGTCTTTGCGTGGCAGGAATTTGACGAAAACGACAAGGGCGACTGGATGGCCCTGCGCTATGACCTGACCGCGCCTTTGGCCCGTGTCTTTGCGCAGCACCGCAACGACCTGCCGACGCCCTATCGTCGCTATGCGATGGGCCCGGTCTGGCGCAACGAAAAACCGGGGCCGGGACGGTATCGTCAGTTCTATCAGTGCGATGCGGATACGGTCGGCACCGCCTCGATGGCTGCGGATGCCGAGATCTGCGCGATGCTGTCGGACACGTTGGAGACGGTGGGCATCCCGCGCGGTGACTATCTGGTGCGGGTCAATAACCGCAAGGTTCTGAACGGCGTGCTTGAGGCAATGGGCCTGGGCGAAGACGCCGCCGCCCGTGACAACGTTCTGCGCACCATCGACAAGTTCGACAAGGTCGGTGAGGCCGGAGTGCGCGAGCTGCTGACCAAGGGGCGTCTGGATGCCTCGGGTGCATTTATCGACGGTGTAGGCCTCAGCGATGATCAGGCAGAACCCGTGATTGCCTTCCTGACTTCCAAAGCCGCCGACACGGCCGGAACGCTGGCGAACCTGCGCGCAGCCGTGGGCGACAGCAAGATCGGTGCGGACGGCATTGCAGAACTGGAACAGATCGGGTCGCTGTTGGATGCGGGCGGATACGGCTCGGATCGGATCGAGATTGACCCTTCGGTCGTACGCGGTCTTGGCTATTACACCGGGCCGGTCTTTGAGGCCGAGCTGACCTTCGAGATTTTCGACGAAAAAGGCCGCAAGCGGCAGTTCGGCTCGGTTTCGGGCGGTGGCCGATACGACGATCTGGTCAAACGCTTCACAGGGCAGGAAGTGCCCGCGACCGGTGTCTCCATCGGTGTTGACCGTCTGTTGGCCGCGCTGCGCGAAAAGGGTCGTCTTGGCGCGCAGGCGACAGGGCCTGTGGTCGTCACCGTGATGGATCGCGACCGTATGGCCGACTATCAGGCGATGGTGGCCGAGCTGCGCAACGCCGGTATCCGGGCCGAGGTCTATCTGGGCAATCCCAAGAACTTTGGCAATCAGTTGAAATATGCAGACAAACGGAATTCTCCCATCGCGGTGATCGAAGGTGGTGACGAAAAGGCGGGTGGCATCGTTCAGATCAAGGACCTGATCCTAGGCGCCAAGATCGCCGAAAGCGCCACGCTGGAGGAATGGAAAGAACGCCCCAGCCAGTTCGAAGTGCCGCGCGGTGATCTGGTCGCCAAAGTGTGTGAAATTCTGGACAGTCAGGACTGACCCATGCCCAACCGTTCCCAGATACAGGCCCGCGCCGCGATGATGCGCGTCCGGTTCGAGGCCGCAGGCGCACAGGTTGTTGACCCGCCGCTGTTGCAGCCCGCCGAAACGCTGTTGGACCTGTACGGCGAAGATATACGTGCGCGCGCTTATGTGACCTCGGACGCCCTGCGCGGCGAACAGATGTTGCGCCCCGACTTCACGCTGCCGGTGGTGCAAATGCACATGCGCGAAGGCGCCGAACCCGCCCGCTATACCTATTCGGGCGAGGTGTTCCGCCGTCAGGAGCATGACCCGGATCGGGCCAATGAATACGTTCAGGTCGGCTATGAGGTCTTTGACCGCGATGACCCGGCAGGCGCTGATGCCGAGGTGTTTTCGCTTTTTGCTCTGCAATTGCGCGGGTTGCCGCTGCGGGCCGCCACTGGTGATATCGGCATTCTGATCGCGGCGGTCGAAGGATTGCGGACAACGGACCGCCGCAAGGCGGCGCTGATGCGGCATCTGTGGCGCCCGCGTCGGTTTCGCACTCTGCTTGACCGTTTCGCAGGGCGCAGGTCCGCGCCCGAGCAGCGCGACGCCTTGCTGGATACCGCCGAGCCGCTGGCGACCGATGCGCCGATGATTGGCAAACGGCGCAAGGCCGAGATCGAGGCGCGTATCGAGGCCTTGCGGGAAGACCGTGCCGCGCCTCCGATTTCGGACAATGAACTGGTTGGGCTGGAAACGCTTTTGAACGTGCGTGAAACCATGCCTTTTGCATTGGAACACTTGCGCGATGTAGCTGTTGACCTGCCGCAGATCACCCCCGCGCTGGACCGGCTAGAGGCGCGTGTCGCTGCGCTGCAGGCGCGTGGAGTTGATGTCGGCAGGCTGGATTTCGAAGCCTCCTATGGGCGGACGTCGATGGAATATTACGACGGTTTTGTCTTTGGCTTTTACGCCGAGGGTCGCCCCGACCTGCCGCCCGTCGCGACCGGTGGCCGCTATGATGCCCTGACGCGCCGATTGGGGAACGGCGCTGAAATTCCGGCAATTGGCGGCGTGATCCGACCGGACCTGATGCTTGAAATCGAGGAGGCCACGCAATGAGCCTGAAACTGGGCGTGCCTTCGAAGGGCAGGTTGATGGACAAAACCTTTGCGTGGTTCGACAAGCGCGGCATCACCCTGTCGCGCAGCGGCTCGGACCGCGAATACGCAGGCAAGGTCGAAGGGATCGACGGGGTGTCCCTGATCTTGCTGTCCGCGGGGGAAATCCCGCGCGAACTGGCGGCGGGTCGTATCCATCTGGGTGTAACCGGAATCGACCTTGTGCATGAAAAGCTGCCGCGTTGGGAACAGCAGGTCGAAGAAATCTCGCAGCTGGGGTTTGGCAAGGCTGACCTGATTATCGCCGCACCTGCCTGCTGGGTCGATGTGGACACGCTGGACGATCTGGATGCGGCTGCTGCGGCGTTTCGCAAGACCCACGGCCACCGGCTGCGGATTGCCACCAAATACCACCGGCTGGTGCGCGAGTTCCTGACTGACGCAGGGGTGGCCGACTATACGCTGGTCGATAGCCAGGGCGCGACCGAGGGAACCGTGATGAACGAAACGGCCGAGGCAATCGCCGATATCACCTCGACCGGCGAAACGTTGCGGGCCAATCACCTCAAGATATTGTCGGATGGTTTGATCCTGCAATCGCAGGCTACGCTTTGGCGCAGCCGTGTTGCCAAGTGCGATGCCGAGGACAAAGACGTTCTGACCGCGCTTCTGGACCGTCTGACCTGATCACAAGACCCCGATGTCGGCCAGGGCGCGGTTCAGATCATCGGGCAGGGCGTCGTCCTGTTCGCGTGATCGGGGCAGGTCGGCGGGGCTGTCTTCGGGTTTGAGGTAACGCCATCCCTGGAACGGGCGTTTCAGGGCGTTTTGCGTGCGGTGGATTTCGGGGTTCAGCACGATGGCACAGCGACGTATCCCATCCTCGCCGCGCACCTCGTCCAGCCGCAGGATACGTTGTCGGCATTGGATCACGCCCTTGATGACCCAAAAGATCGACCCGCCGTTCAGGATTTCGGCCTCGCGCTTGGGCCACATCCGGGTGACGTGGCGCGGGTTGCCGTCCGGATAAAGCGGCCTGCGGCTGTCCTGCCAGTCAATCAGCGACTCGACGCTGTCCGATCCGACAGACAATTTCACAAGGTTCACGAAGTTATCCACAGCATTTCCACAGAGTCGTCCCGGTGTCTCCGTTATATTGTAGCTTGCTGGCGTTGTTCATCAAGGTGTTGTGGTAAGCCTGTAATCCGGGTTAATCTGGCCACCTCTTTTCAGATCAGGGAATCACCAATGAGCCGCTTTGCCGCCCCCATCGCCGAGCAAATCTGGGACATGAAATACCGGTTCAAACAGGCAGACGGTGCGCCCATTGATCAGACGGTCGAGGATACGTGGCGACGCATCGCCCGCGATCTGGCCAAGGTCGAAGGCGATCCGGCGCTGTGGGAGGACAAATTCTTTCACGCGCTGGAAGATTTCAAATACCTGCCCGCGGGTCGTATCACGGCGGGCGCGGGCACGGCGCGGCAGGTGACATTGTTCAACTGTTTTGTCATGGGCACGATCCCCGACAGCATGGGCGGCATTTTCGACATGTTGAAAGAGGCCGCGCTGACCATGCAGCAGGGCGGTGGCATCGGCTATGATTTCTCGACCATCCGCCCGCGCGGCGCAGATGTGCACGGGGTGGCGGCGGATGCTTCGGGCCCGCTGAGTTTCATGGATGTCTGGGACGCAATGTGCCGCACGATCATGTCTGCCGGTTCGCGCCGCGGGGCGATGATGGCCACCATGCGCTGTGACCACCCGGATATCGAACAGTTCATCACCGCCAAGTCCGATCCGGCGCGCCTGCGGATGTTCAACATGTCCGTATTGGTGACGGACGCCTTCATGGAGGCCGTCAAGGCCGACGCCCCCTGGGAGCTGACCTTTGACGGCAAGGTCTATCACACGGTTCAGGCCCGTGATCTGTGGAACAAGATCATGCAGGCCACCTATGATTATGCCGAGCCGGGCGTCATCTTTATTGACCGCATCAACAAGGCCAACAACCTGAACTATGTCGAAACGATTTCGGCCACGAACCCCTGCGGTGAACAACCGCTGCCGCCCTACGGGGCCTGCCTGTTGGGGTCGATCAATCTGGCGCGTCTGGTGGCCGATCCGTTCGAGGACGCCGCGCATCTGGACGAGGCCGCGTTGAGCGATCTTGTCGCGACGGCCGTGCGGATGATGGACAATGTGGTGGACGCATCGAAGTTTCCGCTGCCGGAACAGGCCGCCGAAGCGCAGGCCAAGCGCCGGATCGGCCTGGGCGTGACCGGGCTGGCGGATGGTTTGTTGATGCTGGGCCTGCGCTATGGGTCCGACGAAGCGGCGCGTCAGACCGAGCGATGGTTGCACAGTATCGCCCGCGCCGCATATCTGGCGTCGGTTGACTTGGCAAAGGAAAAAGGGGCGTTCCCTTTGTTCGACGCCGAGAAATTCCTGGCAAGCGGTGCGATGGCCGACATGGACGACGACGTGCGTGACGCGATCCGCGAACATGGTATCCGCAACGCGCTGTTGACGTCGATTGCCCCGACGGGAACGATTTCGCTTTATGCCGGAAACGTGTCTTCGGGGATCGAGCCGGTCTTTGCCTACGCCTATACGCGCAAAGTGCTTCAGAAAGACGGCTCGCGTACCGAAGAAGAGGTTGTGGATTACGCCGTACAGATGTGGCGCGACAAGTTCGGGGATGTCGATTTGCCCGACTATTTCGTGAACGCTCAGACTCTGACGCCGTTGGATCATGTGAAAATGCAGGCGGCGGCCCAGAAATGGATCGACAGTTCGATTTCCAAGACCATCAACTGCCCCGAAGACATCAGCTTTGACGCGTTCAAGGATGTCTACATGCAGGCTTGGGATCAGGGCTGCAAAGGCTGCACGACATATCGGCCCAATGATGTGACGGGCTCGGTTCTGACCGTTTCCGAAAGCGACGACACGGCACCGGGAGAGAGCGCCACGGCGCCGCACGAGGTCGATGGTGGCGACGTCATCTACATGTCCGAACCGCTCGATCGCCCGCAATCGCTGGAAGGATCGACCTACAAGCTGAAGTGGCCCGACAGCGAACATGCGATCTATCTGACCATAAACGATATCGTTATTGGTGGTCGCCGCCGGCCGTTCGAGGTGTTCATCAATTCGAAGAACATGGAGCACTATGCCTGGACACTGGCCCTGACCCGCATGATTTCGGCCGTGTTCCGCAGGGGCGGAGATGTGTCCTTTGTTGTTGAAGAACTTAAGGCTGTGTTCGACCCGCGTGGTGGGGCCTGGGTCAAGGGCAAGTACATTCCGTCAATTCTTGCGGCAATCGGCGGGGTGATCGAGCAGCACATGATCTCGATCGGGTTTCTTGAGGGCGAGGGGATGGGGCTGAAGTCCGATCCGCAGGCGCAGGTCGTCAACATGGATGCCCCGCGCGGCAAAGCCTGCCCGTCCTGCGGACAGTTCGAAATGGTAATGATCGAAGGGTGCATGACCTGCCGCAGTTGCGGCCACTCGAAATGCGGGTAGCATTGGGGGACAGCATTCGCGCTGGTTGATTTGACGCGCGTAAACGTATCAAAATCGCCAATGTCCCCCAAACTTTTTCGTGAAAGCTGCATTTCCGTCTTTTTTCCGCCGAAATTATCTTTGATACACGCCGTCGGTAACGATCGGGATGTTAAAAGGTATGGGCGGGCAGATGAGGACCGGACGAAACGGTATTTTCGGGATTCCATGGCGGCAGACAGAGGTTGACGGGCTTGAGGCCGCGCCTCTTTCCGAGTTGAGCGTCGGGTCGGCATGGTCTTGGCGCGGGCAGGTTGTCAGGATGACAGCGGTCGCGATGTCGGACTATGAACAGGCAGAGATTGGTGGAACTGCGGTGGTGCCGGGCGTTCATGCGCTGGCGCCTGTTTGGGAACGACCGCAAGGCGCATCGGCGATGCTTGTGTTTTCCAATGGCGCACAGAGTTTTCAGGCGGACCTGGTGCGCAGCGATGCCGACGACACGCTGGTTTTGATCTTTGAAGATGGTTTTCCCGAGCGGGATCAGGAGTTCTGGGTCAGCCAGGTAACCAATCTTGAGGCGCTGACAAAAACCGGAGAGGGCCAGGACGAAACGGTTGTGTCTTTTCCCAAACCTCGCGCACCGGCTGTCGCCGAAACGGCCAGCCTGCCGCGTTACGCGGCGTTTGCTGCCGAATAGGTTCGTCTGGCGGCAGGCCGCGTACATGGCGAATGTGTCATTTCCGGTTCCCGGCCTGTTGACTCTGGTAATTTCAGCGATATAAGCGCGGCTTCATTGGTGTTGGTGGCCCCCGCGAGGGGAGGCCTGTCATGGGGGAGACCTCAAGAGGACAACGCCCTTTATAACCCGGCACCACGCCTGGTCTGAACGGGAACTGCACGGTCCGAGCGGCAACGCTATTTCGGGCGGAAAAGCGGGAACCGGTTTTCGGATCAAGCCGAAATGCCACAATAAAGGAGATCAGCCGTGACCAAACGCACGTCTGCCAAGTACAAAATCGACCGCCGGATGGGCGAAAACATCTGGGGTCGTCCGAAATCCCCGATCAACCGCCGCGAATATGGCCCCGGCCAGCACGGCCAGCGCCGTAAGGGCAAACTGTCGGACTTTGGTCTGCAGTTGCGCGCCAAGCAGAAGTTGAAAGGCTATTACGGCGACCTGACCGAAAAGCAGTTCCGCCGCATCTATGCCGAGGCCGAGCGTGTCAAAGGCGACACCGGTGAAAACCTGATCGGTCTGCTGGAACGCCGTCTGGACGCCGTCGTCTACCGCGCCAAGTTCGTTCCGACCGTGTTTGCCGCGCGTCAGTTCGTGAACCACGGCCATGTCAAGGTGAACGGCAAGCGGGTGAACATCCCCAGCTACCGTGTCAAGGAAGGCGACGTGATCGAAGTGCGTGACAAGTCCAAGCAACTGGCTGTTGTTCTGGAAGCTGTTGGTCTGGCCGAGCGTGATGTTCCTGACTATATCGACGCCGACCACTCGAAAATGACCGCGACCTTCGTGCGCGCACCGGGCCTGGGCGATGTGCCTTATCCGGTCGTCATGGAGCCGAACCTGGTTGTTGAATTCTACGCGAAGAACTGATCTTCGCCGTCATCGAATTTTCAAAGGCCGCGCTTTCAGCGCGGTCTTTTTTTGTTTGTAGGGGGCGCTGCCCCCGTCGCTGCGCGACTCCCCCGGGATATTTTTGGCCAGATGAAGGGGCGGATCAGAGAGGCAGCGGGCGCGCTTCGGCGATTGCTTCCATCGCGAAGTAGGACGTGACGCTGTCCAGTTCGACCTTTTCGATCAGGCGTTGGTAGACCTTGTCGTAAGAGGTCATATCCTGTGTCACGACTTTTAGCTGATAGTCATAGTCGCCGCCGATCCGGTGGAAATCCACCACTTCGGGAATGGTCAGGACGTGGCGGCGAAAGGTCTGGAGCCAATCGGCGGAGTGGTGCCGGGTGCGAAGCATCACAAAGACCACGAGGCTGAGCCCCAGTTTTTCACGGGCGATCCGGGCTGTGGACCCCAGCAGGACACCGTCTTCGTTCAGGGCTTTCAGCCGTCGCCAGCAAGCGTTTTGCGACAGGCCGACGCGGTCTGCCAGTTCGCGTTGCGACAGGGTTGCGTCCTGTTGCAGTTCTTTTAGGAGGCGCCTGTCAATTTGATCTATATTTTTCCTCATACCGGGTCAAATGACACAAATATTCTGAAAAGTCAGTAAAATTGTGGGGCGATTTTACGGGTTTGTTGGGTGATATTTGTGATGCCCGACAGGAGAGCAGACATGACCCTTGAACAATTCCAATCAGAGATCAGCGCAGTTGTTTGTGGTGGAACTTTGAACGACGGCTTGATTGGAGAAAACGTTCTGATACCGGGTCTGCATGGGGATGTGCCGCTTGTTTATGCGGATTACGTCGCATCGGGCCGCGCCTTGCGGCAGGTTGAGGCCTACGTGGCGCAGAATGTGCTTCCGTTTTATGCCAACAGCCATACCGAAGCTTCTTTTTGCGGGTCGTATATGACCCGGCTTCGGCGCGATGCGCGCGCCGAGATCGCCCGCATCGTTGGTGCGCGGGAAGCAGAGGCAGTGATCTTTACCGGCTCTGGTGCCACTGCGGGCCTCAACCGGCTGGTCAGCCTGATGGGAGTGTCAGGGGCTGACCGGCCGGTTGTCTTGATCGGGCCGTATGAACATCATTCCAACATTTTACCGTGGCGTGAAAGCAAGGCGCAGGTGGTCGAGATACCGGAGGGTGCAGAGGGCGGCCCTGATCTGGAGGTTCTGAGACAGACCTTGATTGCGCATGAGGATGCGGACCTGGTGATCGGGTCGTTTTCCGCGGCTTCGAACGTGACAGGCATTGTGACCGACCCCGATCCTGTCACCCGGTTGCTAAAGGCACATGGCGCGTTGTCGGTCTGGGATTATGCCGGTGCTGGCCCCTATTTGCCTATCGACATGGGGCCACAGGATGCACGCAAGGACGCCATCGTTGTCTCGCCTCACAAGTTTCCGGGCGGGCCGGGGGCGTCGGGTGTGCTGATCGTCAACCGGGATGTCGTCCGGGGAACATGCCCCAGTTGGCCGGGGGGCGGAACGGTTCGTTTTGTATCGCCGTGGCGCCATGATTACAGTGATGATCTGGTCGCGCGAGAAGAGGCGGGAACGCCAAACGTGATTGGCGATATTCGCGCGGCTTTGGCCTTTCTCGTCAAGGAAGCCGTTGGCACTGACGAGATTGCGCGGCGCGAGGCCGCGTATAACCGCATGGCGTTGGAAGGGTGGGGCAGCAACCCGCACCTGACCCTTCTGGGCGTGGACAAGCCGCATCGGTTGCCGATTTTTTCCTTCCTTGTCCATGACATGACTGATCAGCCGGTGCATCAACAGCTTTTCACCCGGATGTTGAGCGACATTTACGGGATTCAGGCGCGCGGCGGCTGTGCCTGTGCGGGGCCTTATGCGCATCGGTTGCTGGGTATAGACCGCGCATGTTCCGAGCAATTGCACGCGCAGGTTTCGGCGGGCGCGGAATTGAAAAAGCCCGGCTGGGTCCGGTTGAACTTTTCATATTTGATGAGCGCCAAGACCGCCCGCTTTATCATCGACAGCGTGAATGACCTGTCGCGCCGGACCGCCGAGTTCGCGCCGTATTACGACGCCGACCCGGCAACCGCACGCTTCCGGGCGGCCTGAGGGAATTGCTGCTTTTCTCAAGGCGTTGAGACAGGTATGAGAGGCCGCAGTCAACGGAGCCTCACATGAACCAGATCACCCCGCAGCCCGGCATCATGGACATCGCGCTTTACCAGGGCGGGCAGTCGCATATCCAGGGCGTCGCGGATGTCGTCAAGCTCAGCTCCAATGAAAATCCGTTCGGCCCCAGCCCCAGGGCGATCGAAGCGGTGCGTGACAGCGCCGCGACGTTGCACCGTTACCCCGGCACCGATCACGCCAGCCTGCGCGCGGCCATCGGCGAGCGGCATGGGCTGGACCCGGCGCGGATCGTCTGCGGCGTGGGCAGTGACGAGGTGCTGCAATTCGTGGCGCAGGCCTATGCCGGGCCCGGCGACGAGGCGATTTACACCGAGCACGGGTTCTCGATGTATCCGATCATTGCCCGCATGGTCGGGGCGACCCCGGTCATGGTGGCCGAGCGGGATCGCCATGTCGATGTCGACAATATCCTGGCCGCAGTCACCGACCGGACCAAGATCGTTTTCGTGACCAACCCCGGCAACCCGACTTCGACCATGATCCCCGAGAGCGAGCTGCAGCGGCTGGCCGAAGGGCTGCCCCAAACATGCCTGCTGGTCATCGATGGGGCGTATGCCGAGTTCGTAGCCGGGTTCGACGGGGGCGCTGCATTGGTGGACCGGTTTGACAATGTCATCATGACGCGGACCTTTTCCAAGATCTATGGGCTGGGTGGCATGCGGGTTGGTTGGGGGTATGCCGCGCGCCCGATCATTGATGTTCTGAACCGGGTGCGCCAGCCCTTTAACCTGTCGACGGTTGCGCTTGCCGCGGCCGAGGCCGCCGTGCAGGACGAGGAGTTCCTGACATTCTGCCATGCCGAAAACGCGCGTCTGCGCGTTTGGCTGTCTGATCAACTGGCCGGGATCGGTGTGCCGTCGGATGCGTCCTGTACCAATTTCATCCTGGCGCGATTTGCCGACAGGGCCGAGGCCGAGGCCTGCGATGATTACCTGAAGACGCAGGGTTTGATCGTGCGCCGTGTTGCGGGTTACAACCTGCCCAACGCCCTGCGCATCACGGTGGGCGACGAAACCGCATGCCGCCGCGTTGTCGCGGCCATCACCGCGTTCAAAGGGGGCGCCGCATGAGCCAGATTTACGACCGTGTGGCCCTGATCGGGCTGGGCCTGATCGCGTCGTCGATGTTCTGGGCCATAAAACGGGCCGGTCTTGCGGGCGAAGTCACGGGGTATGCCCGGTCTGCGGCAACCCGCGACACCGCGCGTCGCATCGGATTGTGTGACCGGGTTTGCGATACCGCCAAAGAGGCTGTCGAAGGGGCCGACCTGGTCGTTCTGTGCGTTCCGGTTGGCGCGATGGGCGCCGTGGCGCGGGACATTGCACCTGTGTTGAAACCGGGCGCGACGGTAACCGATGTCGGCTCGGTCAAGCGTCACGTCATTCAGGACGTCGGGCCTCATGTCCCCGACGGGGTCCATTTCATCCCGGCGCACCCCTTGGCCGGAACCGAACATTCGGGGCCTGAATCGGGGTTTGCTGAACTTTTCGACAATCGCTGGTGTCTGCTGGTGCCGGTTGAAGGGTCTGCGCCCGATGCAATTGCCCGGCTGCGCGCGTTGTGGGAAGGCATGGGGTCCAATGTTGATGAAATGGACGCGGATTATCATGACCTTGTTCTGGCGGTAACATCTCATGCCCCGCACCTGATTGCCTATACGATGGTTGGCGTCGCCGACGACCTGCGCCGCGTAACGGATACCGAGGTGATCAAGTATTCGGCCGCCGGGTTTCGGGACTTTACCCGAATTGCCGCGTCGGACCCTACCATGTGGCGTGACGTTTTCCTGACCAACAAGGATGCCACGCTAGAGATCCTGGGCCGTTTCACCGAAGAGCTTTTTGCGTTGCAGCGGGCGATCCGAACCGGGGATGGAGAGCACCTGTTCGACTATTTCACCCGGACGCGGGCGATACGTCGCGGAATCATCGATGCGGGGCAGGATACCGACGCTCCGGACTTTGGACGGGGGAAAAAATCGGTATGAGACCCATTCGCGTCTGCATTGCCGCCAGCCTTTTTCTGGCCACCATGTCTCCGGCCTGGGCGAGGCCCCTTGAGAATTCGCTGGTTCCACTGGCGCGGCCGATCCCCGCGACATCCGTGGCCGCGATTGTCGCGGCCCCCTTGCAGGACGGCGTCGTGACGCGGACTGATATCCCGGCAACGCGGCCCGCTCCGCGCCCGGTTTCCCCACAGGTTCTGGCAGCAGCCTCGCGCCCGGTCGCGCTGGCCTTTATGGGGCCTGATACCTCGTTGATGCCGAACCTGCGGCCCAAGGCGTTGGAACAGCAGGTGCTGTTCAAAAAGCGCAAGCTGCGCAAGAACGCGGTGTGCGGTGACATTGCCATTCAGGGCAAGGCGGTTGGCCGGGTTCCCGGAAAGATCAAGGCCTGCGGGATCAAGGACGCAGTTCAAGTCACGTCTGTTTCAGGTGTGGCGCTGAGCCGCCCGTCGACGATGGATTGCGGAACGGCGATTGCGCTGAGCAAATGGGTCGACAAGACAGTCAAGCCGACATTCAAGCGACGCGGGCCGGTGGTCCAGTTGCAGGTCGCGGCGCATTACGCGTGCCGGACCCGGAACAACCGCAAGGGCGCGCGGATTTCCGAACATGGCAAGGGGCGCGCCATTGATATTTCGGGCTTCAAGATGGCCGACGGAGAGGTCGTGACCGTGTTGAACGGTTGGCGCAAGAACCCGTCGAAAAAGCAGCTTGTCAAAATCTGGCGCGGTGCGTGCGGCCCGTTCGGGACGGTCCTGGGGCCGAATTCCGACCGCTATCACCAGGATCATTTCCATCTGGATACCGCAAGATACCGCAGCGGGCCTTATTGCCGTTAACGCAAAATCAGACGCGGCGCTGGCCCCAGCGGCAGTGGCCCCAGCGCGACGAACCCGTCGCGGAAATTAAGCTGAAGATCCAGCGCTTTCGGATTGCCGCCAAGCCCCGCCATGAATTTCAGCGCCCGCGTTACCGGATCGACCGCCTGGTCGGGCAGCGCCCCGGCCGCATTCGCCATGGCGATCATGTCGCGCCAGTTCTCGGCCCTGACCGCGATTTCACCTGACGGAATGCCCTGCGCGTCAACCGTCAGGTCACCGGTTGCAAACAGGCGCAGCTCGCCCCATTTCGCCTCGGCCAGATGCAGGTCGATGGCAACCGGTTGCGGACGCCGCTGTTCCAGGGCGCTTCGGTCCCAGGGTTTGTCGAAGGTTACCGAGCTGTTGATTTCAAGCGTTTCGAATGCCTGCGGCAAGGTCGCGGCGGACCGCATCAGCGCCCGCAGGTCGTCGCCGGGGGCAAAGCCGTCGATCTTGGCGCTGATATCATAGGAATTCGCCGCACCGCTTTGGGTCATGATCAGGGCGAGCGTATCGCCCCCGGCCTGCGCCGCGTCGTCTTGCGTGATCGTCCAGGGCCCGGCGGTCAGCGCGAGGGTTTCAAGCAACAGCGCCACGCCCGGCTGCAGGTGCAGCGCGGCCTGCATGTCGGCGGCCTGGATGATTGCGGTCTGATCGAAATAGGACAGGCGCTGAGGGGTATCGGCAAAGCGCAGAACCTGGCGTCCGGGCCAGATGGCCGGGCTTTGGAACTCGATCCAATCCGCGCTCCAGGCTGTGCCGTTTACGGGGTCGGCAAGCGCCGGATTGTGCAGCCGCGTTACGTGATGAACCGGGTACCCGCTGGTTGCGACATCCGAAAAATCCGCCTGCCAGCCCAGGTCTTGCTGCGTGTCGAACCAATTGGTCAGGGCATTGCGCAGGCCATACCCGGCGATGAACCAATAGGCGCTCCAGGCAAGGGCCAGAAAAATCACAACTCGTATCAGACGGCGCATGGCAAATGGCCCTTTTTCCTACCTTGGAATTGTTGTTTATAGGCGCAAACGTGCAAGGACCAGTGCAATGACGATGTGGGTATTCGGATATGGATCGCTGCTGTGGAACCCGGGGTTCCCTGTGGCCCGCAGCGTGCGTGCGACGCTGCACGGATATGCACGGTCGTTCTGCATGAGCTCGATTCACCATCGCGGCACCGAAGAAAAACCGGGCCTTGTTCTGGCGCTGGATGAACAAGCCAGGGCGGAATGCAAGGGTCTTGCGCTGGCGGTCCAAGCTGGGCACGAGGATCGGACGCTGGACGAGCTGCGTGAACGCGAACTGATCTCGTCGGCTTATGTCGAACGGATGCTGGATATCCGTCTGGAAACCGGCGGCGTGGTCAACGCGGTGACCTATGTGATTGACCCGCATCACGTGCAGTATTGCGGTGGCATGCCCCTGGAGGACCAGGCGGAAATCATCGCCGGCGCGGTTGGCGGCCGGGGTCCGAACACGGAATATCTGTATAATACCGCCGAACATCTGGCCGAGATCGGGCTGCGAGATCCTGATCTTGAGTGGCTGTCGGAAAGAGTGCGGACCCTTACCGCATAAACCCTTGGCGTCACCGGCGGAATTTCGCTAGATTCACCTCAGAGCAGACAATACCGGGAACAACGCGCATGGCGCAGGCACAGCACGGCGCGAGACCGCAATTCTCGCATCCGATCCGTCAGATTCTGATGATGCTGATCGCCATCGGCTTGTCGGGGCTGGGCGTGTTCATGGCCTTGCCATATGTCCTGCCCGTTTTCTTTGCCAACCCCTATCTGAACGGGTTTATCCTTTTGGTCTTCGTGATCGGCGTGGTTGCCTGTTTTTACCAGGTGACACAGCTGATCGGGTCAGTCCGCTGGATCGAGGCTTTTGTCGGCGGTGTCGTGCGCGAAGACGCCCGAACGCCGCAATTGCTGGCTCCGCTGGCCTCTTTGCTGCGTGAGCGGGGCGCCCGGTCGCAGATCAGCTCAAGCTCGACCCGGTCGATCCTGGATTCCGTCGCCGAACGGGTCGAGGAAGAGCGTGAGATCACCCGCTATATCACCAACGTCCTGATTTACCTTGGCCTTTTGGGTACTTTCTTTGGGCTGGCCACGACCGTGCCCGCAATCGTCGACACCATCCGCAGCCTGAACCCGCAGGAGGGTGAAGAAGGCCTTGCCGTGTTCAACCGGCTTATGACGGGGCTTGAGGCGCAGTTGCAGGGCATGGGCGTTGCCTTTGGGTCCTCGCTTTTGGGCCTGGCCGGGTCATTGATCGTGGGGCTTTTGGAACTTTTTGCCGGTCATGGACAGAACCGCTTTTACCGGGAACTGGAAGAGTGGCTGTCATCCATTACCCGCGTCGGGTTCGCCTCGGGTGAAGAAGGCGGCGCCGAGCTTGCCGTTCTGACGCCGGTTCTGGATGCCATGTCCGAACAGATGGACGCCTTGCAGGACCTGTTTTCCGCGCAGGTCGAAGACCGCGCCGAGGTGACGACCAAGCTGGGTCTGTTGGTCGATGTCATCAGCGACATGAACCAACGGCAATCCGAAAGCGAGGATGTGACAGCGGCGCTGGAACGGGTGGCCCTTGGGCAGGACGCGCTGTTGGATCACATGCGCGAGCAGGGCACAGGCGAGGGGATCGACGCAGAAAGCCGGATGCGCCTGCGGTCGATGGACGTGCAATTGCTGAGGATACTCGAAGAGATTTCCGCCGGGCGGCAGGACAGCATGAACGAGTTGCGCAAGGATTTCGAACTGTTGGTCAAGGCGCTGACCCTGCCTCGGGGTGCCGTGCGCACCACGCCGGAAGGAGACTGACGGATGGCGCTGTCCCGTCGAACCGGTCAACGTTTCCAGGGTTCGGTCTGGCCCGGATTCGTCGACGCGATGACGGGTCTTTTGATGGTGCTGACCTTTGTGCTGACCATTTTCATGGTCGTGCAATTCGTGCTGCGGGAAACGATTTCGGGTCAAGAGGATGAGTTGAGCGCGCTGTCCGACGAGGTGGCGGCACTTGCCGGTGCGCTTGGGCTGGAAGAGCGCGAAAACAGCCGGTTGCAGGCGCGGCTGGGTGCGCTGAACACGACGCTTACCCGGGCCGAAGAGGATTTGACCCAGGCGCAGGCCCTGATCGCGTCGTTGACGACCGAACGTGACCAGCAGGCCGAGGCGCTGAATGCCGCGCAGACACGGATCACGGATTTCGAAGCGCAGGTCGCGGCCTTGCTGGCAGAACAGGACCGGGCGCTGGGCGATATCGCCGCGTTGCAGGACCAGCGCGCAGAGTTGCTGACACAGCAAGAGGCATTGAACCTGGCGCTGGCTCAAAGCCGCGCCGAGATGGATGCACAGGTCGAAGCGGCGCGATTGGCCGCAGCGCGCCGGGACGCTCTGGAAGCGCTGGTTGCCGATCTGGAGCAGAACGACGCGGCACAATCGGCTCAGATCGCCGATCTTGAACAGCAACTGAGCGATGAAGAGGCCGCAAAGCTTGCCGAAGCCGCCGCCGCGGAAAACCTGCGCAACAGGTTGCAAAACGCGGATGCCGAGTTGACGGCCATGACCCTTGCGCTTGAGGCCCAGCGCAAAGAGGCCGAAGAGACCCTGACCTTGCTGGCCGCAGCCCAGGCCGCCAAGGCGGAACTGGAACGCCAGTTTGGCGCGTTGAACAACGACGAGCTTCAGGCGCAATTGCAAGCCGCCCTTGATGCCCGGACGCAGGCCCTCTCCGAGGCGGAAACCCAGAAATCGCTGGCAGATGAACGTCAGGCCCTGCTGGCCGTGGCGCGCGATGCGATTGCGGCGGAAAAGGCGATTTCGGCCAAGGCCCAAAGACAGACGGCGCTGTTGAATCAGCAAATATCTGCGCTTCGGGGCCAGTTGGGGTCGTTGCAGGCGTTGCTGGACGACTACAAGGATCGGAACGCCGCCGCCGAGGTTCAGATCCAGACACTTGGGCAGGACCTGAATGCGGCTTTGGCCCGCGCGGCGTCCGAGGAACGGCGCCGGCGCCTGTTGGAAGAAGCCGAACGTATTCGCCTTGAGGCCGAAGCCGAAGCGCTGGCGGGCCGCAATCAGGAACTGACCGCCCAGGCTGAAGACCTGGCGCGCTATCGGTCCGAGTTTTTTGGCCGTCTGCGCGATGTTCTGGGCAATCAGGAAGGCGTCCGGATCGAAGGCGACCGGTTTGTCTTTTCTTCCGAGGTTCTGTTTGACACGGGCTCTGCGGTATTGTCGCCCGAAGGACGGCAAGAGATTGCCAAAGTCGCCGAGATATTGCGCGGCGTTGCCGCCGAAATCCCCAGCGGCCTGAACTGGGTGATCCGTGTCGATGGCCATACTGATGATGTGCCATTGGCCGGAACAGGACGCTATCGCGACAATTGGGAACTCAGCCAGGGCAGGGCGCTGTCGGTGGTGCGTTACATGGTGGATGCGCTCGGCATTCCGCCGAACCGGCTGGCGGCCAATGGGTTCGGTGAGTTCCAGCCTGTCAACCCGGCAAACACGCCGCAAGCGCGCGCGCAAAACCGGCGGATCGAGCTGAAACTCACCGAAAGATAAAACGGGAACTCGTTACCAAACAGCGGTATCGGTCAGGCACCGGGCATGGGCAATGTCACCCGGGCCCGGGCAGACCGAAAGCTGCGATCTGGTATCCCCGCAAACACGGCGGGTTGATCGGTTTGCAACCGGTCAGAAAGCAGGCCTATGTACTGATTGGATATTCGGTCAAAATCGTAAAAGCCCCGTTACACCGGCCCAAGTATCTTTGTGAGAGGGCTGGTGATATTGGGCCGAGGCCAACGCGGCGACAGCCGTGGCGGCGAAAGCGACGCTCCAGACGATTGCGATGTGCTGTTTCATATCAATTGGCCCTGTTTCGCTTCTGTTCCCAACAGAAACGGCGCACCGGCAGATTTCCGTCGCGACGCGGGGTGCGGTCACCGCCCGGGCAAAAGAAAACCGCCCGGCACAGGGTACCGGGCGGCGTGCACAAGTCTATGACCGGGATCAGTCGGCCGTCAGCAGTGGCGGCTTGTCACCAGGAATGCGGGGCTGATCCGGTCCAAGGATTTCAAGATCAAGCTCGTCCTTCTTGACGGACACACGGACCACGCCACCCTTGGCAAGCTTGCCGAACAGCAATTCTTCGGCCAGCGGTTTCTTGATGTGTTCCTGGATCACACGGCCCAGCGGGCGCGCGCCCATCTTGTCGTCATAGCCCTTGTCAGCCAGCCATTCCGCCGCTTTGGGGGTCAGATCGATGGTCACGCCACGATCCAGCAATTGCGCTTCGAGTTGCAGCACGAATTTCTCAACCACCCGCAGGATGACTTGCTTGGGCAATGGTGCGAACGAGATGACCGCATCCAGCCTGTTGCGGAACTCTGGCGTGAACGTCCGTTCGATTGCGGCTGTGTCCTCGCCCTCGCGCCGGTCGCGGGCGAACCCGATCGCGGCTTTGGCCTGTTCCTGGGCGCCGGCGTTCGAGGTCATGATCAGCACCACGTTGCGGAAATTGACCGTGCGGCCATTGTGGTCGGTCAGTTCCCCGTGATCCATCACCTGCAACAGGATGTTGAACACGTCCGGATGCGCCTTTTCGATCTCGTCCAAAAGCAGCACACAATGCGGATGCTGGTCGACGCCATCGGTCAGAAGACCACCCTGATCAAACCCGACATAGCCCGGAGGCGCGCCGATCAGGCGGCTGACCGCGTGCTTTTCCATGTACTCCGACATATCAAAGCGCAGCAGTTCGACCCCAAGCGTGTCGGCCAATTGCTTGGCCACTTCGGTCTTGCCGACGCCGGTCGGACCCGCGAACAGGTAGTTGCCGATGGGCTTTTCAGGTTCGCGCAGGCCGGCCCGGGCCAGCTTGATGGCGCTGGACAGGGCTTCGATGGCTTCGTTCTGGCCGAACACCACCCGTTTGAGCGAGGTTTCAAGGTCCTTGAGAACCTCGGCATCATCCTTGGTGACGTTCTTGGGCGGGATGCGCGCGATCTTGGCCACGACGGCCTCGATCTCTTTGACCCCGATGGTCTTGCGCCGCTTGCTTTCGGCAACCAGATGCTGAGCCGCGCCCGCTTCGTCAATCACGTCGATTGCCTTGTCCGGCAGCTTGCGGTCGTTGATGTAACGGGCCGACAACTCGACCGCGGTCTTGATCGCGTCGGCGGTATATTTGATCTCGTGGTGTTCTTCGAAATAGGGCTTGAGGCCCCGCAGGATCTTTACGCTGTCTTCGACCGAAGGTTCGTTCACGTCGATCTTCTGGAACCGGCGGCTCAGCGCGCGGTCCTTTTCGAAATGCTGGCGGAACTCTTTGTAGGTGGTCGAGCCCATGGTGCGCAGTTTGCCGCCCTGCAGCGCAGGTTTCAGCAGGTTCGAGGCATCCATGGCACCGCCCGAGGTGGCACCCGCGCCGATGACCGTGTGGATTTCGTCGATGAACAGAACCGCATCGGGATGCTCTTCAAGTTCGGTTACGACGGCTTTCAGGCGTTCCTCAAAATCACCGCGATACCGGGTACCTGCCAGCAACGCGCCCATGTCGAGCGAGTAGATCGTGGTGTTGGACAGAACGTCAGGCGCCTCTCCGGCAACGATCTTGTGGGCCAGCCCTTCGGCGATGGCGGTTTTGCCGACCCCGGGATCACCCACCAGCAGGGGGTTGTTCTTGCGGCGGCGGCACAGAACCTGAATGCAGCGTTCGACTTCGGACGCGCGGCCGATCAGCGGGTCGACATCGCCTGCGCGCGATTTGGTGTTCAGATCGACACAGTATTTCCCAAGCGCGCTTTCCTTTTGTTCCGAATCCGTCGTGGCCTGCTGAGTCTCGTCCTCGACCTGGTCCGCGCCCGTGACGGGGCGGTTCTCGCCGAATGCAGGGTCCTTGGCCACACCATGCGCGATAAAGTTCACCGCGTCATAGCGTGTCATATCCTGTTCCTGCAGGAAGTAGGCGGCGTTGCTTTCACGTTCGGCAAAGATGGCAACCAGAACATTGGCCCCGGTCACCTCGGTACGGCCCGAGCTTTGGACGTGAATGGCGGCCCGCTGAATGACCCGCTGGAAAGCGGCGGTCGGCACCGCCTCGGAGCCGTCAATATCCGTCACCAGGTTTGACAGGTCTTCGTCGATAAATTCGACAAGCGTACTGCGCAGGTCGTCCAAGTCGACGCCGCAGGCTTGCATGACGCGTATCGCGTCGGGTTCTTCCAAAAGCGCCAGCAGCAGATGCTCCAGCGTTGCGAATTCGTGACGCCGTTCGTTCGCCGCCGCAAGGGCCGCGTGGATGGCTTGTTCCAATGTGCTCGAGAATGAAGGCACGCGGGTGCTCCTCTGTATTGGGCCGGAAGGGGGCGGGCCGCAGGCCGGATCCCCATCCCAACCATGTCCTCATACTATTAGAGTTTGGTTGATCGTGGCCCGGCTTCAAGGGTTTTCTTGCTCTTGACAGTCACATTTGTTGTGAGCGTGGCCGTGAAAAGCAGCCAGAGCCGGTCAAAAGCGGTCTTTTCGGGCACGGATTTCGGCAAAAACCGCGGCCGGGTCGGCGCCCTTCATCCCAAGACGGGCCTGAATCACCGGGTCGGCTGCGCGCAGAAACGGGTTCGTGGCCTTTTCAAGGGCCAAAGCCGAAGGAACGGTTGGCTCTCCTGCCGCGCGGGCGCGGTCGATATCGGCGGCACGTTTTTGCAGGGCCACATTGTCCGGATCGATGGTCAGGGCGAATTTTGCATTAGACTGGGTATATTCATGCCCCGAACACACGATGGTGTCATCCGGCAAGGCCGCCAGCTTGCTCAGCGAGGCCCACATCTGTGCGGGCTCGCCTTCGAACAACCGCCCGCATCCCAGCGCCATCAGGCTGTCGGCGGTGAATACGACCCCCGATTGCGGCATGTAGAAAGCGACATGGTCTATGGTGTGGCCGGATACGTCCAGAACCTCGACCGGTTCGCCGCCGATATCGAACCTGTCGCCTTCGACCACGGCTTGATCCAGTTTTGGCAGCCGGTGCGCATCGGCTTTGGCGCCGATCACCCGGGCGGGCTGTTTTGCAAGCACGGCGGCAAGGCCATCCACATGATCCCAATGGTGGTGGGTCAGCAGAACGTGGCTGAGCGTCCATCCGCGCGCATCCAGTTCGGCCAGAATCGGCGGCCCGTCGGGGGCGTCGATCAGCGCTGTCTCGCCGCTGGCCGGGTCATGGGCGAGAAAGGCATAGTTGTCGCTGAGGCAGGGAATGGTAACGATCTCAAGAGGCATGGCCTTTTGCCCTTTCATTGCTAGACTGCGTTCAGCTAAGCCGATTGACCAGGTGTCCGCAATGCATCTTGATGTGCAGGATCTGAGGAATTTCTACTATCGCAGCACATTGGGGCGTGCGGCGCAGGCGGCCATTCGCGGCCGCGTGGTGGACCTGTGGCCCGAGGCCAAGGGGCAGTCGGTCGCGGGGTTCGGTTTTGCGGTGCCGTTGCTGCGACCCTATCTTGCAGATGCGCGGCGGGTGATCGGGCTGATGCCGGGGCCGCAGGGCGTGATGCCATGGCCTGCCGGGATGCCGAACGTGTCAGTCCTGACCGAGGAAACCCAATGGCCCATTGAAACCGGACATGTGGACAAGCTGGTGGTGATGCACGGGCTGGAAACCTCGGAACGGCCCAGCCAGTTGCTGGACGAATGCTGGCGTGTGCTGGGGCCGGGCGGGCGGGCCCTTTTCGTCGTTCCCAACCGCGCAGGCCTGTGGTCGCGTTCTGACAGAACGCCATTTGGGTATGGGCGTCCCTATTCGGCAACCCAGCTGGAAAATCAGCTGCGGGCGCATCACTTCAATCCGGAAAACCACTGCTCGGCATTGTACCTGCCGCCGTCCTTTCGCCGGTTCTGGCTCAAGTCGGGCAGCCTGATCGAAAAGACCGGGCAACGGATTCCCACGGTCATGGCAGGGGGCGTGCTGATGGTCGAGGCCAGCAAGCTTATTCGTCCGCCCAGCGGAAACGTGACGAAAGATGCCGTAAAACGTCCGATCAAGGCGTTGGACGGGCTGCTCAAGCCGGCGTGATCTTGTGGCCGGTTCCCAGCCAATCGGGGCGCGGAATCTGAGGAAAAAATGCCACAGGAATCGCGAAAAGCTGCACTTTGGTAACATTTTTCAACCTGACGAACCGGTCCAAAGGGTCGCACTTTGCCTAAGTGTATGAAATCACTCATTTTGTGGATAAAGCTGTTACCGCTATATTATATTGCGAGGTTGGATAGGCTCTGCTACATCCCCGGTGATTTTGATCCCCGCCCTAAATGGACGGGGTTTCTTCACGCCCCCGGGTTGGCTTTTACAGCGCGATATCGGGGCCTAAAGTATCGGAAGGGTGGACGTGTCCGAACCAGCTTCGATTTCCACGGGCATAGCTGAACGCTATGCCACCGCGATCTTCGAGATTGCGAAAGAGAACAATGATCTTGCAGGTCTGGAATCCGGCATCAACGATCTGGCAGCAGCATTGGGCGACAGCGCCGAATTGCGCGACCTGATATCTTCTCCGTTGATTTCGCGTGCCGAGCAGGAAACAGCCATTACCGCGATTGCCGACAAGATGGGCCTGAATGCCATCCTGCGCAATACGCTGGGCCTGATGGCGCAAAAGCGTCGCCTGTTCGTTGTGCCGCAACTGGTACAGGTTCTGCGCGACATGCTGGCGGAAGAGCGCGGCGAAGTGACCGCCGATGTGGCCTCGGCCAAGGCGCTGACCAAGACCCAGCTGGACAAGCTGTCCAAGACGCTGTCCGAGCGTGTGGGCAAGACCGTGACAATCAATGCGACCGTTGATGAAAGCCTCATCGGCGGTCTTGTCGTTAAAGTGGGCTCGAAGATGATCGACAGCTCGATCCGTTCGAAGCTCAACTCCCTACAGAATGCAATGAAAGAGGTCGGATAAATGGGAATCCAAGCTGCAGAGATTTCTGCAATCCTGAAGGACCAGATCAAGAATTTTGGTCAAGAAGCCGAAGTGGCCGAAATCGGCCGCGTGCTGAGCGTCGGTGACGGGATTGCCCGTGTATACGGTCTGGACAACGTGCAAGCGGGTGAAATGGTCGAATTCCCCGGCGGCATCATGGGCATGGCGCTGAACCTGGAAAGCGACAACGTTGGTGTCGTTATCTTCGGGTCCGACCGTGACATCAAAGAAGGTGACACGGTCAAGCGTACCAACTCGATCGTGGACGTTCCGATCGGCGACGAACTGCTGGGCCGCGTTGTTGACGGCCTGGGCAACCCGCTGGACGGCAAGGGTCCGATCAACTCTTCCAAGCGCGGCGTTGCAGACGTCAAGGCGCCGGGCATCATCCCGCGTAAATCGGTGCACGAGCCGATGGCAACCGGCCTGAAATCGGTCGACGCGATGATCCCGATCGGCCGTGGCCAGCGGGAACTGATCATTGGGGACCGTCAGACCGGTAAAACGGCCGTTGCTCTGGACACCATCCTGAACCAGAAAGTGTACAACGAGGCCGCAGGCGACGACGAGTCGAAGAAACTGTACTGTGTCTACGTTGCGGTTGGTCAAAAGCGTTCGACCGTTGCGCAGCTGGTGAAGAAACTGGAAGAGTCCGGCGCTATCGAATATTCGATCGTTGTGGCCGCGACCGCGTCCGACCCGGCCCCGATGCAGTTCCTGGCACCTTACGCCGCGACCGCGATGGCCGAATACTTCCGTGACAATGGCCGCCACGCGCTGATCATCTATGATGACTTGTCGAAACAGGCCGTTTCGTATCGTCAGATGTCGCTGCTGCTGCGCCGCCCGCCGGGGCGTGAAGCGTATCCGGGCGACGTTTTCTATCTCCACTCGCGCCTGCTGGAGCGTTCGGCAAAGCTGAACGAAGACTTCGGTGCCGGATCGCTGACCGCTCTTCCGGTTATCGAAACCCAGGGTGGTGACGTTTCGGCGTTTATTCCGACCAACGTGATCTCGATCACCGACGGTCAGATCTTCCTGGAAACCGAACTGTTCTATCAGGGTATCCGTCCTGCTGTGAACACCGGTCTGTCGGTTTCGCGTGTGGGCTCTTCGGCTCAGACCGATGCGATGAAATCGGTTGCTGGTCCGGTTAAGCTGGAACTGGCTCAGTACCGCGAAATGGCAGCCTTTGCGCAGTTTGGTTCCGACCTTGATGCCGCGACCCAGCAGCTGCTGAACCGTGGTGCGCGTCTGACCGAGCTGATGAAACAGCCGCAATATTCGCCGCTGACCAATGCTGAAATCGTCTGCGTTATCTTCGCAGGCACCAACGGTTACCTCGACAAGATCGACGTATCGGATGTTGGCCGCTATGAAGCCGGTCTGCTGGCGCACCTGCGCGGTAAGCATGCTGACCTGCTGAAGTGGATCACCGACGAAGATCCGAAGATCAAAGGTGAGGCCGCCGACAAACTCAAGGCAGCGATCGACGAATACGCCGCGACCTTCGCTTGATAGGGGGTTCCGATGCCTAGTCTGAAGGACCTTAAAAACAGGATCGAGTCGGTCAAATCGACCCGCAAGATCACCAAGGCCATGCAGATGGTCGCGGCTGCAAAACTGCGCCGCGCCCAGGAATCTGCCGAAGCCGGTCGCCCCTATGCCGAACGGTTCAATGCCGTGATGGCGGGGCTGGCGGCCTCGGTCGGGGGCAGCGACAGCGCCCCCAAGCTGCTCCGTGGTACGGGCAGTGATGATGTCCATCTGCTGGTTGTGATGACAGCTGAACGCGGCCTGTGTGGCGGCTTCAACGCGAACATCGCCAAGCTTGCCCGCGCCAAAGCGGAAGAGCTGCGCGGCAAAGGCAAAACGGTCAAGGTTCTGACCGTTGGCAAAAAAGGCCGCGACGCGCTCAAGCGTGATCTGGGCGATCTGTTCGTCGGGCATGTTGATCTGAGCGACGTCAAGCGTATCGGGTATACCAATGCGCAAGACATCGCGAAGGACATCCTGTCTCGTTTCGACGGGGGAGAGTTCGATGTTGCCACGATCTTCTACGCGAAGTTCGTCAACGTTGTGACCCAGATCCCGACGGCACAGCAGGTCATTCCCGCCTCGTTCGACGACGAAGCGGCAGGTGACGACAGCGGTGCCATTTTCGACTATGAGCCCAGCGAAGAGGCCATCTTGGCCGACCTGCTGCCCAAAGGGGTTGCAACCGCGATCTTCTCGGCTCTGCTCGAAAACGGAGCGTCCGAACAGGGTGCACGGATGTCCGCGATGGACAACGCGACACGCAACGCGGGTGAGATGATCGACAAGCTGACGATCCAGTTCAACCGCTCGCGTCAGGCCGTGATCACCAACGAGCTGATTGAAATTATTTCCGGCGCCGAAGCGCTGTAGAGACATACCGGAGACGAAACATGGCGAATGCAAAAGGCAAAGTCACACAGATCATCGGGGCCGTCGTTGACGTGCAGTTCGATGATCAGCTGCCTGAAATTCTGAACGCGCTGGAAACAACCAACAACGGCAAGCGCCTGGTGTTGGAAGTTGCTCAGCACCTGGGTGAAAACACCGTCCGTACTATCGCGATGGACGCGACCGAAGGTCTGGTTCGTGGCGAAGCCGTGACAGACACCGGCGCACCGATCTCGGTTCCGGTTGGCAACGCCACCCTGGGCCGTATCCTGAACGTGGTCGGCGAGCCGATCGACGAAAAAGGCCCGGTTGAAGCGACCGAAGCCCGCGCGATCCACCAGCCCGCACCGACCTTTGACGAACAGTCGACCGAGTCGGAAGTTCTGGTGACCGGCATCAAGGTTGTTGACCTGCTGGCCCCCTACGCCAAAGGCGGTAAGATCGGCCTGTTCGGCGGCGCCGGCGTTGGTAAAACCGTTCTGATCATGGAACTGATCAACAACATCGCAAAAGTGCACTCGGGCTTTTCCGTGTTCGCGGGCGTTGGTGAACGGACCCGTGAAGGGAACGACCTGTACCACGAGATGATCGAATCGAACGTGATCAAGCCGGACAACCTGGCGGATTCGCAGGTTGCCCTGGTTTACGGTCAGATGAACGAACCTCCGGGTGCGCGTGCGCGTGTTGCTCTGACCGGTCTGACCCTGGCCGAGCAGTTCCGCGACCAGTCCGGTACCGACGTTCTGTTCTTTGTCGACAACATCTTCCGCTTTACGCAGGCGGGTTCCGAGGTTTCGGCTCTGCTGGGTCGTATTCCTTCGGCTGTGGGCTACCAGCCGACACTGGCCACCGATATGGGTGCCCTGCAGGAACGCATCACCTCGACCAAGTCGGGCTCGATCACCTCGGTGCAGGCGATCTATGTTCCTGCGGATGACCTTACCGACCCTGCGCCGGCAACCTCGTTCGCGCACTTGGACGCGACCACCGTTCTTAACCGTGCGATCTCGGAAAAGGGTATCTACCCCGCCGTGGACCCGCTCGACTCGACCTCTCGTCTGCTTGACCCGGCCATCGTCGGTGAAGAGCACTACAAGGTTGCGACCGACGTTCAGCAGATCCTCCAGCGCTACAAGTCGCTGCAGGACATCATCGCCATCCTTGGCATGGACGAACTGTCCGAAGAGGACAAACTGACCGTGGCCCGTGCCCGTAAGATCGAACGCTTCCTGTCGCAGCCGTTCGACGTGGCCGAGGTTTTCACCGGCTCGCCCGGCGTTCAGGTTCCTTTGGATGTCACCATCGCGTCGTTCAAGGCCGTTGTGGCTGGCGAATACGATCACCTGCCCGAAGCGGCCTTCCTGATGGTTGGCGGCATCGAAGAAGTGATCGCCAAAGCCGAGAAGATGGCAGCAGAAGCCGCCTAAGGAGTATCCCTGATGGCAAACACGATGCAATTCGACCTCGTCAGCCCTGAGCGGAGCCTTGCTTCGCTTGAGGTTACCGCGGTCCAGATTCCCGGCGCGGACGGGGACATGACGGCAATGCCCGATCATGCCCCCACCATCACCACGCTGCGCCCCGGTCTGCTCAAGGTCGAGGCACCCGAAGGGTCCAGCGAATACCTGGTCACCGGCGGGTTTGCCCAGATCAATGGCGACAGCCTGTCGGTTCTGGCCGAAAAGGCCATTTCTGTTGCAGAAGTGACCCGGTCGCATCTGGACGAGATGATCGCCGAGGCCCGCGCGTCATATGACGCGGCCAAGGACGGAGATGATCAGACAATCGTCGACGAAGCCGCCAAGCTGTTGGCAGACATGGAAGCTTTGGGAACGCATATGAGCCTGTAAAGGCCCATAGGTTCTGGATTTTCGAAACGGCCCTGCAATCGCGGGGCCGTTTTTTGTCGTGCTTTTGCCAAATTGCGAATGTAAGCTGCGGGAATTCAAGAATAATGATGAAACGATGAAGAAATTTCAAACGCATCCGATCGGCATCGACCAGGGCGAAGAAGTCCTGTTTTCCGAGTTTGCCGAGGGCGGCGAAATGTGGACCGGCGAAGGGGCCCGTGAACGTCGGGCGGCGATCCGTTTCAGCGAGCCGTTTCGCAGCCCGCCCGTGGTTCAGATCGGCGTGTCCCTGTGGGATGTCGACACGTCATCAGCCTTGCGCGCCGAGGTTCAGGCAGAGGACATCACCCCCGAGGGGTTCAATGCTGTTTTCCGGACCTGGTCCGATACGCGCATCGCGCGCATTCGCGTGACTTGGACAGCGTTTGGCGAAGTCCCGCATGTCGATGACTGGGAGGTTGACTGAACAGAGGCACAGGCCGGGCCAGAGGTCCGGCCCGGTCGTTTGGCACCTGCGGGCAGGTCAGTCCATGTTGTACAGTGATTCGTAGATCGGGGTCAGGGTCTTGTCCTCGAACAGGGATGAAACGCTTGTGCCGTTCCAGATATTCAGGATTGCCTGGGTAAAGATCGGCGCGGTCGGAACGATGCGGATATTCGCGGCCTTGGTGACCTCTGGGGTGGGCTGGATCGTATCCGTCAGAACAAGCGATTTCATGACCGAATTGGTCACGCGCTCCACCGCCGGGCCGCTCATGACGCCATGCGTGATGTATGAATGGACCTCTTTCGCGCCATTGTCCAACAGCACCTGGGCGGCCTTGCACAGCGTTCCGGCCGTATCGCACATATCGTCCACGATCAGGCAGATCTTGTCTTTCACGTCACCGATTACGGTCATCTCGGCCACTTCGCCGGCCTTTTCGCGGCGTTTGTCCACGATCGACAGCGGCGCTTCGATGCGCTTGGCCAATTCGCGTGCGCGGGCAACGCCGCCGACGTCGGGCGACACGACCATGATCTCGTCCATCTGATCCTTGAACTGGGTTTTCACGTCCAGCGCAAAGATCGGCGAGGCATACAGGTTGTCCACGGGCATATCGAAAAAGCCCTGAATCTGGGCTGCGTGCAGGTCCATGGTCAAAATCCGCTCGATCCCGGCGCCGGTCAGCATGTTGGCAACCAGCTTGGCACTGATCGGCGTCCGCGCCTTGGTGCGGCGGTCCTGGCGCGCATATCCGAAATAGGGGATCACGGCGGTGATCCGTTGCGCCGATGACCGGCGCAGCGCGTCCGCGATGATCAGCAATTCCATCAGGTTGTCATTCGCCGGGTTCGAGGTCGGCTGAATGATGAACATGTCCTCGCCGCGGACATTCTCGAACACTTCGACAAAAATCTCGCCGTCATTGAACCGTTCAACGCGGGCATCGACCAGACCCTGGTCGACACCGCGGTGCAGGCTCATGCGTCGTGCGATGGTTTTGGCAAGCGGAAGATTGGCGTTCCCAGCGATAAGCTTGGGTTCGTGAAGTGTCGGCATCGGCTGAAGGTCCCCGGGCAGCAATGGCAATGTGACAGATTCGTGATGTTGACACCGCTTAGCATGGCCTTACCGTTCCGCAAAGATTACCCAGCGGAGAAAGTGAACATGGCCGATATTGACTACTTTTTTGCGACACTCTCGCCATACTCTTACCTGGCAGGTAACCGTCTGGAAGAGATCGCCGCAAAACATGGCGCCACGATCAACTATAAGCCGCTGGACATCATTGCCCTGTTCGGGCGCACCGGGGGAACACCGCCCAAGGACCGCCATACCTCGCGGTTGGAATATCGCGCGCAGGAACTGCAACGCATGGCCCGGAACCTGGGCATGCCTTTCAACATCCAGCCCGCCCATTGGCCGACAAATATGGCACCGTCCTCATACGCGGTGATCGCCGCGGCCAAGGACGGGTCAGGCGATATCGGACAGCTGTGCCAGTCGTTTCTGCGCGCCTGCTGGGCCGAGGAAAAGGACATCGCGCAGGACGAGGTGATCCGGGCTTGTCTGGAAAGTGCCGGGTTTGATCCCGCCTTGGCCGATAGCGGCCTGCTGCTGGGTGCCGAAACCTATGCGGCCAACCTGGAAGAAGCCGTTGAACGCGGTGTCTTTGGCGCGCCGTTCTATATCACGTCGGATGACCAAAGGTTCTGGGGCCAGGACCGGTTGAATGACCTGGACCGCCACTTGGGCGAAATGGCGTCGTGACAGGCGGTATGCAACCGGCCCAGGCGGCCCATGTCAGAACCCTGGGCACAGGGCCGCGTGACGTTCTGGCCCTGCATTGCACGATCGCCCATTCCGGGGCCTGGTCGGGTCTGGCCAAGGTTCTGGACGGTCAGGCCCGTTTTACGGCGCCGGATATGCTGTCGCATGGCCGCAGCCCGGATTGGGACGGGCAGGGCGACTTCTTTGACCGGATCACGGAACTGGCGCTGGGCCAGCTGCCTGAACCCATGGATGTGATCGGACATTCCTTTGGCGCCATGGTCGCGCTGCGGCTGGCGATAGAGCATCCCGAACTGGTCAAATCGGCGGTTTTGGTCGAACCGGTGTTTTTTGCCGTGGCACAACAGGATGCACCTGCGCTGGTCGACCTGCACAACAGGGATGCCGAACCCTATCTGGATGCCTTTGCCGCCGGGGATAGGGAAACCGCAGCGCGTTTGTTCAATCGGATGTGGGGTACGGATGACAGCCCTCGCTGGCCGGATCTGCCGGACCGGACGCGGGCTGCGATGATCCGCGGCATCCATGTGGTCGATGCCGTCGAAGGCGCGATATTCCGGGACAGCAAGGGGCTGCTGCACCCCGGAGTTCTGGATCGTGCCGCGATGCCGATCCTGTTGCTGCGGGGGGGAAAGACGCACCCGATCATGCCCGCCGTGATTGACGGGTTGACCCGACGCCTGCCATTCGCATCCAGTGCAACAATTTCAGGGGCGGGGCACATGCTGCCCATTTCGCACCCGCAGGCGACCGCGGCACATCTGCGTTCGTTCTGGGCACAACACGCGGCGGTGCCGCCCCTGGCGGTAAAGTAACCCGATGGGTCGCGATGCCGTGACAGCAGGGCGGCCCGAGACCCTGAAGCGTTGATCAGAGCAATGCCAGAAACCGGTCAATCTGCTCGGCCTCGATGGACCAGTCGCAGACCAATCGGCAGGGCAGCATTTCATCCGGGTCGTCCCCCTCCAACTCGGCGCCCCACAAGTGATAGACGGCCCCGGCGTCGTGCAGGCGTTTGTGCAGGCTTCGGGGGAAGCTGGCAAAGACGATATTGGCGTCAGGCGCGTGCAAGAACTCGGCCCCCGCCGCCCGGAGGCCTTGAACAAGGCGGGCGCAGTTTGCATTTGCCTGACGGGCAGACCGCAACCAAAGGTCGTCCGTCAGATATGCCGCCATCTGGGCGGACAGATAACGGTGCTTGGAAAAAAGATGCGCCCCGCGCTTGCGCCGCAGCTCAAATTCCCACGCCTTGGATTCGTCAAAGAAAATAACGGCTTCGACGCCCATCAACCCGTTCTTGGTGCCGCCAAAGCTTACCACGTCGACACCGGCTTTCCAGGTCATCTCGGCCGGTGTGCAATCCAGCGCGACCAGCGCATTGGTAAACCGCGCCCCATCCAGATGCACCGGCAGGCCAAATTCCTTTGCGACGTCGCACAATGCCTGCAATTCCGCCAGCGAATAGACGGTTCCCCGTTCGGTCACCTGGGTGATCGAAACCGGCCCACGCTGTGGCCCGTGCACGCCGCGCGTTTCTTCGCCCTGAATCGACCGGCGCAGCGCATCGGCGCTCATCTTGTCGCCGCCGGGTACCAGGGTCAGCTTGGCGCCGCTGTAAAACTCGGGCGCATTACACTCGTCTTCGTGGATATGGGACATTGCCGAGCAAAAGACCGTTTCCCACGGGTTCGAAAGGGTCGCCAGGGCCAGCGCATTTGCCGCCGTCCCGGTCGCAACCAGATAGACAGCCGCGCCCGGCGCTTCGAAGATCGCCCTGATCCGGTCTCGGACCTGGTTCATCAGGGCGTCAGCACCATAGGCCATCGCGTAACCCTGATTGGCCTCGGCCAGAGCTGCCAGGACCTCGGGATGAACGGGGCCGGAATTGTCAGAGGCAAAATGCATCAGGTGGGCTCCTCGATGATATGGTCTTCCCACTCTTCTTGTGGCGTTTCGAACTCGGATACGGTGCGATGCCGCACCGATACACCCGCCGCATGAACACTGTCAGCTGTGCCAGACAGCAGTGGGTGCCAGTCAAACAGCGGTTTTCCTTCCCACAGCAGGCGATAGGCACAGGTTTGCGGCAGCCAATAGGCGTGGGTGTCAATATTGTCGGGCTTCATGACAATACATTCCGGCACGAACTGATGCCGGATGTCGTATTGTGTGCAGCGGCAGGTTTCATCATCCAGCAAGCGGCAGGCGACGCAGGTCAGGGCGACCTCGCCCGTGTCTTCGTCTTCCAGCTTGTTCAGACAGCATTTCCCGCACCCGTCGCACAGGGCTTCCCATTCCTGCGGGTTCATCTTGCGCAGGGGTTTGCGCTCCCAGAATTTCGGGGACAGACCCCGGCGGTCAATCGGGTCCGAGCTCATCGCGCGGCCAGAATTTTTCGCGCACGGTCGCAATCCGCGTGCATCTGGTCGATCAGCCCGTCCAGCCCGTCAAAGGTCATCTCGGGGCGCAGGTATTCCACCAGCCCGACAGACAGCGTGGCACCGTAAAGATCGCCCGAAAAATCGAACAGGAAGGTTTCGATATTGGGGACCTCGCCCTTGAACATGGGCCGCGTTCCAACCGAGGCCGCGCCGAGAAAGCTGCCCTGATGGGGGCCATCCAGCACGTCGACAAGAACGGCATACACGCCGAATTTCGGCTGATGCAGGCCTTCGATTGAAAGGTTGGCCGTTGGGAACCCAAGTTCCCGCCCGCGCTGCTCGCCGCCGATAACCTTGCCTTCGATGCGATGCCAATGCCCCAGCATCGCCGCCGCGTCCCGCGGGCGACCTTCGCTCAGCGCGGTGCGGATGGCGGTTGACGAAACAACGTTTTCCGACCGCTCCATCAAATTGGCCACGGTGACGCCAAACCCCATGTCCTGGCCAAACCGGACCATGTCGCGGGCCGAACCACTGCGGCCCTTGCCGAAACAGAAATCGGCGCCGACCACCACATGCGACAAGCCAAGCCCGTCACAGATCACCAGGCGGGCAAACTCTTCCGGCGATAATCCGGCCAGGGCTGCGTTGAACGGCAGTTCATACAGCTTTTGAACACCCAGTTTCTCCAGCCGGTGCGCCCGTGCATTGCCACGCATCAGACGAAAGGGCGGGGCGTCGGGCGCAAAATACTCGCGCGGATGGGGTTCAAAGGTCAGAATACCCAGCGGAGCATCCGGCTGGGCGCTGCGGGCCAAGTCAATGACGGATTGATGGCCAATGTGAACGCCATCGAAATTGCCGATGGCGGCACTTGCGCCCCGGTCCTGGGGCTCGACGAACTGGAAATCCCGAATGATCTGCATTGTGGTTGCCTAGCGGGACTGCCGGGCAGGTTCAAGCCGCAGTTGGAACAAGGGGCAGATCGCCGGGCCGTGCCCGGCCATCAGGTCGGCGCGCGTCAGTCGAACTTGCGGCTGGGTGCCAGGACCATGGCCTCGCCCACCAGGACTTTCTTGCCATCGACCGAACAATGACAATCCAGCTTTACCCGGCGCTTGGCGAAATCGATGTCGATCACCTTGACCTCGGCATAGACCTGGTCCCCCGGACGCACTGGCGCAAGAAACTTGAGCGACTGGCCCATATATACGGTCCCGTGTCCGGGCAGTTGCTCGCCGATTACGGCCGAGATCAGGCCAGCGGTCAGCATGCCATGGGCTATGCGCCCCTCGAATATCGTATCGCGGGCATAATCATCATCCAGGTGCACCGGGTTCCGGTCTGTGGATACCTGGGCGAACATCTCGATATCTTCATCGGTTACCACCTTTCGCAGGTGGCGGCTCATGCCCATCTCGATGTCTTCAATACAGATTGTACCGCGCGGAAGATTGTCCAACATGTCGCCCTCACTTGAAATTCGCCAAGCAACAAAAAGTCACCAATGACGTCAGGTTGGCAACTTTATTACTTCGCAAGCGCAGAAAATCAAGTTATTTTTGACTACCTCAGGCGACCGATCGAATAGGTCGGATTCACTTTTTCCTTTGCAATGTAGTGCATTAGCGAGTCGTGGTCCGGCTGGTGCGACGTTTTGGTCTCGGCAGCAGCGAGCCCGCCGGTGATGAACAGGGAATCAAGACCCTCGCCCATGCCGCCTGCGATGTCGGTATGGGGCCCGTCGCCGATGACAAGGATTTCAGAGTCCGGGATGTCCTTTCCCAGCGATTGCAACCTGCGACGTGCCAGGTCATAGATCGGTGGGTGTGGTTTGCCGAAATAAAGGCTCTCGCCACCCATTTCGGTGTACAGCCGCGCCAGCGCACCGGCGCACCACTCGCGCACTTCGCCGCGATCCACAACGATGTCAGGATTTGCGCAAAGCAGTTTCATGCCTTTTTGCTTAGCAAAGAGAAAATCGGCCCGATTCACCGAAGGATCGGCCATCGGGTCAAGCGGGCCGCAGCAAACGATCCCGTCGGCATCTTTCAGGGCGACCCGTTCAATGTCTACCGGGTTCTCCAGCAGTTTCAGCGGCTCGAAGAAGCCCTCATCCCGCGCCCAGTCGCCCATGAAGTAGACCTTGTTTCCCACTGCCCCGCGAAACATGGCCGAACGCGCGGAATCGCCACTTGAGGCGATCGTGTCATAGGCGTCGTCCGGCACATTGAACTCGGAAAGCTGCTCGGCCACGCCGGCACGGGGTTTGGGTGAGTTGGTGACCAATACAACGATACCACCCCGTTGCCGGTAGGATTGCAACGCGGCGACAGCCTCGGGAAACGCTGTTATCCCGTTGTGAACACATCCCCACAGATCGACAAACAAGGCCTTGTAGCGGTCGGATATCTCTGCAAGCGAATTCGCGATCTGTGTCATTGGACTACTTTCGGTTTGGTCGGACTTGCTATCGCTATGGCAGAGCCGGTCCGGTTTTGCCAGAGGGGGCTCTGCCCCCGCCGCCCTGCGGGCGACTCCCCCGGGATATTTGCGGCCAGATGAAGCTGCGGATCCTTCATTCATCTGGCCATAAATATCCCGGAGCGCGAGGCAGAGCCTCGCAAAGAAAAGGCGCCCTTGGGGGCGCCTTTGAACGGCTATGTCGACGACATCAGACTTTGAGGTTCGGAATGATCTGCTTTTTGCGGCTCATGATTCCGGGCAGGACGACGGTATCGCCCTCGACGGTCGCGCCAAAGCTTTTTTCGGCGACGGCTTTGACCAGATCGTTCGGCACCAGCAGCGTGGCTTCTTCGTTCAGAATGTCGACGACGAACAGCAGAACCTGGTCGACGCCATCCTCTTGCGCGACGTCGCTCATCGATGTGGCAAGGGATGCCTTGCGGTCCAGCACGACGCCAGGTGCGGTGGTTTCCAGAACCGACACGCGGAACTTGGTGCCGTCTACCGCATATTCCTTGCTGTCCATGCGGATGAGTTCGGCATCGGAAAAGGACGAAACGTCAGATTTTGCCGCGAACATATCGGCTGCGTAAGCGGAAATATCGAGGTCAAGGTCGGCGGCCAGTTTTTCGGCTACTTCGCGGTCATGCGGCGTTGTGGTGGGGGACCGGAACTCCAGCGTGTCCGAAAGAATGCAAGTCAGGGCCGTTCCTTTTGCCCAATCGGGCATTTTGGCGGCGTCGTCGCCCATCAGGTCAACCATGATGGTTGCGGTGCAGGCCAGCGGGCGGACGGTGATGTCGATCGGCCCCTTGGTTTCCAGGCCTCCGACCAGCTTGTGGTGGTCGATGATCGCGCGGATATCGGCGCCATTGATGCTGGCGGGCAGTTCAGCGGGGTTATTGGTGTCGACAATGACAACCGGCGCGTCTTCGGCCACGTCGTCGATGATGCGCGGCTTGGGCAGGTCCCACCGTTTGAGCAGAAAGGCGGCCTCGGTGTTGGGTTCGCCCAGCAAAACGGCTTCGGCCTTTTCGCCCTGAACTTCGTTCAGGTACCAGGCCCACAGGATGGGCGAGCCGGTCGAGTCGGTGTCGGGGGATTTATGGCCAAAAACTTGAATTGTCATGTCAGCGTCCTGAGGATTGGGAATTTGCGCGCCTTATAGGGCGGCCAACCGGACTTGTCACGCGGGTCCGGCCACTCTGCGACGGTTGGTCTGAATTTTGCCGCGCCAGATCAGAACGCGGCGCGGGTCAGCTCGAAACCGGCGGCTTGCAGTTGGTTCAACAGCCCAAACGTCCCTGCTAGGTGGCCCGCGCCGACTGCAATTACGGCCCTGTCGGCGCGAATGGCAAGAATGTGTTTCATCCATGCGTCGTTGCGGGCGATCAGCAGGTGCTGTTCGAAGCTTTCCCATTCGGCATCAAAAACTTCCCCAGGCAGGTCCGAGGCGTCCTGCCCCTGCAACCGCGCAAGTCGCAGAATTTGACCGTGCTGTTCCTCGAAATACATGTTGGCCATTGTCGCCAGTTGATCTTCGCTGCCGTCAAGCGCATCGGCCATCCGGACAAGCGACTGGACTTGGTCTTCGATTGGGTGGCTGTCGAAAATGGCTATCACCTCATCGATACTTTCCAATGAGTATTGTGGAATTTCCTTTTCCTTTGCCAGGTCGGAAAGCCGGGCATCCATTCCGAAATCGGCATTTGGGTCTTGGATCATGCAAGGTGGAATGCCCAGCATCATACTCAGAAACCAGGGCCGCATCTTGGCGGCCATCCATCCTGGAACTCCGCGCTCGGTCAGCCGGGTCGACAATGCGTTCCAATCCTCTGCCGGCATCAGGTCAATCAGAGTTGGGCCAGATGTGATCAATATCGGGCTGAGGTCGCTGGCAAGACCCTGCTCGAATGCCGCCATCTCGTCTTGGGTGACCTCGAAATAGAATGCGTCGGCCTTGCCGATGACTGGTGTCAGCCGGGTGACCACTGCATCCATGCGCGCATCATTGGCGTGAAATGTCCCGATCAGGTGCAAGACCTTTCCGTCTTTTGAGGCGACCCAGTGGTTGCCCTGCGGATAGGGAAGCTCGCTCAGCGCCTGTTGCAGGTCCGCTTGCATCCCGGCGGACAGGTCAGGCCGCAGGTCACGCCCGTCGCAGGCCGCATGCACGGCGGCGGGAAAGATCAGGAAAAAGAACAGTATGAAACGCATTCGGTCAATCCGGCCAGTTGAAAACATCTGGGGGGACTTTGCCTTTGCCGTGGCACAGGTTCAAGTCGGATGCGTGGCGCGCATCCCGGCGGGTGGCATTCCGGTGCAAATCGCTTAGCATGGGAACATGGACCGCGAGCAGGATCTCTATCCCCCGATCAAGGCGTTGCTGGAACGTCAGGGTTATTCTGTAAAGGGCGAGGTCGGCGCCGCCGATATCGTTGCCGTACGGGATGGGTCAGATCCGGTGATTGTCGAATTGAAGCTGCGCTTTTCACTGGCGCTGTTCCATCAGGCGGTTACGCGCCTGAAGGTGACGGACCTGGTCTATGTCGGGGTGTGCAAGCCCAAGGGGCGGACCGCCCGGCGCGCGTTGAAGGATAACCTTGCCCTGTGCCGGCGGTTGGGCCTGGGGTTGATCACGGTGCGCGCGGATGGGGCGGTCGAGGTCCACTGTGACCCCGGGCCGTATTCGCCGCGCAAAAGCAAGGCCAAGGCCGCCCGGCTGCTGCGCGAGTTTGAGCGGTTGGAGGGTGATCCCAATGCGGGCGGTGCGACGCGGCACGGAATTGTCACCGCCTATCGGCAGGACGCCTTGAAATGCGCGGCACATCTGGCTGTGCAGGGGGCCAGCAAGGGGGCGGATGTCGCCAAGGCCACCGGGGTCGCCGAGGCAACGCGGCTGATGCGTACCAATCACTATGGGTGGTTCGACAAGGTTGAGACCGGCACCTATGCCCTGACCCCCGAGGGGCAGGAGGGTCTGAAACACTGGGCCTACAGCTGGGAAGAAACCGGCTGAACCTGCGTTTGAAATTTTCCGCCAGTGCTTGTTGACTCGTGGCTTTCGACCGCCTAGCTATACGCCGTTATCACTCATATGACTTGAGTGCTAACGCCTCGCCGCAGGCGGGGAAAGGATAGATAAACTTTGAGCCCAAGGAGCTGCAAAGATGGCATTGAAACCGCTTCATGACCGTGTGCTGGTTCGTCGCGTGGAAAGCGAAGAGAAAACCGCAGGCGGCCTGATCATTCCTGACAGCGCAAAAGAAAAGCCCAGCGAAGGCGAAGTCGTCGCAACCGGCGAAGGCGCGCGCAAGGACAGCGGCGAGCTGATCGCAATGGCGGTCAAGGCTGGCGACAAGATCCTGTTCGGCAAATGGTCGGGCACCGAGGTTCAGGTCGACGGCGAAGAGCTGCTGATGATGAAAGAAAGCGACATTATGGGGATCATCGAGTAAGCGCGCAGCGCTTCACTCTGATCTTCATTCACAACTTATTTCTCAAGGAGAGACGACATGTCTGCAAAGGACGTCAAGTTTGACACCGATGCCCGTAACCGCATGCTGGCCGGTGTGAACATCCTGGCCGATGCTGTGAAAGTGACCCTGGGCCCCAAAGGCCGCAACGTGGTTCTGGACAAATCCTTTGGCGCACCGCGCATCACCAAAGACGGTGTTTCGGTTGCCAAGGAAATCGAACTGGAAGACAAGTTCGAAAACATGGGCGCGCAGATGGTGAAAGAAGTCGCCAGCCGCACCAATGACGAAGCCGGTGACGGCACCACCACCGCAACCGTTCTGGCACAAGCCATCGTTCGCGAAGGTCTGAAGCAGGTTGCAGCTGGTCTGAACCCGATGGACCTGAAGCGCGGCATCGACCTGGCAACTGCCAAGGTTGTCGAAGGCATCAAGAACGCGTCGCGTGAAGTCAAAGACTCGGCCGAAGTTGCCCAGGTCGGCACCATCTCGGCCAACGGCGAAGCCGAAATCGGTCAGCAGATCGCAGACGCGATGCAAAAGGTTGGCAACGAAGGCGTCATCACCGTCGAAGAAAACAAAGGTCTGGAAACCGAGACCGATGTTGTCGAAGGTATGCAGTTCGACCGTGGCTACCTGTCGCCTTACTTCGTCACCAACGCAGACAAGATGATTGCAGATCTGGATGACTGCATGATCCTGCTGCACGAAAAGAAACTGTCCTCGCTGCAGCCGATGGTTCCGCTGCTCGAGCAGGTGATCCAGTCGCAAAAGCCGCTGCTGATCATTGCGGAAGACGTTGAAGGCGAAGCGCTGGCAACTTTGGTTGTCAACAAACTGCGCGGCGGCCTGAAAATTGCTGCTGTGAAGGCACCGGGCTTCGGCGATCGCCGTAAAGCCATGCTGCAGGACATCGCGATCCTGACCGGTGGTCAGGTCATCAGCGAAGATCTGGGCATGAAGCTTGAGTCCGTCACCATGGACATGCTGGGCACCGCCAAGAAGATCGAGATCACCAAAGACGAAACCACCATCGTTGACGGTGCAGGCGAGAAAGCCGAGATCGAAGCACGTGTTGCCCAGATTCGCACTCAGATCGAAGAAACCTCGTCGGACTACGACCGTGAGAAACTGCAAGAGCGCGTTGCCAAACTGGCTGGCGGTGTTGCCGTTATCCGCGTCGGCGGCATGACCGAGGTTGAAGTGAAAGAGCGTAAGGACCGTGTGGACGATGCTCTGAACGCGACCCGCGCTGCCGTTCAGGAAGGCGTTGTCGTTGGCGGTGGTGTTGCACTGGTTCAGGCCGGTAAAGCACTGGAAACGCTGGAAGGCGCAAACGCTGACCAGAGCGCGGGCATCAACATCGTTCGCAAGGCAATCGAAGCGCCGCTGCGCCAGATCGCCGAGAACGCAGGTGTTGACGGTGCGGTTGTTGCGGGCAAGGTCCGTGAATCCGGCGATGTATCGTTCGGCTTCAACGCGCAGACCGAAGAATATGGCGACATGTTCTCGTTCGGCGTCATCGACCCGGCCAAAGTTGTCCGTACCGCTCTGGAAGATGCGGCATCGGTTGCTGGCCTGCTGGTCACCACCGAAGCAATGGTTGCCGACAAACCTTCGAAAGAAGGTGCAGCACCTGCCGGTGGCATGCCCGACATGGGCGGCATGGGCGGCATGATGTAAGCACGTCGAATTCGCCCTGGCGCGTTCGATGGCCTCAAGGCGGCGTGGCCAAACGGTCAAGCCGCCGGTTGAGGCGCCAAATACATGACAGGGTCGCCTTTGGGCGACCCTGTTTTCGTTTGTAATGCCCGCTGCGCAGGCATGCCTCCGGCGGGAGTATTTTCGAAAAGATGAAATGCGGTCTTGTCTCGCAGTAAAGTGAGTGGGATTTTTTGCGCGGAAAGGGCTATGGGGTTGATATGAGATTAGTTCTGCTCACTGCCCTGACCATGTGCGCCTTTGCGGCGAACTCTATCCTGAACCGTATGGCGGTCGATAGCGGGGCCAGTGATCCGGCGGGGTTTGCCGTGGTTCGGGTGTTGTCGGGGGCGGTGATCCTGGCTGTATTGGTTCTTGCGCGGGGTGGCGGCCTTTCATTGCGGTCCAGACGCAGGGTGGTGGGAGCAGGGGCGCTGTCGCTGTACATGATCGGCTTTTCCCTGGCCTACCTGACGCTGGATGCGGGTCTGGGGGCGTTGATTTTGTTCGGCGTCGTCCAAATCACCATGTTCGCGGCAAATTCGGTGGCCGGAGCCGTGCCCTCGGCGCGTCATCTGGCGGGTGCGGCCATCGCATTGGGCGGGCTGATCTGCGTTCTATGGCCCGCCGGTGCGCTGCGCGTGGACCTGACCGGTGCAGCCCTGATGACCGCGGCCGGGATAGGGTGGGCCTTGTATTCTATTGCCGGGCGGTCTGAACCGGATGCGCTGGCGGGTACGGCGGCGAATTTCGTCGTGGCCTTGCCGGTTACAGCCCTTGCCCTTTTGGCGGCAGGAGGCACCTGGCAGATGAACGGCGCCGGTTACGCGCTTGCGATTTTGTCGGGCGGCGTGACATCTGGGCTCGGATACGCCCTGTGGTACCGCGTTCTGCCCCAACTGGCACCATCCGTCGCGGCCGTGGTACAGTTGAGCGTGCCGGTCATCGCAATCTTGGCGGGCATCGCGCTGTTGGGTGAAGCGATCAGCCTGCGCCTCGTGCTTGGGGCAAGCCTGGTCTTGGGTGGCATCGCGATGGCGGTTTTGCGCGGGACGCGGCGCTAGGGGTTTCCCCTGTTCGGATTAGGGATTATCTGGCGGGAATGAGAGTTCTGATCGCGCTATTCTTGTGTCTTTCGCCGGCTGCCGCCGCTGCGAAATGCGTCGTCCTGCTTCATGGTCTGGCCCGTACCGAAGCCTCTTTTTCGGTCATGGAGCAGCTGTTTCGCATTCATGACTATACCGTGGTTGTTCCCGGCTATCATTCGACCGACCTGCCTATTTCCGAACTTGCGAGCCAAACGCTGCCGGATGCGTTCGAGGCTTGCGGAAAGGAAAAGATCAACGTGGTGGCGCATTCCATGGGGGGTATCCTGTTGCGCTATTGGCTTCAGGACAACCATCCGGGAAACCTGGGACGGGTTGTCATGCTTGGCCCGCCGAACCAGGGCAGCCAGCTTGTCGACGAATTGGGCGATTGGGAGGTGTTCGGCCTGCTGAATGGCCCGGCCGGTCTGGCGCTGGGCACCGGTCCCGAAGGGGTGCCGCGTCAACTGCCGCCGGTCGATTTCGAACTGGGTGTCATCGCCGGGAAAAACTCGTTGAACCTGGTGTTTTCTTCCCTGATCGACGGGCCGGATGACGGAAAGGTCTCGGTCGAAACGACAAAGGTGGACGGAATGGCCGATCACATCGTTCTGCCGGTGACGCATACATTCATGATGAACAATCCGCGCGTCATGGCCCAGGCCCTGCACTTTATCGAATTTGGCCAGTTCGATCCGCAGATTACGTGGCTTGACGGGGTATTGGACATCATTGACGAGATTTGTATCGGCCAGGACTGCTTGGAACCAGCGTCGGAGCCCACACGATGACACCTCTCGATTTGACTCTCTCCGGCGCCGAAGTTCTTCTGCCCGCAGGCGGTCTGTCACGGTCGGAACTGACCTTCGCAGAAGGGCGTGTTCAGCCGGGCCGACAGGATGGCCGGGTCATAGACCTGTCCGGCTACCTGGTCCTGCCCGGCATCGTGGACCTGCATGGCGATGGCTTCGAAAGGCATATCGCGCCGCGCCGTGGCGCGATGAAGCAGATGGCCGAAGGGATCGTTTCAGTTGAAGCCGAACTGGCGGCAAATGGCATCACCACCGCGGTCCTTGCCCAGTTCCACAGTTGGGAGGGCGGCGTGCGCGGCCCGGAATTTGCGGCACAGGTTTTCCAGGCGATTGCATCGGTGCGCGATCAGGTCGTGACCGATCTTGTTCCGCAACTGCGCTTCGAAACGCACATGCTGGACGCCTATCCGGGCCTGCCGGATCGTATTGCCGCATGGCAGGTGCCTTATGTGGTTTTCAATGATCACCTGCCACATGCGCGACTGGCGCAGGGGCGAAAGCCACCGCGGTTGACGGGGCAGGCGCTGAAGGCTGGGCGCAGTCCTGAAAACCATTTGTCGATGTTGCAAGCCATGCATGGCCGGCGCGGCGAAGTGCCCGCGGCGCTGGACGCGCTGTGCAAGGATCTGACCGCCCGGGGTGTAACACTGGGCAGCCATGACGACACAACGGCCGAAGATCGCGCACAATGGCGTGCAAGAGGCGCAGCGATTGCAGAATTCCCTGAAACTCCAGAGGCCGCCGAAGCCGCGCGCGCCGCTGGCGACCACATCATTCTCGGGTCTCCCAACGTGGTGCGGGGCGGATCGCACAAAGGAAATGCCAGCGCGCTGGATTTGATCGCGATGGGGCTGTGCGATGCACTTGCCTCGGACTATCACTATCCCAGTCCGCGTCGCGCCGCGCTGTTGCTGGCCAAAAGCGGCCTGTTGGACTTTGCCGCGGCCTGGGCGCTGGTTTCATCGGGGCCCGCGCGGGTGCTCAACCTCGATGATCGCGGAAGCCTTGAAGCGGGCAAACGGGCCGACATGGTCATCCTGGACGCCGAAACGCACCGGGTTGCCGCCACATTGGCTGCTGGCCGGATCAGCTTTATGTCAGGTGACATTGCGGCACGCTTCGTCGGCTAAACACCGGCGCAATTTCATCTTTTACCAAATACTCCCGCCGGAGGCATTGCGCGTCAGCGCGATTTTCTCAGCGGGTGATCCGGTTGAAGTGACCCATTTTCCGACCGGGTTTGACCTCGGCCTTGCCATATAGATGCAGCGCCACATCGCGTTCGCGGGCCAGGTCCGGAACCCGGTCCATGTCATCACCGATCAGGTTCTCCATCACGACGTCCGAATGCCGCTGCCCGTCGCCCAACGGCCAGCCGGCAACAGCGCGGATATGCTGTTCGAACTGATCCACGGCACAGCCGTTTTGCGTCCAGTGACCCGAGTTATGGACCCGCGGTGCGATTTCGTTCACGACCAGACCACCCGGTGTCACGAACAGCTCGACCCCCATCACACCGACATAGTCCAGCGCGTTCAATATGTTGGCCGCAAGCAGGATCGCATCGGTACGCTGCGATGGCGACAGCCGGGCCGGGACGGTAGTCGTGCGCAGGATGCCTTCGCGGTGAACATTTTCCCCCGGGTCAAAACAGGCAACCTGCCCATCCGGACCCCGCGCGGCGATAATGGAAACTTCGTGGCTGAAATCGACAAAGCCTTCAAGAATGGCAGGCGCGCCCGCCATATCTGCCAAAGCGGCCTCGGCGTCATCGGGGCTGTGCAGCCGCGCCTGACCCTTGCCATCATACCCGAAACGCCGGGTCTTGAGGATGGCAGGGACGCCAATGTCACCAATCGCGCGCTGCAGCCCGGCCATATCGGCAATATCAGCGAACGGGGCAGTATTCAGGCCGAGGTCTTGCAAAAAGACCTTCTCTGTCAACCGGTCCTGGCTGATCCGCAGGGCCTCGCGCCCGGGATGGATGGGGCAGTGCGCCTCAAGCAGGTCCAGGGCTTGGGTCGGGATGTTCTCGAACTCGTAGGTAATGACATCCACGGAATCTGCGAACCGGCGCAGCGCGTCCGCATCGTCGTAAGAGGCCGTCGTCACGCGGTCGGCCACTTGTCCGGCGGGCGGGTTTGCGCCGGGTTCGAAAATATGCGTGGCCAGGCCCAGCCTTGCTGCGGCCACCGACAGCATCCGGCCCAATTGCCCGCCACCGAGAATTCCAACAATGCCTCCGGGTTGCAGCGGGCTATTCATCGCGAGGCTCCTGCGGGATCGAATCCGACAGGGCAGCGCGCCATGCATCCAGCCGCCCGGCCAGCTTGCTGTCCTGCAACGCCAGGATACCGGCGGCCATCAGCCCCGCATTGGCCCCGCCCGCCGACCCGATGGCCATGGTGGCAACCGGGAACCCCTTGGGCATCTGGACGATGGAATACAGCGAATCGACCCCGGACAGGGCACGGGTCTGAACCGGAACGCCAATAACGGGCACCCGCGTTTTCGACGCCATCATCCCCGGCAAATGCGCCGCCCCGCCAGCACCGGCGATGATGACCTGCAATCCGCGGTCGACGGCGGTTTTTCCATAATCCCACAGGCGATCAGGGGTCCGGTGGGCCGAAACGATGCGTGCCTCATACCCGACGCCCAGTTCATCCAGAATATCCGCTGCGGCTTTCATGGTCGGCCAGTCCGACTGGCTGCCCATGATGATCCCGACCTTGATCTCATCCATCCGCAATGTCTCCGCCACTTCCAAAAGAGCGCGCACTATAGCCAAATCAGCCTAGGTGGCAATGCGGCAGAAGCATGCGATTCAGGCAATAATATCAGGGGTCAGCCTGTCCTCGATCAGCCGGATCGTATCTTTGAGCCGCAGTTTCTGCTTTTTCAGCCGCTTGATCGTCAACTGGTCCGATGTCCCCTTGGCCTGCAAAGCTTCGATTGCTTCGTCCAGGTCCCGGTGCTGACGGCGGAAGACTTCAAGCTCGACACGCAAAACTTCATCGGTTTTCATTGAAATGTCGGTTGGCGCGTTCATTGGCGACTCAGTCTGTCTGGTGGTGCTTGGGACACAAGATAGTGCGTTAAGGTTAAACCGCCTAGACCTTGTGGACATCCCGTTTTCTTCCCATATTCTATATTGCGCGGTTGCCGCTACGGGGCCGCTCGAAACGTCGCTTTGACAATAAAGGACGAGAATACGTGTCAAAACTTACTCTTGGCTCATACCCGCATCTTTTGGGATTCGAGCAATTGGAACGCCTTCTTGAACGCTCTGCCAAGGGCGGCAACGAAGGATATCCGCCGTACAACATCGAACAGACCTCGGATTTTTCCTATCGCATCACCCTGGCTGTCGCCGGTTTTGCCGAACAGGACCTGTCCATAACGATCGAGGATCGTCAGTTGGTCATTCGGGGCCGTCAGAGCGACGACAGCGATGGGCGCGTGTACCTGCATCGCGGTATCGCCGCGCGACAGTTTCAGCGCATGTTCGTTCTGGCCGATGGCGTCGAAGTCGGAGAGGCCATCATGGAAAACGGGCTGCTGCATGTCGACCTGACCCGCGCCGTTCCCGAAACCGTGGTGCAGACTATCAACATAAGAAAGGGGTAAGTCATGAATACACCGTATGAAATCAATACCGAAGGCGATCGGATTGTTTATGTAAAGGCGATCGACGTGGCCGACCTGCCACGGGACGTTCGCGATCAGGCCGGTGATCTTGATCACCTTTACGCCGTGCACGATTCCGACGGGCAGCAGCTGGCGCTTGTCGCGGACCGCAAGCTGGCTTTTGTATTGGCGCGCCAGCACGACCTTTCGCCGGTGGCCGTTCACTGAATTCGCACCATTCATCCCGAATATCCGTGACATTGACCACGGCACAGGCGAAACCGGCACCCCGGCAGCATCCGCCCGCCGGGTGCCGGGGCAGATAAGGAAAAACGCAGATGAGCTGGTATGATTTCGACTGGGTGGATGCCTTCAGCGACCGTGCGTTTGGCGGCAATGGCTGTGCCGTCGTACACGGCGGCGCTGACCTGCCCGAGGACGTCTGTACCAGCTACGTCCAAGAAACCTCGCTGGTCGAGTGTACCTTTACCGGCCCGTCCAACGTTGCCGATGTCAAAGTCCGCTATTTCCTGGCAAGCCGCGAAATCCCCTTTGCCGGTCATCCGACAATTGCGACCGTTGCCGCCCTGCGTTCACGGGGGTTGGTGCAGGGCAATACGCTGACGCTGGAAACCGGGGCGGGGCTTGTTGGCATTCGTCTGGATGGTGATCAGATCGAAATGACGCAGGTTGCGCCTGAGTTCGGGGCCATGGTTCCCGCCGAGCTTGTCGCTGATGCCATCGGCCTGCCGCGTGAGGCAATCGTTGCCCCGCCGCAAATGGTGTCTACTGGCCTGCCTTTCTGCATTACCCTGTTGCGGGACCATGACGCTTTGCGGGCCGCGAAACTGGATCCGGGGCCGTTGCGCAAAATTGCCGAAACAGCCGGATTTTCCGGAACCGACATGGCAGAGCCGTTCCTGGTAACCCTGAAAGGCGCCACCGGCGAGGGCGACACGTTCTCGCGCCTGTTGCTGGCGCCACCCAGCCCGCCCGAGGACCCGTTTACCGGCTCGGCCACCGGCGCGATGGCCGCGTATCTTTGGAAAAACGGATTGATGCAAAAGGACATGTTCATTGCCCAACAGGGGCATGACATGGGGCGCCCCGGCCAGGCCAAGGTTACCCGCGTTGGACCGGTCGACGCAATGACCGGGATCAGGGTTGCCGGACAGGGGCACATCCTGATGCGCGGGCAGGTCGATCTGCCCGAGCGCCTGCAATGAGCATCCCGGCAATCGGGATACTGCCTTACGGGACCCGCCTGGGGCCAAAGCTGTCTGCGGTGCCGCTGGCGGATCTGAACTGGCCGCTTGGGTGCCCCGACCGCCTGACGGGCAAGACGGTTGGCGATCTGTCCCCGGACGATCACCTGATCATGTATCCCAACTCGACTGTGCATCTGCGCCTGCGCCGGGGTACCAGCGCGCGTATCTCTTTGATGATGGGGGAGCCTTCGGCGATACACGGCAAGCATGATCGACTTCTGCGCCTGACCTGGCGTCGCTTTTTTCGCGTCCTCACGTTTCATGAGGTGCTGCTTGAGCGACTTCCAAACGCGGTGTTTCTTCCTTATGGCGCAACGCTTGTACCGGGGTGGCGCGACCTGGCGGTCGACAAGAAACGGTCCTGCTCGCTGATTGCATCGGCCAAACAGGACCTTGCGGGCCACCAGCTGAGGCACCGCGTCATCGACCGTGTGCGCCGGGACGGGGCCGATGTCGATATCATGGGGCGGGGGTATTTACCCTTTGATCAGAAATCTGACGGGCTGGCGCCGTACCGCTATTCGGTGGTGATCGAAAATGTGCGTGAAAAGAACTATTTCTCGGAGAAACTGATCGACGCGATCCTCTGCTCGACAGTTCCGATCTATTGGGGGTGCCCCAATATCGGCGATTTCATGGACACGTCGGGGATGATCCTGTGCGAGTCCGAGGCGGATATCATCGCTGCTGTTCAATCCGTTTCGGAATCGGATTTTGAATCCCGTTTGTCGCGCCTGCAGGAAATTCAGCCGCTGGCCGCAGATTTCGGTGCCTTCGAACGACGCGCAGCCCAGACCCTGCTTGATCAGCTTTAGGTCAGGGCAAGACGGGATCACCCGCCATATCTTGTCTGCGCGCCAGTGCGAACAAAAAAGGCCCCCGGCATCGCCAGGGGCCTTTTTTATTGGTTTTTACTGGTGCTTAGGACCCAGCGATCAGGCCCATGCTTTCCAGCTTGAGCAGGACCTGGTGCGCACAATTGTCGACATCGACATTTTCGGTCTCAACACGCAGTTCCGGGTTCTCGGGCACGTCATAAGGGTCCGAGATACCGGTGAATTCCTTGATCTTGCCTTCACGCGCCAACTTGTACAGGCCCTTGCGGTCGCGCCGCTCGCATTCCTCGATACTGGTCGCGACATGCACTTCGCAAAATGCACCAAACGCTTCGATATCTTCGCGAACAGCGCGGCGCGTGGTCGAGTACGGCGCGATGGGCGCACAGATGGCGATACCGCCGTTCTTGGTGATCTCGGACGCTACATAGCCGATGCGGCGGATGTTCAGGTCGCGGTGTTCTTTCGAAAAGCCCAGTTCCGACGACAGGTTCTTACGTACGATGTCACCATCCAGAAGGGTGACCGGACGACCGCCCATCTCCATCAGCTTGACCATCAATGCGTTGGCGATGGTTGATTTTCCCGACCCCGAGAAGCCGGTGAAGAAGACTGTGAAACCCTGCTGGCTGCGCGGCGGCTTGGTTTTGCGCAATTCAGCGACAACTTCGGGAAAGCTGAACCATTCAGGAATTTCCAGCCCCTCGGCCAGACGGCGGCGCAGTTCGGTCCCCGAGATGTTGAGGATCGTAACCGAGTCGCGATCCTGGATCTCGTCATTGGGTTCGTATTGGGCTCGTTCCTGCACATAGACCATATGCTTGAAGTCGACCATTTCGACGCCAATTTCGTCCTGGTATTTGCGGAACAGGTCCTGTGCGTCATAAGGGCCATAGAAATCTTCGCCGGCCGAGTTCTTGCCGGGGCCAGCATGGTCGCGACCAACGATGAAATGGGTGCAGCCATGGTTGGCCCGGATCAGGCCATGCCAGACGGCTTCGCGCGGGCCGGCCATGCGCATCGCCAGGTTCAGTAGCGACATCGATGTGGTCGAGGCCGGGTATTTGTCCAGCACCGCCTCATAGCAGCGGACGCGGGTAAAGTGGTCCACATCGCCGGGTTTGGTCATGCCAACAACCGGGTGGATCAGCAGGTTGGCCTGTGCTTCTTTCGCCGCGCGGAACGTCAGTTCCTGGTGGGCGCGGTGCAACGGGTTGCGGGTCTGGAACGCAACGATACGGCGCCAGCCCAGCTTGCGGAAATAGGCGCGCAATTCGTTGGGCGTATCGCGCCGTGCCTTGAAATCATAGTGGACGGGCGGCTGAATCCCGGTGACGGGTCCGCCCAGATATACCTTTCCGGCCACATTGTGCAGGTAGTTCACGGCCGGGTGCGCATCATCGTCGGCGCCAAAGACCTTTTCGGCCTCGCGGGATTTGTTCGGGGTCCAGCGATCGGTCACGGTCATTGTCGCCAGGATTACGCCTTCCTGGTCGCGCAGGGCGATGTCCTGGCCCAGTTCGATGGTGTCGGCAAAGTCCTCATTGACGTCCAGCGTGATCGGCATCGGCCACAGGGTGCCATCGGCCAGGCGCATATCTTCGACCACGGTGTCGTAATCGGCCTCGCTCAGGAACCCTTTGAGGGGGTTGAAACCGCCATTCATCAGCAGTTCCAGGTCGCAGATCTGGCGCGGAGACAGATCCCAACTTGTCAGGTCGGCCGCTTCGACCTTCAGCTTCTGCGCTGATTCATAAGACACGTATAGTTCGGGGATCGGGGCCAGATTGCTTAACATCGTCATCGTAATACTCTTATCGCAGTGGGGTTGAGCCAGTGATTCAGGGGTTTTCCCGGGCATGTGCCCCGGCATTTGGGTGAAGTCCATATACATTCATGAAACAAAGGAGGATATGCGTGGTTTTTGCCCGGATTGGAAGGATTTTCCGGTATTGATCGCGTTTAGCGACCGAATTCCTGCGCAATTGCAACAATCGGGTCAGGCAGGGATGCTCTGTTCCTGTGTGCCCAACAAGGCGTCAAGGTCCACCGCTTGCGGCAGCGCCAAGGCCGAAACCGCAGCAGCAACCCCGCGCAGTTCGAATGGACGCAGGTCCAGCGGCGCGCAATCCACGCCCGCCGCCTGCAATACGGCTTGGGATACCAGTAGTTCCGCTTTCAGTGCCTTTGTCTCGGCCTCCAACCTGCTGGCCACATTGACGGCATCTCCGATGATCGTGCGGGCGGCATGACCGGCTGCGCCGATCTCGCCCAGCACAAGGTCTCCCAGGTGCAACCCCATGCCGATACGGATCTCGGGGCTGTTCTCAGCCTTCAGCTGTTGGTTGAAACGCTGCAGGGCGCGGCTGACCTCGGCCGCCGCCTTCAACCCGGCCCTGGCGGAACTGGCGGCGTCGGGCATTTCGAAAACGGCCAGCAAACCATCGCCCATGTATTTGTCCACGACACCCCCGTCGGCCGTAATCGACGGTACGATGGCATCAAAGAACCTGTTCAGCAGAAAGACGATGTCATAGGGCAATTGCCCGGTCGTGCGCGCGGTAAAGCCGCGCATGTCCAGAAACAGAACCGCCAACTGGCGTTCCTGACCCTGGCTTGCATGGGCCCGGTTGCGGCCGCCTTCGGGGCGGAACACGCGAAACACCGTCAACGGGTCGTTGGGGCGGATCTGACAGGCCAGACGGGTGCCGTTGGGCGCGCCCACGGCCGAAAGACTGCGGGCCTCTACCGCGCTGGGCTGCGGCAGGCGATCGGCGCCATCCTCGACAATCACCCGGCAGGTCGTGCAGCGCCCTTTGCCGCCGCATAGGGCTGTATGGGGCACACCATTGGCCTGAGACATCTCAAGCAGGGTCATGCCTTTTTCGGACGTCACCTCTGGCCCGTCCACATAGCGCACGCGCACCGAGTGGCGACGGCGCCAGATCTTGGCCCCGACATAGTACAGGGCCGTTGCCGCCAGCGCCGCCCAAAACGCGACCATTGCGTTATTGGTGACACTGAACATGGTTTGGAACGCATCCGAAGACGGCCAGTTGTAATGTTCGATATATTGCGCGCGCAGGTCATCGTCGGCGAAGTCTGACCATATGCGGCGTCCTTCGGTCAGCAAGCCAGTGAGGGCAAAACTGGGCACGAAGACGGCGACACCGATCAGATAGGGAACACAACGACGCCACCAGCGCGTCAGGCGAAGCCACATATGCAGTCCGATGCAGCCGTGAATCCACACCAGCAACAGCAGAAGGCTTTGCATCCAGATCGTCGAATCCGGCCACATCAGGATAATGATGTAACCCATCTCGTCATTGACGTTGAAAATCTCGTGGGCATAGCGCGTTTGAACGATATGCGAGATCAGTTTCAGCGGGATCAGCAGCCCAAGTGTGACCTGTAGCGCGACGCTGAATGGCATACGCAGCGTTCGGCGCCGGGCAACCGAAACCAGCGCCAGCCCCGCATGGGTCAACAGTGCCAGGTACAAAAGCGTGCTGCCCAACAGATGCCGTGTGACGGCGTGGCGGCCATCCTGCATGTCGTGCAGGTAGTCCGTGTGAAACAGGCCCAGGCCGATGTTGAGAAAGTGAAAGAACGCGAAGGTGAACAGGACAAGACCGCTGGCGATCCTGAGCCGGGTTGACCAACTGCCCTGCCACAGAGCGCTTGCCACTGATGTCACCTGTTTTTCGCCGCGTCCCGGACAAGTCTGCTTTGACCGCCGTCGCGGGTCAAGTCGCCCCGCGCGCAGGCCCGGCGATCAAAGGGCGGGCAGGGCGCGGCGCGCCCAACCCGTGACAGGATCACTCTTGCTCTGCAAGAAACCGTTCGGCGTCCAGCGCGGCCATGCAGCCCATACCGGCCGAGGTCACGGCCTGACGATAAACGTGATCGGTCAGGTCCCCTGCCGCAAACACGCCGGGAACCGATGTCTCGGTCGACCCTGGCTTGGTCACGACATACCCGCCCATATGGGTTTCAAGCGTATCCTTGACCAACTCGTTTGCCGGTGCGTGGCCGATCGCGACAAAAACGCCCTTGCACGGGATTTCGGTGATCTCGCCTGTCTTGACGTTCTTGGCACGAACCGCCTCGACGCCCAGCGGCGTATCTGTGCCGATCACCTCGTCCAGCTCGTGGAACCACAACGGGGTGATCTTGTCGTTCTTGAACAGGCGGTCTTGCAGGATTTTCTCGGCGCGCAGCTCGTCGCGGCGGTGAATCAAGGTAACCTTGCTGGCGAAATTGGTCAGGAACAACGCTTCTTCCACGGCGGTGTTGCCGCCGCCGATAACCACGATTTCCTGGCCGCGGTAGAAAAAACCGTCGCATGTGGCGCAGGCCGAAACGCCAAAGCCCTTGAATTTGTCTTCGGACGGCAGCCCCAGCCATTTTGCGCGCGCACCGGTTGCCAGAATGACCGCATCGGCCGTGTAGACCGTGCCGCTGTCGCCGGTCGCGGTGAACGGACGCTTGTCGAGATCAAGGTTGCTGATGATATCGCCGATGACTTCACACCCCATCGCGGTGGCATGTTCTTGCATCTTGACCATCAGGTCCGGTCCCTGAACCTCGGTGAAGCCGGGATAGTTTTCGACCTCGGTGGTTGTGGTCAGCTGGCCGCCGGGCTCGATGCCCTGAACCAGGATCGGCTCCAGCATCGCGCGGCTGGCATATACGCCCGCGGTATAGCCCGCAGGCCCCGAGCCGATGATCAGAACCTTGGTGTGTCGTGTTTCGGCCATGGAACCCCCAGTCGATATGCCTTGGCGACGAATTGTGCGCCGGGCACCGATATAGCGACGGGTCCGCCGGGCTTAAAGCCCCAGAAATCACCTGATTGCCAAAGCCGGGCAGGTCCGGTCCGATCAAATCATGCATTGCGGATAAAGATTATTGCGCGATTGCGAAATAATATTGCGCATTGGCAGGGTGCTGATATAAGAACCGAAAACTCAGGAGCGTTAGATGGTCACGACACGGCTGGATGAAATCGACAGAAAGATTCTTGCTGAACTGCAGGCTGACGGCCGGATGACCAATGTCGAACTTGCAAAACGCGTGGGGATTTCGGCCCCGCCCTGTTTGCGCCGGGTTCGCACCCTGGAAGAATCGGGATTTATCCGCGGCTATCACGCAGAGGTCAACGCACGTGAGCTTGGGTTCGAGGTTCAGGTATTCGCGATGGTCGGGCTGGAAAGCCAGGCGGAATCGGAATTGAGTGCGTTTGAAGAACGCTGTCGCGACTGGCCGCTGGTTCGCGAATGCCACATGCTCAACGGCGAGGTCGATTTCATTCTGAAATGCGTTGCCCCGGACCTGAGCAGTTTTCAGCAGTTCCTTACAGGCGACTTGCTGACCACGCCGAACGTGGCCAGCGTCAAGACATCGCTTGTCATTCGCGGCGCAAAAGACGAGCCCGGCGTGCCGTTCGATGTATTGGAAGAACGGATGAACCGGACGGCGTAAAGCCTGCGCGTCTGTGCGATGCGCTACAGGTTGGTAAAAACGCGGCGATGGTCAGTGAAATGACCCAACTCAACAAAATCTGCATGATGCCCCCCAAAATGCAGTACTCGATACTTTGTTCACGCGGTGATCGCGTCGATCTCTCCGTCACCGGCGCGCGGCATCAGCAGCGGGCCGAAATCGTGCAGCGATTCGATATGCGCAAACAGGTTCAGATAGATAGATCGTAGCGAATGGCTGATCATTCGAACAGCGTTAACGCCCGGATGATAAGATTCAAACTGCAAGCCATCAACCCGAATCACGGAATGCCGGGCCAGACAGATATGAAACAGCTCGACCGGCGTCGGCGGCAGGGTTTCGATCACGCCCATCCCGTCCTGAAACTCGGAAACGGGTGTCAGCATTTCCCCCCCGCCACTGAGGTGGCGCATATGGGCCGGGGTCCCCAAAAGACGGGCTGCCGGGCCGACGATGACGCCGGACATTGGTTTTTGCATCCCAAACGTGTCCGCCATGATGCGGGTCAGCGGCCGTGTGCGCCCGCGTGAATCCTCGCGCCCCGGAATCAGCGTGACGGATCCTTTCCACAGGACCGGTTCGGGTGTTCCGTCCTGCGTCAGAACGGCGTCACCGGGCAACAGGTCCTCGATCGCCATCGGCCCGGTTGCAGTCTCGACAAGCGATCCACGGGTAAAGGCGCAAAATGCGTCTTCGAAAACGGGCAGGGCAGGGGCGATGTGCCGGACCTGCGAAATATCCCCGTTTTTCAGCAGCGAGCAGACCTCGTACCGGCGCAGCTGCGCCTTTTGTTGTGTCCCCGTCCTGGGCGCTTCGCGCAACAGAGGCGAAGTTTCCACCGCATTTCTGGCTGCTCGGGCCAGTGAGTTTGGAATGGTCATTTTTTGTTCAGTCCCCTTTAAATTCCGAACAGGCGAGGCGACCCCCGTGCAATCTCGCCAGACGGTTTTTGTTCTTTGTCTTGAAAACATGGATCACCCATGGGCACCCGCCATACTGGCGCAATGCAGCGATTGAATTTCGCATTCCATTGGTCAACACATTGACCCCCCAGACAAACTCGTACGGCGCAGACCAAAATTGCCTGCGCAAACACGCTCCGAAAACAACGCGCTGATTTTATCAGCGACGCGGAACGCACCAGACCGGAGCAACGCCCGGTACGCCCTATGCCCGTCGGGACCGGCAGCTTGGTCCCTTTGGGGTGGTACGGTTCAGCGCTGGCCCGCCAGGCGGCGGGCAACTCTGACCGAGTGACTTGAAACCCGCTTCCAGGGCATTTCCAGTTCCTGGTCCCGGACAGCCGTGACAACGGCTTTCAAAAAGCGCGATTTCGTTTTCATTTTCTGATCCTGCTCTGCTGGGGTCTGAAGCCCCGTATCCTGACAAGCCTGAATTTGACGCCGATTTGCGGCAGGGATGTGGCCTATCCGGGATGAATTGAGGACAAAAATGAAGTTTGGCAGCACCTCTTGGTTAACGGTGCCAGAAGTCAAACGTCTGAATGTCAGATAACCATCTGAGTACTGGCACAAATTCGATACGATTCTGATACCGGTAAACACAACAATTGTGGCGCAAGCGGGGCGTTCCCGCCTTAATTCCGCCGGGTTCTACAGCCGGATTGCCGAAATCAGACGGCCGTAATCCGCTTCGTTGGCGTGGGTTGCGCGCCGGTACGAATAGAACCTGGCCGGGTCGGAATAGGTGCAATGCCTGATCCATTCGGCATGTTTGACCCCTGCCTGGCGCAGGCGGTGCAGCCCAAAGGACGGAAGGTCGAATTGCAGCCGGTCGTCCTGACCATTTGCAAAGAAACGCGTGTTGTCGGAAGACTCTGCAAGAAACTGGTCCAGGAACTCTGGCCCGACCTCATATGCCCGCTGCGAGATCGTCGGTCCGATGACCGCAACCGTGTTGTCCCGCTGTGCGCCAAGGGCTTCCATCGCGTCCAGCGTCGCTTCCAGAACGCCATCCAGCGCCCCGCGCCAACCAGCATGTGCGGCGCCGATCACATTCGCGTCAGGATCTGCAAACAGCACCGGCTGGCAATCCGCGGTCAAAATCGTCAGCGCCAGGTTCGGGGTCGCGGTTACAACCGCGTCTGCCTTGGGTTTGTCGCCATTGATCGGCCCGTCGACCGTCAGAACGGTTGGCGAATGGACCTGATGCACCCCGATCAGCGCTTCGGGCGTTACATCCATGGCCTGAGCAACCCGCCGTCGGTTCAGGGCCACGGCCTCGGACAGGTCGGTCGAACCATGCCCGCAATTCAGCCCGGCAAATATGCCCGATGACGCGCCCCCGCGTCGGCAGAAGAACCCGTGCCGCACAGGGGACAGCATGTCTGAAGTCAGTATTTCCAGTGTCATGGTTCCAGTCCCGGTGGCGGCGCTGCATATGCTGGGTACAGCCCCAGCACTTTGAACAGGTTTCCCATTTCCTTGGGATGCGTCAACCGGCGATGTGCGGCAATCAGCGACGGTTGTTCCTGTTCGCCCAGCGAACCCGCCAGGCTGCGGGCGCGTGCCGTTATTCCAAGCCGTTCCAGAAACACGCCCTGCGGCGTCAGGCGCGTATGCGCGCAACCTTCGGCCCGCGCGGCGTGGGCAAGGGGTTCGAAATCCACATGCGCCGTCAAATCTGCCTGTCCCGGATTCTGCAACGGATTTGCCCGTTCATGCGCCCGAATGGCCTGAAAGGTATCGCCCAGCGAATGCCAGTCGCCGTAATCGACGACCAGGGCCGCCCCACCATGGGTGGCAACCCGCCCAGCGATCGTGGTGACAATCGGAATGGCTGCGGCGCACAGTTCGACCAGGTCGCCGTCCTTGGTATCCTGCACCCGCGTTCGCAGCGCGACATGCTCGGATATGGGGCCCAGCCCGAAGGTCAGCGTTTCGCCCTCCAGCCCGATCAGCCGTTCGCGCCATCCCGCGCCATCCCGTAGAAATTGACGGATCGGCAGCGCATCAAAGAATTCATTGGCCACAAGAAAGGTCGGCATCTCTGGCAGGTCGCTGACAGAGCCGACCCATTGCGGCGCATAGTCCTGCAATGTTTGGGCCTGTGCGTCGCGCAAGGTGGGCGAAGCTTCGATCAGTACAAGTTGCGCCGCAGCGTGAAATCCCGGGACCGAGCGCGTGGCCCGCAGCAGGTCCGCCATCAGGGTGCCACGTCCCGGCCCGAGTTCGACCAGCGCGAAAGGCGCAGGCTTTCCCTGATCCATCCAGGATTGCGCCAGGCTCAGGCCGATCAGTTCTCCGAACATCTGGCTGATTTCCGGGGCGGTGGTGAAATCGCCGCGCGCGCCCAGGGGGTCGCGCGTGGTGTAATAGCCCAATTGCGGATGAAGCAGGCATTCGCTCATATAGTCCGAGATGCGCATAGGCCCATCCTGCCGGATGCGCGCGATCAACTGGTCCTGCAGGCTCATGTGACCGGGCGCGCGCGCAGCGCGAAATACAGCCCCAGCGCGATCATCGGTAAGGACAGGAACTGTCCCATGGTCAGGCCATAGCCGCCGACATGCCAGGCCAGGCCCAACGGGTTGCCCGGCGATACGAATTGCAGATCGGGCTGGCGGAAGAACTCGACGATGAAACGCGACATGCCGTAGCCTGCCAAAAAGATGCCAAGGGTCAGGCCGGGCAAACGAAAGGCCCCGCGCCGATAGACCAGCCACAAAAGCGCCGCGCCCAGCAAAAGCCCCTCAAGCGCCGCTTCGTACAATTGCGATGGATGCCGGGCGCACAGCCCCGCCACGACACCGGGGCAGTCCTGCGCCGCCGTTCCGGGAAAGATCACGGCCCAGGGCAGGTCACTCGGCCGTCCCCACAATTCGGCATTGACGAAATTTGCCATCCGGCCAAGGAACAATCCCGGCGGGACGGTATAGGCGATCAGGTCCGCCAGGGACAGGGCCGGGATGGAATGGCGCCGCGCATAAAGAGCGGCGGCAATCACCACGCCCAGCAATCCCCCGTGAAAGGCCATGCCGCCTTGCCAGACCTTCAATATATCCAGCGGGTGCTGCAGGTAGTGGGACGGCTGATAGAAAAGAACGAACCCAAGCCGCCCGCCCAGGATGACGCCGAGGATGATCCAGGTCACCAGGTCCTCGACCTGCTCGGGGCGCATCGGTGGCGCCTTGTCCGGCCACAGGGCAGGCCTGCGCAGGGCCATGACGGCAAGCCGCCATGCGATGACAATGCCCGCGATATAGGCCAGCGCATACCACCGGAGCGCAAGTTCGATCCCGAACAATGAGATCGAGAACAGCTCGGGCGACAAATCGGGGAAGTTCAAAACAGCCTGCATGTGCGTCTCATTGCCCGGGGTATGCGGGGCAAGTCAACCTTGAGCCCGGCGCTTTCATTGCCCATATAGGATAGAACCGCGACACCGGAGTGAAAACATGCAAACCCGCAACAAGATCCTGGACGACGTTTCCCAATTGATGACCAACGCCATGGGCGTCGCGCAGGGCGCCCGGGAAGAGGCAGAAACCGCCATGAAGTCGATGATCGACCGGTGGCTGGCCGACCGTGACTTTGTAACCCGCGAAGAATTCGACGCCGTGCGGGCCATGGCGCAGAAGGCACGTGAAGAAAACGCCGCGCTGGAACAGCGTATTGCCGCGCTTGAGGCCAAGCTGGACGGGTAACGCTTTGGCGTAGGTCCAGACCAACAACAGTTTCAGGGAAAACGCGATCCGCCGCGCAATCCAATCGGGTTGTGCGGTGCGGTGTATTTTGGCGCATCCCGAAGATTAATCAAGCCAAAGCTGTATCTGCTGCCAATATTTTGGTCTTCGTTGCGGGCTGTCCACAACTTATTGCAGTTATCCCCAAAAATGGGGGTTGCCAGATATTCGACCACATCGCACCATATCTAGTACGAGCTCTCGGGGGAAGCCCGGCTTGTAGAGCAGGCAACTAGCGCTGGGGCGCTGCCAGCCCCAAATTGCTAGAGATTAGTGAGGTGGCAAATGGCCCTTTCCGAACAGTATCTCCAAGAAGACCTACATCCGATCGACATTGTCGAGCACCTGGCCGAACATCATGATTGGGATTTCGACCGGATCGGTGATGATCAAATTGCAATGGCTGTCGAGGGACAGTGGCGCACCTATTCGATCACCCTGGCCTGGTCGAACTATGACGAAACGCTTCGGATGGTCTGCTCGTTTGAAATGGAACCGCCGCAGGACCGCGTATCGGATCTTTATGAATTGCTGAACAAGATGAACGATCAGTGCTGGGCCGGTGCCTTTACGTATTGGGCGAACCAAAAGCTGATGGTTTATCGCTATGGTCTGGTTTTGGCTGGCGGCCAGATGGCCAGCCCCGAGCAGATCGACACGATGATCAGCGCCGCCGTCCTGAGCGCCGAGCGGTATTACCCGGCGATCCAGTTGGTGACCTGGGGCAATCGCACCCCGGAAGACGCAATGCAAGTCGCCATTGCAGAGGCTTACGGCCGCGCGTAAAGCTTTGCCCCGAACCATCAACAGCGGAAGGGGCCACCATGGACATGTCACGCGTTGCCGAGCAGGGGCTGGTGCTTTTGGGATGTGGCAAGATGGGGTCCGCGATGTTGGCGGGATGGCTAGATCACGGCCTGCCCGCCGCATCTGTCTGGGTGATCGACCCCTATCCGTCAGACTGGCTTAAGGCGCAGGGCGTCAACATCAACACCCCGCTTCCCCAAGCGCCTGCGGTGGTGCTTGTCGCCGTCAAACCGCAGATGATGGGCGATGCCCTGCCTGCAATTCAGGCGCTGGGCGGTGGCAGCAGCCTGTTCATCTCGGTCGCTGCGGGCACGTCGCTGGCGACATTCGAACAGGTTCTGGGCGCGGACACCCCGATCGTGCGGGCGATGCCGAATACACCCGCGGCGATCCGGCAGGGCATTACGGCGGTCATTGGTAACTCGAAAGTTGCAGCCGCAGATCTGGCCCTTGCCGAAGACCTGCTGTCGGCCATTGGCGAAACGGTTCGTCTTGATGACGAGGCGCAGATGGATGCGGTCACCGGTCTCAGCGGTTCGGGGCCTGCGTATGTTTTTCACCTGATTGAAACCCTGGCCGCCGCTGGGCAGGCGCATGGGTTGCCGCATGACCTGGCAATGAAACTGGCGAAATCCACCGTGGCCGGGGCCGGGGCATTGGCCATGGCCGCGGATGAAGACCCTTCTCAGCTGCGGGTCAACGTGACATCGCCCAACGGCACGACCCAAGCCGCGCTAGAGGTCCTGATGCATGAACAACAGGGGTTTCCCGCGCTGCTGCACCGCGCTGTGAAAGCCGCAACAGAACGATCCAGGGAATTGGCTGATGAGTGAGATTTCGTTTGACGATTTTATGCGGGTCGACATTCGCGTCGGCAAGGTGATCCGCGCCGAACCCTATCCAGAGGCCCGCAAGCCGGCGATCAAGATGTGGATCGATTTCGGTGACGAGATTGGCGAACGCAAGACCTCGGCGCAGGTTACGGCGCATTACGACCCCAAGGCCCTGATCGGCAAACAGGTGATGGCCGTCGTGAATTTCCCGCCGCGCCAGATTGGCCGGTTCATGTCCGAGGTGCTGGTTCTGGGTCTGCCTGACGAAAATGGCGAAATCGTCCTGATTGGCCCCGACGCCCAGGTGCCGGTCGGCGGCAGGATGCACTGACGCGGTTCAGGGTCTCGGTCGTCAGGACCCGACCGCCTCGCGCCAGTGTTTGCGGCAAAGCGAAACATAGGTCTCATTGCCGCCGATCTGGACCTGCGCGCCTTCGGTGATGGCCCGTCCGTTTTCGTCCTGCCGAATCACCATTGTCGCCTTGCGTCCGCATTTGCAGATCGTGCGCACTTCGCGCATTTCATCGGCAAGCGCCAGCAGGGCCGCCGATCCCGGAAACAACTTGCCCTGAAAATCGACCCGCAACCCATAGGCCAGGACGGGGACGTTCAGGTCGTCTACTGCGCGGGCAAGCTGCCACACCTGTTCTTCGGACAGAAACTGCGCCTCGTCGATGAAAACGCAGGCGATCGGCCCTTGCTCCAGGCGCGCGGCGATCATTGAACAGACATCGTCCTGCGGGCGGAAAACGTCGGCCTGTTCCGAAATCCCGATCCGGGATGCAATCCGCCCGGTCCCGGCGCGGCCATCGACGGCGGCCGTCATCAGGTACGTGTCCATGCCGCGTTCGCGGTAATTGTGCGATGCCTGCAGCAAAACCGTCGATTTACCGGCATTCATCGTCGAATAGTTAAAGTACAGCTTGGCCATGACGGGGGTCTAAATCCCGCGGGACATCGGGACAAGCCAACAATGTGCGAAATTGATCGGCGACGCCGCTGTCGCGGATACGGAGGCTGAGCAGATGCTCTTGGGGATGGATACCTCCGCTCCAACTACAGCGGCGCCGTAGGCCAACATGTGGCCTAGAACATGTAAAGCTGAAAATATTGCTCTACCGATACTCGTTACCGGCAAGAACTGCCGCCACTCACTCACAAAATCCCCCGCATATCTGAGGGATAGCCAACATATGACATTTCAATTAAAACTCGAGTATGGGAAATTTCCTTACCCTTTCCCCGGCAACACCAAACCGGGCAGGGCGTGCAGGTAGCAAAGGGAAAAGAATGGCAGATATCGGGGCCTATCTGAAGAAACACACCGAGGCATTGGTCAAAGACGTAGGAATCGAATCAGCGTGCGAGATTACCGGGAAATCCAAAGCCACTCTTGGCCGGTACTATTCCGACAATGACGAACATGCCGACCGGTTCATTCCTGTGGATGCGGTCGCGCGGCTTGAGGCGGTCGCCACGTATCCGCATGTGACGTCGGCTTTGGCCGATCTCAAGAATATCACCTTGTCTTATGATGGTCGAAACACCGACAGCCCGCGCACCGGCGGCGTCAATGCGGACGTCATCGCGCTGAGCCAGCGGTTCGCGATGCTCATGACCGAATACCAGGCGGCGATCGAAGACGGGATCATCACCGTGAACGAAGCCAAGCGTCTTTTGAAAGAGACCAGCATGCTTCAGCAAGTGCTGATCGAAATGAAGCTTCACCTGGAAGAAGAAAGCGTCAGCTAGCCGCAATCGCCTGCCGCGCACCCAGGACGTGACGCAAATGCGGGGCGGTGCAGGCGGGCACCTGCGCCAAACGGCCGGACATGCGTCCAAGGCCCCTGCGATTTGGCTGCGGCGTTCGCAGAACCCAACAGGGCAGGGTTTGGGAAAACGTCAGGCTATGTGTCGTTTCACGATAACTGATCCAACCGAGTATCCGGCACCGAAAGAGCAGATCAGGCCAATTTCGCCGTCCTGAAAATCATCCGAATGCTTGGAAAACGCGATGATTGAGCCCGCCGAGGACGTGTTCGCATAATCTTGCAGGATATTGGGCTGTTCGCCCGGATCTGGTTCACGGCCCAGCACTTTTTTCCCGATAAAGTCGTTCATGGTCTTGTTTGCCTGGTGCAGCCACAGCCGTTTCAGGTCGCCGCTGGTCACGCCTTCCGAGTCCATGTGGTCGCTGATGTGCTTGCTGACCATCGGCAGGACTTCCTTAAAGACCTTTCGGCCATTTTGCATGAATTGCATGTCGCGCCGGTCCTGCATCCCGTCGGGGCGCGACCTGCGGAGAAAGCCGTTGTTGTTGCGAATATTGTTCGAAAACTCTGTCGCGCACCGGGTCGAGACAACTTCGAAATGCGGACCTTGTGCGTTTTCGATCCGTTCAATCAGCGTCGCCGTCGCGACATCGCCGAAGATAAAGTGACAATCCCGGTCGCGCCATTCCAGGTGGCCCGAGCATATCTCGGGGTTGACGACCAGCGCCGAGCGGACAGACCCCGAGCGTACCATGTCTGCCGCGGCCTGGATGCCGAAGGTGGCGGACGAGCAGGCGACATTCATGTCAAACCCGAACCCGGTAATCCCCAGCGCCTGTTGAATTTCGATGGCCACCGCCGGATAGGCGCGTTCGTGGTTGGATGCTGCACAGATCACTAGGTCGACATCGTCGGCCGTGCGGCCGGCCTGGGCCAGGGCTTTGGTGCAGGCTTCGACCGCCATTTCGGTCATGATGCCGGGTTCGTCGTCACTGCGCTGGCGCAGGGTCGGGTGCATGATGTCGGGGTTCAGTACCCCGGCCTTGTCCATCACGTACCGGTTTTCGATCCCGGACGCCTTGAGGATGAACTCCTCCGAGGAATGTTGCATCGGCTCCATCCGGCCTGCGGCAATGGCATCGGCGTTCCTGGCGTTCTGCCGGTCGGCATAGGCGTTGAAGGCCTCGACGAGTTCGGCATTGGTGATGATGTTTTCGGGGGTGAAAACTCCGGTACCGGTGATGGCGGGCGTGTACATGGTGGGTCCTGACGTTTCGAATTCGCTCAAAATGCAGTCACAAGTGGTTTTGTTCAAGCCACGTTGACCTAAGGGAATGGGCTGAATCGCGGTTCATATATTGAATAGTTCAGAAACCGAAGTATTTTGCCCGCGTCGCAGGCGGAGAATCGATATGCATGATGACACCGAAACGGGCCTTGATCGGCTCAGCCCCGAGATTCAGGCGATGATGGGGGTCTATGCGCTGTACTGGAAGCTTGAGGAAAGCTTTGCGAGCATCGAAACCGGCCTGAGCCAGCAGGAATGTCACCTGTTGGTCAAGCTGGACCGGCCCAAGCGCATGGGTGTTTTGGCCGCGGATATGCTGACGGTCCCGTCGACGATCACGGCAACCGCTGATGCGCTTGCGACGGCAGGGTATCTGACACGCGAACAGGACCCTCAGGATCGGCGGGCCTTGTTGTTGGTGCTGACCGAACAGGGGCACGCCGCGCGCGACATGCTGGTCGCAGAAGCGGGCGAGCTGTTTCATCGGGCCTCGGGGCTGGACGCACAAGAGACATCTCAATTCGCCCGGTTGGCCCGAAAGATCAGAAACAACGTATTGAAATCCGGAATTCCAGAGGGATTGACGAAATGAGATTGCTGACCTCACTGGGCCTGGCCCTGACAGTTCTGGCGGCTCCGCTTTGGGCGGAAGGCGGTGCCAAGCCCGTCAAGCTGATGATCGTGAAGGAAAGTACACCGGGGTTTTCGCGTCAGTTCTTTGGCCGGGTCGCGGCGCGCCAGACGGTGGACCTGGCGTTTCAGGTCGCCGGGCAGATCGTCGACATGCCGGTGACCGAAGGGCTGATCATCGAAAAAGGCGGGTTGATTGCCCATCTCGACCAGGAACCGTTCGAATTGCAGCTGGACCGCGCGCGGCTGCAGAAGGACCAGGCTGACAGAACCCTGCAACGTCTGTCGCGGCTTCGTGGAACAGCAGCCAGCCAGGTTGCGGTCGACGACGCCGAAACCGAAGCGCAACTGGCCGCGATTGCCTTGCGCAACGCGGAATACGATCTTGAGCACGCAACGCTGACCGCGCCGTTTGACGCGCTGATTTCCAGCCGCTCGGTCGAGGCGTTCACCACGGTGTCCGCCGGAACGCCCATCGTTCGGATACATGACATGTCCGAGTTGCGGATCGAAGTGGACGTGCCAGAGATTTTGTTTCAGCGCACAGCGCGCGATGACGATATCACGATAACGGCGAAGTTTCCCGCCAGCGACCAGGTCTTCCCGCTGGAAATCCGCGAATTCGATGCCGAAACGTCCAGCGTGGGGCAGACGTTTCGGATGCAGTTCGGGTTGGAGCCACCAGAGGGGTTGCAGATCCTTCCCGGCTCATCCGTGACGGTGACGGCTCGGGTTCAGGACAACCACCCTGGGATCGTGGTTCCGGCAACGGCGATTGTCGCGGATGCAGATGGCGCATTGGGGGTCTTGGTGTTTTCGCCCGTGGGTGCGGATGAAGGCTCGGTTCGGCGTGTGCCTGTCACGATTGAACCGACACAGACCGGAGATGTCAGGGTCCTAACCGGGCTGTCCGATGGTGACGAAATCGTGGTCGCCGGGGGCGGCGCGCTGACCGATGGGCAGGCGGTGCGCCGGTTCGTCGGGTTTGCGAACTGAGGGGCCGGGGCATGAACATCGCGCGCGCCTCTATCGACCGGCCCATCTATACATGGCTTGTAATTTTGATTGCCCTGTTCGGGGGGGTCTGGGGGTTTTCATCGCTTGGGCGTCTGGAAGACCCCGCCTTCACCATCAAGAACGCGGTCATCTATACAGAATATCCCGGCGCCACCGCCGAGCAGGTGGCGCTGGAGGTTTCCGAGCCGCTTGAATCTGCGATCCAGCAGATGGGTGAGGTCGACGTGATCACCTCGGTCAACCAGCCCGGTCAGTCCCTGATCGAAGTCGAGATCAAGTCAACCTATGACGGCAACGAACTGCCCGACATCTGGACCCGTCTGCGCGCCAAGGTGCGCGATGCGGCGCGCGGTTTGCCTTCGGGCGTGTCGGCGCCTTATGTGAATGACGGTTTTGGTGACGTCTTCGGGTTGTTCTACGCCGTAACCGCCGAAGGGTTTACCGATGCCGAAAAGCATGAACTGTCGACCTTTTTGCGCCGGGAACTTCTGGCTGTTGACGGTGTGGCGGATATCGATGTCCAGGGCCTGCCGGAAGAGGCCATTTTTGTCGAACCCGACCTGGCAATTTCCGTTAACCAGAACGTTTCGTACCAATTGATCAACGAGGCGATTGCCAATGCCGACTCGGTCAACAATTCCGGCGTGCTGCGATCCGAAAACAACCTGACCACGATCCTGACTGCGGAAGGGTCAGACAGTGTTTCGGCGATTGCCGGGCTGACGGTCGGTGCGCAGGGGCAGGTGATCAACCTGTTCGACATGTCCGAAGTCTATAGGGGGCGCCAGACCGACCCGGACATCATGATCCGGTACAACGGGACCGAGGCCTTTACCCTGGGCATTGCCGGGCTCAAGACAGAAAACATCGTCGAAGTCGGCAAACGTGTCGACGCCAGGCTGGCCGAGCTGGATACGGCGATCCCCTACGGTGTGAACGTCCTGCCGATCTATCAGCAACATGTCGTGGTCGAGCAGGCCTCGAACGATTTCCTGGTCAACCTGGCGATGTCGGTTGCAATTGTGGTGGCGGTTCTGGCGCTTTTCATGGGGTGGCGCGCCGCGGTCGTGGTTGGGTCGACCCTGTTGCTGACGGTTGTGGGCACCTTGCTGTTCATGTCGTTGTTTTCAATCGAGATGGAGCGCATTTCCCTGGGCGCGCTGATCATTGCCATGGGCATGCTGGTCGATAACGCGATTGTGGTGGCCGAGGGGATGCAGATCGCAATGTTGCAAGGCAGGCCCTCGCGCGAGGCGGCCGAAGATACAGCATCAAAAACGCAAATCCCGCTGTTGGGGGCAACGGTCATCGGGATCATGGCCTTTGCGGGGATCGGCCTGAGCCCGGACGCGACAGGCGAGTTCCTGTTTTCGCTGTTCGCGGTCATCGGCATTTCGCTGCTGCTCAGCTGGGTTTTGGCGATTACGGTCACGCCGCTGCTGGGGCATTATTTCTTCCGGCAGGGCAAGGAAGGCGAGGCGGATGCCTATGGCGGTATCCTGTTTCGCATCTATGGTACGATGCTGCGCTGGGCGCTACGGTTCCGCTGGTTGGTTGTCGCGGGTCTGGTGATCGTCACGGTGGCCTGTTTTGCGGGGTTCGGGCTGATGAAACAGCAGTTCTTCCCGAACTCGAACACGCCGCTGTTTTTCGTGCACTACAAGTTGCCGCAAGGCACGCCGATTGCACGCACCGCGACGGATATGGCCGTGTTCGAAAACTGGCTGGCCGAACGCGATGATGTCGTGTCGGTGACCACCTTTGTCGGGCAGGGCGCGACCCGTTTCATGTTGACCTATTCGGCTGAAAAGCCGAACCCCAGCTATGGGCACATGATCATTCGGACAAATTCTCTGGAAGATATCCCGGCGCTTCAGGCTGATCTTGAGGCGTTTGGGTCAGAACAGTTCCCCGAAGGCGAGTTCCGGACCAAGCGGCTGGTCTTTGGTCCTGGTGGCGGAACCCCGATCGAGGCGCGTTTCTCGGGCAGTGATCCGGCCGTTCTTCGGCACCTTGCGGACCAGGCGGTTCAGATCATGTCAGCCGCGTCGCCAAATGTACTAAGCGTCCATCATGACTGGCGTGAACAGGAACTTGCCGTGCAGCCGATTTATGCCACGGAACGGGCACAAACGGCGGGCGTCTCGCGCGAGGATATCGCGGCGACGCTGCAGTTTTCCACGGACGGGGTTACCGGCGGTGTCTTGCGCGAACGCGATCGCCTTATCCCGATCATCCTGCGCCGACCCGCGGACGGGGATTATTCGATTGTGGATCAGGTCGTCTATTCAGACCAGTCGCAGAAATTCGTTCCGATCGAACAAATGGTCGATGGGTTCGAATACCGCGCCCAGAACACGCTGGTCCATCGTCGCGACCGGGTGCTGACGATCACCGTCGGCGCCGATATCCCCGCCGATAAGACCGCAGCGCAGGTCCATTCCGAAGTGCGCGGCGCAATCGAGGCGATGGAGCTTCCGCTGGGTTACCAATTGGCGTGGGGCGGTGAATTCGAGGATTCAGGCGATGCACAAGCCAGCCTGGGGCGGCAATTGCCGCTGAGCCTGCTGATCATGGTCCTGATCTCGGTGCTTTTGTTCAACGCGGTCAAACAACCGATCATCATCTGGCTGCTGGTGCCCATGTCGGTAAACGGCGTTGTGATCGGATTGCTGGGCACCGGCCTGCCCTTTACCTTTACCGCGCTGCTGGGGCTGCTCAGCCTTTCGGGGATGCTGATCAAGAACGGTATTGTCCTGGTCGAGGAAATCGACCTGGTCCGCGCGTCGGGCAAGGCTCTGCGGGATGCCATCATCGAAGCGTCGGTCTCGCGGTTGCGCCCCGTCATGTTGGCGGCGATCACCACGATTCTGGGTATGGCGCCCTTGTTGACGGATGCCTTCTTTGTCTCGATGGCTGTGACGATCATGGGCGGGTTGGCTTTTGCGACCGTCCTGACGATGGTCGCGGCGCCGGTGTTCTACCTGATATTCTTTACCCGCGAAGAACGGCGCAGGTTAGCCGGTTCGGCCTAGGGCGCGGCGGCCCGTATGGCCCCGGCCCAAGGGAAATACGAAAAAACCCCGGCAGTGCCGGGGTTTTTTGTGTTTGAACCACCGATTTACGGTCATCCTTGCAGCGATTTCACCTCGACGTCGCCTTCGGCCTGGGCCTTGATCGCCAAAGCGGCCGCATGGCTGCCTGCGGCAGTCGTGAAATACGGGATCTTGTCATACAGCGCGATCGAACGAATGACCTTGCTGTCCTCGACCGCCTGTGCGCCTTCGGTCGTGTTCATGACCAGTTGCACCTGGCCATCCTTGAGCATGTCGGCCACGTCGGGACGGCCTTCGTAGACCTTGTTGACCAGATCACAAGGCACGCCCTGAGCCTCAAGCCAGGATTGCGTGCCGCGGGTTGCGACCAGGACAAACCCCTGCGCGACCAGCACCTGCGCGGCTTCGAGCATCGCAGCGCCCTTGTCGGCGTCCTTGATCGACACAAAGGCGCGCCCGGACGATGGCAGAACCATACCCGCGCCCATTTGCGCCTTGAGGAAAGCCCGGGGGAAATCGCGGTCCCAACCCATCACCTCGCCGGTCGAACGCATCTCGGGGCCCAGGATGGTGTCGACGCCCGGGAAACGGGCAAAAGGCATCACCGCCTCTTTGACCGAGAACCACGGCATATCCGGGTCCGCAAGCGTCATCTGGTCGGCGATCTTGGTGTCCTGACCTTCTTCATAAGCGGGCCGCAGCGGGAATGCCGACAGTTTTTCGCCGGCCATGATGCGCGCGGCAATCGAGGCAATGGCGCTGTCGGTGGCCTTGGCCACGAACGGAACCGTGCGCGACGCGCGGGGGTTAACCTCGATCAGGTAGATCTCGTTATCCTTGATCGCGAACTGAACGTTCATCAGGCCGACGACATTCAATGCCTTGGCCAGCTTGAAAGCCTGATCCTTGATCTGGGCAATGATGTCCTTCGACAGCGAGTAGGGCGGCAGCGAACAGGCCGAGTCGCCCGAATGCACGCCCGCCTCTTCGATGTGCTGCATGATCCCCGCAACATGCACGTCGGTACCATCGCACAGCGCATCGACGTCCAGTTCGACCGCGCCGGACAAATAGCTGTCCAGCAACACGGGGCTGTCGCCCGAAACAACCACGGCCTCGTTGATATAGCGTTTCAACTGATCCATATCGCGCACGATTTCCATCGCGCGACCGCCCAGAACATAAGAGGGCCGGATCACCAGCGGGAAGCCAATTTCACCTGCGATTTCCAGCGCCTGCGCGTCGGTCGATGCAATGCCGTTCTTGGGCTGCTTCAGCCCCAGGTCGTTGACCAGCGCCTGGAACCGTTCGCGGTCTTCGGCCAGGTCGATGGCGTCCGGCGTGGTGCCCAGGATCGGGATACCCTCGGCCTCGAGCGCGTTGGCCAGTTTCAGCGGCGTCTGGCCGCCGAACTGAACGATCACGCCATGCAAGGTGCCGTTTTCCTGTTCCTTCGTCAGGATTTCCATGACGTGTTCAAAGGTCAGCGGCTCGAAATACAGGCGGTCCGAGGTGTCATAGTCGGTCGAAACCGTCTCGGGGTTGCAGTTGACCATGATGGTCTCATAACCCGCGTCGGTCAGCGCGAAACAGGCGTGACAGCAGCAATAGTCAAATTCGATCCCCTGACCGATCCGGTTCGGGCCACCACCAAGGATGACGACCTTTTTGCGGTCGCTCGGACGCGCCTCACACTCGACCTCGCCCATCATCGGGGCCTCGTAGGTCGAGTACATATAGGGCGTCTGGGCCTCGAACTCGGCGGCACAGGTGTCGATGCGTTTGAACACGGCCGAGACACCCAGATTGCGGCGCGCGCGGCGCACGTTGGCCTCGTCCCGGCCGGTCAGGTTGCCAAGGCGCGCGTCGGTAAAGCCCAGCATTTTCAGCTTGCGGATGCCCTCTTCGGTCATTGGCAAGCCGTCTTTGCGCACCGCGCGCTCGGCATTAATGATCTCGCGGATGCGGGCCAGGAACCACGGGTCGAACTTTGTGACGGCGAAAATCTCGTCATCGGTCAGACCGTGGCGCATGGCCTGCGCAATGGTGCGCAGCCGGTCAGGCGTTTGCTGGCTGATTGCCTTGATCACGGCGGCCTTGTCGTCGGCCTCGTCCCAGTGACCCACGTTCAGGCCGGGGATCTCGACCTCGTCAAATCCGGTCAGACCCGATTCCATCGACGCCAGTGCCTTTTGCATCGATTCGTGGATCGTGCGACCGATGGACATCGCCTCTCCGACCGATTTCATCGCGGTGGTCAGATAGGGTTCCGAGCCGGGGAATTTCTCGAACGCGAATTTCGGGATCTTGGTGACGACATAGTCGATGGTCGGCTCAAAGCTTGCGGGCGTGACCTTGGTGATGTCGTTGTCCAGCTCGTCCAGCGTATAGCCTACGGCCAGCTTTGCGGCGATCTTGGCAATCGGGAAACCCGTCGCCTTGGACGCCAGAGCGGATGAGCGCGAAACCCGCGGGTTCATTTCGATCACGACCATGCGGCCATCATCGGGATTGATCGCCCATTGAACGTTCGAACCACCGGTCTCGACCCCGATCTCGCGCAGAACGGCGATCGAGCCGTTGCGCATGATCTGGTATTCCTTGTCGGTCAGCGTCAGTGCCGGGGCCACGGTGATCGAATCACCGGTATGCACGCCCATCGGATCGACGTTTTCGATGGAACAGACGATGATGGCGTTGTCAGCGGTGTCGCGCACCACCTCCATCTCGTATTCTTTCCAGCCCAGCAGGCTTTCATCGACGAGGATCTGATTGACCGGCGAGGCATCCATGCCCGAGCGGCAGAAGTGAATGTAATCCTCGCGGTTATAAGCAACACCGCCGCCGGTGCCGCCAAGCGTAAATGCTGGACGAATAATCGCAGGAAGCCCGATTGTTTCCAATTCGTCCAAAGCGATCTGAACGCCAGCGTCCAGGTCTGCTTTGCCGTCTTCCTTGCGCGGCGCGGTCACGATGGTCGCCTTGGGGTTTTCCAGACCCAGCCGGTCCATCGCCTCACGGAACAGTTTCCGGTCTTCGGCCATTTCGATGGCGTCACGCTTGGCGCCGATCATCTCGACACCGAACTTGTCCAGCACGCCCATCTCTTCCAGCGCCAGCGACGTGTTCAGGCCGGTCTGCCCGCCCATGGTGGGCAGCAGCGCGTCCGGGCGTTCTTTTTCTATAATACGTGCAACAACTTCGGGTGTGATCGGCTCGATATAGGTGGCATCTGCCAAGCCCGGATCGGTCATGATCGTCGCCGGGTTCGAGTTCACCAGGATGACCCGGTACCCTTCTTCGCGCAGCGCTTTACAGGCCTGCGCGCCTGAATAGTCGAATTCGCAGGCTTGCCCGATAACAATGGGCCCAGCCCCGATGATCATGATCGACTGAATGTCGGTTCTCTTCGGCATGGCCTGGCCCCTTCAATATCAACGAGTCGCGGGCACCGCCCAAGCGCCCAAATTGTCCTGCGTTATAGGGACCGCGCGAAAAGGTTCAAGAGGGATCGGAAACTAAGCTGCAATTGCCGCTTTCTGCTCTTTCGTCCGGCGCCGATATCTCTATACCGCGCAACACGGCAGATGGGGGCGAAATTGCGTATTTGTTTCGATCAGGGTCCGGCGGGACCGGGAACGTCTTTTGAGACACCGGTCGAGGTGATCCAGGCGCAGAGCGCGGAACAGGTGCCGCAAGCGCTGGCCGCGCTGGATGAGGCACGCGCCGCGGGCGGTTGGCTGGCAGGGTATGCCAGTTACGAGCTGGGGTTTCTGCTTGAACCCCGCCTGATGCGGCTGCTGCCTGATGACCGCCGCCTGCCTCTGTTGTGTTTCGGCGTTTACGACCGCCCGGGTCAGCGCAGCTTGGCCAAGGCATCGGGACGGGTCCTGGAGTTTCGCCCCAGATGGGATGCCGGGCGTTACGCCACCGCGTTTCAGGCTGTGCATGATGCAATCGGCGCAGGCGACATATATCAGGCCAACCTGACCTTCCCCATCGACCTGACCGTCGCGGGCGGGTCCGAAGCGGTTTATGCGGCGCTTGCCGCAAACCAGGCCGTTGGCCACGGCGTATTGGTTCAGCAGGATGGTTTTCCCGATCTTCTCAGTCGGTCGCCGGAACTGTTTTTCCGAACCGATGCGGACGGCACCATCGAAACACGCCCGATGAAAGGGACGCAGCCGCGCAGCGAAGACCTGGCCGAAGACGCACGGCGCAGGGCGTTTTTGACCAAAGACGCAAAAAACCGAGCCGAAAACCTGATGATCGTGGACCTGTTGCGCAATGATATCAGCCGCGTGGCCCTGCCGGGATCGGTTCAGGTGCCCGAGTTGTTCAAGGTCGAAACCTATTCGACGGTGCATCAGATGGTGTCATTGGTCCGGGCCAGGCTGCATGTCGGGGTTGGTTTTTCCGATATTCTGACGGCCCTGTTTCCTTGCGGTTCCATTACTGGCGCACCCAAGATTCGTGCCATGGAAATCCTTTCGGCGCTGGAACCCTGGCCGCGCGATATTTACTGTGGCACGATCGGCTGGGCCGCCCCGGATGGGACCAGCGAATTCAACGTTGCCATTCGCACCCTTATGGTCGATGGCGCCGACGCGACCCTGAATGTGGGCGGCGGTGTCGTCTGGGACAGCACCGCCGCGTCAGAATACGAGGAGGCGCTATGGAAGGCGCGATTCAGCCGCCCGCAGACCCAGATTTCCGGCTGATCGAAACCCTAGGGTTCCGACCGGGGCAGGGGATCATCCGGCAGGACCGGCACCTGGCGCGCATGGCGCGGTCGGCGGCGGCTCTGGGCCTTGCATTTGATCGCGCGGGCCTGTCTGCCGATCTGGGACAGATCTCGGAACAGGCCGGAAACGAGGCCTTGCGCATCCGGGTGACGCTGGATGTTGCCGGGCAAACCGAGGTGACAACCGGCCCCCTGGCTGACAACCCGCCTTTCTGGCGGCTTGCCGTCTCGGATACGGCGGTGAACGCCGCGGACATATGGTTGCGGCACAAGACCACGCAGCGTCAGGTCTATGAAACCGCGCGCAGGGCGATGCCTGAGGGGGTGGATGAACTTCTGTTTCTAAACGACCGCGGCGAGCTGTGCGAAGGAACGATCACCAACCTGTTTCTCGAAACTTCCGACGGTCAGCGGCTGACACCTGCCCAGTCTTCCGGCCTGCTGCCGGGCATTCTGCGCGAGGAAATGTTGGCCACCGGGCAGGTCGCCGAGGCGGTCCTGACGTTGGCCGACCTGCATCAGGCGCCAAGGCTCTGGGTCGGAAACTCCCTTAGGGGGATGATCCGGGCAGAGCTGGCAACATCGTGAGCAGGACCGGGAACCTGGCGGAACCCACCGCCCCCAGATTGCGGCTGTGGTGCGAGTTCGGCGCCTTCTTCGTTTTGGCGCCCTTGCTGATCGCAGTGCTTTTTCCACCAAGCTGGATGTTTCCCGCGCTTTTTACCTTTACCGGTATCGGAATTTTCCTGTTGCACCGCACGCCCGGGTTTTCCTGGGCCGAGCTTCGGTACGGCTGGAACAACTGGTCCTGGGGTGAGCTTGCAGTTTTTGGCGGGGCGATGGCGGCGTTATGTACGGGTCTGGTGCTGTTGACCCGCCCGGACGCGGCGTTTTTTCTGCTGCTGAACCGGCCCGAGGTTCTGGCGGTGATCTGGGTGGCCTATCCACTTGTTTCCGCCTTGCCGCAAGAGCTGCTGTTTCGCCCGCTTTTCTACCGCCGCTACCACGCGATTTTGCCAGACGGGGTGGCGCTGCCCCTCATGAACGCGGCGCTCTTTGCCTTTGCCCATCTCATGTACTGGAGCTGGATTGTCGCCGCGATGACATTTGCGGGCGGGCTGTTGTTTTCCTGGGGCTACCGCGCCCGCGGCTCGTTTTATCTTGCTGTCCTGCTGCATGCGATTGCCGGCAACATCATCTTTGCCGCCGGGTTGGGCGTGTATTTCTATTCCGGCAATGTCCAACGCCCTTTCTAGGGGCCTGATGGCTGAACTTCGCAGTCGCGCGGGGCGTGTCTGCGCGGGTTTGCATGGCGTGCCAAAGGCGCGGCATTGCAAGAAGGTGGGCCGAATCGCAATCTGTCTGATGTATGGGGCGTCGTGATGGGTCAGGCGCGCTGTCCTTGCAGTTTCGCGGCCTTCGTCGCGCCGCTTACCAGATGGAACGGATGACCCCAGACTGTCATGAGGGGGCAGGTCGTGAAAAACGCGATCTCATTGGGCTTGTCGTCCCAGCCGAACACCAGCTTTCGAATGGGCCAAGTTTCCCCGGCAGGGGTTGCCCGTTCAGGATCGGCGTTCTGAAAACGGACCCCAAAATACGAATTTGCCAGCCTTTTGGCCACCAAGCAGCGTCAGGGGCCGCGCAACCCTTGACTTCCCTCGCCTATCGCGGTGTATCGGCGCGACCAATTCAGCGCCCGAAGGGATATGATCCATGCACGCTTACCGCAGCCACACCTGCGCCGATCTGACTGCCGCCAATGTCGGCGATACCGTCCGCCTGTCGGGATGGGTGCATCGGGTCCGGGATCACGGCGGCGTTCTGTTCCTTGATTTGCGCGACCATTTCGGTGTCACGCAGGTTCTGTGCGACGGCGACAGCGCCGCCTTTGCGGCACTTGAAAACGTGCGGTCGGAATGGTGCATTCGCATTGACGGCACGGTCAAGGCCCGTGACCCCGAGTTGGTCAACCCTAAGCTGCCGACCGGCGAAATCGAAGTTTATGTGCGCGACCTGGAAGTCCTGGGTGCGGCGGATGAATTGCCCCTGATGGTGTTCGGCGACCAGGAATACCCCGAGGAAACGCGCCTGCGGTACCGTTTTCTGGACCTGCGCCGCGAGGTGATGCAGCGAAACATGAGCCTGCGCTCGGACGTCGTGGCCTCGATGCGCCGCCGGATGTGGGATCAGGGGTTCCGCGAATATCAGACGCCGATCATCACCGCGTCCAGCCCCGAAGGTGCGCGCGACTTTCTGGTGCCGTCGCGTCTGCATCCGGGCAAGTTTTACGCATTGCCGCAGGCCCCGCAGCAATTCAAACAGCTGATCATGGTCTCGGGCTTTGACAAGTATTTCCAGATTGCGCCGTGTTTCCGCGACGAAGACCCGCGCGCTGACCGTTCGCCCACCGATTTCTATCAGCTTGACCTTGAGATGTCGTTTGTCGAGCAACAGGACGTGTTCGACACGATCCAGCCCGTTCTGACCGGCGTGTTCGAAGAATTCGGCGGCGGTCGCAAGGTTGATCAGGACTGGCCGCAGATATCCTACAAGGACGCGGCCCTGTGGTACGGCACCGACAAGCCCGACCTGCGCAACCCGATCAAGATGCAGGTGGTCTCGGACCATTTCCGCGGGTCTGGATTTGCCATCTTTGCCAAGCTGTTGGAGCAGGAGGGCACAGAGATCCGCGCCATCCCGGCGCCCAAAGGTGGCAGCCGCAAATTCTGTGACCGCATGAACGCCTTTGCCCAGAAAGAAGGCCTGCCCGGCATGGGCTATATCTTCTGGCGCGATCAGGGCGAAGGAATGGAGGCCGCAGGTCCGCTGGCCAAGAACATCGGCCCCGACCGGACCGAGGCGATCCGTCAGCAGCTGGGTCTGGGCGTTGGTGATGCCGCGTTCTTCCTGGGTGGCAAGCCGAAAGCCTTTGAAAAGGTTGCTGGCAAGGCGCGTGATGTAATCGGGGATGAGCTTGGCCTGACCGAAAAAGACCGTTTCGCCTTTGCCTGGATCGTCGACTTCCCGATCTACGAGCAGGACGAGGAGACCGGCGCGATCGATTTCGAACACAATCCGTTCTCGATGCCGCAGGGCGGGATGGAGGCCTTGCAGGGCAACCCGCTGGACGTGCGCGGTTATCAGTACGACCTGGCGTGCAACGGGTACGAACTGGTCTCGGGTGCGATCCGGAACCACAAGCCCGAGATCATGCTGAAGGCGTTCGAACTGGCCGGGTACGGCGCGGAAGAGGTCAAATCCCGATTTGGCGCTTTGTTCAACGCATTCCACTATGGCGCGCCGCCGCACGGCGGATGTGCAGCTGGGATCGACCGGATTGTGATGTTGCTGGCTGACGAGGCGAATATTCGTGAGGTCATGATGTTCCCGATGAACCAGCGTGCCGAAGATCTGATGATGCAGGCGCCTTCTGAACCGACATCGGATCAGTTGATGGAACTGGGGCTGCGGGTTATCCCGCAGGACTGAGAACCCGGCAAACGGGATCGCCCGCCTTGTGCGGGCGGGGCCCATTTTCAGCAGTTGCCCATGCGGCTGTCGGTCAATCCGTCAGGCCGTCATATCCCAAACAATTGGCCCGGATTGCCTTGGCGGCGCGCCGGGTTCGGCGGTAGCCCCACGCGAACAAAAGGCCCGCCGTTACGAAATAGGCTGTCGTCATCTCAAATCGCCTCTCGCTGTTCCAGACGGTTTTGTACAAGTCCGGCGACCCGCGCCGCCTGCGCAGTTACGGGAGTGCCGTCGAAACGTGTTGCGGCCAGTTTCCGAGCGGCATCTGCCAGCACCGTATCCTGGGCGCAAACGGCCACACCGCTTAGAAACCGTGCTGCATAGTCCAGCGTCGTCTGGTCGGTCGGGCCTGACAGAACATCGGCGATGTGTGCCATGTCATCCTGATAGGCCATTGGATCAGGGCGAATGACCTTGTCCCGTATGGCGTGCAATCCGCTGGGGCGGCGATCTTCGGGCAGCAGCTCCAGAATGGACTTCTGGAAAAACGCAAGCGATGACAACGGCTTGGGAAGAAAGCCGTCCGCACCCGCGCGCATGGCGGCGGCTTTGGTGTCTTCGTCGCCGGACATGCCCACAATGGCGCTGATCCGTGGTGTTGCCTGGCTGAGTTCGTCTATCAGGTCTGCACCGGACCCATCAGGCAGCCCCATATCCACGATGATAACAGTCGGGCGATAGATCTGCAGATGGCGGCGCGCAGATTTCAGGCAATCGGCCCGGCGGATGCGCGCGCCGCTGTGCAGGCACATCAGGCGCATGGCATCGCAGACATACCGGCTGTCTTCGACCACGAGGATGGTTTGCCCCAGCAGCGGCCGCATCGCGTTGGGCGGTGGGGTCGGGGCGGTGAATGGGTCCGAATCGTCCATTGCGAAACTCCTTTTCAGCAGATGCTTCACGCTAGGAACTTCTGGCTAACACAGGGTTAACAGGCGAATTCGCGCACTTGCCCTTTGCCAGCGCAACCACCATAACCGCTGCAACGCAGAACTGAGGAGGTTGCCATGATTGGCCGTTTGAACCATGTCGCCATTGCCGTTCCCGATCTCAATGCGGCCTCGGACCAGTACCGGACCGCGCTTGGCGCCAAGGTCGGCGCGCCGCAGGACGAACCTGATCATGGCGTGACCGTCGTTTTCATCGAACTGCCGAACACCAAGATCGAACTGCTTTACCCGCTGGGCGATGACAGCCCGATCAACGGTTTTCTGGAAAAGAACCCGGCTGGCGGCATTCATCATGTTTGCTATGAGGTCGAAGACATCATCGCCGCGCGCGATCACCTGAAATCGACCGGCGCCCGCGTTCTTGGATCGGGCGAGCCGAAAATCGGGGCCCACGGCAAGCCAGTGCTTTTCCTGCATCCCAAGGATTTCAACGGGTGCCTGGTCGAGTTGGAGCAGGTATGAACGCCCGGCAGGAGGGTCTGAAATGACGATTACCGCCGCAGCGGTTCTGTTCGCCGTTATCTGGTTTCTGACCCTGCTTGTGATTCTGCCTATACGAATCCGTACCCAGGGCGATGTTGGCGAAGTCGTTCCGGGCACCCATGCAGGGGCACCGGAAGAACATCACCTCAGAAAGAAATTGTGGATCACGACCGCTGTCTCGGTTGTTCTTTGGGCGATAATCGCGGGGATCATCCTGTCCGGGATCATTTCCGTTCGTGATTTCGATTGGCTCAACCAATTGGAGCCACGGCAATAACTGTCAGGGCCTGTTCCCTGACAGGCCATGAAAGATATGGGTGAATGTGGCGGCCCCAATAATCGGGATCACCAGGTTTACCAAGGGCACGGACAGAGGAATTGCCATAAGCGTGCCAGCAATCCAGATCGTTGCCGCATGCTTTGAACGCAGCTTTCGCGCCCCCTCGCGCCCCACTCTCCGCATCGCGGCGAGGGTGAAATATTCGCGCCCCAGCAGGAACCCGTTCATGCCCCAGAATATGAACAACGCAAGCGGGGCAAAGACCACGTACAGCACCAAGGCCAGCACATTGGCGGCGATCAGAACGCCGAGAAAGCTCAGCGTGTCGCGGGCCGCTTCGGAAAACGGCAGATCGGGAACCTGTGGCAGGGTCGGATAATGTTTGTCCTCAACGGCCTGGGCGACCTCGTCCAGAAACATTGACGTGATGGCCGAGGCCACCGGGATCATCAGGAAAACGGGCAAAATCAGGACCAGGACGATGCCGGAATAGCCCAGGATGTCGTTGAGCCAGGGTACCGTGCCGATGAAAGGCATCGAGATTTCCTGGCCAGAGGCCCGGTTGATCAGCCAGATCGCGCCTGCACAGGCGCCGATCAAAAGCAGGATGGTCAAGCCAACACCCCGCAGCAGGACCGAACGGAACCGCGGGTCACCGATTTGCCCAAGCGCCTGGAAAAAGGACTGAATGATGATCATTCGGAAACCCACTGGGTCAGGGCGTCAATATCGGGGCGGGGGCGTTCGGGTGGTTGTGCCCCTTCGGTTGCAATATGGATCAGCCCGGCGACGCGTTCGGTGTCGCCCAACCCAAATGCCTGTTGGCAGAATTCCCGATCATGGGTCTGCCAGCCGCTCAGCCAGTTCGCGCCCCATCCGGCGGCCAGGGCTGCGTTCAACAGCGCCAGGCACACCGCCCCCGCGGAATAGCTCTGTTCGATTGCCGGAACCTTGTCCGACGGTTTTTGTATTTCGATCACCGCAACCGCCAGATGGCCCATGTCGAACTGGTTGCAGGCCTTGGTAATTTCCTCTGGCGACTTGCCAAGAGCAATCCCGCGGTCTCGCGTCAGCGCCGACAAGCGTGGCATCGCCCCTATTTCCAGAACGATGAACCGCCAGGGTTCAAGCTTGCCGTGATCCGGGCTGCGGGCCGCGGCGGTCAGCAATGGCAATAATTCATCTCGGGTCGGCGCCGGGGCAACCAGCGTCTTGGCCGGACGAGACCGGCGGGACAGCAGAAAATCCAGGGCGGCCGGGTTTTTCAGGGACATATGTTAACTTTCTTTACATGGGCCTTCTGTATCTCGGTCAGAAGGCCATGTGTTTCAAGGGCTAAATCGGAAACTCTTGGCTCTGCCCGGCGCTGCCATAATATGATTGCCATCGCCGCCAATTCCGGAGGGACAATGGCCAAACCAAAACTGCGCGACTTGCCCGACCTGTCCGCGTTCGCCCGGCCCGGAACCGGGATCGACGTTCGGGTGACGCCGGGGGCGGCACGGGACCGGGTCGAAACCGCGGACGGGACGGTTCGCATCTATGTCACCACCGCCCCCGAAGCTGGCAAGGCGAACAAGGCCGTGCGGGCCCTGCTTGCGCGGGCCATGGGGGTGCCTGTGTCATCACTTGTTCTGAAACAGGGGCAGAGCGGACGCCAAAAGCGGTTTGTCTATGACCCCTGAGGTGTCTCACGAATCTGGTAAACACCTTCCGGCAGGTCAAGCGCAGCAGCCAGATCGCGCACCTGTTCCGGAGAAAGGGTTATTTTCTGAACCTGCTCGGTTCTGGGGTCCAGCTGTTCGAGCGTTACGCATTCGGCAAAGCTGTTTATGACGATATCCTCTTGCAAAGGCTTGGGGCCCTCGTCCACCAGAGTGATAACCGTCGAGTCGAATTCATGCTCAATCGTAAACATATGGGCACAGTGCCGGGCCAGTCTGTGCATTGCAACCCGCAGGTGACCATAGGGGTGTGGTCAGCATGGTCTTGCCGCGCTAAGCTGTTGGTCCGGCAGGGTATGTGGAAAGGTCATCGAATGCGTTGCTTCGTCTTGCTGCTGGCACCGCTTCTGTCTGCCTGCGCCCTGGGCTCGGAAAGTCAGCGGTTCGTGCCCGCCGAGGAATGGTCGCCTGCAAACCCGACCCTGCAGGACACGGCGCGAACGTTCCAAGAGGTCAGCCGCCGTGTCGGCGCGGCCGCCAGCACCGAATGCCGCAGGCAAACCAACAGGCCGAACTGTACCTTTGGTATTCTGGTCGATCTGGACCGGAACGCCCCCACCAATGCATTTCAAACGCTGGACGATTCCGACCGCCCATTCATCATTTTCACGCAGTCCATGATCCTGGCCGCCGATAACGGCGACGAAATGGCCTTTGTCATGGGGCACGAAGCGGCGCATCACGTTCTTGGGCATATCGACCGGCAGGCGGAAAATGCCAAGGAAAGCGCCAGGATTTTTGGCGATCTGGCCCGTGATACGGGTGCCAACGCAGAAGAGATCGAACAGGCCCAGCAACTGGGTGCCGAGGTCGGCGTCCAAACCTATGTCAGGGATTTTGAATTGGAGGCCGACCGGCTGGGCACGGTCATAACCTATCAAGCAGGGTACAACCCACTGGTCGGGATGGAGTTTTTCAAGCGCATCCCCGATCCCGGTGATCGGTTTCTTGCGTCGCACCCGCCAAATGCACGGCGGGTGCAGGTGGTCCTGGAAACCGCGGCCAAACTGGGTTTGACGCAATGACCAAGATTGCACGCCTTGGCGTGATCCTGACGGATAGGGGGTCAAAATACGCTGTTTCGGGGGCGCATGTGGCCACGCGCGCGCAGGTGGATGCGGTGCTGAAGGACCTGAAAACAGACAAGACCTATGCCCGCGCGACGCATAACACCTGGGCTGCCATATTGCCTTCGGGCGCTCTCAAGGCCGATGACGGCGAAACGGGCGCTGGGCTGGTCATCCTGCGCATGATGCAGCGGGCCGAGGTCGAAAACCACCTGATCATCGTGACCCGCTGGTATGGTGGCAAAAAGTTGGGCGGGGACCGCTTCCGCAGGGTGCAGGATGCGACGCGTGCCTACCTGGATGCGCTGGAAACCCAGGCTTGACCTGAATCAAGGGCAATTCCTGCGTGTTGGGGTACCTCTATTTCCATAGCGCGAACAGGAAAGGGAATGTCATGCCCACACGCGAGACATTAAAGCTTCACGCCGGTCTGGTAGATGACATGGCGGCGTCGCTTGGGGTTGATCTGGAAGAAGCGGCCATCGGCGGTCAGCTTACCATCGACGACCTTACCGACGCAGTACTGCGTTGCACGGGGTGCGCAAACCCTGCGCATTGCCAGGCCTCGTTGCAAAACGCGGCCGATGCCCGCCGAACACCGGAATACTGCAGAAACCGGACCCTGCTTCGCAAATTGATCTCCTGACCGAAGGGCCTGCCATGACACCGCTTGGACATTTGATGACCCATTTTCGATTGGTCCTGCAAATGGGCCGGGTGACCGGAACCGATCTGGTCAGGGCGCGGCATTCAGGTGATCTGAGCCATCAGGAATGGGCCGGCATGGTTCAATCCTGCAGGGGATGCGCCTGGGCAAAGGCATGCCCGCGCTGGCTGGAACAGCACGAGACCAGTGCAACCGCGCCCAGGAACTGCCCGAATCGCGCGCGATTCGCGCGGCTCAGGGACAAGCAATCACAGGTGAACTGATGCCATCGACGTCTTTGGGTGATATTGAAAAGCACTTTTGGCTAACGCGGTCTGTGGCCCGGTGCATGGGGCTTTCCCTGACCGAGGCAATGGCCGAGGGGCAGCTTTCTGCCAATGAATATGCCGAGTTGGTCACCCGTTGTCGCGGCGCCGATTGCAGTGAGAAATGCGCCTTTTGGTTGGCGATGCAACAATCCCGGGCAACGGCCGCGCCCGAGTTCTGCGCCAACGCGGCGATTCTGAACAATCTGACATAACGCTCTTACAGCCGGGAATGCGTTCCATCGCATATCGGGGCTGTCGCGCTTTGTTTGCAGCCACAAAAATAGACCTTTTTGCTGCTGTCCGCCAAAAATTTCACCGGCTCGAACCCTGTTTCCTTGTGGGATCCGTCGCAAAACGGTTGTCGCTTTGATCGTCCGCAGGCGCACCAGAAATAGGTTTTGCCTTCGGTGACGTCGACCGGATACGGGCCTTTTTGGGCAATCTTGGCATTTTCTGACATCTGGCTGCTCCGTCTTTGGCTGTGTCGCGCCCCAAGCATAGCCTGACGCGGCGTGATGCCAAAGCTTTGGCCGTGCATCCGGCATGAACCGCTGTTCCAGCGTGGTTTCGCCTCAAATCACGACGATGTGATTGAGTCTGTTGCCAGAAAGGAATGTACGGCCTATTCTGTCAGAGGCCCCGAAAAACTGGGCAATATCAGAAAAGTAATAGAGGATTGATGGACATGAAACTGAAATTCGCTGCTGTTGGCGCATTCGCCCTGGTCCTGACTGCATGCTCGCAGCAGGAAGAACCGACCCCGGTCTACGTCCAGCCCGACTATGACAAATACGGCACCCCGAGCTGCTCGGTCGGCTATGAACTGGCCACCACCGAAGCAGGCCAGACCGTATGTAACCCGGTCGCACAATAAGCACTTCGCGGGCGGTCCAATTTCGGGCCGCCTGCACCCTTTCGAAAAGTACCAGGCCGCCCGTGGGGCGGTTTTTTTGGTCCTGAAAGATGCCTCAGCGCCCGGCGCTCAGGGTTCCCCAAAGGTCGTATTCCCCGGCCTCGTCCACGTCGACGCTTACGATGTCACCGGGTTTCAAATCCTCGAACCCTTCGTCGATAAACAGGTTGCCGTCGATTTCAGGAGCATCGGACTTGGTCCGGCAGGTCGCGGCATCGCCGTCAACCTCGTCTACGATCACGTCAATGCGGCGCCCGACCTTGGCGGCCAGTTTCGCCTCTGAGATCGCCTGGGCCTTTTCCATGAAACGTTCCCAGCGGTCCTGTTTGACTTCGGCCGGAACGTGATCGGGCAGGTCATTTGATCGCGCGCCATCCACGTTTTCGTATTGGAAACACCCCACGCGATCCAGTTGCGCTTCGTCCAGCCAGTCCAGAAGCACCTGGAACTCGGCCTCGGTTTCGCCGGGATACCCAACGATAAAAGTCGACCGAAGGGTTATGTCGGGGCAGGTTTGGCGCCACGCGGCAATTTCATCCAGCGTTCGGGCGGCGGCAGCGGGGCGGGCCATACGTTTCAGAACGTCGGGATGCGCATGTTGAAAGGGGATGTCCAGATACGGAAGAACGTTGCATCCCGCGTCTGCCATCAAGGGGATCAGCTCGCGCACATGCGGGTAGGGATAGACGTAATGCAGGCGAACCCAGGCGTCCATCCGGCCAAGCTCGCGCGCCAGATCGGTAATGTGGCTGCGGACATCGCGATCCTTCCACGGGTTCACGTCGTATTTTCGGTCCAGCCCATAGGCCGACGTATCCTGCGAGATGACCAGCAGCTCTTTTACCCCGTTGTCGACCAGCTTTTCGGCTTCGCGCAGGACAGCATGGGCAGGCCGGCTGGCCAGTTTGCCGCGCATGTCGGGGATGATGCAGAACCGGCACTTGTGGTTGCAGCCCTCGGAAATCTTGAGATAGCTATAGTGGCGCGGCGTCAACTGCACGCTGCTGGCGGGCAACAGATCGACAAAGGGGTCGGGGTCGGGTGGCACTGCGGTATGGACCGCATCCAGAACCTGTTCGTATTGATGCGGGCCGGTGACGGCCATGATCTTTGGGTGATGTTCGCGGATGTAATCCGGTTCGGCCCCCAGACATCCGGTCACGATAACCCGGCCGTTTTCCACAAGCGCCTCACCGATGGCATCCAGGGATTCGGCCTTGGCGCTGTCCAGGAACCCGCAGGTATTCACGATGACGGCATCAGCCCCTGAATAGTCGGGCGAAATCCCGTACCCTTCGGCGCGCAGCCGTGTCAGGATACGTTCGCTATCCACCAGCGCCTTTGGGCAGCCCAGGGAAACCATACCGATGGTCGGCTGGTTCGAACGGGGTGTGTCAGTGATCCGGGCGGCAGGGGCCAGATCAGGGCGAAGGTCAGGCGGGTTCGTGCTCATGCGCGGCATATAGTGGGGAAAGCTTCCCCTTGCAAATACGATGCTCTCTGGGCGAACTGAAGACAGAGCAGACAAGCCGGAACGGCAGGAGGCAAGGCATGAAGTGGCTGATCCGAATTCTATTCATACTGGTTGCCGTCATCGGGCTGGTCATTGGCGCGGTGCTGCTGATGCCCGGCGACAAACTTGGCGCAATCCTGGCCGAGCAGGTCCGCGCGCAAACTGGTCGCGCGCTGACCCTTTCGGGGGATGTGCGGCTGTCCTTCTGGCCGGTTCTTGGGCTGGAAACCGGTCCGGTCACCTTTGGCAACGCGCCGTGGGCGGGACCGGAACCCATGCTGAGCGCGCAGAGCCTTGCTGTCGGTGTCGATGCCGCCGCCTTGCTGGACGGTGATATCCGTATCCGGCGGGTTCTGGCAGAGAACCCGGTTCTCAGGCTGGAGCTGTCTGAAGGGCGCGGCAATTGGGAATTGTCCGCAGGCGCCACCGCATCCGCGGATGCGGCGGGTAACGCGGGGGCCACTGGCGGAGGTGGCGCCAAGCCCGCCGAAGACAACAGCGCGGTCACGCTGGATCGCCTTGAGTTGACGCACGCGCGGCTTGTTTATGTGGAAAACGGTGAAACCCGGATGGATTTTGCCAGTGTCGACCTCAAGGCCAGCTGGCCCGATATTTCGGCCCCCATGCAGATGCAGGCGCAGATGCCGGTTCCCGGCGGCGCAGTCGCCGTGGACTTGACGATCCCGGACCTGCCTGCCTATGCCTCTGGCGCGGCGACGGGGCTGAAACTGCGCCTGCAGGCCCCCGGCGGAAGCATCGGCTTTGACGGCCGGGTGAATATCGCCGGTGAAATGGATGGCACGACCGAGGTTCGCACTGACAGCACCGACACGATGCTGGCGGCATTCGGCCAGGGCGGCGTTTCGGTGCCGCTGGGCCTGGGGCGGGTTGCCGATATTTCCGGGCATATGACCTATACTCGCGACGGGCGCATTGCCTTGCGCGACATGACCGCCGCGCTGGACAGCAACCGTTTCCAAGGAGAGGCAGATATCCTGATCGCCAATCCCCCACAGGTCACGGCACGGCTGAACGCAGGTGACTTGGACCTGACGCGGGTGTCCCAAACGGCCAAATCCGCACCGGCGCAAAAGGGCGAAGGGGCGGCCAAGGGCAACAAGGCGGCCAAGGGCGGCAAAAGCGGCTGGTCCAAAGCGCCTATTGATGCATCCGCGCTGGGCCTTGCCAACGGGTCGCTGCGGCTGCGGGCGAAATCGATTGCGGTGCCCGGTATGACCTTTGGTCAAAGCGACCTGACCCTGACGCTGGACCGGTCGCGCGCGGTCCTCAAGATGCAGCCGGCCACCTTGTTTTCTGGTCAGGTGAACGGCCAGGTTGTCGCCAACAACCGCAATGGTTTGTCCGTCGGCGGAAATCTTACAGCCAAGGGGATCGACCTCAGGCAGGCGTTGACGACATTGGGCGGCATCGAACGGCTGTCGGGAACCGCCTCGGGGTCGCTGGAGTTTCTGGGCGTCGGGCAGAATGAAAACCAGATCATGCGGTCCTTGAGCGGAAAAGGACGGATCGATGTCGGCAAAGGGGTGATTTCGGGCTTTGACCTTGATCGCCTCATGGGACGCGGAAGCGGCTCTGGCGGGACAACCGTTTTCAACAGCCTGACGGCCAGCTTTTTGATCGACAAGGGCAACCTAAGAAACAACGATTTGTTGATGCTGCTGACCAATTTCCGGGCCGACGGAAAGGGGCGCGTTGGGCTGGGCGCGCGTGATATCGACTATGTGTTCACACCGGCGGTTGTGCGGGCAAATTCGGAAACGGGTGTGTCGGTTCCGGTTCGTATTCACGGCCCCTGGAGTGATCCGTCGATCAAGCCGGACCTGACCAAAGTCATCGAGGCGGCCGCGGACGAAAAGGTGAAAGCACTGGAAGACGACGCCAAGAAAAAAGTGTTGGACAAGGTGGGCGAAAAGCTGGGCACCACGGTAACCGAGTCCGAACAAGTGGAAGATGCGTTGAAGGACAAGCTGGAAGACGAGGCCAAGAAGGGGCTTTTAAAGTTGTTCGGAGGGGATTGAGGCACGGCGGCTGCCATGCAACCGCCCCGCCATTCTTTACAGGTCAGATCGTCTGATCGTAATCCCCGACACCTGGTTCGGTTCGGATAACCGCATCGATTTCTGCGAAAATCGCGCGCATTTCTTCCTCGCTGTGGCTGCTTTCGCAAACCACCACCAGGTTCGGTGTGTTCGAAGACGCGCGCACCAGGCCCCAGCTGCCGTTGTCCAGTATGACGCGGGCCCCGTTTACGGTTACGACCTCTTTGATTGCGCGCCCGGCCAGGGGCTCGTTGGCTTTGGCGCGTGCAACCAGTTTCTCGACCAGCCGATCCAAGATATCGTATTTCTCGGTATCGGCGGCATAGGGCGACATCGTCGGGGTGGACCATGTTCTGGGCAAGGCCTTGCGCAGGTCTGACATGGATTTGTCCGGGTTGCGGTCCATCAGCTTGCAAATTTCAACCGCGACGCGCATTCCGCAGTCATACCCGCGCCCCACGGGTTCGGCCAGAAAGTAGTGACCGGATTTTTCGAACCCCGCCAGCGCACCGATTTCCTTGACCCGCCGTTTCATGTGGCTGTGGCCGGTTTTCCAGTAATCTGCCGTGACACCATGCGCCAGCAACTCGGGGTCGCTGGCGAACAGGCCTGTCGATTTCACATCCGCCACAAAGGTCGCGCCCGGATGCAGCTTGGCCAGGTCGCGCGCCATGATGACGCCGACCTTGTCGGCAAAAATCTCTTCGCCTTCGTCGTCCACCACGCCGCAGCGATCGCCATCTCCGTCAAAGCCCAGCGCAAGATCAGCGCCGCTGGATTTTACGGTGTCGGCCATGTCATGCAGCATTTCCATGGCTTCGGGGTTCGGATTGTAATTGGGAAAGGTATAGTCCAGCCGCGTATGGCTATGCACAACCTCAACGCCGATCCGTTCGAAAATTTCGGGCGCAAAGGCCGAGGCCGTGCCGTTCCCGGTGGCGCAGACGACCTTGAGCGGGCGCGACATCCTGAAATCGCCGACGATATCGTCGATATAGGCGTCTTTCACGCCGTCGACGAATTCGTAAGACCCGCCTGCGCGGGGCTGGCCGTCGCCGTTCAGAACGATGTCGCGCAGTTCGGACATCTCGTCAGGCCCATGGGTCAGGGGCCGGTCAAACCCCATCTTGACCCCGGTCCAGCCGTTGGGATTGTGGCTTGCCGTGACCATCGCCACCGCCGGGACATCCAGATGGAACTGCGCGAAATAGGCCATCGGGCTGAGCGCTGGGCCGATATCTTTGACCTGGATGCCCGCCTGCATAAGACCGACGATCAGCGCATTTTTGATCGACAGGGAATAATCACGATAGTCATTGGCCACAGCGATGACCGGGGCAATCCCCCGGCGGTGCATCTGGGTGCCCAATCCCAGCCCCAGCGCCGTCATACCCGGAAGATTGATGTCGTCAGGGTATTTCCAACGCGCATCATATTCGCGAAAACCTGTCGGCTTGATCATCGGGTCGCGCAGAAAGTTCCAGGTGTTTGGGGTCACCTCGGCAAGGGGTTTGGGCATTGCTGATCTCAATCGTTAAATCTGAATGGGGTTTTCTTTGGCCAACGCGTCAAAACGCATCAATGTGTCGACAAGCTGAGGCATCTGGTCCAGGTAAATCATGTTCGGGCCGTCCGAGGGGGCATTGTCGGGGTCCTGGTGTGTTTCGATGAAAACGGCACCAATACCCAGCGACACGGCGGCGCGCGCCATGACCGGTGCGAATTCCCGCTGGCCACCGGACGAACCGCCCTTGCCACCGGGTTGCTGGACCGAGTGGGTCGCATCCATGACGACCGGGTACCCGGTCTTGGCCATTTGCGGAAAAGACCGCATATCGGCAACCAGCGTATTGTACCCAAAGGATGTTCCGCGCTCGGTCAAAAGGATATTCGTGTTGCCGGTGCTTTCGACCTTGTCCACGATGTTGGTCATTTCCCACGGGGCCAGGAATTGCCCCTTTTTCACGTTCACGGCCTTTCCGGTCCGCCCCGCAGCCAGCAACATATCCGTCTGACGGCACAGGAAGGCCGGGATTTGCAGGATGTCCACGGCCTCGGCCGCGACCGCGCATTGCGCCTCGGTGTGAACATCGGTCAGAACCGGGATGCCCATGGTATTGCGAATGTCGTCCAGAACCTTCAGCCCCGCATCAATTCCAAGACCGCGCTTGCCGGACAGAGACGTGCGGTTCGCCTTGTCATATGAGGCCTTGAAAACATACTGCGCGCCTGCGGCATCGCAGGCTTCTTTCATGGCGCCCGCGATCATCTGGGCATGATCGGCAGTTTCAAGCTGGCACGGGCCTGCAATGATGGTCAGCGGAAGGTCGTTGCCGACGGTCAGGTCGGAGATTTGTACATGTTTCATGAGTTTTACGAGGATACCTGTTCACGAAGGACCGACGCGGTAAGCGAGATCATCAGGTAGATACCAGCAAACAACAGGAAAGCCAAAATCGTATTTTCGAACTTGCGCGGATAGCTCGCCTCCTGGCTGGGAACCGGGTTGACCGAGACCGTCAGATACCGAACCTGGCGGTTCGCTTCGGTTCGTGTTGTTTCCATGTGCTGCATGGCGGTTTGCAACATCATGTCCCGCGCGGCCAGGTCGGCCTGCGCCATCTGAATGCGCACGCTCAGCCGGGCCAGCGAGTTTTCGCCTGCCGAGACATCCACCATCTCGGCGTTCAACTCGTCCAGAACGGCCTCAAGCCGGGTGATGTCGCCCTGAACCCCGTCGACCTTGGCCTGGTTGGGGCGCAGGTTGTCCAGCAGCGCGGCAAGTTCCAGTTTCTTGTCCTGCAATTCATACTCGAATTGATCTATGCGCGCCCGCAGGCTGGCAATGACGCTTTGCGGGTCCAGAACCGCGCCCTGCAACTGCAGTTCGATCAGATCTTCCTGCGCCTGCTTTCGTGCGCCCTGCGCGGTTTCAAAGCTTTGCAGCGCGTCGCGCATCTGGTCTGCACGCTTTTTCTCGGACAGCGCATTTACCCTGTCCTCGGCGTAAGAGATCAGCTTTTCCGAAAAAAGGGTCGAGGTTTCCGGGTCCGGGGCTGCGACTTCCATCCGGATGACACCTTCGGTCGGGTCATAGCCGATGGTGACCATGCGCTGATACACTTTATACGCATCTTCAAGCGTTGAATCTGCGGCCAACCGCTGTATCGGGTCAATCCAGTCCTGCTGAAACACCTCGGCGAAACCCGCGTCACGGTCCAAAAGCAGCAGTGCCTCTTTTGATTCAAGGAACGACTGGACAGAGATCGAGTCCTGCGTGGTCGCGAATTGCGTGCCAGCCAGCAGCCCGCCAATGCTGCCGGGCCCGCCATCGGCCTGAAGGATCAGGAATTCGGAATCGCTGGCATACATTGGCGTCGCGAACCTGTAGAAATACAAACCCACGATCAGCGTCGGCAGCAGTACAAAGGCGGTCAGTCGCGCAAACAGGGTAATCAGCTTGCGCCGGCGGCGGCGGGCGATGTCTTTCTGGATCTGCCCGATTTCATATTCACGGCGCTGGGCCGGGCTCAGTTCCGGGCCGGGCAGGTTTTGCGGAGTTTCCTTCACGGTTTGCGGCAAGTGGACCGTGATCGTGTCTTTTGCAGACTCAGTGTTTGTCTTGTCGGGCGTGGGCGGGGTCGCGGCCTCTAACAAATTGGCGCGTTGGAACGGGTCGACCCCCTTTTTGCGCAGCAGGCGCACGGCATCATAGTCGGACGTTGCCGCCAGCCCGTGTTTTTGCGCCAGCCGCCGCGCGATGCGCAACTGTCGCCCCGTCAGGCCTTCGCGCTTGATGGCGTCCAGCTCGGTTCCCGGCTGTGGCGCGGCATCGGTCGACGGTTGTTCTGGCCCAGAGCTCTGTGTCGCCTCGCGAATACGCGAGATCGCGTCTGACCGCGCCTCGGGCGTGCCTTCGGCCCGGGGCGCACGTCCGGGATTGTATTTCTTAGCCTTGGGTCTGGTAGTCATATAGCTGCTTTGCCTCTTCCAAGGATTCAAACATATGTAGCTGCCCATCGACAAGAACGGCAGCCTGCCGCGCGAATTTTTCCAGCACCTTGGGATTGTGGGACACGATCACCAGTGTTGTCGTCCGCAGCCGTTCCTGCAGGATCGCGCCCGCCTTTTTGTTGAATTCGACATCCGTCGTCGAGGGCATCCCCTCGTCGATCAGGTACATGTCGAAATCCAGCGCCAGCATCAATGAAAATGTAAACCTTGCGCGCATCCCCGCAGAATAGGTGGCAAGCGGCTGATTGAAATATTCGCCCAATCCGCACAGCCAGCTACAATATGCTTCGACGTAATCGGGGTCCATCCCATAGATATTGGCGACGTATCGTGCGTTTTCCAACGCTGACAACCGTTTCGACACGCCGCCGGTAAAGCCCATCGGAAACGAAACGCGGCACGCACGTCGGATCACCCCTTCGTCGGGTTTTTCCAGGCCCGCCATCATATTGATAAGGGTGGTTTTCCCGGTGCCGTTCGGTGCAAGAACGCCAAGGGATTTTCCCAGCTCGACCCGGAACGAAACCCGGTCCAGGATCACCTTTCGGCGAGATCCCGTCCAGAAGGATTTACTGACATTGTCAAACTCAAGCATACAGGGCCTGTTGATCGTCCCAATTGGGTGGCGCGCAGCCGCTACCGCGAAACAGCGCATCGGATATGCGTCTATGTTGGCTACATTATGTCGAAATGTGAAACAAATGATCAATGCGACCCGGGCACGCCTGCGCGATTTGTGATCGGGCACAGGTGGCGTGGGCCAAAAGGAATGGTGGTCTAGGATGAGCGCACTGGTGCACCAGATCCGCGCATGCCGGATCTGCACGGAAAGCTTCGCACAAACCGCGACCGCGCATGAACCCCGCCCGGTCGTGTGGTTTCGGAGCGGCGCCCGTTTGCTGATCGCGGGGCAGGCCCCCGGCGCAAGGGTCCATGCCTCGGGCAAACCGTTCACGGACCCCTCCGGTGACCGGCTTCGTGACTGGCTGGGCCTGAACGCAAATGAATTCTATGACCGGGACCGCGTGTCGATTGTTCCCATGGCGTTTTGCTTTCCCGGCTACGATTCCCGCAATGCGGACTTGCCGCCGCCAAAGATCTGCCGACAAACCTGGCATGACCAGGTGATGAAAGAACTGGGCGATGTCCCCCTGACCGTTCTGGTTGGCGGGCACGCCCACAGCTATCACCTGGGTGCAAAAGCAGGCGTCACCGAAACCGTGCGGTCGTGGCGGGACCATGCGCCGCGGGTCTTTGCCTTGCCTCATCCGTCCTGGCGCAATACGGCATGGTTGAAAAAGAACCCGTGGTTCGAGGCAGATCTGCTGCCGGTTCTGCGCGCCCGGGTGAAAGAGGTGATGAATGACTGAAACCACGGCATTGGATGCGGCCCATTCCGAAATGCAAGCCGCCCCCCAGGACGACGCCGCGCGTTTGCGGTTCTTTGAACGGCTGGCCGATGCTGAACTGTTCCTGATGCTGACCGAAGAGGCGCGGGGCGAAAATATCTCGCCCGAACTGTTCGACGTGGCCGATGGCCGTTTCGTATTGGCATTCGACCTAGAGGAACGTCTGGCCCGGTTCGCAGGCCAGCCGGTTCCTTATGTGGCCCTGTCGGGGCGGGTTCTGTCGGCGATACTGTCGGGCCAGGGTATCGGTTTGGGGCTGAACCTGGATGCGGCCCCGTCATCCATGCTGATCCCTTCCGAGGCGCTGGGATGGCTCAGCGAAACGTTGCAGCACGGGCCCGAAGAGGTGCAGCAAGCCCTGTCCGAGTTCAGCGCCCCCAAAGGGTTGCCCGAAACCCTGCTGAAGGCGCTGGATGCCAAGCTGGCAACCGCCGTGGGCCTGGCGCAAAACGCCTATCTTGCCGGAACGAAAACCGCCGCGGGCGGGCAGGGGCACCTTTTGGGTTTCGTGGGTGCCGTTGAGGGCGCCGAACCGGCGCTGGCCAAGGCCGTATCCGAGGCGCTTACCTTTTCTGGGATCGAGGCCGGTGCCCTGGATGTCGGGTTTTTTGACGCAACCGACGGCGCGGCAGCGGCGCTTGCGCGCGTGGCGCTGCGATTTGACATCCCGCAACCGGAAGTCAGGGCAGAACCCCTGCCGATACCGGGATCGGACCCAAACAAACCGCCAAAGCTGAAATAGACGTCGGTTCGGTGCCGCTGTCGGGGGGGGAGCAAAAAAAAGAGAGCGAAAGAGGGAGCCCCCCCCCCCCAGGTTTTCCCTCTCCCTGTTTTGGGGGTTTCAAACCCCTCCTTTTTTCTTT
>NZ_JBSWYA010000007.1:0-158585 GCF_056160865.1 Ruegeria sp. ABD4_443 | reverse complement strand
CGATCTTCCAGGTTGCCGATTTCGGACTGGTCGCCGACCTGTTCCAGGCCGTGCCGGAGCTGACCGACAAGCTGGGCTGACGCCTGCCTGCACGGCGCAAATGCGAAAACGAAACTGGCCCGCCCCACCGGCGGGCCTTTTTCTTTGCAGCCCTCACGACAACTCCAAGACCACCCCATAAAGCGCATCCGCAACCTGCCGATGCGTTGCGGGGCCAAGCACATGTTCTGCTATCGGCTGTTGCAGCGTGCCAAACAAGACATCCTCGAGATGATCAGAGTCCGCCGAAGGACGGACCGTAAGTGACAGGCTGCCTGCACATACCTGGCCCAGCCGCTTGAACATGGCTTCGGTCACAGGAATCGGGTCGCGCGCGATATTTGCGTCAACAGGGTTGGCCCTTGGGTCCGGGGTCCGCAGCAACAACAGGATAACCGGCGTTTCGATGCCCGCGGCAAAGTCTTTCATGGCCCCCAGCCAAGCCTCGCGCAACTCATGCGCCACAAGCTCGAAACGAGCATCAGAGCAGGACTGCAAAAGCGTCACGAGATGCCGCACGAAATGCACCTCGGTAAAATCCACCTCGGGGTAAAGAGCAACAAGGTTCGGCGTAGGCCCGAGAAACCGGTCATTGCGCCTGGGATGGACCCGGTAATAGCAGTTCGATTGCCCCAGAACGCAGGGCGGCTGCAATATGCAGAGATCCGCCTTGTTCACGATCTCGCGCAGGCTTTCGTCCTGCGACAGCGCTTCGGCCCCGGTGAACAGGCTGCCCAGGTTGATGCAGCGCCGCCCCAACCGCCGTTCGAGAAGAGACACATACGGGTCCGGGACGAACCGCCCGAATGTTTCATCTGCCCCCACACAGGCGATGAACGGTTTGTCCGTTGACCGTGCCGGCCCGCGAAACCACAAACCGGATGTGCCATATTGGCACGCGGCATCGGCGGCCCAGTCAGGACCGGTTTGATGATAGCTCATATCACTCACCCAAATTTCACCCGGCATCTAATGTGGCCCCAAGGATTTGAGAAATTCTTAATGCGCGCATTTGAAGCGAATTCTTGCAGACTGCGCCCCTTGCCGCCCGCCCCGCTGAGCCGATAAGGTCGCGGTAACCTGTCATGCAGAAGGCACCTGAAAATGGACGTAAAATCGGTCGGAGTGATTGGCGCCGGGCAAATGGGAAATGGCATTGCCCATGTTCTGGCCTTGGCAGACTATGACGTTCTGCTCAACGACATCGACCAGGTGGCGCTGAACAATGCGGTCGAGACAATCAAAGGCAATCTGGCGCGGCAAGCATCGCGTGGCAAGATCACGGACGATGCGGTGCGCGCGGCGCTGGGTCGGATCAAGACCACGTTGAACTTGCCGGAGCTGGGTCAGACAGATCTGGTGATCGAAGCGGCAACAGAACGCGAAGCGGTCAAACAGGCCATTTTCGAAGACCTGCAACCGCATCTGCAGCCGCATACGATCCTGACATCGAACACATCGTCAATTTCCATCACCCGCCTGGCCAGCCGGACGGACAGGCCGGAACGGTTCATGGGGTTTCATTTCATGAACCCGGTGCCGGTGATGCAATTGGTGGAACTTATCCGCGGGATCGCGACCGACGAGGAAACCTTTGCGGCGTGCAAAGCCGTGGTCGACCGGCTTGGCAAAACCTCTGCCAGCGCGGAAGATTTCCCCGCTTTCATCGTGAACCGCATTCTGATGCCGATGATCAACGAAGCGGTTTATACGCTTTATGAGGGCGTCGGAAATGTGAAATCCATCGACGAGTCGATGAAGCTGGGTGCAAATCATCCGATGGGGCCGCTGGAGCTTGCGGATTTCATCGGGCTGGATACCTGCCTGGCCATCATGAATGTCTTGCATGACGGCCTGGCCGACACCAAGTACCGCCCCTGCCCGTTGCTGACCAAATATGTCGAGGCCGGATGGTTGGGCCGCAAGACAGAGCGCGGGTTTTACGACTATCGCGGCGAAGCCCCGGTACCGACACGTTAGGCAGGGACAGGGGGCCAGCCCCCTCGCCCGGACATCTGTCCGGGCTCACCCCCGGGATATTTTTGGCCAGATGAAGGGGCGGATCAGGGCTTTGTCGACCGGCCCAGCGACAGCGTGTGATTTCTGAGCCATGTCATGAAGCCGCGCGGATCTTTTTCGAGCAATTCCATGTCGCTGTCCGTGATCGGCTGACCAATGACGGGCGATTGCGGGCGGTTGCAGGACCGAACGATTTCGTGCAGCAGCAAACCCTGCCGCAAGATCGGCGACAGGCGGTTGGCGATCTGGTACCACCGCGAATTGCTGCCGGGAAAGAAGATCGGCACGACCCTGGCCCCCGAGCGACGGATCATCTTGGCGGTGAACACGTTCCATTCGCGTTCCTGGGCAGGTCCGAACCAGTCATCCGAAGACATCACGACGCCGGATGGAAACAGGGCCACGACGCCGCCGTTTTTCAGGTGGTCCATCGCCTTGCCGCGCATTTCGAGCATTTTGGACTGCGCTTCTGGATCATGCGGAAACGGCACAGGGATCATGAAGGAGGTCGCAGCCTCGTCCAGACCGGTCAGGACCGAGCGCGTGAGGATTCGGTAGTCGTTGCGAACTTTGCCGATCAGTTCGGCCAGGATCATGCCGTCGACCATACCGTGAGGGTGGTTGGCAACAACGACAACGGGACCTTCGCTTGGGATATTGTCGATCTGGTCCTGGGGGGTCGTCAGATCGATCCCCATCACCTGAAGCGCGCCGCCCCAGAATTTCTGACCCCGGTAGTATTCGTTCTTTTTTTCGAATTTGTTGACCATCCGCAGGATCGTCAGTTTACCCGTGCACCATTCGATGGCGCGGATCGCCGTGGACGTCCAGGCATCATCGAACGAGTTGGCATATGTCAGGGTTCTACGGTCGTAGACTTCGCCCCGGTCCCGGGCCCCATCCGCCGCCGGGTTCGTTTTGGTCTCGTGCGTGGTTTCCGCCAATTCCTGGTCTTCCCGTTCTTCGTGTCGCAGCGGGCTGTCAGAACCCTTCCCCAAACTTGTCGTTCACCAGGGTTTCCAATGCCTCCGCCAACGCCTCAGCATCCGGTCCGGACGTCTCGACGTCAATAGTCGTTCCGCGCGACGCTGCCAACATCAAAAGCCCCATGATACTGTCGCCCGAGGCTGAAAGGCCGCCCTTTGACACCTCTGCCGTTGCGTCAAACCCTTCGACGACTTCGACAAGCTTTGCCGAGGCGCGGGCGTGCAGGCCTTTTTCATTCACGATTTTCAAACTTTTATTGGCCATTTCAATCAATCCGATTTCAATCCAGCGTCACGTTTTGCGCATTGATATATTTGCGTCCGGCCTCCATCGCGTGGCGAACGGCATCCGCCACGGGCAAGTGGCGGCTTTTGGCCAATTTGATCAGCATTGGCAGGTTGGCTCCGTAAAGGATGCGGCGGTCCTGCGGGGCGCAGGCGCGCAGGCTGAGATTCGAGGGGCTGCCACCAAACAGGTCGGTGACGACAACCACGCCATCGCCGACATCGACCTTGTCCGCCGCGCGGCAGATTTCGGCCTCTTTCTTGTCGCGGTCGTGATCGGCATCAATGGCAATCGCGATCAGTCCGGGCTGTTGCCCGACAACATGTTGGGTGGCTGCCAGGTATTCCTGGGCCAAACCTCCATGTGCAACGATTACTATCCCGATCAATCCGGCCTCACATTCAATGATCGTCGTTCCATCTCGCGATGCCTAATTGCCACCTGCTGCCCCCCTTCTGCAAGGGCCTTTGCGATAGCTTCGGCCAGAGCGACCGAACGGTGTTGCCCGCCGGTGCATCCAAAGGCCACCGAAAGATGCGCCTTTCCTTCGGCCCGAAACGCCGGAAGAAGCACCCGGATCAGGTCCAGGACACGATCGAAAAACGCGTCATAGTTCTGATCCGACCGGACATAGGCTGCAACGTCCGGGTTGCGCCCATCGGCCGACCGCAGTTCGGCCCGCCAATAGGGGTTGGCAAGAAACCGGCAGTCAAACACCATGTCCAGCCCGCTTGGCAGGCCGCGCTTGTAGGAAAAGGATTCGATCGAGACAGCCAGGTGGCGCCCTTCCCGCGGTGCGAACCACCGTTCGACCTCTTCGCGCAGTTGGTGCACGTTCAGCGGGCTGGTGTCGATCAGTGTATCGGCGATCTCGCGGATCGGATGCAGCAGTTCCTTTTCCTGCCGGATACCGATTTCAGGGCTGGATTCGGTCGCCACCGGGTGCCGCCGGCGGGTTTCCGAGAATCTGCGCAGCAGGACGTCGTCGCTGCAATCCAGATAGAGCGTCGCCAGGTCGACATTTTCAATGCGGTTCAACCGTGCCACCAGGTCGATGAATCCGCCGGTCGAAAACTCGCGGTTGCGGGTGTCGATCCCAAGCGCCATCGGCCGCGCGGGTTCCGGGCCATCCAGCAAACGCGGCAGCAACCCCATCGGCAGATTGTCGATCGCCTCGAACCCCAGGTCTTCGAGCACATGGATCGCAGTGGACCGCCCCGCGCCGGACGGCCCGGTCACAAGTACGATTCGGCGTTGCTCTGTCATGCGCACGGCCATTGCGGATCGACACGTCCCATTTTCAGTAACTGCATTAAGGCTGATGCCAAATTGGGCACCCCTTGCGCCTTAAGCAAGGGAAGAGTTTTCCCCACCAGTTCAATACTGTGCAAGTCCGGCAGGCGTTTTGGTTCTGTTTGCCCCAGGTCAACGACCACGCGGACCGGAACCGGGCCTGCTGCGCTGGCCTTCAAAAGACCTATTCCCCGCGCCTCGATCAGCCCGCGGATCGGATCGACGGCGTCCGCCGAAACGGCATCCGAACCGGCCCGCAGATGGACCCGGTCATCTGCGACCAGGTCTGCGCCCAGCGCCATCATCTGCAAGGCCAGCGCCGATTTTCCCGAACCGGACGGCCCTGTTATCAGCGCGCCGTTACCTGCGGCCGAAATGCAGGACGCGTGAATAATTGCGGCAGGATCGGGTGTGCTGTCGGGCGGCGCGACGGGCTTCATGACTTAGACGGGCAGGCCGACGACGAAACGGGCGCCCAGCGGGTCCGATGTCACATCCGCTTCGGTCGGGCGGATATTCTCGGCCCAGATCACGCCGCCATGGGCCTCGACGATCTGCTTGGAGATCGCAAGCCCCAGGCCCGAGTTGTTGCCAAAATGCTCTTCGGGCCGTTGCGAGTAGAACCGTTTGAACACTTTGGTAAGGGCCTGGTCCGGGATACCGGGGCCGGTATCTTCGACGACGGCAAGGACGCGGTTGTCACGGCGGCGCACCCAAACGCGAATGGCGTCCCCTTCCTCGCAAAAGGAAATCGCGTTGGTGATCAGGTTGACGAATACCTGCGCAAGCCGCGCTTCAAGACCATTAACCACGATCGGATCGGGCGGCAGGTCGGTGATGTAATCAATCCCGTTCTTCTTGGCATCTTCGCCCAGAAACTGCCCGATATTGCCAAGCAGCTTGAGCAGGTCAAAGGGCTGTTCTTCTTCTTTGACCAGTTCCGCATCCAGGCGCGAAGCGTTGGAAATGTCGCTGACAAGGCGGTCAAGCCGGCGAACATCATGTTCGATAACACCCAGCAGCTTTTCGCGCTGGTCATCGCGTTTGACCATCCGCAACGTTCCCACGGCGGATTGCAGGCTTGCCAGCGGGTTCTTGATTTCATGCGCCACATCGGCCGCGAACTGTTCATTGGCGTCGATCCGGTTGTACAGTGCGGTCACCATGCCCCGCAAAGCCTGGCTGAGGCGGCCGATTTCGTCCGGGCGTGCGCTCAGGTCGGGGATACGGATGCGGCCCGGATTGACACCTGCGCCCCTGTCTTTGCCCATTTCCGCCGCTGCGGCCAAATCCGCCAGCGGGTTGGCAATTGTTGACGCCAAGACCAGGCTCAGGCCGATGGACACCAAAAGGGCAACGACAAACATCTGCAGGATACGTTCTTGTTCCTTCCGCGCCAGCGCGTCAATTTCGCCTGCGGGTCCGGCCATGGCAACGGCGCCGACCGGGGCACCGTCAAGCATGATCGGCGCGGCGGCCACGATCACGGTGTCCCCGGCCGAATCTGCCACCGCCTGAACCTGCATATGGCCATCCAGCGCGTTGGGGATGATGTTCTGAACCCTCTGTGCAAGGGTTGGGGCCTCGGTCTGCGAGGTGCTGCTGAAGATCGAAGAAACCCCGGTCCAAACCGCGTTCAGCGCGTCGCTGATCAGCGTGCCGCCGCTGGGCGCATCCGTTTCCGCCCGAACCAGAACCGGCATATTCGCCGCCAGGGACGCACCCCGCGTCCAGCCGATCAGCGTACCTGACGCATCATAAACAAAGACCTCTCCGCCTTCTGGCAGGCTAAGCCCCGACAACGTGTCCTTGACGTCAAGGTCGGCGGCATCCTGCGGCTGCGAGGCCGCCGCCTGACGCAGTTGCGCTTCGAACACGTTGCTGACCAGTTGCGCGTCACCGATCAGGTTGCGCGCCGTCTGCTGCACCCGTTCTTTTCGCGTGTCATCCAGATACAGCAGGCCCGCAACAAGGATAATCAGTGCGATCAGGTTGAATGTGATGATCTTGCGCGCCAGCGGCGAGCCACGCAGCGAAAAGAGGTTTCGCCGCGACCTTCGCTCGCGCAGTTCGGCGGACTCAGAGTCCAGAGGGATAACCCAGTCATCCCCCAGAACGACGTCACCGTCGCGTAGATCGCTGGCTTGGTCGGTGTCGCGCACGGGACCCCTTTACACTTTTCGAAACGGCCGCGCCTATTCTTCGTTGTACCTGTATCCGATGCCATACAGGGTTTCGATCGCCGAGAATTCGGGATCTGCGGCCCGCATTTTCTTGCGCAGACGCTTGATATGGCTGTCGATGGTCCGGTCATCAACATAGACCTGATCATCATAAGCCACATCCATCAGCTGATCACGGCTTTTGACGAAACCGGGGCGCTGGGCCAGGGCCTGCAGCAACAGAAACTCGGTCACGGTCAGCGAAACATCGGCGCCTTTCCAGCTGACGGCATGGCGCAACGGATCCATCCGAAGCTCGCCGCGTTCCATGACCTTGGTGTCGCCCGAACTTGCGGTGCCGGCATCTTCTGACGTGGCTTCCTGCCTGCGCAGCAGCGCCCGGATACGTTCGACCAGCAACCGTTGCGAAAACGGCTTTTTGACATAGTCGTCCGCCCCCATACGCAGACCCAGCACTTCGTCGATTTCGTCGTCTTTCGAGGTCAGAAAGATCACGGGCATCTGCGTTTTCTGGCGCAACCGCTGCAGCAGGTCCATGCCGTCCATACGCGGCATCTTGATATCCAGGACGGCCATATCCGGCAGCTTCTTGTTGAACGCATCCAGCGCAGCCTGGCCGTCATTGTAGGTTTCGACCTCGAAACCCTCGGCCTCAAGCGTCATGGACACGGACGTCAGAATGTTCCTGTCGTCATCTACCAGTGCAATCTTTGACATCGGGCTAACCCCTATTCCTGCTCATTCTTGCAATAATTAGCTTATTTGTAAGGCATTGTTGGCGGTTTTAGTGCGCCGAATCAATCCGTATCTGCGAATCAAGCCTTTGTTGCGGCATCTATGCGGCAAAAATGCCTTGCTGCGATCAAAATCTCTGTTGCGTTTCCGACAGGAAATACTTGGTTGCGCTAAACCTCATCTTGGTTGCGCTAACTGCGCCAAACCGTCCTGTTCATGCCCCAAACGACCATGATAAGACGCCCCTGTCCCGCCGGAATTCCGGCATGAATGCCCCAAGAGCGCAGCCGGTGAAATTGCCGGCGCGCCGCCACAGGAGAAGACACACATGACATTTGGACGGGTTAACCCGCAATTCCGCCTCGAGGACCAGGGCATCGAGGGTCTGGGCAATGTCTATTACAACTTCATGGAACCCGCGCTGATCGAACAGGCGCTGAAGCGCGGTGAAGGGTCGCTTGGCAATGGCGGTGCCTTTCTGGTCTCGACCGGCAAATTCACGGGCCGGTCGCCCAAGGACAAGCATGTCGTCAAGACCGACAGCGTTGCAGACAGCATCTGGTGGGAAAACAACGCCGCCATGAGCCCCGAGGGGTTTGACGCGCTGTACGAAGATATGCTGGCCCATATGAAAGGCCGCGACTTTTTCGTTCAGGACCTCGTGGGCGGGGCCGATCCCGCCTATTCGATCGACGTGCGCATGATCACGGAACTGGCCTGGCACAACCTGTTCATCCGGCACATGCTGCGCCGCCCCGACCGCGAAGACCTGGACGATTTCACTGCAGATTTCACCGTCATCAACTGCCCCAGCTTCAAGGCCGATCCGAAAAAGCACAATTGCCAAAGCGAAACGGTGATCGCACTGAATTTCGACCGCAAACTGATCCTGATCGGCGGCACGGAATATGCGGGTGAGAACAAGAAATCCGTGTTCACCCTGTTGAACTATATGCTGCCCGAAAAGGGCGTGATGCCGATGCATTGTTCGGCCAACCATGCCGCTGGCAACCCGGTGGACACCGCCGTGTTCTTTGGCCTGTCCGGCACCGGGAAAACCACCCTGTCGGCTGATCCGTCGCGGGTTCTGATCGGTGATGACGAACATGGCTGGTCGGATCGTGGCACGTTCAATTTCGAAGGCGGCTGCTATGCCAAGACCATCAGCCTGAACGCCGAGGCCGAGCCCGAGATCTATGCGACCACCAGCAAATTCGGCACGGTGATCGAGAACATGGTGTTTGACCCCGAAACCAAAGAACTGGATTTCGAGGACGACAGCCTGACCGCCAACATGCGCTGCGCCTACCCGTTGGAATACATCTCGAACGCATCCAAAAGCGCGTTGGGCGGACACCCCAAGAACATCATCATGCTGACATGTGACGCCTTCGGGGTCCTGCCTCCGATCGCGCGGCTGACACCGGCGCAGGCGATGTATCACTTCCTGTCTGGCTTTACCTCCAAGGTCGCCGGAACCGAGCGCGGCGTGACCGAGCCTCAGCCGACATTCTCGACCTGTTTCGGCGCCCCTTTCATGCCGCGCCGCCCCGAAGAATACGGCAACCTGTTGCGCGACAAGATCGCCCAGCACGGCGCGACCTGCTGGCTGGTCAACACCGGCTGGACCGGCGGCGCCTATGGCGTTGGCAGCCGGATGCCCATCAAGGCAACCCGTGCCCTGCTGACCGCCGCGCTGGACGGGTCGCTGGCCGATGCCGAATACCGCAAGGATGCCAATTTCGGGTTCGATGTCCCGGTGACGGTTCCCGGTGTTGCCGAGGTTCTGCTGGACCCGCGCCGCACCTGGGATGATCAGGCCGCCTTTGACAAGCAGGCCGAAAAGCTGGTGCAGATGTTCGCTGAGAACTTTGAACAATACGTGCCGTTTATCGACGAAGACATCAAAGCCGTCGCAATCGGGTAACCTGCGCGATCCCAGCAAAGGGGGCATCACGCCCCCTTTGACGCGACTTCAGGAAAGCCAAAACAACCACAGAATGTAATTGACACATCCTTCGGACAATTAATTTGCCCGAAAGGTTTGGTTGCGTTAAAAATTCAGGCCATCGCAGTCGAAACACCAGGTGCATTGACACCTGATTGCGATGAATGAACCTTGGGCCGCTGACCGGTTTTCACTCGACTGGCCACCCGCAGCCCATTTTGTATTGGTACTGTTACTAAGGGGATGGGTGTCAACACGGCAAGACCGACCGCCAACCGGATCGGGCCTTTGCTTCTGGACGTCTGACGGCGGCCGTTGGCACGGATAAATGCAGGTATGGACATGACGGAAATTTCCAAGCTCGCAGAATTGCGCAAACTCACTCACAGCATGGAGCGCACGCTCGGGCTGGAAGAATTGTCGCCGGTTGAACGCGATATCTACTACGCCGCAGAAGACCTTTCGCAGGATGAAAGCGAAGTCCGCACTTTTGGTCTGATCGAGCATACCCTGGTGCGCAACGTATCGCGCCCGACGTTTTTCAGGGCTCTGAAGTCGTTGGTGCACAAGGGTTATCTTTCGCAAAGCGGCAGCGCCAATCGCGGTCGATATGTCGTCCATGGCCCCAGGTGAACAACGCCTGAGGCGGCGTGGTCACGGCTGAACATCATGCGCGCATGGGTCTCTGAAACCGTATATGCTTCGGCAGCTTACGTCCTTGCGTCGCTTCTGACGTTTCAGATCGTCATGCCGTTGCAAAACATGTACTTCCCGGAATATGCCAGCCGCGCCAGCCTGTTGTTTCTGCCGCATGGCGTGCGGGTTCTGTCGGCCTGGCTGCTGGGATGGCGCGCCATCTTCGCATTGCTTCCCGGTGTTTTCATCGTCTTCGCGATCCTTGCGGGGTCGGATGTGCTGCTTCCAAGCCGCATTGCCGCGATGCTGTTTGCAGTGACAACCGCGCCCGCCGTCTTTTACCTTTGCAAGGTCCTGGGGTGGGACCTGTTCCCTGCCCCCGGGAAACGGGCCTGTTGGACCTGTGTCATGGGTGTCGGGCTTGTGTCATCGCTTTTGGTTTCGGGGCTGACCAACCTTGCATTTGGCAGCGCGACCGCGGAATACATCGCCTATTTGATCGGCGACCTTTCGGGGCTGTTCTTTTTGATGCTGGGGCTGCATTTCGGGTTCATGTTCTTGGAAAAACGCCGCGCCTGAGACATCACCCGATCAGGCCCCGGCGCAGCAGATTCAATCCCGCAACCAACAAAACCAGCAAGGTTGCCTTGCGAAAGGCGGCCTGATCGATACGGCTTTGAATTTTCATTCCGGCCCACATCCCCAACAGCGCAGGGACAATCAGAACCGCCGAAAACGGCACGGTCTGAGCGTTCAGGATACCCGAACCCATATGCGCCACCACAAGTGCAACGGCCCCCAGCCCATAAATCACGCCCTGAATGCGCAATTGTTCGATCTTGGGCGTGCCCAAAGCCGTCAGGTAGGCCACTGTAGGAGGCCCCCAAACGCCGGATATTCCGCCAACCGTTCCGGCAACCGCGCCGATGGCCGCCTCGATACGCGGCGATTGCCGGGCAAGGGTCAGCCCCAACCCCAGCAACTGAACGCAGGCAAAGAATGTAACCGGAATTCCGATCATCAGCAGAAAGACCTGCGGCGGCACAAACCGGACCAACTGCGCACTTGCCAGCAGAAACACCAGGCCAACGCCCATGAAGACCCGAAAGCGCCGGATCGAATCCAGCGCCGCCGGAACGCCTTCGCGCAGGGCCTGAACCCCGTTTGTCACCAATGTCGGAAGGATCAGCCCCGCAAGGGCCAGTTCCGGCGGCAACATGACGCTTAATCCCGAAACCAGGACCATCGGCATTGCGAACCCAACCATACCCTTGACCCATCCCGCCATCAGCGCGATTGCCAGGGCAGCTGCCAAGTCCTGCGGCGACAAGAGTGGAAACAGGTTCATACAGTCTTCATATCACCCAGAGTTTTCTCTGCACTGCAAAAATGACCGGGCAATTATTGAACTTTTTATGGGCCTTTTTCGTATTTTTATTGCGCTGCACGTGCAAAGTGATATGACGGGACGACCCAGAAAAGGACGTGATTCATGGCCCATGACGGACAGGATGTGACGAACATGAACCAACCGGCGATTTTGCCCGACCTGCTGACATTGACTGGCGCGGCCCTGCCCGCCGTTGACCTGGTTTTCGAACGTGCCAGAGAGTCGGTGCGCGCGATGGTAACCCGCGACGGAAAGGTTTCCGGCGCGTTGGTTGAGGCCAATCAGACCGCGGCACATGGCTTGTCGTGGCTGGCAACCTATACCCAGTCCTTGCAACAGATGCAGCGCTGGGCCAAGGCATTGCAGGCCGATGGAAAATTCGGCGAGATGGAACAGCTTCTGCTGCAGATCGCTTTTGGCGAGTATCTTCACCAGATTGCCGGTGGCATTCCCATGAACCAGGGCGAAGTCGTCCGGCTGCAGGATCTGGGTTTGGGCTGGGATGCCCTGTCGGGGTTCCAATGCGCCGAGGTCCAGACGCTGATGGCGCAGGCCAACAGTCAGGCGGCCCGCACTCGGTTGGTCGCGCTGATGCAGGATCAGTCGGGGGCAACCATGTTCGGCGCATCGGGCCTTGATGAAGAGCTTGAGATGATCCGTGACCAGTTCCGCCGCTATGCGCAGGAAAAGGTCGAGCCCAACGCGCATGACTGGCACCTGAAGGACGAGTTGATTCCGATCGAAATCATCGACGAACTGGCCGAAATGGGTGTGTTTGGCCTGACGATCCCCGAAGAATTCGGCGGCTTTGGCTTGTCCAAGGCCTCGATGTGCGTGGTCTCCGAAGAGTTGTCGCGCGGGTATATCGGTGTTGGATCTCTGGGTACGCGGTCGGAAATTGCCGCTGAACTGATCATTGCCGGCGGCACGGACGAACAAAAAGCCAACTGGCTGCCGAAACTGGCCAGCGCCGAGATCTTGCCCACGGCCGTTTTCACCGAGCCAAACACCGGTTCGGACCTTGGCAGCCTGCGAACACGCGCGGTCAAGGATGACAATGGCGACTATCAGATCACCGGCAACAAGACCTGGATCACGCATGCCGCGCGCACCCATGTCATGACCCTTTTGGCCCGAACCGACCCCCAGACCACCGACCACCGGGGGCTGTCGATGTTCCTTGCCGAAAAAACACCGGGCACCGATGCCGATCCGTTCCCCACGCCCGGCATGACCGGTGGCGAGATCGAAGTCCTGGGCTATCGCGGTATGAAAGAATACGAGCTTGGCTTTGATGGGTTCCACGTCAAGGGCGAGAACCTTCTTGGCGGCGAAGAGGGCAAAGGGTTCAAGCAATTGATGGAAACCTTCGAATCCGCCCGTATTCAGACCGCGGCCCGCGCGATTGGCGTTGCGCAAAGCGCCTTGGACATCGCGATGCAATACGCGCAGGACCGCAAGCAATTCGGCAAATCGCTGATCAACTTTCCCCGCGTGTCCGGCAAGCTGGCGATGATGGCGGTTGAGATCATGATCGCGCGGCAGCTGACCTATTTCTCGGCCTGGGAAAAGGACCATGGCCACCGGTGCGACCTTGAGGCGGGCATGGCCAAGCTGCTTGGGGCACGTGTCGCATGGGCCGCAGCCGATAACGGACTGCAGATCCATGGCGGCAACGGCTTTGCGCTGGAATACAAGATCAGCCGCGTCCTGTGCGATGCGCGGATCCTCAACATCTTTGAGGGGGCTGCGGAAATTCAGGCCCAGGTCATCGCAAGACGGTTGCTGGCCTGACCGGCAACAGACAGAAATTTCCCCAACTCAGCCCGGCATTGGCCGGGCTTTTTCTTTGCGGTCAAGGCGCCGAGGTTTAATTCACGCGCCCGCCGCAGACAGGGATCAGGTCTTCGACCACCGGCAGCATCCGCTCGGCCACGCGCTTTGATCCTTCTGGGGTCAGGTGCGTGTAGTCGACATACAGAACCTTGTCCTTGTGCTCGGGCGCGGCGATTTCACCGATATCGGTGAACGGAATGCCGGCTTGGGCAAACAGGGCCGGGAACTCGGCCCGGGACCGTTTCATGACTTCCTCATGTCCGGGTTTGTAGTTGTCGCGGGTGATCGCGGCAATTTCCTGATCCAGGTCGCTCATGACGGCCAGGTCCTCAAACACGACCTCAGGCTGCAGGAAAACGTGAAAGCAGAAATTGTGGTAGTCGCCAAAGGTTTCCATCAGCTTGTAGTTCCGCAGGAACCCGACCTGGGCCGTTTCCGCCAGTTCCGCCGAAAAGTCCCGGTCCAGCGCGGTGACATCGCCGGACACGTTATAGGGCGGCGCCTCGTATCGGTTGTACATGCTCTGCGTCGCCTTCGCGAGCAGCTTGAACGTATAGGAATGGTCGGCGAAATAGCGCAGGAACGCATAGGTCGAAAAGAACGGCTGTCGCTGGTTCAACGCATCGACCATCCGGAAAGACGAATACCCATAGCTTTGGATCGGGTTATCGATCCCGATGTTGTAGAAATCGTTGTGACCATCAAGGAACACGATCATGTCCGGCTCGTAAGCATAGAGCGTTTCGTAGAAATACAGGACATGCTGGAACGTATGATAGGCGCTGACACCGGCATTGATGACCTCGATGGTCGTGCCCGGCATTCTTGGCCCCATCTGTTCGCGCAGGCTTTGTTCGAGGAAATGAGAAACGGTTTCCTGGTTGGTCAGGGTCGGGTGCGGAGGATACACGCCGCGTTGCGACCCGATCGCATAGGCCGTGGACCCGCCCATCATTATGATTCGATAGACATCGTCGGGTTTCGGGACTTCGACCAGCGTGTCGCGGCGCAAACCCTGATCGGAATGAATACGTTCGCCGCCCGTATCAAAGTCACGCGTATATTCAGGGTTCAGTTCATGCCCGCGAATAGAGGAATACAGGTGCCTTTCCGAACCGTTGCCCAGCGCGTTGTCAAAAACCTTTACCACCAGGTAATAGGACAGCGCCTCGATCAGCAGGAAAAGGAAAACCACGTAGGCCAGAACAACAAAGACCTTCACGAAGGGTCGTGTACCGGACTCGCCTTTTGCGTCACCACTTTTGGCCAAATTCATCTCCACTCGTAAATAAACTAACGAAATTGGGGCCGGAAACTCTGCCGCCGTGACGCTTCACTATGTCGAAACGCAACTGAAAATCAACTGCCGCGAAGGATATCGCCCATCCGAATAGTCAGGTCGCTTGACCCGGCGACAGTCCGCCGGGTAGAGCGGTTTCGTTTCCACAAATCGACCAGGCCCTTTTGCATGATGCGCATCGTTCTGTTCTTGCCCCTGATCGCCCTGTTTCAGTGTGATCGCGACGAATCGGTGGCCGGGTATGGCGCCGCTGACACGTCCTGGCGATTGCAGGAAATCGACGGTCAGACCTTTGGCGCCAGCGCCATCCTGCAATTCCCGGAAACGGGCCGTGTCGCGGGACATGCCCCCTGTAACAGTTACCAGGGCGTGTTGAATGCACCTTACCCGTGGTTCGAAATCACGGACCTGACAGCCACCCGCGCCGCCTGTGCCGGGCTTGAGGCCGAAGGAACCTATTTCGCCGCATTATTGGCGATGACCGAATCCGAACTGTCCGGGGACGTGCTGATCCTGCGCGGCGGCGAGGGGCACGAGATGGTTTTCAAAGCCGTCGACTGAACTGTTCGACGAACCGGGCCCGTGCCTCGGGCAATGGCCGGTGGCCCAGCGACACGGCCAGCTTGTTTTCCAGGAAATACCCGGTCGTCATCACCCCGGCCAGGACTTCCGCGTCAGGGGCCTGCCCCTGCCCGCGCAGGCATGGCGGAAGGGCCAACAGCTTGTCCGCCCATTCTCCGGCCCCTTCGGCGCTGACCGCCCGCCCGGATTTGGGCGAGACATAGATCAACGCCTCGGTCGTGCCCGTTACCGCACAGGCCGACAGGTCCAGACCAAAGCCCAACTCATCCAGCAGCGCCAGTTCCCAGCGCAGATAAGCCAGCGGCCATATTTCGTCCTGGCCCAGCAGATCCATCAGCTGTTCGGTCTGTTTGTAGATGCCCGGATGCGGCTCGCGTTCGGGCAGACAGAACGACAAAAGCGAGACCACCGCGTTCAGACCGGCCAAGGCCAGGCGACCCGAAAACGCCGCCGCGGCGCGGGATCGCAGCGGCTCGACCTGGAATGTGCCGATATGTTCTTCAAGCCGGGCGCGCCACAGAACATCCAGCTGCGCGCCCGGTTGCAGGATCGGGGCGATCTTGCGGCTTGTACCGCCGCGCACGACGCCTGCGTGACGACCATGCGCCTGTGTGAACACCTCGATTATCGCCGCGGTTTCACCATGGCGGCGGTTGCTCAGTAATATGCCGTGGTCGCGCCAATCCATGCAGGGTCCGCCGGTTGCTCCCGCCATTTGCATCGAACCGTGACGGTAGAGCGCGGGCAGGCAAGAAGCAAACGCAATCCCCCGGCGCATGACTGACGTACCGGAAATATGGACAGGCCGTTCGCAGGACGGTACCCGGATCACCGCAACAACAGAGAATGTCATGACCCACGCGACCTTTCCCAGCCTTCCCCTTTCGTACCGGCGGGCCGATATGGCGGTTCACGCCTTGGGGTTGCTGCTGATCCTGGGCGCAGGCGGAATATTGGTGGCCCGGGCCATGGGGCATCTGGACACGGGATTGACGATTGCCGTCGTCATCTATGTGATGTCAGCGCTGGCATCCAACCTGGCGTCCTGGGCCTATCACTTTCTGCCGCTGCATGACCGGCGCGTCCTCTTGCGGCGCATCGACCATGCCGCGATCTACCCCAGCATATCGGGGACATTCACCCCGTTTCTGGTGCTGGCCGGCACATCCTGGACACTCGGCCTGCTTTGTCTGTGCTGGGCGCTGACCGCCTTGGCGGTTTGGAACAAGATCACGAATGAGACCGTCAAGTCGCGGTGGTCAACCGCATCCTATCTGGGACTGGGGGCGCTTGGGCTGCTTGCCTTGCCGGATTTGTCCGGGGTGCCCGTCGGCGCGCTCTGGTGCATATTGGGCGGGTCTGCCTGTTACGTTGTGGGAACGGCATTCTATGCCCGCAAGGCTCTGCCCTATCGCTATGCCATCTGGCATATCTGGGTAAACCTGGGTGGGGCCACGATGTTTGCCGGCATCTGGCTGGCCTTGTCACCGCTGTGGTGATCCGCAGCTAGTCCAGCCCTTCTTCGCCCAGCAGATGCCGCCCTTGCCGGTCCTCGACCTCGATCACCCAAAGGTCTGGGTCAAAGCTGCGTTGGCGTTGGATGGCTGCGTCCACGTCGCCCTCGGGCCCGCTAGACAGTTCGACCCATTTGCGTTCCCCACTCATCAGGTCAAAGCTGCGCTGAAACGCGGTGGCATGGCCGTCCAACGTGTTGAGCTTGACCAGTACCGCGCCCGCCGTGTCATCCCCATGGACCACCACAAAGGCCGGGATTTCCTGAAACCGCAAACGCGCCAGATAGGCGTGAACCCAGAAATCTGCCGTCAGGCGGGTCATGCGTTTCCGTCTTTGAAATCCAGACCCATTTCCGAATAGCGCTCGGATTCCTCCAGCCAGTTGGGCCGGACTTTGACCTGAAGGAACAGGTGGATCTTGCGGTCCAGGAACTCTTCCAACTCGGCCCGCGCGGCCTGGCTGACGGCCTTGATGGTTTCGCCGCGTTTGCCCAGCACGATGCCTTTGTGGCCGTCGCGCATGACATAGATGACCTGGTCGATCTTGGCGGAACCGTCCTTGCGTTCTTCCCAGTTTTCGGTCTCGACCGTCAATTGATAGGGCAATTCCTGATGCAGGCGCAGGGTCAGTTTCTCGCGCGTCATCTCGGCGGCGATCATGCGCAGGGGCAGATCGGCAATCTGGTCTTCGGGGTAAAGCCATGGGCTTTCGGGCAGTTTCGAGGCGAGCCATTTGCGCAGGTCGTCGACCCCGTGGCCTTTTTCAGCCGAGATCATGAAGGTCTCGGCAAAGGGGTAGCGTGCGTTCAGGTCGCTGGTCAGCGCCAGCAGTTTTTCAGACGGTACCTTGTCGATCTTGTTAATCGCCAGCGCGATGGTGCGGCCCTGCCCGATCTCTTCGAGACCTTCGAGGATGCGTTCGACCCCTTCGGTGATGCCGCGATGGGCCTCGACCATCAGGACGACCACATCCGCATCCGCGGCCCCGCCCCAGGCGGCGGCAACCATGGCGCGGTCCAGACGGCGGCGCGGCTTGAACAGGCCGGGCGTGTCGACAAAGACCAGTTGCGCGTCGCCTTCCATCGCGACGCCGCGAATGCGGGCGCGCGTGGTCTGTACCTTGTGCGTCACGATCGAGACCTTGGCCCCGACCATGCGGTTCAAAAGGGTGGATTTGCCTGCGTTGGGCTCTCCGATCAGGGCGATAAATCCGGCGCGTGTGGTCATGTGTCTGGCGATCCTGGTTGCAAGTGCGCACCCCTATAGCAGAATGCAGGGGCGGGCCAGAGGGATTTGTCGCGTTGCAGGCGCGCATCGGGCATGGCAGGACACATCTAAGCCAAGCACAAGCCATCCGGGATTTCGACCAAACGATGAGGCAGACATGAAACGTCGTGAGTTTCTTTTGGGCAGCGGGGCCGCAGCCGGGACCTTTGGGCTGGGGGCGTTTGGGGTGGCCGCCGACATGTCCGAGCTGGTCGTTCAACCGGCCAGCTTTGCCTTGCGCGACACGGTCACACGCGGAATGGTCAGCCTGTCGCCGGGCGCGCCGCCACCTGTCTTGTATGGAAAGCAGGGTGAGGTCATGCGCCTGCCGGTTCGCAATACCCTGCCCGACTATACGGCGATGCACTGGCACGGGTTGCGCATTCCCAATGACATGGACGGTGTTCCCTATCTGACGCAGATGCCGATGGCGCAGGGCGAGGTTTTCCCCTATGCGTTCACGCCCCCAGATGCGGGCACCTATTGGTACCACCCGCATTGCATGACAATGGAACAGATGGCCCATGGTCTGACCGGTGTGATGGTGATCGCCGAGGCCGAAGACCCCGGTTTCGACAGCGAGCAGGTGATAAATCTGCGTGATTTCCGGTTGGATGAGAACGATCAGTTCCTGCCCGCCTTTACCAAGCGTGGAGCGGCACGATCGGGGACGTTTGGCAATGTACATACGGCCAATTGGCGAAACCAGCCGGTCTATGACCATGCCGCAGGCGGATTGGTTCGGTTGCGGGTCGTCAACACTGATACGACGCGCATCTACAAACTGCATTTGCAACATGGCGCGGCGCGGGTCATCGCGTGGGACGGGCATCCGGTCGCAGTCGATGTCCCTGTACCCAGCGCCGCTGACCCGATGCTGTTGGGACCGGGCCAACGGGTCGATTTTGCCGTCGCCATACCGGAAAACGAAGGCAAGTTTGTTGAGGTTATGGCAAAGTTTCCCGGTCAGCCGCACCGGGCAGTCGCGCGGTTGCGCGCGGTTGGTGCGTCAGTGGGGCGGGACCTGCGCGAACTGCAGCCCCTGCCGCCGAACCCGGTGGCACGACCTGACCTTGCCAATGCGGAATTGCATGAATTCGTCTTTGGCTGGACCCCGGAAGGCGGTGCGCCGGATAACGGCTTTTGCGGGTCGCTGGGTGAAAATTTCTGGTCGATCAACCGCAAGCCCTGGCCCGGCGATGCGGCCCAGGGGGTGGGGCCCCTGGCGACGCTGGAAATGGGCAAAAGCTATGTGCTGCGCCTGAGAAATGAATCACCGAACCTGCACCCCATCCACCTGCACGGGCTGGTCTTTGTGCCGTTGAAATCGAACCTGCGCAGCCTGCCGCCGTTGCTGACGGACACGATGCTTTTGCTCAAGGATGAAGTGGTCGAGATTGCGCTGGTTGCAGACAATCCTGGCGACTGGGCGTTTCATTGCCATGTGATCGAGCACCAGAAGACCGGTCTGACCGGGTTTATTCGGGTCGTTTGAGGGTTCGAATTGGCTGCGCCAATCCGACCCTGAGGGGGCCAGCCCCCTCACCCCCGGGATATTTTTGGCCAGATGAAGGGGCGGATCCCGCCTTGGGTCGGGCTATTGCGTCAGGGAGGCCAGCAGCGTCTTGGCAGCCGCCTGTTCCGCCAGGCGTTTGGAGCCTGCGGTGGCCTGCGCCTCGGTCCCGTCCTGCAGGCGGGCGGCAATGGTGAAGACGGGCGCATGGTCGGGGCCGGTGCGTTTGACCTCGATATAGCTGGGGGGGGTCTGACCGCGGGCCTGCGCCCATTCCTGCAGAGCGGTTTTGGCGTCGCGGGCGTCGGCCTCGACCGTATGGACCCGATCCCCCCAAAGCCGCAGAATCACGTCGCGGGCGGCCTCGAACCCTGCATCGCGATAGATGGCGGCGATCACCGCCTCCATCGCGTCGCCCAGCAGCGCCTGTTTGCGGCGCCCGCCCGAGAGCATCTCGGAGCGGCCCAGTTTCAGCACCGCGCCCAGATCGACCTGACGGGCGACATCGGCGCAGGCTTCTTTGCGCACCAATGCATTGAATCGGGGGGCAAGCTGGCCCTCGGTCGCTTTTTTGTCGGCCTCAAGCAAGGCGGTGGCCATCACAAGGCCCAGCACCCGGTCGCCGAGAAATTCAAGCCGCTGGTTGTCGGGGCGCGTGGGCGACGAGACCGAGCCGTGGGTCAACGCGCGCAGCAGTAGCTCGGGGTTCTGAAATTCATACCCCAACCGCTGCTGGAACGCTTTTATGTCGGCAGACAGCTTCAATTCACCGCCTTGAAGAACCGATCTCCGCGCCAGGTCCAGAAGAACAGCATCGAGCGACCGGCGGATGAGAACATGATCCGGTCGGCGCGACCGATCAGGTTGTCATAGGGCACATACCCGACCCCCCCGGCCGATTGCGGCAAACGGCTGTCGGCAGAGTTGTCGCGGTTATCCCCCATGAAAAAGTAGTGCCCTTCGGGAACAACATAGACGCCGGTATTGTCGGAGCCCTGTTTGCCGATATTCAGCACGTCATAGGACACGCCATTGGGCAGGGTTTCGATCAGGCGCGTTTTCTCGCAGGTTCCGCCCATTCCGACGGGCCCGTTTTCGCAGCGCGGGCGCAGGCGTTGCGGGCCTTGCGGTTCAGCGATTTCGGTGAAGACGCCGTCGGGTTCCTGCGGCACCGGGGTGCCATTCAGGATCACCTGTCCCTGGCGCACCTGGACACTGTCACCGGGCAGACCGATCAGGCGTTTGATATAGTCGCGCCCCGTCACCGGGTGGCGGAAGACGATCACGTCCCCGCGCTCGGGCTCGCCACCCAAAAAGCGCGTGTTGTCATCGCCCTGCATCCAGCCGCAAACATCTTCGGCGTCGATATTGAGCCCGACGCTTGGGATAATCAGGCTGGGACAGGAGGCGTAGGAATAGCCATAGGCCATCTTGTTGACGAAGAGGAAATCACCGATCAGCAGCGTTTGTTTCATGGAACCGGACGGAATCCAGAACGGTTGAAAGAACAACGTGCGGAAAACGCCCGCGATCAGCAGGGCGTAGACGATGGTTTTGATCGTCTCCCAGACGGCGTTACCTGTTTTGGCGTCCTCGGCCATGCTGCTCTCTCCGGTCCTTGCTTGCCTGGGTGCTACATGCGGGGCTGATGGGGGCAAGTCAAGGCTGTGCGGGTGCTTCGTGGGACGGACGCGCCTCGATCACCACAAAGGCCTGTGCCCAGGGGTGGTCATCGGTCAGGGTGACGTGGATGATGGCCTGATGCCCGTCCGGGGTCATTTCCCTGAGGCGCTCGGCAGCCCATCCGGTGACATGCATGACGGGTTGACCTGTCGCCAGGTTGGTCACCGCCATGTCTTTCCACGCGATGCCCATGCGCAGACCGGTGCCAAGCGCCTTGGAACACGCCTCTTTCGCGGCCCAGCGCTTGGCATAGGTGCCAGCGGTATCGGCGCGGCGCTCTGCCTTGCGCTGTTCGGTTTCGGTGAAAACGCGTTTGCGGAACCGGTCGCCGAACCGGTCAAGCGTGCCCTGGATGCGGTCGATATTGGCGAGGTCGGTGCCGATGCCAAGGATCATCTCAGACCTCCAACACCACTGTGCCGAGCTTTTGCCCCGCCTCGACCATTTCATGTGCCGCGACGGCATCGTCCAGCCCCCCGGCTGGAACCACCGCATGGGACAGCGCGCCCTGATCCAGCCATGTGCCCAGCTGCGCCTCGCCCCGGCGGCGGGCCGTGGCGTCAAGCTGATAGACGATCAGCATGTGCAGGCGGATGTTCTTGAACATAAAGCCATAGAAATCCAGTTCGGGTTTCATTTGCGAGGCCGAGGCATAGCTGGCGATGGTCCCGCCGGGACGGATCAGCGCCAGCGCGGCGGGTTGATTGGCGGCGAAATCGACCTCGACAATGCGGTCGACGCCCGCGCCATCGGTCAGGTCCATCACGGCCTGAGTCACATCCTGCGTGCGATAGTTGATCCATTCGGACGCGCCGGAATGGGCGGCTTTTTCATCAGAGCTGACGGTGGTGATCACCCGCGTGCCGCCCAGCGCGGCCATCTGGCAGGCATAGCGCCCAACCGTGCCCGCGCCGCCGGTGACAAGCACGGTCTGGTCGGTGATCGGACCGTCACGAAAAAGCGCGTACCACGCGGTCATCGCCGGGATGCCGAAACAGGCACCTTCGGCAAAGCTGGTTGTGTCAGGCAGGCGAACCGCCTGATCAGAGGGCAGCGCGATGTATTCCGCGCCAGTGCCAAAGGCGCGTTGCCACTGGCCATTCCAGATCCAGACGCGTTCGCCAATGCGCGCAGTGTCAACGCCTTCGCCAACGGCTTCGATCACACCGGCCCCATCCGAATGGGGTATGACCATCGGATACTGCATCACCGCACCCGGACGCGCGCCGCTGCGCAGCTTGACGTCAGACGGGTTTATCCCGCTGGCGTGCATGCGGACCAGAACCTCGCCCGGGGCGGGGTCGGGTGTGGGCAGGTCAATAATCTTCAGAACGTCGGAGGCGGCCCCAAAGCCGCGATATGTGACGGCTTTCATGACAGTCTCACGGTGAAAATCTTGTAGCTGGCAACGCCAAAGAACCCGGCAAAGGCGAAATCGAACCAGCGGCGGGCGCTGCGATAGACGTTGACCATGCGGGCAGAAGAGAACAGGAAGGCATAGCCGATGAAGACCATCAGCGAGCCCGCGTAAAGCATCGCGAAATAGCCCAGCAGCATGGCAAGGCTGGCATCGCTGGGCGCAACGATGGCGTAGATTGACCCCCAGCTGAGGATCGCCTTGGGGTTGGTCAGGTGAATGGCCGCGCCTTTGGCAAAGATCGTGCCCAGCGGGCCGGTGACCGGTTTGCCCAAGCCAACCTCGTCTGACGACAGGGCGCGGCGCAGGGCCTTGAAGGCCAGCCAGCCCAGATAGGCGACGCCGATGTAACGGATCACCTCGAACACCCAGACATTGGCCAACATGATCGCCGACAGCCCCAGCGCAGCGGCGATGCCCCATGCGGCGGACCCTGCACAAATGCCCAGCGCAAAGGCCAAACCGGCGGTGCGGCCTTCGTTCATCGCGGTTCCGGCAATGCCCATCGTGGCAGGCCCCGGAGAACCGCCAGCCATCAGCCAGGCAAACCAGATCGCAACAAAGCCCGACGTAATCATGACCGCGCCGCGTCCATCAGGCGGCGCATCTCGGCAATCGCGGGGGTGAGGCCGCGAAAGATGGCCTCGCCGATCAGGAAGTGACCGATATTCAGCTCTCGCACTTCGGGGAAGGCCGCCACAGGTTGCACAGTGTCATAGGTCAGGCCGTGGCCCGCGTGGACCTCAAGGCCCAGCGAATGTGCATAGGCGGACATTTCGCGCAGGGCTTCCAACTCGCGCGCGGCGTCGTCGGGTTTGCCTTCGGCGTGGAAATCACAATAGGCGCCGGTGTGCAGTTCGATCACTTCGGCGCCGATGCGGTGGGCCGCCTCGATCTGTTTCTGATCGGCGGCGATAAAGATTGAAACCCGGCATCCCGCGTCGCGCAGGGGGGCGATGAAATGAGCCAGCTTGTTTTCCTCGCGCGCGACCTCAAGCCCGCCTTCGGTTGTGCGTTCCTCGCGCTTTTCTGGAACGATACACACGGCGTGCGGCTTGTGGCGCAGGGCGATTTTCTGCATCTCGTCAGTTGCGGCCATCTCAAAGTTCAGGGGGACCGACAGAACCTCCATCAGCCCGTCGATATCGGCGTCCGAGATATGGCGGCGGTCTTCGCGCAGATGCGCCGTGATGCCGTCGGCCCCGGCTTGCTGGGCCAGTTCGGCGGCCCGCAGCGGGTCGGGATAGGCCCCGCCCCGCGCGTTGCGCACGGTGGCAACATGGTCGATATTCACACCCAGGCGCAGGCGGTTGTCAGACATCGCGCGATTCCTTTTCAAGACTTTCAACAGACCCTATTGGGTTTGCCGCAGAAACGGCAGGCTTGGATTCAGCCAGGCGTTTGATTTCCTCAAACTTCGCTTTGATCTTGGCACGCCGGCGCTGCTGATAGGTGCGCGTGACCGGCAAGCTCAGGTAATAACAAACGACACCGGCAACGATGCCTGGAATGATCCCCCCGATCATATAGGGATAGAACACATCGTGGTAAAAGATGCTCAGCCCGTGCCAGTCGGCCACCCGGTCGGAAAACATGGACAGAAAGTTGTCTTTCAGGTCACCCAGGGCGCGCGCGAATTTGCGCATCAGGCCATGCGTTTCCCCTTTTTCAAATTCGGTTCCCAGCAAAAAATGCCCGGTCTGCAGGCTGATCACACCGATCGGCACATAGGTCAGAGGGTTGCCAAAGAAGGTTCCGCTGAGCGCGGCCAGGATATTGCCATTGAGCAGCCGCGCCAACAGCGCCGCCACGACAAAATGCATTCCGTAAAACGGGGTGAACGCAGCAAAGACCCCTGCCCCGATGCCCCTGGCAATGCGTTCCGGCGAATCCGGCAACCGGCGCACGCGATGTTTGACGTAGTGAAAAGCGCGGGTCCAGCCGCCGCGCGGATAGACGAATTCTGACGCGATCTGGACAGGCGAGCGGCGATCTCGGCGCTTGAAAACCACTCCTGATCACCCCTTCTCAGCTGGCCGCGTGCGCGGCTTTCGCCCTGTCCCGATACCGTTCGACCGCAGCAACGTCGCTTTCTGCCTCAAGCATCAGCATCAGCGAATGCAGTTGTTCAAGGTCACGCAGTTCGACATTGATCAGCAGGCGGTAAAAATCCGGTTTGCGGTCAACAAATTCCAGATTGGAGATATTGGCCTTTTTCTCACCGATCAATGTGCAAATACGCCCCAGGACACCCGCATCGTTGCCAATGGTCAGGTCCAGCGTCGCCCCGTAAACGGCCGGGTGCGTGCCGGAATGCCAGTGCAGATCGACCCAGCGTTCGGGTTCGTCCTCGAACTCGCCCAGGCGGTCACAGTCGATGGCATGCACGACCACCCCTTTGCCGCGATAAGTAATTCCGACGATGCGTTCGCCCGGAAGGGGCTGGCAACAGGGCGCGCGATCAAAGCTTTGCCCGGGTTCCAGGCCGATCACGGCCCGCCGCAGGGGGATGGCATCGCCATCATCACTGGTCAGTTCGGGATAGACCGCCCCCACAACCTCGTGTGCGGTCAATTCCGCACTGCCCAGGCGCGCCAGCAATTCATCGCGATCCTTCAGGCGCAAATGCTTGGCAGCAGTCTCAAGCGCCTTGTCGGTTGCCTTGCGGCCGACATGTTCAAACCCGGCGCGTGCAAGTTCGCGCCCCAGCTTGATAAATCTTTCCCGGTCCACTTCGCGCAGGGCCCGCCGGATCGCGGTGCGCGCCTTGCCGGTCACTGCGATCTCAAGCCAGGTGACCTGGGGCGTCTGACCATCTGCGGTGATGATGTCCACCGACTGACCATTCTTGAGCCGCGTCCAAAGCGGCACGCGGATGCCATCCACCTTGGCCCCGACACAAGCGTGCCCGATCCGGGTGTGGATCGCATATGCGAAATCAATCGGCGTCGCCCCGCGCGGCAGTTTGACCACGTCACCCTTGGGGGTGAAGCAGAACACCTGGTCCGAATACATCTCAAGCTTCACAGCCTCGAGGAAATCCTCGTGGTCTTCCTCGTTGTCGAACTGCTCGGTCAGGTTCGCGATCCATTTGGCCGGGTCCACCGCAAACGGGTTTTCCGAGCGCACGCCGTCGCGATAGGACCAGTGCGCCGCGACACCGGTTTCGGCGACATCATGCATCTGCCGGGTGCGGATCTGCACCTCGACCCGCTTGCCGTCGCGGCCCGACACCGTGGTGTGAATGGACCGATAGCCGTTTGACTTTGGCTGGCTGATATAGTCCTTGAACCGCCCCGGCACCGCGCGCCAACGCTGATGGATAGCCCCAAGCGTGCGATAGCAGTCCTCCTCGGACCGGGTGATGATGCGAAAGCCGTAGATGTCGGACAGGCGCGAGAAACCCTGGTCTTTTTCCTGCATCTTGCGCCAGATCGAATAGGGTTTCTTGGCACGGCCAAAGACTTCGGCCTCGATCCCGGCTTTTTCCAGCTCGTGCCGCATGTCGCCGGTGATGCGGTGAATTACGTCACCGGTTTCGCGCTGCAAGGTAATAAAGCGGCGGATGATCGACTGGCGACCTTCGGGATTAAGAACACGGAACGCAAGGTCTTCAAGCTCCTCGCGCATCCATTGCATCCCCATCCGCCCCGCAAGCGGCGCATAGATATCCATGGTCTCGCGCGCCTTTTGCACCTGCTTTTCGGGGCGCATCGCCTTGATCGTGCGCATGTTGTGCAAACGGTCGGCAAGCTTGACCAGAATGACCCGCAGGTCCTTGGACATGGCCATGAACAGCTTGCGAAAGTTTTCGGCCTGTTTGGTTTCGCGGCTGGAAAGCTGCAGATTGGTCAGCTTGGTCACGCCGTCGACCAGCTTGGCGACCTCATCCCCGAACAATTCGGCCACCTTGCCGTAATTGGCCTTGGTGTCCTCGATCGTGTCGTGCAACAGGGCGGTGATGATGGTTGCATCATCCAGACGCTGTTCGGTCAGGATGGCAGCAACGGCAACAGGGTGCGAGAAATAGGGCTCGCCGGAATGGCGGAATTGGCCTTCGTGCATCTGCTGCCCGAATTCATAGGCCCGGGTGATGCGTTCGGCATTTGTCTTGGGATTGTAATTGCGGACCAGCGCAATCAGGTCTTCTGCTGAAATCATCCGGTCCGCACCTTCGTCCTTGGAGGTTACCCCTGGCCCTGAGCCTCCATCAGCGCGCGCAGGAGCTTTTCTTCGGACATGTCGTCATCGGCGGGCTTGTCGGATTCCGCACCCATCAGCAGCGCCATCTGATCCTCTTCCGGCTCATCAACCTCGATCTGGGTCTGGTTGGCCTCGATCAGGCGTTCGCGCAGTTCATCGGCGCTTTGGGTTTCGTCGGCGATCTCGCGCAGCGACACGACCGGGTTCTTATCGTTGTCACGGTCCACGGTGATCGGGCCACCGGCGGAAATCTCGCGCGCACGATGGGCGGCAAGCATCACCAGTTCGAACCGGTTAGGTACCTTGTCTACGCAATCTTCAACCGTCACGCGGGCCATTGGGCGCTCTCCGTTACTGAATCCATGTCAGGAAGGGGTTTATCTAAGGCCGATTGCCCGCCTTGACAAGCAGGAAATACCCGCAGGCCCGATCACAGCGGCACAACGGCTGCAACGTCCGAGGCCGGCAAACGGGCGATCATTTCCCGAACGGTCAAACCGGTCAGCGGATGCCGCCAATCCGGCGCCACATCGGCCATCGGCACCAGAACAAAGGCGCGGTCCTGCAGGCGCGGATGAGGCAAAATCAGTTCGGACGGGGCAAGCTGACCCTGCTTTTCGGCGGAAAGGTGCCGCCATTCTTCGTGTACGGCCAGATTTGGCAGAACACGCTCGCCCCAACAGATCAAATCTAGATCAAGCGTTCGCATTCCCCAGCGCTGTTTCCGTTCACGGCCAAAAGCGTGTTCGACACGGTGCAGGATCGCCAGCAAATCATCCGGACGACCGTCCGTTTCAACCAGCGCGGCTGCATTTACGTAATCCGGCCCGGCCCCGGCAGGAAAACAGGGCGTTTCGAAAAACCGGCTGACCGTGCGAATCAGAACACCATATTCAGCCAATGCGTCCAGCGCATCGCGGAGTGTCACCTCGGGACCTTTCCCTCTCAATCTGAGATTTGCGCCCAGTGCCAAAACGACCTGTGATGCTGTTTTGTTCACAAATTCCCCCATATTCCCGACATCGCATACTTGCGATACATCCCAAAAATCCTAATTATAGGTACGTCAGCGCGCCGAATATTTTTCACTCACTCACTTAACTAGCGGCGTTCTGGATTATACCGAAAGGGGCTATTTATGTTTTATAAGGACGAACGGCTAGCGCTGTTCATCGATGGCTCGAATCTTTACGCAGCGGCAAAAGCGCTCGGGTTCGACATCGACTACAAGCTTCTGCGTCAGGAGTTCATGCGCCGAGGCAAGCTGCTCCGGGCTTTCTACTATACAGCGCTGCTTGAAAACGACGAGTATTCTCCGATCCGACCGCTGGTTGACTGGCTGCATTACAACGGCTTCACCATGGTCACCAAACCGGCAAAGGAATACACCGACAGCATGGGGCGTCGGAAGGTCAAAGGAAACATGGATATCGAGCTCACCGTCGATGCCATGGAACTGGCACCGCGTGTTGATCATATTGTGCTGTTTTCGGGCGATGGGGATTTTCGCCCGCTGATTGCCAGCCTGCAACGACAAGGCGTGCGTGTCTCGGTCGTATCGACCATCCGCAGCCAGCCGCCGATGATTTCGGACGAACTGCGCCGTCAGGCCGACAACTTCATCGAACTGGAAGACCTGCGCGACGTCATCGGACGCCCACCGCGTGAAATGCCGTCAGAACCGCGCAGCGTTGCCGCAGCCGGTGGACACTAGACCTTTTCGCCGGTCATTCGGCGCAGGGTAAAGCGCGGTCAGGACCACTGATCCTGACCGCACATCTTCTGAAAAGTCTTAAGTGCTGAAACACTGTCTGGCTAACATCGATTCGTGTCATAAGAGTGACGCCCGTGTGGTAACTGGACCCCGCGATTGAAAAGCCTTACCTGTCCCTTCAAGGAGACAGCGAAATGACCAAACAGCCCCTGATACTCTACCTTGCGGCGCCGCGCGGGTTCTGTGCCGGCGTGGACCGGGCGATCAAGATCGTGGAAATGGCGTTGCAGAAATGGGGCGCGCCGGTCTATGTGCGCCACGAGATCGTGCATAACAAGTTCGTCGTCGACGGGTTGCGCGCCAAGGGTGCGGTTTTCGTCGAGGAACTGGACGAATGCCCCGATGACCGCCCGGTGATTTTCTCCGCCCACGGCGTGCCCAAATCCGTTCCGGCCAAGGCCGCCGCGCGCGAGATGATTTTCGTCGACGCGACCTGCCCGCTGGTCTCCAAGGTGCATATCGAGGCTCAGCGCCACGCCGAGGCCGGGTTGCAGATGATCATGATCGGCCACAAGGGCCACCCGGAAACGGTCGGGACCATGGGGCAATTGCCCGATGGCGAGGTTTTGCTGGTCGAAACGGTTGCGGATGTAGACCGCGTTTCGGTCCGCGACCCGGAAAAGCTGGCCTTTGTCACGCAGACGACCCTGTCAGTGGATGACACAAAAGACATCGTCGCGGCCCTTCAGGCGAGGTTCCCGGCCATCGTGGGGCCGCACAAGGAAGATATCTGTTACGCGACGACCAATCGCCAGGAGGCGGTCAAATCCGTCGCACCCAGATCGGATGCCTTGCTTGTCGTTGGCGCGCCGAACTCTTCGAACTCTCGCCGCCTGGTCGAGGTCGCATCCAAGGCCGGGTGCAGCTATGCGCAACTGGTTCAGCGCGCAACCGATATCGACTGGCGTGCGCTTGATGGGATATCGAGCATCGCGATCACCGCCGGGGCTTCCGCCCCCGAAGTGCTCGTGAACGAGGTCATCGACGCCTTCAGGGCCCGGTTCGACGTCACCGTGGAAAACGTCGAAACGGCCGTGGAAAACGTGGAATTCAAGGTTCCGCGCGTGCTGCGAGTGCCTGCCTGATGCCCGATCAAAGAACCATTGACGCCTATGCAACGCGAGTCACCCAATACTTGGAAGTCCCGTTGCCACCAGAACAGGTTGCCATCCGTCAGGACTTTGCCGATGCGGTCGGGGCCGGTGGCCATGTCCTTGACCTGGGGTCCGGCCCCGGATCGGACAGCGCGTTTTTGATGCGGCAAGGGCTGAAGGTACGCGCGCTGGATGCCACGCCTGCTTTTGTCGCCCACGCGCGGGAAAACGGCGTGGACGCGCATCTGGGCACTTTTGATGACGTGACCGAAATCTCTGCATATGACGGGGTCTATGCCAGCTTTTCGCTGCTGCATGCACCACGCGCCGATTTCCCGCGACATCTAAGCGCAATCCACACCGCGCTAAAGCCCGGCGGCCTGTTGTTTCTTGGAATGAAGCTGGGCACAGGCGAACATCGCGACGCGTTGGATCGGTACTATACCTATCATACCCAACCCGAGATCGAGACCGCCCTGACCGCGGCCGGGTTCACCATCGACCGCATCGAACGGGGGATGGGCAAGGGGTTGGCCGGCACTTACGACGGGTTCATCCTGGTGTTCGCCCATGCCTGATCTGTTCGCCTATACCGATGGGGCCTGTTCCGGCAATCCCGGCCCGGGCGGCTGGGGCGTCGTGCTGCGCGCGATGGACGGAGAAACCGTTCTGAAAGAGCGCGAACTGAAAGGCGGAGAAGCCGAGACAACCAACAACCGGATGGAATTGCTGGCGGCAATCAGCGCGCTAGAGACCCTGGACCGGCCATCGCGGCTGACCATCATCACCGACAGCGCCTATGTCAAAAACGGCGTGACCGGCTGGATTTTCGGGTGGAAGCGGAATGGCTGGAAAACCGCGAACAGGAAGCCGGTCAAAAATGTCGATCTGTGGCAACGGCTGGACGAGGCGCAAGGCCGGCATGACGTCACCTGGGAATGGGTCAAGGGCCATGCAGGCCACCCCGAGAACGAGCGTGCGGATGCTTTGGCCCGTGCCGGCATGGCCCCGTTCAAACCGAAAAAGGCCCAGGCGTGACGGCGCTTGCGGTGCTGGACTACGGCTCGGTCCTGGTATTTGCGCTGACCGGCGCGCTGGTGGCCAGCCGGGCGCAGCTGGACCTGGTGGGGTTTGCCTTCATGGCCTGCTTGACCGCGGTGGGCGGCGGCACGGTACGCGACCTGCTGCTGGACCGACATCCGGTGTTCTGGGTCGGCCAGCCCGATTACATCCTGATTGCCGTCGCGGCGGCCATCGTGGTTTTCTTTACCGCACACCTGATGGAAAGCCGGTACAACTGGTTGCTTTGGCTTGACAGCTTCGCCTTGTCCATCGCGGTCGCCGCAGGCACTGGTGCTGCGCTGTCACTGGATCAATCCGGCGTGATTGTGGTGCTGATGGGCGTGACCACGGGCTGTCTGGGTGGATTGATGCGCGACGTTGTGTGCAACGAAGTCCCGCTGGTCCTGAAACAAGGCGAACTTTATGTATCCTGCGCCTTTATCGGGGCAATGGCCGCGGTCGCGGCAACGCGGGCCGGGATCGACACCATACCTGCGCTGGGACTGTGCGCGGTCGGCTGCTGGGCCTTGCGGGCCGGGTCTTTGGTGTTTGGCTGGCGTCTACCGGTCTATAAAAGCCGCCCGCCACGGCAATAGCCGTGGACCCGCACGGCGGCTTCTGACCCGAGCCGAAGCGGCAAACGTACGACGCCGCGATCTCAGCGCCGAATGTATGTCTGCCAGATCCAGATGACCACCAAGGCCCCCAGTACCGCGCCGACAAAGCCCGATAACCAGCCCATCACCGCGACAAGCGTGCGCAGGATCAGCCCGCCCACCAGCGCGCCAATGATACCAATCAGCATGGTGGTGGGAATGTCCGCCTCGATCCGCATTAAACGGGTGGCAAGGAAACCGGCGGCAGCACCGATCACGATCAGGGCGACGATGGGCATGTCATTTCCTCCAATGGGTCGGCACGATGATCAGCGCGCCGATCGAGGACAGCACAGCGTCCAATCCCGGCGGGCCAAAGCTGATGCCGAACATGATGCGCAGGAAATAGAACAGGAAAGCCCCGCCGACGCAGATGATAATGGATGGCACAAGGCCGTTATGGGTAAAGCCGGTCTTTTCCGACAAATAGCCCACGATCCCGGCAATCACGACGGTGCCCATCAGGATCATGAACATCTGGCTTTACTCCGATGGCAGGCGGGTGCCGACCGGGATGGGCCAGCCCCGCAAGAAGGTTTCCCTATCCTGCGCGCCTTTTCCCGCCCGTTGCAAGCGCAGCAATTCAACCGCGCCCGCGCCGCAGGCCACGCGCAGGTCGTCCCCCAGCACCTCGCCGGGTGCGCCCTGCCCCTGGGCCAGACGCGAAGCCAGCAGCTTGACCCGGTCACCGCCGAGCTGGGTCCACGCGCCGGGGAACGGCGACAGGCCGCGAATGTGGCGGTCGACCTCGGCGGCGGGCGCTGACCAGTCGACCCGCGCCTCGGATTTGTCGATCTTGGCGGCATAGGTCACGCCGCTCTCGGGTTGGGGGGCTGGGGTCAGATCGGCCAGGTTTGCCAGCGCCTCGACGATCAGGGACGCGCCCATCACCGACAGGCGGTCATGGAGCTGAGCGGTGGTTTCCTCGGCCCCTATGTCGGTCGCTTCGCGCAGCAGGACCGGGCCGGTGTCCAGCCCGGCCTCCATCTGCATGATGCAGATGCCGGTCTGTGCGTCGCCTGCCATGATCGCCCGGTGGATCGGCGCCGCGCCGCGCCAGCGCGGCAACAGGCTGGCGTGGATATTCAGGCAGCCATGGGTCGGCGCGTCCAGAATGGGTTGCGGCAGGATCAGACCATAAGCCACGACCACGGCAATATCGGCGTTCAACGCGGCAAAGCGGGCCTGTTCCTCGGCAGATTTCAAACCCGTGGGGTGGCGCACTTCAAGGCCCAGCGCCTGGGCCCTTGCGTGAACAGGGGTGGGACGGTCTTTCTTGCCGCGACCGGCGGGGCGCGGTGGCTGGCAATAGACGGCGGCAACCTCATGCCCCGCAGCAACCAGCGCATCCAGCACCGGCACCGAGAATTCAGGCGTTCCCATGAAAACGACGCGCATGCCTATCCTTGCTTTCTGGCCTTGCGCAGCAGCATGTCGCGCTTGACCTTGCTCAGGCGGTCGAAATACATCCGCCCGTTCAGATGGTCGATCTGGTGCTGAACGCTGGTCGCCTCGATCCCGACGAAATCCCGGCGGTCGATCTGGCCCAGTTCATTGAGGAATCTCACCGTCACCGCGCGCGGGCGTTTTACCTTGGCGGAAACGCCGGGCAGGTTCGGGCTGGCCTCTTCATGTTCGCGCAATTCGACCGAGCTGTGCAGGATTTCCGGGTTTGCCAGACGCACCGCGCGGCCACGTTCGGTCGAGCCGTCCACGACCGCCAACCGGAGCATCACACCGATCTGGGGCGCTGCCAGGCCGACACCGGGCATCGCCTCCATCGTGTCGATCATGTCCGCCCAGATCTTGCGAACCTCATCCGTGATCTCAGCCACGTCCGCAGCCCTGGTGCGCAAACGCTTGTCGGGCCACGGCAGGCAAGTCCGCACCGTCATGCGCGGGCCTGTTCGCGTTTGAGCTTTTGCATCTTGCGGGTGATCATCTGGCGTTTCAACGGCTTGAGATAGTCGATGAAAAGCTTGCCGTTCAAATGGTCGATCTCGTGCTGCACGCAGGTGGCCCACAGTCCATCGAAAGTTTCCTGCTGCAAATTGCCGTCCCGGTCCAGCCAAGTGACATCCACGACCTTGGGGCGCGTCACCTCGGCATATTGTTCGGGGATCGACAGGCAGCCTTCCTCATAGACGTTGGTCTCGTCCGACGACGCGATGACCTCGGGGTTGAACATCACCAGCGGGCGCGGCGCCTCGCCCTCTTCCTTGACGCAATCCATCACGACCAGCCGATCGAGCACACCGATTTGCGGCGCCGCCAGGCCGATACCGGGCGCGTCATACATCGTTTCCAACATGTCATCTGCAAGCTTGCGCAGATCGTCGGAAATGTCGGCCACGGGCGCGCAGACCTTTTTCAGGCGCGGATCGGGATGGATAAGAATATTGCGTTTCATGGGGTTGATTTAGGCCATCGTGCCCGCCACCGCAACGGCCCCCTTGCACATGGCGGATTTGAGGTTAGCTTTCGCCTCGACAGACGGAGACACCATGACATTCAACGACCTTATCGACCGCCGGGGCACCCACAGTTCAAAATGGGACAAGATGGAACAGCTTTACGGCGTCTCGCCCGAAGACGGGTTGGCGATGTGGACCGCTGATTCCGACTTTGCCACGGCGCCCTGCGTGATCGAGGCCGTTCGAAAGGCAGCCGATCATGGGGCGTTTGGCTATTCCTGGATGTATCCCGAATACCTGAACGCGGTCCAATGGTGGATGCACACCCGCCACAACTGGGAAATCGACACGGATTGGGTGCTGACCTCGCAGGGCCTGGGCAATGCGATCGCGCTGTGTCTGGACGTCTGGACCGCACCGGGGGATGGCGTGGTAATATTCTCGCCCGTGTATCACGAGTTTGCGCACAAGGTGAACAAGTCGGGCCGGCGCGTTGTGGAATGTCCGCTGGCGCGCGAAGGCGACAGCTATGGCATCGATCTGGAGGACGCGCAGTCGCGGCTGGACGGGTCGGAAAAGATGTTGCTGTGGTGCTCGCCGCAGAACCCGTCGGGGCGGGTCTGGACGCCCGAGGAACTGCGAGCCGTGGCGGCCTTTGCCAAACGCAACGGGCTGATCCTGGTCTCGGATGAGATTCATCACGACCTGGTCTATCCCGGCAATACCTTCGTGCCGATGGATGTGGCCGCGCCGGATGCGCGCCCCTGGACCGTGACACTGACGGCGGCATCCAAAACGTTCAACATCGCCGGGCAACGCACCGGCAACATGATCATCGCGGACGCCAAGCTGCGCGCGGACATGCGGCACCGACTGGCGACACTCGACTATGCTCCCGCTGCCCTGGGCGTGGCGATGATCACTGCGGCCTACTCGCCTGAAGGGGCCAAGTGGGTCGACAGCCAGCTCGCGCATCTGGACGCCAACCGTAAGCTGTTCGACGCCACGATCACCGAGATACCCGGCCTTTGGTCGATGCCGTTGCAGGCAACCTATCTGGCCTGGGTCGATTTTTCCGGCACGGGCATGACTCACGATGAATTCGTACGTCGCCTGCGTCAGGATGCACGGATCGCCACGTCGTCCGGCCCCGGATTTGGCACCGGTGGCGAAACGTTCGAGCGGTTCAACCTGGCCACGCAGCGTGCCCGTGTCGAAGAAGCCTGTGCGCGATTGAAACAAGCCTTCGGTGATTTGCAGTAACCTATGCGCCGCGGCGCCCTGATAATGCTGATGCTCGTTCTGGCAGGGGTGGCCTGGCTGGGCTGGCACTGGTACGCGCCCCGGCCTGCGGCCCCGCCTATGGCACCCGAGGCGACACGGGTCGATCACATCCTGATCGAAAAATCTGCCCGGCGCCTGACGGCCACGCTGAAGGGCGCGGTGGTGATGCAGGCCGATGTCGCGCTGGGCTTTGCACCAAAAGGCGACAAGCATCGCGAAGGCGACGGCAAAACACCCGAGGGGGTCTTCACCGTCAATCGCCGAAACCCGCAAAGCGCCTTTCACCTGTCGCTGGGTATTGACTATCCACAGCCCGACGATGTCGCGCGGGCACAGCGGCAGGGCGTTGATCCGGGGGGCGATATCTTCATCCATGGGCAACCCAACAGAATTGTCGGCCTGACCCTGCCCGGCGACTGGACTGCGGGCTGCATTGCCATTTCAAACGCCGAAATGACACAGCTTTGGCGCCTTACCGCAAATGGGACAACCGTTGAAATTCGTCCCTAGTCCTCGTGCCCCAGCAGGGCAATCGGCGCGTCGGGCGCGCGGTAGAAATCCAAGGGCGCCTTATCTGCGGCCACTGTATTGCGCTTGAATTCATAGCGCATTTCGCCGGCCTCTTCCTCATCGGCAATGATCAGGCACTGGTACAGGTGGTTTGCCCCGTCATAGATATCGACCAGTCCGCGCAAACGCGGCGTGGCCGAGGCCTCGACCGAAAACCCATCCTTCCACAATGTCAAAATCTTATAGGTATTGTTGCCAATCTCAACGCGCAGTCGGCTGGATTTCTTCAATGCCGCGATCCTTGCGGCATCCAGTTCGGCGCGGATTTCCTTTGAAACATAGGTACTCACACTACGACTCCCCCCACATACGCCTACTATTCTGATCACCTTTTCGTAAAAATCCAGTGAACCCGTTCACGGAGGCGCTTCCGGTTGGCGCCTGTTGCATGTTGACCCCGCGCCGTTGTGCATTGGTGCAGATCGTGTGCGCGGTCTGAGGAATAGGAAGTCTGCCTGCTGCGGGCTATCTTGGGTATATTGGCAAACCGAGAGGATCAGACATGGGCTTGCTTGTCGACGGCACCTGGCAGGACAGGTGGTATGATACCAAATCCACTGGCGGCGCGTTCAAACGGACGACAGCGCAGTTTCGCAACTGGATCACCGCTGACGGCAGCGCCGGTCCGTCGGGACAGGGTGGGTTTCAGGCCGATTCCGGGCGCTATCATCTTTACGTCAGCCTTGCCTGCCCCTGGGCGCATCGCACGTTGATCTTTCGGGCCTTGAAAGACCTGACCGATCACATCTCGGTCTCGGTTGTTCATCCCGACATGCTGGACAAGGGATGGACCTTTGCGACGGATGATCACGGCGCAACCGGGGACAAACTGTTCGGGTCGGAATTTGCCCATCAGATCTATACCCGCGCCGATCCAAATTACTCGGGCCGCGTTACCGTTCCGATCCTGTGGGACAAGGTGGAAAAGACCATCGTGTCAAATGAAAGCTCTGAGATTATCCGCATGTTCAACTCGGCCTTTGACGGGATCACCGGCAACACCGATGACTATTGGCCCGAGCCGATGCGCGATGCAATCGAAGAGGTCAACGCGCGTGTCTATTCCGACGTCAACAATGGCGTCTACAAATCCGGTTTCGCAACCTCGCAAGAGGCTTATGACGCCGCTGTCGTCCCGCTGTTCGACACGCTCGATTGGCTCGAAAACCGGCTGTCGTCGAGCCGCTACCTGATGGGCGACCGCCTGACCGAAGCCGACTGGAGGCTGTTCACCACGCTGATCCGGTTCGACCCGGTCTATCACCTGCATTTCAAATGCAACAAGCGGCGGATCGTGGATTACCCCAACCTCTGGGCCTATACGCGCGAGCTGTATCAGTGGCCGGGCGTGGCCGAGACGGTGAACATGCACCACATCGTGCGCCATTATCATTTCAGCCACGAAACCATCAATCCGAACCGGATCATCCCGGTGAACCCGGTGCTGGACTATTCAGAACCCCATCGGCGGGATCAGCGCCCGGCGGCGTAATGTTCCACCATCGCCGCCAGATCCTCGGGCGGGGTGGCGCTTTGCACATAGGCACAGGCATTGGGACTGTGGGCAAAGATCGACCCGTCCGAGAAGAACGTGGTGTTGGTGACAAAGATCACACGCGCCTGCGGGCGTCTGTAGCTGGCGAAATCGGCAACCGCCAGCGCACTGCCCGTTTCCAGAACCAGGTCCAGAACGATTATATCATATTCCCTACCATAAAGCGCGAGGATCGCGGCCTCTTGGGTTTCGACCAGTGTGACTTCGGCGTTCTGCCTTTGCAGATGCCGTTGCCAGACCCGACCAAGATCGGGGTTACTCTCAACAATCAGAACATTCATTTGCAACAACCTCGGCACTTGATAGAGTGAGTGGTGCCGACCCCTATGATCCGTGATCCCGTGATTTTCTTAACAAAGTGTTAACGTCAGCGCCCACGGGCCCCGATCACGCGGATTTGCTTGTGAAACTGGCGAGAATCCGCTTGAACCATGCCAAACGCGGCAAAACGGGCGATACGGCAGGATGACCCAGGGAAAAAGCGACCTGAACCCTCGGAAACGGCGTGACCACGGCGGCGGGCTGGATTCAGCGATGGCGCAGTTTGGCGGCGCGCGCGCCGAATGGATCGACCTGTCTACCGGGATCAACCCGCACCCCTACCCCGTGTCGGGCCTTCAACCCGCAGACTGGACCGCGCTTCCCGATCATGGGGCATTCGAACACCTGGCCGACGCGGCGCGCAGCTTTTGGAACGTGCCTGACCGGGCCGAAATCCTGCCGGCGCCGGGGGCATCGGCCATCATTGCCCGCATACCGGCGCTGGCCAAGACGGGTCGGGTGCAGATCACGATGCCGACCTATAACGAACATGCCGCCGCCTTTGCTGCGCAGGGCTGGGCGGTACAAGACACCGGCCCCGCCGAGGCGCGGGTGATCGTGCATCCCAACAACCCCGATGGGCGCATTTGGCAAGAGGCGGACGCCAATGCCCCCCTGACCGTGATCGACGAAAGTTTCTGCGACATTGCCCCCGGCCAATCACTGATACATCTGGCAGAACGCCCCGGCGTAGTGGTGCTGAAGAGCTTTGGCAAATTCTGGGGGCTGGCCGGTCTGAGGCTGGGATTTGCCATCGGGCAGGCCGACCTGATCGCGCGATTGAATGACCTGACCGGGCCATGGGCGGTGTCCGGCCCCGCCCTTCGGATTGGGGAACAGGCCTTGCGCGACACTGATTGGGCCAGCAAAACCCGTGCGCGACTGGCCGAGGATGCCGCGCGGCTGGATCAGCTTGTATTGGCCAGTGGCGCCCGTCTGGTCGGGGGCACCAGCCTGTTCCGTCTGTATGACGTCGACGACGCCCCGGCCTGGCAGGACCGGCTGGCCCGCGCGCATATCTGGAGCCGCATCTTCCCCTATTCCAAGACCTTTCTGCGCCTTGGCCTGCCGCCGGCGGATGGCTGGGCGCGGCTTGAGGCGGCGCTGTGAGCACCGCCTTTCTTCTGATTTGCGCGCTATGTCTGGACGCCGCACTGGGCGAGCCGGGCTGGCTATGGTCTCGCATTCGGCACCCGGCAGTGATGATCGGCACGGTGATCGGCTGGCTGGACACACGCCTAAACCGGGGCGCGCATCGACGGCTCAAGGGGGCGGTGGTGGTCCTGCTTCTGGTGCCGGGGGCCTGCGCGCTGGGACAGGGGCTGGCGCTGCTGGGGCCTGTGGCGGAAATCGTGGTCTGTGCGATCCTGTTGGCACAGAAGTCTCTGGTCGATCACGTGCGCGCCGTGGGCGACGGGCTGCAACAGTCTTTGCCCGACGGGCGCGCGCAGGTCGCCATGATCGTGTCGCGCGACACGCGGGACATGACCGAGGCGCAAGTGGCCCGATCCGCCATCGAAAGCGCCGCAGAGAACCTGAGCGACGGGGTGATCGCCCCCGCCTTTTGGTTTCTGGTCGCGGGCCTTCCGGGAGTACTGGTCTATAAGGCGATCAACACCGCCGACAGCATGATCGGTTACCGAAACGAGAAATACCGCGCCTTTGGCTGGGCGGCGGCGCGGCTGGATGACGTGTTGAACCTGATCCCGGCCCGGCTGAGTTTTGTCCTGATCGTCGTCTTGTCTGGCCAGTGGGCGCGCTGGGGCGAGATGGTGCGCGATGCCCGCCACCATGTCTCGCCCAACGCGGGCTGGCCCGAGGCTGCGATGGCGCGCGCGCTGAACGTGGCGCTGGCCGGACCGCGCAGCTATGACGGGCAGATGCGGGACCTGGCCTGGGTCAACGGCGATGCCCCGCGCGAGATCGGCGCGTCAGAGGTTTTTCGCGCATGTGACATGCTCTGGCGGGTTTGGGGGCTTGCGCTTGGCCTCGTGTCGGTGTGGGTTGGGATCGAGTTAATTTTCTGACGGACCTATCGCATGCGTTTACTCTCTGGCCTTGTTGCCGCCACCCTGATGACCGCACCCGCTTTTGCCCAATGCGGTGGCGGGTTCAATTCATTCGTGAAGGGGCTGAAGGCCGAGGCGGTCCAGCAAGGGTTCGACAAATCCACCGTGAACGCGTTCTTCAAGGGCGTGCAACAGGACGGGGCAGTGCTCAAGGCCGACCGGGCGCAGGGCGTGTTTCAGAAACCGTTCATCGACTTTTCGCGCCACCTGATCTCGCAGAACCGGATCGACCGAGGTCGGGCCATGGCTGGCAAATACGATGCGGTGTTTGACCGGATCGAGGCGGAATACGGCGTTTCGCGCGGTGTGCTATTGGCCTTTTGGGCGTTTGAGACCGACTATGGCGCGGTTCAGGGCAATTTCAACACCCGCAACGCCCTGGTGACACTGGCCCATGATTGCCGCCGCCCCGATCTGTTCCGGCCACAGATCTTCGCCGCGATCGAACTGTACGGGCGGGGCAATTTCGACCCCCAGCGCACGACCGGCGCCTGGGCGGGCGAGATCGGCATGGTGCAGATGCTGCCACGCGATATTCTGGTCAACGGGGTGGACGCCGATGGCGATGGCACCGTGTCGCTGAAAACCTCGGCCCCGGATGCGCTGATGTCAGGGGGCAAGATGCTGTCGCATCTGGGCTGGCAACCGGGCCAGCCATGGCTGCAAGAGGTTACCGTGCCCGCGCAGATGGACTGGTCGCTGTCCGGCCCCGGCAAGCCGCGCCCCATATCCGAGTGGCAGGCGATGGGCGTGCAGGCGCGCAGCGGGTCGTTGGCCAACCTGCCCGCCTCATTGATCCTGCCGCAGGGGCACCAGGGGCCGGCTTTTCTGGCCTACCCGAATTTCGACGTCTATTTCGAATGGAATCAGAGCTTTGTCTATGTCCTGACCGCCGCCTATTTCGCCACACGGCTGGAGGGCGCACAAATCTATGACGCGGGCAACCCGACGCCGGGGCTGTCGGGCGCGCAGATGAAACAGTTGCAGACCAAGCTACAGGCGCGCGGGCATGACGTGGGCAAGATCGACGGCATCCTGGGGGCCGGTACGCGGGCGGCTGTGCAGGCCGAACAGGCGCGGCTGGGCCTGCCCGCGGATGCGTGGCCGACGGCCGAATTGTTGAACCGGCTCTAGGGCGGGTCTCGGCGTGTTGACCATACCGCGCCACTTTCGATTTTCTTGGCACATGCTCGGGGACGGGCGGTATGCTATTGCAATGCCGTCCACTTGCCGAGGCGCCACGCACAGACCATGATTATCGAAATCCGCCACTACACCCTGAAACCCGGCCAGCGCGAGGCCTTCATATCAGCCTTTGAACAAGAGAACCGGCAAGCCCTGCGCGACGCAGGGATGCTGGTATTTGGCCCTTTGCGCGATGTTGAGGACCCGGACAAAGTCCACTGGATGCGGGCGTTCCCCTCGTTGGAGGCCCGCGAACAGATCAAGGACGCTTTCTATGGCGGCCCCGTCTGGAACAAGCAGATCGAGCCTTTGGTCATGCACCTGATCGCCCATTACGAAGCCGAGTTGACGGAAACCACCGGCGGTTTCGAAAATTTCAACGGTCAGAGCAGGGTTTGATATCTCCGGGGTCGGGCATGTCGCCGCCGGTCATTCGGACCTGGACCATGTGATTGCGAACCTTGCATCCGGTGTGGCTGCTAGGAAATGGTTATGAAATTGCCGGGACCGCGCGTCAGTCACGGCAAATGGGTGATCCCACTGGGCAGTCCGAAATGATCGGGTGACAAAGCGCGCCCCAATTCCATCGATACCCATCCGCTTGACGTGCCGCGACATTCCAGTCGGCTCGCGATTGAAGTGCCTGCTAAGTAAATGGCCTGATCCTGTCAGCCTGGGTGGTCACTATGCGATCCTCAGGGCTCGAATACCGAACGGGGGGCTCCGTTGTCGTCCAATGCAACGAATACGAACTCGGCTTCAGTCACTTTTTTCCCATTGTGCGATTGCCTGGGGCGGGCCCAGACATCGACATGGACGCGAATAGAGGTGCGTCCGACATGGACAAGGGTCGCATAAAGCGTGACCTCGTCGCCGACCTTGACGGGTTGCAGGAACTGCATGGCCTCGACCGAAACGGTGGCCGCACGTCCCTGCGCCACACGCCCGGCCATATTGCCGGCCGCCAGATCCATCTGGGACATAAGCCAACCGCCAAAGATGTCACCTGCCGGGTTGGTATCGGCGGGCATCGCAATGGTCCGAATGACAAGAACGCCTTCATCCTGCTGACGCCCATGCGACCCGAGTTGTCTTCCACGGGCTAGGCGATCGTCGGCGTCTTCGGTCACGGAGCAATTCCTTTGCGGGTCACGGTCTAACAGGTTGCCAACGTCAGTCTGGCAAATTTCCCTGCAAAACAGAAGCGATAACCTGTTGCCGCCATTGCCCGGATCGGAACAGCGACAAACCAAACACGTTTACGGCCTGACCGGGTAGCGATCCCCTTTCTCATCGATCAGGATCAACCGCTCACCGTTTTGGACATACAGATCACACCGGCTGAATCCGTTGCGATAGGCGATGCAAACGCTGCCATCCTCGGCAATGGAATAGATGCCAAAGGCGGATTCTCCGCTGGCATAGGTATAGGAATAGGCCCCGCCTGCCGAAAACCTGGACTGGCCATCATCATAAAAGTTCAACGTCTGGCCCGCCAATGCGTCAAGCTCCTCTGGTGACAGAGGCACGTCGCCGGGTTTGGTGGCCCACTCGGCGGCTGCCAGGGGTGTAGCGGCCAAAAAGGCAAGGATCAGAAATCGCGTCATGCCGCCACCCTAGCGCGGTGCGGCGCAAAAGGCGCGTCACGTTGCGGTGAACCCTCAGGCGACCATCTGTTCGGCCTTTTTCAAGTCGACCGAGACCAACTGGCTGACGCCCTGTTCCTGCATGGTCACGCCGAACAGACGATCCATCCGCGCCATCGTCACCGCGTGGTGGGTGATGATCAGGAACCGTGTGTCGGTCTGGCGGCACATCTCGTCCAGCAGGTCGCAGAACCGGGTGACGTTTGCGTCATCGAGCGGGGCGTCAACCTCGTCCAACACACAGATCGGGGCCGGATTGGCGAGGAAGACGCCAAAGATCAGCGCGGTTGCCGTCAGGGTCTGTTCGCCGCCCGACAACAGGCTGAGGGTGGAAAGTTTCTTGCCCGGCGGTTGGCACATGATCTCAAGCCCCGCATCCAGCGGATCGTCGCTTTCGACCATGACAAGATTGGCCTCACCCCCGCCAAACAGGTGCTTGAACAACATGGCAAAGTTCGAGTTCACCTGTTCAAACGCGGTCAGCAGACGCTCGCGCCCTTCGCGGTTGAGGCTGGCAATGCCGCTGCGCAGGGCCTTGATCGCATCTTCCAGATCGGCTTTTTCGCTGTTCAGCGTGTCGAATTCTTCCTGAACCTCTTTGCTGTCTTCTTCGGCGCGCAGGTTCACCGCGCCCATCGCATCGCGCTGGCGCTTGTGGCGGTTCACTTCGGCTTCCAGCGCATCCGCGGCGGGCATGTCGTCGGGGTTCGCGTCCAACTGGTTCAGCAACTGGTTCGGGGTCAACTGCTGGTCTTCGGCAATCCGTTCGGCCGCCGCGACCACGCTTTCCTTGGCCGCGTCACAGCGCGCCTCGGCCGCCGCGCGCCCCTCGCGTGCCTCGGACGCCAAACGTTCCGCTTCGCGTTCGGCCAGCACCACTTCGCGCTGCTGGGTTTCGGCTTCGGCCAGCTTGTCGGCGGCCTCGGCCCGGCGGGCTTCGGCGGCTTCGATCAGTTCGTTCAGCTCCTCGCGCGCCTCGGCAATTTCACCGGGGGCGGCCATGGCGTCCGAAAGCTCCTCTTCCGAGCCTTCCTTGCGTTCGGCCAGTTCCGAGATGCGTTTCTCAGCCGTTTCCAATCGGTGTTTCCACCCGCTGAGGTCTTTCGTCACTTCTTGGCTGCGCCGGGTGCGGGCCTCGCCCTCGCGGCGCAATTCATCATGGGTCGAACGATGGGTCAGCATGGTGATCCGCGCAGCTTCGACCGTCTGTTTGATGTCCTCGACCTGCGCGCGGGCGCTGTCGAGGTCGCCCAGCCCGGTCAGCGCGCCTTCGGCTTCGCGCAGTTGCGCGCGGGCGGCCATGGCGTCTTCCTTGTGGCGATCCACGGCCAAGGCCAGAGTTTCCAGCTTGCCCTGCGCCAGATTGCGGTCCGCCTCGGCCCGGCTGAGCGCGCGGGCGGTTTCGGCCATGCGTTGATCTGCGGCACGGCGGGCCTCACGCGCACGGCGGTCGGCCTCGGTCACGTCGGCCAGCTGCCGCGACAGGGTTTCGTGGGCGGCGCGCGCACCGTCGGCTTGCGCCTCAACCTGCGCCAATTGCTGTTTCAGCGCCTCTAACTTGTTCAACTGCTCCAGCCGCAAGGCGGCGGCACTTGGCGCGTCTTCGGCCCAGGCGCGGAACCCGTCCCAACGCCACAGATCCCCCGAACGTGACACCAGCCGCTGCCCCGGTTTCAAAGCCGCCTGCAAGCGTGCGCCCTGATCCGCATCAACCAGACCAATCTGCGCGATACGGCGGCTGAGGCGGTCGGGCCCTGACACATGCAGCGCCAGCGGCTCGGCCCCTTCGGGCAGCGCCTGATCGGCGTCATATCCCGCCACCTGCACCCAGCCAGACGGGCCATCGCCCTCGACCAGCGGCGCGCGCAGATCGTCGGCCAGCGCGGCACCCAATGCCTTTTCATAACCCGGCGCGACGCGCAGCAGGTCCAGCACCTGACCACCTTCGGCCGTGTCACGCTCGACCAGTTTGGCCAAGGCCGAGGTCTCGGCACGGATCGCCCCCAGCTCTCCCTCGGCCTCGGAGCGTTGCGCGCGGGCCTCGGCCTCGCGCGCCTGCGTCTCGTTGCGCAGCTCGTCAGCAGCGGCCAGCGCCTCTTCGGCGGCCTCGGCGGCGTCGCGGGCTTCTTCTTCGCCTTCCTGCGCGGTCTCAAACGCCTCGGCGGCGCGGGCCAGAGCGGTCTTGGCCTCATCCACAGCCGCGCGGGCCTTTTCCTCTTCGCCTTCAGATCGGGCCAGCGTCTTGCGGCTGTCTTCGACCAGACGCTGCGCCGATTGGTGACGGGCGACCAGACGGGCCATGTCTTCGGTTTCCTGCGACAGGTGATCTTCGCGGTCCTGCAGAACCGAGGCGGCCTCGCGCGCAATCTCGGCGGCCTCGGCAACCTTGTCGTCGTAGCCCTCGGCAGCTTTTGCCAATTCGCGCGCTTCCCATTCCAGCCGCTCGATCATTTCGCCGGCATCGCGGTTCAGACCGGATTCGCGCTCGATATCGTTGCCCAATTGCTGGATACGATTGGTCAGGGTCTCGATCGTCTGGCGTGCGCGGGTTTCCTGATCGGACAGCTGATCGCGCTGCACCTGCTGACGTTGCAGAACGGCGGCGGCAATGGCCTCTTCCTCGCGCAGAGGCGGCAGGGTTTCTTCGATCTCGGTCCGTTTTGCGGCAGCGGCACGCGCCTCGGCCTCGGCGCGCGAAGCCTCAGTAATCCGCTCGCGCAGCTTTTCTTCTGCCGCCTGACGGGCCATATCGGCCTCTTTCCAGCGACGATACAGCAACATCCCCTCGGCCTGTCGCAGCTGTTCGCCAATCTCGCGGTAGCGCGCCGCCTGGCGGGCCTGACGGGCCAGTTGCGCCAGTTGGCCACCCAATTGTTCCAGCACGTCATCGACGCGGGTCAGGTTGGCCTCGGTCCCCTTCAGCTTTAGCTCGGCCTCGTGACGGCGTTGATAAAGGCCCGAGATCCCGGCCGCCTCTTCCAGAATGCGGCGGCGGGCGCGGGGTTTGGCGTTGATCAGCTCGGCAATGCGGTTCTGCCCCACCAGCGCCGGCGAATGCGCCCCGGTCGAGGCATCGGCAAACAGCATCTGCACATCGCGCGCGCGCACATCCTTGCCGTTGGTCTTATAGGCGCTGCCGACGTCGCGGGTGATGCGGCGCACGATCTCAAGCTGGTCGCTGTCATTGAAACCCGAAGGCGCCAGGCGTTCCGAGTTGTCCATGGTCAGGACCACCTCGGCGAAGTTCCTTGCGGGCCGTGTGGCGGCCCCGGCAAAGATCACATCCTCCATCGCGCCGCCGCGCATGGATTTGGGGCGGTTTTCGCCCATCACCCAGCGCAGAGCTTCCAGCAAGTTGGATTTGCCACAGCCATTGGGACCAACCACACCTGTCAACCCGTCCGCGATGATCAGATCGGTCGGGTCAACGAAGCTTTTGAAGCCGGTCAGTTTGAGTTTACTGAAACGCAATGGCTGCTCTTGTTGTGATTCCTATGGGTAAGAAGTCTGCGCAACGGACACCAGTCGAGTCAACGGAGTTGCGCAGGATATGGGATTTCAGGCGCACTTATCCACAACATCTTGCCAAAATCCGCAAGATTACGCGCATTTCAATACGGGGTGCATTCGAATACCTGATAGCCATGCTCGCTGCCGGAATGGTCATAAACGCCAAAGTCAATGCATTCATAGTTCGGTGTCGAAACCGCAGTCATCAGCAAACGATTACCCGCAGCCCGATCACAACCCAAAACGCCGATCGTCACCGCCGCATCACCCAGCACATCCAGGATGGGACAGCCGGAAACCTGGGCCATGGCCAAGGCAGCCCGGTCGCGAACAGGCCCCAGCCGCGGGGCGTATTGCGCGTTCACACGCACAGCCTCGGCCAGATCACCGCGCAGGCGCACGTCGAAAACGCTGCCATTGACGGCCACGCGCGTCGCCGGGACGTCGCGAAAATGCGAAGTCCCCGCGGAACAGGCCGCCAAAACCAAAAGGGCAAACCACCGTATCATTCCGCAGCTTTGCGGCAAAATGGTTAACGGAAACTTTCCTCATGTGAGGACTTCAGGACCTCTCCGAGGCGGCGAATGCCTTCGTCAATCGTGGCCTCGTCCGAATTCGAGAAACTCAACCGGATCGTATTGGCACGGCTTCCGTCCGGAAAGAACGCCTGCCCCGGCACGAACGCCACCTTGACCGTTTCAAGCGCCCGCGCCAAAAGATCGGCCCCGTTCATTTCAGGAGGCAAGGTGACCCAGACGAACATCCCGCCCTCGGGCCTGGTCCATTGCACATCTTTGGGCATGTATTGCGCCAGCGCATCCAGCATCGCATCGCGGCGTTTGCCATAGACGCCCCGCAACATCTGGACATGGTCGTCGAAACAGGCCTGCGCAACCTGGTGAACAGCCATCTGGTTCAACGTTGCCGAATGCAGGTCGGCGGCCTGTTTCATCAACACAAGCTGGGAAATCACCGGCTTGGCCGCCACAACCCAGCCGACCCTCAACCCCGGCGAGAGGGTTTTCGAGAAGCTTCCGCAATAAACCGTTCGGCACGCCTCGATCGTGCCCTTGCGGGCCAGTTCCAGCGCCAGGATCGGCGGAATTGCCTCTCCGGCGAAACGCAGATCCTGATAGGCGCCGTCTTCGATCACGGCGCAGTCAAGATCTTCTGCCAGGTCAAGCAAGCCCTCGCGCCCGCGGCGATCCACAGTTTCCCCGGTCGGATTGGCAAAATCAGCCGAAAGATAGGCGAACTTGACCGCGCCTTCGCCGGCCTCGTCCCGGTATTCCGCGGCACTTCGGTTGCCATTGATCGACAACCGGTCAAAGCGCGGCTCATAGGCGTTGAATGCCGCCAGCGCGCCCAAATAGGTGGGCCAGCCCACCAATGCGGTATCCCCCGGCGACAGGAAAAGTTTGCCGAGGTAATCCAGCGCCTGCTGCGACCCCGAGGTGATCAGCACATTGTCAATTTCGCAATCCACGCCGATCTGCCGCATGCGGTCCACGATCCATGCGCGCAGCGGGCCATGGCCTTCGCTGGCGGAATATTGCAGCGCTTGCGCCTGCTGCTCTGGGCCAAGTGCCACCTGAAAGGCCTGTGCAAAAGCCTCGGCCGGGAACAGTGCCGGGTCGGGGATACCGCCGCCAAAGGAAATGATGTCGGGCTGGTCGAGCAATTTCAGCAATTCACGGATTTCGGATGCCTTCATCCGGGACGCCCGCGTCGCAAACAATTTGTCCATTTCTCCGGCCTCCTCCAACCGGAGCGGCACGCTATGCGCTCAGGTATTAAAGTCAATAATCCTGACCTAATGTTTCAGGCATTGTGAAGTGGCAATCTTGAACCCGCGCGGGATACGTGGTCATATGATTTGACCAATTCAAGACAACGCCGCCATGCCCTTTCAGAAAGTCCAGACCGAAAAGCTGTCTCTGGCCGTTGTCCGGCAGATCGAATTGCTGATCCTGCGCGGCATTCTTCGGCCCGGCGAACGGCTGCCGCCCGAACGCGACCTGGCCGAACGCATGGGCGTTTCACGCCCATCCCTGCGGGATGCGATCTCGGAGCTTCAGGAACAGGGTTTGCTGACAGCGCGCGCAGGGTCCGGGATTTTCGTCGCCGAGGTCCTGGGATCGGCCTTTTCCCCGGCCCTGATCCGCCTGTTCGGCAGCCATGATGAGGCGGTGTTCGACTATCTGTCGTTCCGTCGCGACATGGAGGGGCTGGCGGCCGAGCGCGCGGCCCGGTTGGGGTCGGACAGTGACCTGAAAGTGGTTCAGGCAATCCTGGACAAGATGGAAGCCGCGCACGCCCACAACGCGGCCGAAGAAGAGGCGCATCTGGACGCTCAGTTCCATATGGCGATCATCGAGGCCAGCCATAACGTGGTGATGCTGCACATGATGCGATCCATGTTCGATTTGCTGCGCCAGGGCGTATTTTACAACCGCCAGATGATGTTTCAGCAACGCACGACCCGCGATGCCATTCTTGATCAGCACCGCGCCATCAACGCCGCGCTTCAGGATCGGGACCCAAAGGCCGCTCGCCAGGCCGTCGAGGATCACCTCAGCTTTGTCGAACGCTGCATGGCCGACCAACAACGCGCCAGCAGAAATGAAGAGGTGGCGCAACAGCGGCTTGCGCATGAAACCGGGCAAACCTGATGTTTATCGGCCACCTGCCCGGGGCTTATCTGTTCTTTCGCACCGCAACACCAAAACTCAGCCCCGCTGTCTTTGCGGCGGCCATGATCGGTGCGGTGGCACCGGATATCGACATGCTGTGGTTTTACCTGGTCGATGATCGCGGTCATCATCATCACGAATACCTGACCCATCGGCCAATCATTTGGTTGGGCTTTCTGATCCTGGGCTTGATCCTTCGCAATAGGTTCGACCGGGCGGGCGGCGTCATCGCCGGGTTCGGTGCCGGAGGCCTGGTTCACATGGCGCTGGATTCGATCGTGGGCCGCGTGTCCTGGGCCTGGCCATTCAGCGATGCCGCTTATCCCCTGGTGACGATCCAGGCGACGCATTCACACTGGATCCTGTCCTTTCTGAACCACTGGACTTTTTTGGTTGAGATCGCGGTTACCATGCTTGCCGCGATTGTCTTTTGGCGCAGACAAAGAAAGACCCGAGAACCGGGGGCTCTCGGGTCTTGAACTCATGTCATGTGACAGGCGTCAGTGCAGCTTTTCACCAACATCTGCAATCGCAGAATCGATCAGCTTGTTGGCCTGCGCCGCAGTCATCTGTTTGGCCAGAACCGTGCTGGCCGCCGATACGGCAACCGACACCGCCTGGTCGCGGACTTCTTTGACCGCGGATGCTTCGGCAGAGGCGATCTGATCCTGTGCCGCCGCCAGACGGCGTGCGATGGACTTTTCGAGATCGACCTTGGCCTGTTCCGCAGCCAGTGCCGCGTCTTCCTTGGCGGCTGCAACGATGGCATCTGCCTGACCCTGAACTTCGCGCTGCTTACGCTCGTACGAGGCCAGCAGGCTGCGCGCTTCTTCGTGCAGGGCGCGGGCTTCGTCCAGTTCGGACTTGATGCCAGCGGCGCGGTTGTCCAATGCGCCACCGATCATGCCGGGGACCTTGAAATAGAACAGGACCGCGATAAAGACGATGAAGCCCAGCAGGACCACAAAGTCGGTATTGCCAAGCGAGAAGAACGGGCCGCTTGCAGCCAGCGCGGGGCTGGCAGCGCCAAGCGTCAGGATAAGGGCAAGAGTGTTCCGCATGTCACTTATCCTTTCGTCTGCGCGTCAACTGCACCGTCGATGGCTTTGGCATCTGCCTCGCCGCCCAGTGCGGTTACCAGTTCAGCCGCCGTATCCTTGGCAACCACTTGAATGCTTTCCAGCGCACCGGCACGGATTTCGGCAATTGCCTTTTCCGATTCAGCCGCCTTTGCAGCGATTTCCGCGTCCGCCTTGGCAATCGCGTCATCCAGACCAGACTGGATTTCGGCGCGGGCTTCCGCTGCGATACGCTGTGCCTCAGACCGGGCATCGGCCAGCGCCTTGTTATAGGCCTCTTCGGCCTCGACCGCCTTGGCCTTCAGATCTTCGGCCGCAGCCAGGTCATTTGTAATGGTCCCCTGACGTTCAGCCAGGATTGCCGCGATGCGGGGCAGAGCCACGCGGGACAGGACCAGAAAGATGACGACCAGCGTAATGACCAGCCAGAAAATCTGGTTGGGGAACCAATCGAAGCAAAGCTGAGGCATCCCGATCGCCGACCCATGAGAGTCAACGCAGGTGCCAGCCACCTCTTCGTATACGGGTTCTGTCGCCATGATGTCCTCCGTCGGAACGTTGTCTTTACAACAGGTGGGCCGCTATGGCTTGGGCCCACCTGCGCGTAAGGATCAGGTTCCGCAGATTAGACGGCGAACATCAGCAGCAGCGAGACCAGGAATGCAAAGATGCCCAGCGCTTCTGCGAATGCGATACCGATGAACAGGGTTGCGGTCTGCGAAGCAGCCGCCGAAGGGTTGCGCAGGGCGCCGGCCAGGAAGTTGCCTGCAACGTTGCCCACCCCGATTGCGGCTGCGCCGGAACCGATTGCTGCCAGGCCTGCGCCGATGTGTGCGAGATCGCCTTCCATGATGTTTCTCCTTACGAATTGGAAGTTTCGATGTTTGGTGTTCGGACCTTAGTGCGACGGATGCAGCGCATCCTTCAGGTATACACAGGTCAGAATGGTGAATACGTAGGCCTGGATAAAGGCCACCAGGACCTCAAGACCATACATTGCGGTGATCGCCAGAACCGACACGGGCGAGATCGCGGCAATCGCGGCAAAGCCTGCGAAAACCTTGATAACCGCGTGGCCTGCCATGACGTTACCGGCAAGACGAATGGAGTGGCTGACCGGGCGCACGAAGTACGAGATCAGCTCGATGATCGCCAGGATCGGGCGCAGCGCCAGCGGCGCGCTGGACACCCAGAACAGGCCCAGGAACCCGGCGCCGTTCTTGACAAAGCCCAGGATGGTCACGGTCAGGAAGACGGCCAGCGCCAGCGGGATGGTCACGGCGAAATGCGATGTGGTGGTGAACGATGTCGGGATCAGGCCCAGGAAGTTCGCGGTCACGATGAACATGAACAGGGTCATGACATAAGGAAAGAACTTGACGCCTTCCTTGCCGCAGATGTCTTCCAGCATCTTGTAGATAAAGCCATAGGCCAGTTCCGCGATCGACTGCATGCGGGTCGGAACGATGGCGCGCTTCGAGGTGCTGAGAACCAGAAGGCCGATGATGGCCACGATGGCCAGGAACAGCCACAGCGTCACGTTGGTCGGCGTGTACCAGGCAATCGCACCGTCGCCAAACAGCGGCTTGACGATGAACTGGTCCATCGGGTGAAACACCAGGCTGCTGCCTTCTGCTGCGTGGTCTGCGCCTTCGGCGCCGTGTGCTGCGGTGGTCTCGCTTGCCACGTTCAGTCCCTCTCGTCCTTCTCGGCCTGCATATGGGCCGCTTGTTTCTCTTGAACCTCTTTCGCGCTGCGGAGCATTACCTTCACGCCCGCGACAAGGCCCAGCAATGTGAACAGCACCAGAAAGATCGGGATCGTCCCGAGCAGGCTATCCAGCCCGTATCCGATGCCAAATCCGATCCCCAGACCGGATACCATTTCGATGACCATCCTCCAGGCAAGCTCGCCGCCGGATATGTCAGCGTCCGCGCGGGTCTCGGGCTTTTTGGCCTTTTTCGCCGCCGTGATCTTGGCCTCAAGCTGCGCCATACGCTGCTTTTGGTCATCATCGGTCACGGGCGTTTCCCTCGCACAGTCTTGGGTAGCGTGCTAAGGCGCGTCGCGCACAGAGTCAACGGCCTAGACAGCCCAGATTGCCGCAATCCATCACATTGTTTTTGAACGATAATTTTGAAAATCGTGACCTGCCCCACATCCTGACGACCGCCCGGATACGCCATTTGGGCTGAATCCGCATATTCAACCAAATGGTTGACCAACCTGCGGCGCTGTGGTTCAGCGGGGCCATGTCTAACGATCTCGACACCGTTTTTGCCGCCATTGCGGACCCGACGCGGCGCAGCATCCTTGCGATGCTGCTTGAGGATGACATGGCCGTCACCGACGTCGCCGAACCGTTCGACATGTCGCTGGCGGCGATATCCAAGCACCTTGTCATTCTGACCAAGGCCGGCCTGATTTCCCAGGAGAAGCGCGGCCGGGTCAAATGGTGCAAGCTGGAACCCGATGCGATGCGGGCGGCGTCGGTCTGGATGCAGGGTTTCGGACAGTTCGAGCCGGTGAACCTGGATGCATTCGAACGGTTCCTGGAAACCGAACTGGCGCCGCCAGACGAGCGGTGAAGCGCGCGCCAGCTGCTGGGGACCGGCCCCCTGGACGGGACACGGCGAACGGCGGCGCTTATCCTTCCTGGCTGTATTCCACATCGATCACGACACCGCTGGCATCCGCCCGGCACAGCCACGGGGCGTCTGCGCCTGTCACCGCCACCTTGGTTGTCGAGCCAGTAGGCTCTGACGTGGTGGACAAGGCTTGCAGGTCTTGCGGTCGGGTGCCCGTCCGTGCCGCGACGAGCGCCTCGCAACTGGCCTGAAGGTCAGAGTTGTCCTGCCTGCCGCCCGATCCGGCCGGGGCGCAGGCCACGGGAAGAAGTACCGCCAAAATGGCGCAACGTGCCCTGATCATCGCATGCCTTCCTTTCCGGCCCTTTTCGGCCCTTTTCCTTGCCAGGGCGGAACGATCCGCCAAATGCGTCCAACTTCAGTCCGAGGTTTGAAGCCGATCCTGCGACCTCAGCGGATCGCCCCTGAGCAGCAGAACCAGCGCAATGGCTGTCAACACCACACCCACCAGGATCAGCGCCCCCGGTGCGGGCTGTCCCAGCGCAATTTGCCAGATGATCACCCAGGTCGGGGTCAGGTAGGTATAGGCCATCACCTTGGCCGAGGGCAGCAACAGGGTGGCGTATTGCAACAGCACAAAGGTCGTCGCGCTGGCACAGATAGCCACATAGAACAGGCCGATCCAGACAATTGGCGGCAGGTTCACCCAGTCGGTTGCCCGAATGTCCGACCAGCCAAAGGCCACCAGCAGAATGCACCCTGCGACCAATGTGCCAAAGGTAAACACAATCGGCGACTCGCCGCGGTTCAGTTTCCGTACCATGGGGGTATACAGCGCATGTGCCGCGCATCCCCAGAAATAGATAACCTCGCCCTGCCCGATCTCAAAGGCGCGAAACGCCAGCCAGTCGGCCCGGAAAACAACCCACAAGGCGCCGGTTGCGCCGACCGCAAGCGCCAGCGCCATATGCGGCGTCGTCACCTGGCGCAGCAGAACCCAACCGGCCAGCGCCGACAGGATCGGCGTCAGCGTGAACACGGCGGCCGCACTGACCGGGGCCGCCGTTTTGAGTCCGTAGAGCATCAAAACAAAATAGGTCGAGAACAGGCCGCCCAGCACAAGATAGCGCCACGGCGCGCTGGCCGCGCTTTTGGGAATGCCGGTCGTCGCCAGCGCGGCAATGCCGATCACGATTGCGGCAATCGCAAAACGCGCCGCGTTCAGCGCCGCGGGTGCGATCTCGTTCGCAATCATCGACCCCAGCGAAAAGCTGCCCGCAACCAGCGCTGAAAAGACCAGCATTGCCAAATGGCCGCGCGCCTGCGGGCTCATGCCATCCAGCCTTTGGCCTGCTCTTTCAGATGCGCCAGAAACGCCTGCACCTTGGTCGTTCGGTGCAGATCGACATGGGTAACCAGCCACAGCTTTCCCCACCATTCCTGCAGGGGGTCCATCACCTCTACCAGGTGCGGGTTCCTGGCGGCCTCCCAGCGGGCCATGAACCCGACCCCGGCCCCGGCCATTACCGCCTCGGCCACCGAGAAGTTGTCCGAGCAGCGGAAGGTGATCGCCTGGGCTGGCGCATTCGCCCGCAGCCAGCGGGAAAAGGGCGCCCGGCTGTTTTCGTCGTCGACGCAAACGAATCTGTGATTGCCAAAATCTTCGACCCCGGACGGGGCCCCGTGCCGCGAGATATAGTCCTTGTGGGCATAAAGCCCGACCTGCTGGGTCACGAAAGGCTGCACCACGTTGTCAGGCTGATCCGGGGCCGCGCCGGCACGGATGGCCACATGCGCCTCGCCATATTCCAGCCGGAAAAGCCTGTCGCCCGTCAGGTAACGCACGATCAGTTCGGGATGTGATTGCTGGAATTCGGTCAGCGTCGGCACCACCAGGGGCGCAAGCGATGCCAGCGACGTCACCACAAGTTCGCCCGAAACGTCATCGCCCCGGCCCTTCATCCGGCCTACCAGTTGATTGAACTGGTCCTCGGTGGCCTGCGCAACGCGCAGCAGGTCCTGACCGGCCTCGGTCGGTGTGTATCCACGGGCGTGGCGCTGAAACAGCTTGACCGCCAGCCGTGCCTCGATTGCGTCGATGTGACGGATCACCGTGGCGTGGTGTACGCCCAGCACCTCGGCCGCGCCGCTGACGGTCCCCATACGGGCCACCTGGTAAGCCGTTCGGACCTCATCCCAGTTATCCATGGCGACATTTCCATTGTGCAATTTCAAACACTCGATGTTTGTATAGTCGACTTTTGTTCGCGGATGCAATGCTCAAGTTAAGGGCAGACGCAAGTTCCCTGTAACACAAGGACCCTATGACATGACCAAGACCATTCTTCACATTGATGCCTCGGCCCGCCGGAACGGTTCGGCCACGCGTGACCTGTCGCAGCGCATCGTCAACCACCTGGGCGCCGGGCGCATCATCCGCCGCGACCTGGCAACCCCCCTGCCCCTGCTGACCGAAGACTGGATCGCGGCCAACTTCACCCCCGCCGACCAGCGTGACGCCACACAACGGGATCGGCTGGCCCTGTCCGATGAACTGGTCGACGAGCTGGCTCGGGCCGATACAATCGTCATCGGGCTGCCGATCTATAACTTTTCGGTTCCGGCGGCATTCAAGGCCTGGATCGACCTCGTGGCCCGCGCAGGCCTGACGTTTTCCTATACGGAAAACGGGCCACAAGGCCTGTTGACGGGCAAGCGGGCGATCCTGGCCATCGCCTCGGGCGGCACTCGGGTCGGCTCCGAAATCGACTTTGCCACCAATTACGCCAAGCACGTCCTTGGGTTCATCGGCATCGACCATGTCGACGTTATCGCCGCAGATCAGATGGCCCGGGACGCCGAAGCGACATTGTCGAATGCGCAGAAAGCTGTCGCAGAACTCGCGGCCTGAACGCCCAACGGGTTCCTGTTGAAACGCCTCGTCCGGGCCGGTCGGCGAAAGGTGGGGCGATTCACGGGAAAACAACAAGGAACCGGGGCGGGGTTGGATACCCCGCTGTTTGTCTACCCGCCCGTCCCGCTGTCTCAGGCTCAGCTGCGCAGGTCAGGACAACCAGGTCACCTGGCATCCGATTTGGTCAAAGAAGGCCATCAGATCGGCGCGCGGCATCGCGATGGTCCGGTCATTGACCAGCGGGTGCATGTTGATCACATCTGCCTGCTGTCCGGCGGCATCCATGAAAAACCGCACGTCGTTCCGAACCCCGTTGATCATCGCCAAGGGGCTGACGGCCCCGGGGCGGATACCGAGGTTTTGATACAAACGATCCGCCGAACCAAAGGACAAGCTGCCGACGCCAAGCTCTGCCCCCAGCGCCTTGAGGTCGATCTCGCGGCTTTGTTCCAATGACAGCAGGTAGTTCCGCTTTTTCCGGTCGCGCAGATACAGGTTCTTAAGCCGCAGGGTGTTTTCGCCCGGCACCAAGAACTGGTCCTCGACCGCCTTGGCGTCCTCGACCGTGCGCAGCGGGATATGGCTGTGCAACCGGCAAGCCAGCCCCCAATTATCCAACTGCGCCAGCAGCGCGTCAGAGCTGAGCGGTAGCGTGTCCTGATAGGCGGATGATGCGTCCATAAGAGCCTCCTGTTTGACGCGCTCATTGCGCAACCGACAGGTAAATTCAAGCCACGACAGCGCCTGACTTCGGTGCTAGCGTTCCGCCATGAAAATCACACGCAACACCCCGGACCAATTGATCCTGTCCAACACGCCTTGGCTGATTGGTGTCATGCTGGTTGTCTTTACCCTCTGCTTTGTCGGAGCGGGCCTCTTCATGGCCAGCGAAGGCGGCGAAGGCGTTTTGTTTGGCATTTTCTTTGCCCTTTTCGGCGGTGGCATGGGCCTGGCGGCCTTTTGCGTCTTTGTCCGCCGCGTGCAGGTCATTCTGGACCGTCCCAACGACCGTATTCTTATCCGCCGCCAATCCGTCTTTGGCTATGATACGGTCGAGCATGTGCTTTCAAACCTGTCCCATGCGGTGGTCGAAACAACGACATCCAACAGCGACAGAGGCTCGTCTGAATTACATCGGCCCGTTCTGGTGCTGGACAGGGGCATGAGCGTCGGCAGGCACCCGATCGTGACGGCCTATGTCAGTGGTCGCGGTTCGCACCGGCTGGTCGATGCCGTCAATGACTGGCTAGCCGCGCACAAGGTTGACTCGGGCAGTCAATCGGCCTAAAGCCCGTGCAAACATCCGGAAGCGTCTGACCTTCCGGTCCCTTGAGTCGTTCAGGGATCGCCCCCCACCAGCGAGTTTCGCCCGTGGGGGCAATGCCATTTGGCATTACCCCCACGTTCATTTCAGTGGGAGGGGGCGTTTGTGCATTTAACCGGCGCAACCTATGTAGGGCACGCCATTAGATAACCGGCATAGGAGGCCGAAGGCATGTTTGAAAATCTATCCGAACGCCTTTCCGGTGTCTTTGACCGGCTGACGAAACAAGGCGCGCTGTCCGAAGAAGACGTCAAAACCGCCCTGCGCGAGGTGCGCGTTGCATTGCTTGAGGCCGACGTCTCGCTGCCGGTGGCGCGCGCGTTCGTCAAGAAGGTGCAGGAACAGGCGACCGGCCAGGCGGTGACCAAATCGATCACCCCCGGCCAGCAGGTCGTCAAGATCGTGCATGACGCGCTGGTCGACACCCTGCGCGGCGAAGAAGACCCCGGCAAGCTTAAGATCGACAACCCGCCCGCTCCGATCCTGATGGTCGGTCTGCAGGGCTCGGGTAAGACGACCACGACCGGCAAGCTCGCCAAGCGCCTGAAAGAGAAAGAGGGCAAAAAGGTCCTGATGGCCTCGCTCGACGTCTATCGCCCGGCGGCGATGGATCAGCTGGCCGTTCTGGGCACGCAGGTCGGCGTCGATACGCTGCCGATTGTTCCGGGTCAGTCGCCCGTCGACATCGCCAAACGCGCCAAGCAGCAGGCGACACTGGGCGGCTATGACGTCTACATGCTGGACACTGCGGGCCGTCTGCACATCGACGAGGTCCTGATGGACGAGGTCGAGCAGGTGCGCAACGTGGTGGACCCGCGCGAGACCCTGCTGGTGGTTGACGGCCTGACCGGTCAGGTCGCCGTTGAGGTGGCCGAAGAGTTCGACGCCAAGGTCGGCATCTCGGGCGTGGTTCTGACCCGGATGGATGGTGACGGGCGCGGCGGTGCGGCACTGTCGATGCGCGCGGTTACCGGCAAGCCGATCCGCTTTGTCGGTCTGGGCGAGAAGATGGACGCGCTCGAAACCTTCGAGCCGGACCGGATCGCCGGACGTATTCTGGGCATGGGCGACATCGTTGCCCTGGTCGAAAAGGCCCAGGAAACGATGGAGATGGAACAGACCGAGCGCATGATGAAGCGCATGGTCAAAGGTCAGTTCAACATGAACGACCTGAAAATGCAGCTGGAACAGATGATCCAGATGGGCGGCATGCAGGGCATGATGGGCATGATGCCGGGCATGGGCAAGATGGCCAAGCAGATGGATCAGGCCGGTCTGGACGACAAGATCCTGCGCCAGCAGATCGCCATGATCCAGTCGATGACCAAACGCGAACGCGCCAATCCGCAACTGCTGCAGGCCAGCCGCAAGAAACGGATCGCAGCCGGTTCGGGGATGGAGGTCAGCGACCTCAACAAGTTGATCAAGATGCACCGGCAGATGTCGGACATGATGAAAAAGATGGGCAAGATGGGCAAAGGCAAGATGCTGAAACAGGCCATGAAGGGCATGTTCGGCAAAGGCGGCCCTTCGCCTGAGGATATGGCCGCAGGCATGGACCCCAAGGCGCTGGAACAGGCGGCCAAGGCCATGGGTGGCAAGATGCCCGGCGGCATGCCCGGACTGGGCGGCGGCATGGGCCTGCCTCCGGGCCTCAGCGGGTTTGGCAAGAAAAAGTGAACCTGATCGCCCAACATATCCCCACCCTTGAGACCGAGCGCCTGATCCTGCGCGCGCCGTCCGAGGCCGATCTGGACGCGGACACCGCGTTCTTCGCCAGCGAAGCTGCGAAGTTCGTTGGTGGCCCGTTGCGCCGGGACGAAGTGTGGCGGGTGGTCGCCTCGCTGCTGGGGCATTGGGCGCTGCGCGGTTACGGGTTCTGGAGCGTCGACGAAAAAGATTCCGGCACCTATGTGGGGCGGATCGGGCTTTGGTTCCCCGAAGGCTGGCCCGAACCCGAGATCGGCTGGACACTGATGGCGCATGCAACCGGCAAGGGCTATGCGACCGAGGCGGCGCTGGCTGCGCGGTCCTATGCCTACGACGTTCTGGGCTGGGAAACAGCGATTTCGCTGATTGATCTCGACAATCACGCAAGCAAAGCCGTGGCCCAGCGGCTGGGTGCGCAGTTCGAATATCACTATGATCACCCCAAGTTCGGCCAGTCCGAGATCTGGCGGCATCCCGCGCCTGCCGATCTGGTGAATGGCGGTATAGAGGCCTACGCATGACCTCTTTCACCATCCCCACCGTCGAAACCGAACGTCTGGTGCTGCGCGCGCCGCAGCTGGATGACCTGCCGGCAATGACCGCGTTCTACGCCACCCAGCGCAGCCATATGGTGGGCGGCCCCAAGGACGAACTGGGAAGCTGGAGCACGTTGACCAGTCGTCTGGGGCATTGGGCGCTGCGGGGCTATGGCCTGTGGCACCTGACCGAAAAGGCCAGCGGTTCATTCGTCGGCTGGGCCGGTATTATCGACGTCCCCGGCTGGGCCGAGCCCGAGCTGGGTTGGACACTGATGGCAGAGGCCGAAGGCAAAGGCCTGGGCTTTGAAGCCGCCGCCGCGGCGCGCGACTATGCGGCGCGTCATCAGGGGTTGAACGGCGTTATCAGCTATATCGCCCACGCCAATGACCGCTCGCGCGCGTTGGCCATGCGCCTTGGTGCAACGCTGGAGATTGAGAACGCAGAGCTTTTGGGCAAGCACGCGCAGATCTGGCGGCACCCTCAGATTGACCTGACCACCGAAAGGACCGGCCAATGACCAACCCCGTGACGCGCGCGGCCGCACTGCTGAAAGAACACCGCGAAAGCATCGACCGGCTGGACGCGATCCTTGTCTATACGCTGGGTGAGCGGTTCAAACACACGCAGGCCGTTGGCAAGCTGAAAGCGACACACGACCTTCCCCCGTCCGATCCCTCGCGCGAAGCTGCGCAGATCGCACGGCTAGAAGACCTGGCGAAAGAGGCCGATCTGGACCCCGATTTCGCCAAGGCTTTCCTGAACTTCATCATTCAGGAAGTCATCCGACACCACCGGAAACATCAAGAGTGACGTTCCGGTTCAACGACTACCAAGAATAGCCGGAAATGATCCCGGCAAACGCCATCTAAAGGAGATACCACCATGGCAATGAAAATTCGTCTCGCCCGCGGCGGCTCGAAAAAACGTCCCTTCTATCGCATCGTAGCTGCTGACAGCCGCATGCCCCGTGATGGCCGTTTCATCGAGAAACTGGGCACCTACAACCCGCTGCTGCCGAAAGACAGCGAAGAGCGCGTGAAAATGAACATGGAGCGGATCCAGTACTGGCTGGATCAGGGCGCACAGCCCACCGACCGTATCGCACGTATGCTCGAAGCGGCCGGCACCCGTGACAAGGCCGAGCGCAACAACCCCAACAAGGGTACCCCGGGCAAGAAAGCCCAAGAGCGCGCAGAAGAGAAAGCTGCAAAGGCTGCTGAAGCTGCCGAAGCAGCTGCTGCACCGGCTGAAGAAGCGGCTGCAGAAGAATAAGCAGGCGGGCGCGTGCAGAATCAGGCTTTCACCGACGATTTTCGCACGCAGTTTGATCTGTTGATGCGGCTCCGGCGCGATGTGCGCCGGTTCCGCGCCGACCCTGTGGACGAGGCAGTGCTGACGCGCTGCCTCGACGCATTTCTGCTGGCCCCTTCGGTAGGGCTCAGCGAACCCTGGCGCGTGATCCGCGTCGAAAGTGAGGCCGCGCGCGACGCGGCATTGAAGAATTTCCAAGCCGCAAACGAACAGGCGCTGAACGGGTATTCCGGCGAAAAGGCGCAGCTGTACAGCCGGTTGAAACTGTCGGGGATGAAGGAATCCCCGGTTCAGCTGGCCGTGTTCTGCGACGATGCCACTGACAAGGGGCAAGGTCTGGGCGCAGACACCATGCCCGAGATGCGGCGTTATTCCGTGGTCTCGGCCATCACCCTGTTCTGGCTGGCCTTAAGGGCAGAAGGTTTGGGCCTGGGCTGGGTGTCGATCCTTGATCCTGACCAGATGGCGCGCGATCTGGATGTGCCAGAAGACTGGCGGTTGATCGGGTATTTCTGCGTGGGCTGGCCCGAGGCCCCCTCGGATACACCGGAATTGGAGCAGGTCGGCTGGGAATGCCGCGATGCTTCTTTGCCCATCGAGGTGCGCTAGGCATGTTTGGATTGTTACGGCTTCCCATCCTGCTGGCAATCGCCTTTATTGTGGGCGTGTTTTTCGAACGCTCGAACCAGCGCGAGGCCTGCGAGGGGGTCGGGCAATGGCGGGGCGGGCTATGTGTGACGGAAGGTCGAAATGAGTGATCTGATCTGTGTCGGCAGCATTGCGGGCTCGTACGGGGTGCGCGGCGAGGTGCGGCTGAAAAGCTTTTGCGCCGTGCCCGAGGATATCGAGGGCTATTCGCCCCTGACCGACGAGACCGGGAAAGAGCGTTACCCCGTGGTCCTGACCCGCCCGATCAAAAACGGCTTTGCCGCCCGGCTGGGCGGGGTTGAGACCAAGGAGCAGGCGGATGCGTTGAACGGTCTGCGCCTGTTTGCGCGGCGCGATCAGTTGCCCTCGCTGCCGGATGACGAGTTCTATCACACCGACCTGATCGGGCTTGAGGTCTATGACACCGGCGGCACCCTTCTGGGCCGGGTGAAATCGGTTCAGAACCACGGCGCGGCGGACCTGCTGGAGCTGCACGGACCGGGCCTGAAATCCACGGTTTTGCTGCCGTTCACACTAGAGGCCGTGCCGACCGTTGATCTGGAACAGGGCCGGATCATTGCCGATCCGCCAGACGGATTGCTGTAATGCGGCGGGTGCTGCTGCATCTTGGGCTTCACAAAACAGGAACCACGGCGGCCCAGTCCTTTCTGTTCGAAAACCGAGAACTGATTTGGCCGCATTTCGCGCTGGTTCTTCCGTACAAGACCCGGAAATCCGGGTTGGCCGATGCCGCCACGCGGTATTCCGTCTATGGCACGTCCGGGACGCTTGGGGATTTCAGCACCCAAATCGGGCAGTTCCTGTCCACTTTGGATTTCGGCGACAAGCGCGGCCTGATCCTGAGCGAAGAGAATTTCGCGGGTCTGCGCCCAAGCCGGAACACAGAAGTGGGCTATGGTGCGGCACCGGACCTTGCGGCCTGCCTGGTCGACCGGGTGCGGGATACCTTTGCCGGACAGGATGTCGACCTGACTGTCTACCTGTCGCTGCGCCAGCGCGGCGGATGGTTGCGCAGCCTGTGGGCGCATGACCTGCAACGCACCCGCCTGGTTCTGGATTACGACGCGTATCGCGCCAAGCTTGACCCGTTGCCGTCACCCCAATCCACCGCCCGTGCCATTCAGGACCGGATACCGGCGGTCCGGGTGCAAACCGAATGGTTGGAGGATATGCAGAATCTGACTTTCGGGCCCGGCGACCCGTTTGCGGCGTTCCTGAACCTGCCCCGGCCCAAGGCCGCGCAATTGGTCGGGCCGACACAGACCAACACCCAACTGCCCGCCGAGGCGCTGCAAGAGCTGCTGTTGCTGAACCGGTCAAGGCTGGACGAAGCGGCGCTTGTCAGACAAAAGGCAGCAATCGTTCAAAACGCCCATGGCGATCAGGTCGGTACATGATGACTCAGACACCCGGAAAATCCCACGGTCGCAAGGCCATTCGCCCGACTTTGAAACCCCGCGAGTTGCTGACCCCCACACCTGACCTGCATGGCGTGTGGAAGGCCAAGGTCATCACCCTGTTCCCATCGGCCTTTCCCGGCGTTCTGGGTGAAAGCCTGACGGGCAAGGCCCTGCAGGACGGATTGTGGCAGCTTGAAACCGTCGATCTGCGGCAATTCGGCATTGGCAAGCATCGCAATGTCGATGACACTCCTGCGGGCGGTGGTGCCGGTATGGTCCTGCGGGCGGATGTGCTGGGCGACGCGATCGAACACACGATGGAAGGTGTTCGGGGCAACTGGCCGCTGATCTATCTCAGCCCGCGGGGGCGGCCGATGGACCAGCAGATGATGCAGAACCTGGCCCGCTGCGACGGCATGACCCTGTTGTGCGGCCGGTTCGAAGGCGTGGATGAACGCGTTCTGGAACATTACGGCATACAAGAGGTCAGCCTGGGCGATTTTGTCATGACCGGCGGCGAGATCGCGGCACAGGCGTTGATCGACGCCACGGTGCGGCTGATCCCCGGCGTGCTGGGAAACCAGGCATCGACCGAAGACGAAAGCTTTTCTTCGGGGCTGCTGGAACACCCGCAATATACCCGCCCGGCCGAGTGGAAGGGACGGACCATTCCCGATGTCCTGATGTCCGGCCACCATGGGCGCATCGCCGAATGGCGCCATGCCACCGCCCTTGATCTGACGCGCAAGCGCCGGCCGGACCTATGGCAGAAACACCAGGGGTCCGACGAAACCGAGTAACAGTGGCGGGGCAGCGATCCGGTTAGTACAGACCGGCCTGCCAGGCCGCCCATTGCTCGGGCGGTCCGTTAAAGACATTGATATCAACCTTGCCCTCGACACCGGGAACAAGACCCGTTCCGGTATATTGCCAGAACCGCCAAATGGCCTTGGGATAGACCTGCCGCGGGTGCCCTGCAACAGAGCGCAGCCAGAACTCGGTTTTGGGCAACCTTCCTATGTTGGTATCGCGGTAGAAATCGACCGTCGTGTATACGATGGGACGGCGGCCATAGTGCCTTTCCAGGATGTTCAGAAACTTCTCGGCTTCTTCACGAACGGTTTTCCCGTCGGGGCGCAGCGTGCATGTCTTTGAATGCGGCGTCCATTCCATGTCCAGAACATGGGGCAGCCCCGCGCCTTGCGGAACGTTGTCGATGAACCAACGCGCCTGTTCGGCCGCCGGGCGGCAGAAATAGTAATAGTGATAAGCACCCCACGGCACGCCCGCAGCCTGGGCTCCGCGCCGATGGTCGTCGAACAGCGGGTCCTTGAAATCGCCACCCTCGGTGGCCTTGATGAACACGAAACTGACGCCCGACGCCTTGGCCGTTGGCCAGTCGATATCGCCCTGCCATCGCGACACGTCCAACCCGTGAACCGGGTACAGACCCGGATGGCGCCGTTCCCATTCATGCGGGTCCGCGTCGCCGAATTGCGGGTAGATTACCGCCGGAGACACAAAGGTTCCGGCCGCCGGACCCTGCGGCGGCGCAATGACCTGCGGCGACGGGGCGCGCCGCCCACAAGCCGCAAGTGTCGCCGCCAGGGCTGCCATCAAAAGCACTGTGCGTATCATGATATTCCGTTTCAAATTTCTGCTCGGACAATTGGGTTCAGAATGCCGTTTCCCGGCACCAAGGCAATGCGTGTTTTCCCTGACGGCGGATTCCCACTGGATTCCGGCCAACCACGGTACAAATCCTGCGTTTAGGGCTTGATCACAGGCGTCGAATTCCCTAAACGACCGCAATCCGGTGTCGTGAAACGCGACTCCGGTGTTTTTGGTTGTTGATGTCGTCATGCCTGGCTTTCTTCGGCGGGACGCGGCGCAACAGACCAGACCAAAGGAACATTCGATCTGATCTCTGGCGGGCTGTGCGCAGGACCCGGTGAAGACCAAGAGCTCTCAGGCCGTGCCCAAACTTCGTGGACCAACCACGAGCAGATAGGAGAAACTGCGATGGACCTGATCGCACAGCTTGAGGCGGAACAGATTGCCGCCCTGGGGAAAGACATCCCCGATTTCAAAGCCGGTGACACCGTTCGTGTCGGCTTTAAAGTGACCGAAGGGTCGCGCACCCGTGTGCAGAACTACGAAGGCGTCTGCATCGCGCGCAAAGGCGGCGAAGGCATCGCCGGTTCGTTCACCGTCCGCAAAATCTCGTTTGGCGAAGGCGTGGAGCGTGTGTTCCCCCTGCATTCGACCAACATCGACAGCATCACCGTTGTCCGCCGTGGCCGCGTCCGTCGCGCCAAACTGTACTATCTGCGCACCCGTCGCGGTAAATCCGCACGTATCGCAGAGGTCACCAACTACAAGCCCAAGGCTGGCGCCGAGGCGTAAGGAGCGGAAAGATGAAAAAAGACATCCATCCCGATTATCACGTCATCAACGTCAAAATGACCGATGGCACCGTGGTTCAGATGAAATCCACCTGGGGCGCCGAAGGCGACCAGCTGGCCCTGGAAATCGACCCCTCCTCGCATCCGGCGTGGACCGGTGGCTCGTCGCGCCTGATGGACGCTGGCGGCCGCGTGTCGAAGTTCAAAAAGAAATACGAAGGTCTGGGTTTCTGATCCCGACCCGATTTACACGAGAAAGGCCGCCGGTTCGGGCGGCCTTTTTTGTTTTATGAAGCCGGGCAGAACCGGCTGGCCCGCGTGGCCTTAGTTATCGCCAATCGGATTGATCTCATCCACGAACCGCAAGAGGTCGGCCATGGTAAAGTCGCCCTGGGTTTGCGACGGAAGCGTCGGCCGCCAGCTTGTTCCGTTTTGCCACAGGTAAGACTGCCGATCCCCGTGAACCAGCCCGACCAGGACCTCGGACACGATGATCGACCCGACGGGGCCAAGACGTTGCCCGCCGCCCTTCACCTCGGCCTCTTTCAGGATGTAATACCAAAGCGGGGTTTGTTCGTGCATGCCATGGCTCTGGGCCACCGCACCGTCCGGGCCGGTTGCGATCTCGGACGCGGTCATCTTGTCGCCCGGCGACAGATGCATCGCGTCGGCAATCATCTGGCCAGAAGGCAGACCAAGCTGAACACCGCGCTTGAGGTTCCGGGCGGCAAGGTTTCCGCCACCGCCGGGCAGCTGATGCAACTCGGCCGCAAGAAGCCCGTCGATCTTACGCGATGATTGCGTCAGGCCACTGCTGTCGATGTCGTAGAACCGGCGCCAGTCGATTATCCAGTTGCTTGGCAACCGCTCGATGGGCAGCGGCCCTACCGGCGGCTGCGGGGCCAGATCGCCGACGATGCTGCCGGACAAGCCGGTGAACCCAAACAAAAGCGAGAAATCAGCCGCGTCAAAAATCCTGTTATAGTCATAGGATTGACGCACCATCGAATGGCCCAGACGATAGACCGCGCCAGAGAATTCGACCGGCATATAGGGGAATTTCTTGAAGCGGTAGAATTTCCGCCCGTCATGCAGGATCTTGTCGACGGTGCCCGGCATGGTCAGCCGTCCAAGGAAGTCATGCAACACCAGCCACTGATAGTGCCATGTCGTCGTCTGGCGTGCTGCATGGAACAGCGTGTCGTCGCTTTGCCCCTGGGCAGACAGGTGGTCGACCACCTTGTTGTGGAATTTGAGAAACGCCAGATGTGTCTGTGCAACGATCAGGTTTTCGTCATTCCGGTGGTCACCGATCAGGGCGCGGCCTTCGGGGCTTCTGGGCAGGTCATTGCGGAAATCGCCCGTGACCCCGCCAAACCCGACGGTGACATTGCTGCCGATCAGCAGCTTGGCCGTTGTCCCGAACGTATTGGGATCGCGGGCATAAAGATGCGGGCTGCCATCGGGCCCGCGCCCATAGATGCTGTCGAGATCAAGACTGGGAGAGCGGAAATTCTCGACCGCCGTCGGGTCGCGCATCTTTTCACCCAGCGATGTAAGATCCAGCGTGATGTCGTGATCCACGAATTGGCCAAGGTATGTAAACCCGGCCGGGATATCCCCATTGTCATGGGTCTGTCCGCTTGCGTCCATCATGGCATCGGCAAGCTCGTCCAGCTTTGCGTCATCGACATGCAATGGCGGCAACCCGGGGAACATCCGCCCGAAATTTCCGGGGTCATCATGCCCGCTGAGTGAATCCAGGAAGGCGCGTGTCGGATGGCGACCGGCGGTACCGTGAAATGGGGACAAATTAATTGAATTGGACATAGCTACACCTCTTGAGCTGGCTCAGTCTTCGAAAAACCGCTGTAATTACTTCGCAAAAATGCGCCCGAAGAAGTCGGGCTTAAGGCAATAAAAAGCAGACATAATATATCATAAACTGATGCTTTTTAGAACAACCCTTTCCCGGACGCCCCGGTTTCAGGCGGGAACCTGCGCGACAATGGTGACGCCCAGAGGTTGCAAACATGCTCTGTCGGTCGGCTTTGCAGATGCTATGGCCAAGAACGTCCGGCGCGCGTCAGGGCCGGCAAGTACCACTCTTTCGGAAAGCTCAGCCGCCCGCTTCGGCCCGTCGCCCCGGTTTTCCGGCAATTGGCGCAGATATTGGGAAATTGCGATGCGGGGGGTTCTTCCCTTCACAACCAACACAACATATAGTGGCCTGCAACAACGTGTATGCAAACACGGCAAGGTTTGGGAACGCAGGCATGGCACATATCATTGTGGTCGGAAACGAAAAAGGCGGCGCGGGCAAATCGACGGTTTCGATGCATGTCGCAACCGCTCTGGCGCGTCTGGGTCACAAGGTCAGCACGCTGGACCTGGACCTGCGCCAACGCAGCCTGGGGCGTTATTTCGAAAACCGGGGGCATTTTCTGAACGGTTCGGACCTGTCGCTGCCAAGCCCCAGACACCATGATCTGCCAGAGATTGACGCCAGCACCCTGAAACCGGGCGAAAACATCTATGACCACCGGTTGTCGGCCGCGGTCGCCGAACTTGAAAGCGACAGCGATTTTATCCTGATTGACTGTCCCGGTTCGCATACCCGCCTCAGCCAGGTGGCGCATTCCCTGGCCGACACGCTGGTAACCCCTCTCAACGACAGCTTCATTGACTTTGACCTGCTGGCGCGGGTCGATGCCAAAGGCGAAAAGATCCTGGGCCCCTCGGTCTATTCCGAAATGGTCTGGAACGCGCGTCAGTTGCGGGCGCAGGCCGGGCTGAAACCGATCGACTGGGTCGTCGTGCGCAACCGCGTCGGCACCCAGCGCATGGTCAACAAGGAAAAGATGCAACGCGCCATCGAGATGCTGTCACAGCGCATCGGTTTTCGCGTGGCCTCGGGCTTTTCCGAGCGGGTCATTTTCCGCGAACTGTTCCCACGCGGCCTGACCTTGCTGGACCTCAAGGATATCGGGGTAAAGCAGCTCAATATCTCAAACATCGCCGCGCGGCAGGAACTGCGCGACATGATGAAGGAACTGAACCTGCCGGGGGTCGAGATCGACTTTTGACGGTTGGGCCGACGAAGGCCGAAATCGGTTGTCAGTTGCTTTGCTATTGCGCGCATGCTTAGGTTTCTGCGCTGCAATCCGAACCATCAACGCAGAGGGAAGCAATGGCTGTACGCCCCGCGAAACCCCTAGCCGTGATCCTTGCATTTCTACCGCTTGCTGTATTCGGGCAGGACCACGGGCATGGCGAAAGCAACGGCCCGTATGCAGGCTTTGAAACACGCGAGGTCAAAAGCCTTTCGGAACAGGATATCCAAGAGATACAACGCGGCGGCGGCTGGGGCCTTGCCTTGCCGGCCGAGTTGAATGGCCTGCCCGGCCCGGCACATCTTCTTGAGCTGCAGGAAGAGCTGGACCTTTCCGCGGATCAAGTGGAGGCAATCTCAGCAGTATACGAAGAAATGCGCACCGCCGCCATCGCTGCGGGCGAGCGTTTCATCGCAGCCGAGACAGCTTTGAGCAATGCCTTCGCCGGTTCTGACCTTTCCGAACAGACGCTGCGCGACCTGCTTGCAGATGCAGCCGAAGCACGCGCCGCGCTGCGATTCATCCACCTCTCACGGCATCTGGCCACGCCCGGGCTTCTCAGTGATGTTCAAATCCAAAGATACGGTGTCTTGCGTGGATATGCGGACGACCCATGCGCAAATGTTCCGGAAGGACATGATCCGAACATGTGGCGCCGCCACAATGGGTGTGAATAGGCCGCGGGCGCGAAAATGGCCCTCGATCAATCCAGCAATTGAACCTTGCGGTCACAAACCCTTGGCAAAACCGGGTTTGATTTGCTCGCGTTTTTGGCCAGCAGCCGGATATGACCGCAAGTGTAAGCCACGGCACCGGTCGAATTGAGCTTGGCTTTGCACAGCCAAGCCCAAGTCATTAACCCGGCTGATACACCGTGAACAGCTCTTTCGGCTCGGCTACACCACGCAACATGTAGCGCCCGACCGAGATCAACTCATCCGCGCAAGGCTGCGCCGCACGGGCCACGTCGTCCGAGATCAGAATACGTTGCCCAAGCGAGCGATGCATGCCCGCAATCCGCGCCGTCTGGTTCACCGCCGGGCCGATGACCGTGAAATCCAACCGGCTTTCGGCACCGATATTCCCATACAGGATTTCACCCGCATGCAGGGCCAGCGTATAGTTCGATACCGGCAGGTCGGCGGCCACGCGCTGCGCGTTCAGCTCTGCCATGTTCTTTTGCAACAGGGTCACGGCCCCCAGCGCCGCACGCGCATCCGCGTCGATATCGCCGACATCGAACATGGCCATCAGCCCATCGCCCATGAATTTCAGGATACTGCCGCCGCATGAATGCACCACATCGACGGCAACCGCCAAATAGTCATTCAGCATTTCGATGATGTCTGTGCCGGGCAGGTCTTCGGACAGGCTGGTAAAATTCTCAAGATCGAAATTCCAGATCACCGCGTCGATCTGCTGTAACGATCCGCGCCGGATTTCACCGGACAGAACCCGTTGCCCAGCATCGCGCCCCAGATAGACGCGCATCAGATCCTGTGCGACCCGCGTGCTGGAGGCGGATTTCAACGCCAGGCCCAAATGCGGAAGCGCCGCGTTAATCATACCAAGGTCGCGGTCGCCAAATCCTTCGGGCGCGTTGCTGGTCCACGACATCAGCACCCCCTCGACGGGTTTCTTGGCATCCCTGGGGCTGTTATGGGTCGGATTGTCGAACGTGACGCCGGTCGCAAAATAGTCCGTTGCCCCGTTTTCACGCAGCTCGTTCAGCAGTGGGAACCGGCTTGGTTCATTCTGTTCGACCAACCGTTCGCGCAAATCGCAGATATCTTCGTTCAGAATTGCGAACAGAGGGCTACGCTGCCAGACCTCGCTTGGTTCATCGGAATATTCAAAGGTTTGATAATCGCCCCCCTGCCCCTGGTACCAGCTGTAACCGGTTCCGCCATAAACCGGATGCAGCGCGGATTGCGCCGCGTGAAACCGCATCAAGGGCACCCCGAGATCAACAAGCATGTTGCAATAGCCATCCAGCAACTCTTCCTTGCCGGCACCTTCCAACCCGCGCGCCACCAGCCAGTCAATCAGGTCTCTTGTTTTTGCGGCATCCACATCGAGGCGTGTCATGATCATTCCCGGATTTGTGTGACTTCCATCTGGGGCCAAAGCGCCAAAATTACCAGTGCTTAATCCAAACCTGCCAGGCGCCGCAGCATCATCCGCAGCAACGCGGTTTCACCCGACGTGAATTTCCCGGCCAGACGGGCGTCATAGTCGCGGGCAATTCCGCGCAGCTCGTTATACACGGTTTGGCCTGCCGGGGTCAGGGCCAACCTCTCGACGCGGCGGTCCTTTTCATCGCGGCTTCGCTTCAGGTATCGGCGCTGCTCCAGCTTGTGCACGGCCCGGCTGATCTTGGTTTTATGTATCTTTGCCCGCTGACCGATGTCACGGGCCGTCATCTCACCATAGCTGCCCAGGTGGAACAGAACCCGCCATTCGGTGCGCAGCATGCCATAACGATCCTTGTAGACGCGCTGAAACTCAAGCGAGCTTCCCTCGGCCGCCTGGTTCAACAAAAATGGCAGGAAGTTCTGCAGGTCGAACGCATCATTTTCGGGATTTTCTGGCGGGGTCATTCTTGTTAGTTACAAAATCAACTATTATGCGACAAGCAGAAACGGAGGAACACGCCATGAATCGTCCGACTGATCCGATCGCAATGACCCAAGCCAGCACGCCCGTCGGCACCCATGCGGGGTATATGCCCGGCTTTGGCAACGACTTTGAAACCGAAGCCCTGCCCGATGCGTTGCCGCAAGGCATGAACAGCCCGCAGAAATGTAACTATGGCCTTTATGGCGAACAGCTCAGCGGCACGGCCTTCACCGCAAACCCGCCCGAACGCACGTGGTGTTACCGCATCCGCCCGTCGGTCAAGCATTCTCATCGCTACGAAAAAATTGCCCTGCCCTATTGGAAATCGGCGCCTTGTGTCGATCCTGATGTAATCAGCCTGGGCCAGTACCGATGGGACGCGGTGCCTCATTCCGATGCGCCGCTGACATGGTTGACCGGCATGCGGACCATGACCACCGCGGGCGATGTGAACACCCAGGTGGGGATGGCGAGCCATATCTATCTGGTCACCGAATCGATGGTCGACGACTATTTCTTCTCGGCCGATTCCGAACTGCTGGTGGTGCCACAGGAAGGCCGCCTGCGTTTTGCCACTGAACTGGGCGTCATCGACCTGGAGCCCAAGGAAATCGCCATTCTGCCACGGGGGCTTCTGTACCGCGTCGAGGTTCTCGAAGGACCGGCGCGGGGTTTTGTCTGCGAAAATTACGGCCAGAAATTCGAACTGCCGGGCCGCGGTCCGATCGGGGCCAACTGCATGGCCAATCCGCGCGACTTCAAGGCCCCTGTTGCCGCGTTCGAAGACCGCGAGACCCCGTCAACCGTGACCATCAAATGGTGCGGCCAGTTCCACACCACCAAAATCGGCCACAGCCCGCTGGACGTGGTGGCCTGGCACGGCAACTACGCGCCCTACAAATACGACCTGCGTACCTATTGCCCGGTTGGCGCGATCCTGTTCGATCACCCGGATCCGTCAATCTTTACCGTGCTGACCGCCCCTTCGGGACAGCCCGGCACGGCAAATATCGACTTTGTCCTGTTCCGCGAACGCTGGATGGTGGCCGAGGACACGTTCCGCCCGCCCTGGTATCACAAGAACATCATGTCCGAACTGATGGGCAATATCTACGGTCAGTATGACGCCAAACCTCAGGGCTTTGTCCCCGGCGGCATGAGCCTCCACAACATGATGATACCCCACGGGCCAGACAAGGAAGCGTTTGAAAAGGCGTCGAACGCCAATCTCGGGCCGGACAAGCTGGACAACACCATGTCCTTCATGTTCGAAACACGGTTCCCGCAACACCTGACCGCATTTGCCGCGGCCGAGGCCCCGCTGCAGGACGATTACATCGACTGCTGGACCGATCTGGAAAAGAAATTCGACGGCACTCAGGGCAAAAAGTGATGGATGCCGGTTACATTGTCATTGCCGTGTTTCTGGCGCTCGTCTGCCTGCCGATATGGGCATGGCGGGGGCGCTGGAACGGCAAGCGCGGCCCCTACAAGCACAATCCATTGCCCGGCCACCGTCAAGAAGGGGCTTCCGACGGGGCCGACACCGGCAGCGACTGAAAGATGAAAACGGGCCCTTGCAGGCGCGCCCTGTCCCGGCGCCGCCTTCGCGGTACAAAAAAAGACGACAAGGAATGCAAATGACCCTTTCGAAATCCTGGGTAACCTCGGCCAACTCTGCCGACCACCCGTTTCCGCTCAATAACCTGCCCTACGGCGTCTTTTCGACCCAAGGGTCCGAACCGCATTGCGGTGTGGCCATCGGCGACATGATCCTCGACGTCACCGCGGCCGAGGCACAGGGTCTCATCTCGCTAACCGACGAACCGCTGTTCGATCTACCCTTCTGGAACCCGCTGATGGAACAGGGCCCCGCCGTCTGGACTGCGCTGCGCAACCGCCTGACCGCCCTGCTGGCCGAAGACACCACCGAACAAGACAAGGTCCAACCGCTGCTGATACAGCAAACGGATGCCGAACTGCATATGCCGTTCGCAGTCAGCGAATACACGGATTTCTATGCGGGCCAGAACCACGCCTATAACGTGGGCTCCATGTTTCGCGGCCCGGAAAACGCCCTGCCGCCAAACTGGCTGCACATTCCTATCGGCTATAATGGCCGCGCGTCCTCGGTGGTTGTCTCGGGCACCGATATTCGCCGCCCCTGGGGTCAGCTGAAATCCCCCGACCATGACCTGCCCACCTTCCTGCCCAGCCGCCGGTTCGATATCGAACTGGAAATGGGCGCGATTGTCGGAACTCCGTCAGACGGCCCGATTTCCGTGCAAGAGGCCGACGACCACATCTTTGGCTATGTCCTGCTGAACGACTGGTCCGCGCGTGACATCCAGGCCTGGGAATACCAGCCGCTCGGCCCGTTTCAGGCCAAGGCAACGGCCACGTCGATCAGCCCCTGGATCGTAACCAAGGCCGCGCTGGAGCCGTTCCGCTGCGACACCCCCACCCGCCAGGTCGCCCTTCTCGATCACCTCAAGGATTGCGGCCCGATGCTCTACGATATCGACCTTGCCATCACGATGGCGCCCGCGGGACAAAAGCCAACCACCGTGGCGCGCACCAATTACAGGGAAATGTACTACTCCGCCGCGCAACAACTGGCGCATCACTCGACGTCGGGATGCCCCATGAATACCGGCGACCTGTTGGGGTCGGGCACCATTTCGGGCCCGACCAAACCCGAACGTGGCTCGCTGCTTGAACTCAGTTGGGGCGGCAAGGAACCGCTGACCCTGGACACAGGCGAAACCCGCAACTTTATCGAAGACGGCGACACGCTGACCCTGACGGGCGCGGCACGCGGCAACGGGTACACGATCGGGTTCGGCGATTGCACCGGCACCGTCCTGCCCGCGCTCAAGGACCCGTACGAAAGATAAGCCCGCAGGCTTCGTCTTTTCCCAAATACTCCCGCCGGAGGCATCCCGCATCTGCCACTGGCGCAACCGGAAAAAGGACTGTTCCACATGGCCAAGGCATTCGCGTCCAAGGGCGACACCGCCGAGAAAAAAATCTCCTTCACCCAGGTTGGCGACGGGCTTTATGCCTTCACCGCCGAAGGCGACCCCAATTCAGGTGTCATTATCGGCGACGACAGTGTCATGATCGTCGAAGCACAGGCCACCCCGCGCCTGGCCAACAAGGTTATCGAATGCGTCCGCTCGGTCACTGACAAGCCGATCACCCATGTGGCCCTGACCCATTATCACGCCGTCCGCGTTCTGGGCGCCAGCGCCTATGGCGCGCAGCAGATCCTGATGTCGGACACCGCGCGCGCCATGGTCGTCGAACGCGGACAAGAGGACTGGGACAGCGAACTCCAGCGCTTTCCACGTCTTTTCGAAGGGCACGAAAGCATCCCCGGCCTGACCTGGCCCACCACGACCTTCAACGACAGCATGTCCGTCTATCTGGGCAACCGCCGCATCGACCTGATGCATCTGGGGCGGGCCCATACCGCCGGTGACATCGTGATCCATGTCCCGGACCAGAACGTGATGTTCACCGGGGACATCGTCGAATACCACTCGGCCTGCTATTGCGGCGACGGTCATTTCGGTGACTGGGGCGGAACGCTGGATGCAATCAAACGGTTCGACGTGGATGCCATCGCTCCTGGGCGCGGCGAGGCCCTGGTCGGCAAGGACATGGTCAACACCGCCATCGAAAACACCCGCGATTTCGTCGCCAGCACCTATCATCCCGCCGCCAGGGTCGCGGCGCGGGGCGGATCCCTGAAACAGGCATGGGACGCCGTGCGCGCAGAATGCGACCCCAAATTCGCCGATTACGCGATCTATGAACATTGCCTGCCCTTCAACGTCGCGCGCGCCTATGACGAGGCCCGCGGCATCGATACCCCCCGCATCTGGACCGCCCAGCGGGACCTTGAAATGTGGGATGCGCTTCAAGGGTAAGGAAATGCCGGCGCGTTTGATCCAGATCGTTTTGCCCCGCCCTGATCAATGAGACCATGGGGGCAAGCTCTTCGGCGGCGGCAGGCCGCCGGGTTTGATGGATGCGCTTTTCGCGCATCGGACTGTTGGGGAGGAAACCCATGAACAAGATCTTTGAAACGCCGCTTTACGGCTATGACCGCAGCCCGGATCAGGACGCGCCTTCCCCTGTGCGCCACAAGGTAATCGTCATTGGTGCGGGTCCCATCGGTCTGGCCGCCGCAATCGACCTTGCGCAAAAAGGGGTGGACGTCGTTGTGCTGGACGACAACGACAAGGTCAGCTTTGGCAGCCGGGCCATCTGTTTTGCCCAGCGCACGCTTGATATTGCCGACCGTCTTGGCGGCGGGCGTCCCATGGTGGACAAGGGCGTGCAATGGAATGTCGGCAAGGTCTTTTTCGACAATCGCGAAGTCTACAGCTTTGATCTGCAACCCGACGCGGGCCATGCCAACCCCGCGTTCATCAACCTGCAACAGTACTATCTGGAACAGTTTCTCGTGGACCGTGCCCGCGCCCTGCAAGCCCAGGGCGCGCCCCTGGAAATACGCGGGCGCAACAAGGTCGAGGCGATCGGAACCCATGACGACCACGTAAAGATCGAGGTGGAAACCCCCGAAGGGTCCTATACGATCGAGGCGGACTGGCTGATTGCCTGCGACGGTGCAAATTCCCCCACGCGCCGCATGCTGGGGCTGGATTTCGTGGGGCGTGTGTTCGAGGATAATTTCCTGATCGCCGACGTCATCATGGACGCGGATTTCCCGTCCGAGCGCTGGTTCTGGTTCGACCCGCCCTTCAATCGCGGTCAATCCGCGCTGCTGCACAAGCAACCCGACAATGTCTGGCGCATCGACCTGCAACTGGGCTGGGACATCGACAAGGAACGCGAACAGCGCCCTGAAAACGTGATCCCCCGCCTCAAGGCGATGCTGGGCGAAGATGTGCAGTTCGACCTCGAATGGGTCAGCATCTATACGTTCCAGTGCCGCCGCATGGAAAATTTCCGCCACGGACGGGTTCTGTTTGCCGGCGACAGCGCCCATCAGGTCAGCCCGTTTGGGGCCCGCGGGGCCAATTCGGGCATACAGGACACCGACAACCTGTGCTGGAAACTCAAACTTGTCATTGATGGTCAGGCACCCGACGGCCTGCTGGACAGCTACAACAGCGAACGCATCCAGGGCGCGGATGAAAATATCCTGAACTCGACCCGGTCCACTGAATTCATTACGCCGAAATCCCCGATGTCCCGCATCCTGCGCGATGCGGTTCTGGACCTGAGCGAACATTACGATTTCGCCCGCCCGCTGGTGAATTCCGGCCGCCTGAGCGTGCCATGCACCTATGACGGGTCGCCGCTCAACTCGGCCGACGCGCTCAACGGGCCTGCAGGAACGCGGCCCGGTTCGGCCTGCCCCGACGCCCCACTGGGCGATGGGTTCCTATTGCCCGGGCTTGCAGACAAGTTCACCTTGCTGACCATAGATGCCGACGGTCCCGACCGGATCGAGGAAGACGGGATTGAGGTCACGCGCCTGGCGCTTTCGGTCAAGGATGACCCGACGCAGGAACTGAAGCGACGCTATCTTGGCGACGCGACCAGTGCGGTCTACCTGATCCGCCCCGATCAGCATGTCGCCGCCCGCCGCGACAGTTATGAAGACAATGCATTCCGGCAAGCGATCCGCCGGGCCACTGGCAAGGAGTAAGCGCAATGGCTGACCTGATCCTTTCCCCGAACCTTGAAAACGCGGATGATTTCTATGCGGACCTTCTGGCCGCCCATGACGGGTTGGAAAAGGCTGGCAGCGACGCGTTGAACGCCCGCCTTGTCCTGGTGCTGGCCAACCATATCGGTGACAACGCCGTTCTGGCCCAGGCGATCAAGGCCGCTGCGCTGACCGGCGAATGATGCCAAATCCCCAAGGCGGCCCCGCGCGCGACGTGGTTCTTTACGATTACTGGCGGTCTTCTGCCAGCTATCGCGTCCGCATCGCACTGAACCTGGCCGGTATCGCCTATGACCGGGTCCCCGTTGATCTGGTCGCGGGCGCGCAAAGATCCGATGCACACCTTGCCCGCAATCCACAAGGCTTTGTTCCGGTGCTTGACATTGACGGGGTGCGACTGACGCAGTCGCTGGCCATCCTTGATTACTTGGACAGGACACGAAACCTGAACCTCCTGCCGCCTGACCCGGTCGAGCGCGCCAAGGCACAGGCACTGGCCCATGCCATCGCCGTGGACCTCCACCCGGTTTGTAATCTGTCGGTCGCAAAACACGCCACCGCTTTGGCGGGCGAGGCCGCGGACATGCCCGGCGATTGGATGCGGCACTTTATCCGGCCGGGATTGCTTGCGTTCGAGACCATGCTGGGCGCGTTCCAGCAGGCCCCTTTTTGCACGGGCACCGCACCCGGCCTTGCCGATCTCTGCCTGATCCCACAGGTCTACAATGCCCGTAGATGGCAGGTCGGGCTGTCCGACATGCCACGCATAATGTCGGTCGAGGCAGCCTGCGCCCAGCACCCGGCCTTTGCAGACGCGCACCCGGATGCTGTGGCGCCCGAACCTTAAGGTGCCTCGCGGCCCTGGCAATCAGGTCAGCGCCCGCGCCTGATCGCGCAGCACGAATTTCTGTATTTTGCCGGTCGACGTCTTGGGCAAGGCCCCGAAAATGACAGTCTTGGGCGCCTTGAAATGGGCCATGTTTTCGCGGCAGAACGCAATCAGTTCCTCGGCCGTCACCTCGCCGCCCGGTTTCAGCTCAATAAAAGCACAAGGCGTTTCGCCCCATTTGTCATCGGGGCGGGCCACCACGGCGGCCTCCATCACGGCGGGGTGTTTGTACAGGACATCCTCGACCTCGACAGACGAGATGTTCTCGCCCCCTGAAATGATGATGTCCTTCGACCGGTCCTTCAGCGCGATATAGCCGTCGGGATGCATCACGCCCAGATCACCCGATGCGAACCAACCGCCCCGGAACGCGCTGTCCGTCGCATCGGCGTTCTTCAGATACCCTTTCATGACCACATTGCCCTGCATGAAAATCTCGCCCATGGTCTGGCCATCGGCAGGCACGGGTTCCAGTGTTTCGGGGTCGGCCACCATCAACCCGGACAGGGCCGAATACCGAACGCCCTGCCGCACCTTGAGAGCGGCGCGTTCTTCGGCCCCCTTGTCATTCCATTCCTCTTTCCATGCGCACACAACCGAAGGCCCATAGGTTTCGGTCAGCCCATAGACATGGGTGACCTCGACGCCCATCGCCTCCATCTTTTCGATCACGGCGGCAGGGGGCGGGGCGCCCGCCGTCATTACCTTGATCTCGTGGTCAAAATCCTTCAGCGCATCCGGCGCGTTGGCCAGCATGTTCAACACGATGGGCGCACCACAGAAATGGGTTACACGCTCTTGCCTGAAGGCCGCATAGATCGGCTCGGCCCGCACGGCCCGCAGGCAGACCGAAACCCCAGCATTGGCCGCCATGGCCCAGGGGAAACACCAGCCATTGCAGTGAAACATCGGCAGCGTCCAAAGATAGACCGAGTGTTTCGGCATGCTCCAATCCAGAATATCCGACTGTGCGTTCAGCGCCGCGCCCCGGTGGTGATAAACCACGCCCTTGGGGTTGCCCGTCGTGCCGGATGTATAGTTGAGCGAGATCGCATCCCATTCATCCTCGGGCAGCGACCAGTTGAAATCCGGGTCACCCTCGGCCAGCAGCGCGTCATAGGTCAGCGTGCCCAGCCGTTCACCGCCGTCAAAACTGGGGTCGACAATATCGACGACCAACAGATCAGACCGGTCAGCTTCGGCCAGGGCCTGTTTGACCACCCCCGAGAACTCGGGATCGACCAGCAGGACCCTGGCCTCGGCATGATCAAGGATAAAGGCGATGACATGGGCATCAAGCCGCGTATTGATCGTGTTCAGGACCGCGCCCGCCATCGGAACGCCGAAATGAGATTCGTACATCTCGGGGATGTTCGCGGCAATGATCGAAACGGTGTCCCCGGCGCCAATGCCGCGCGCCGCCAACGCGCTGGCCAGACGGCGGCAGCGGGCATAGGTTTCAGCCCATTGATACCTGCGGTCGCCATAGACCACCGATGGATAGTCGGGATAGACCTGCGCGGTCCGTTCGATAAAGCTGAGCGGGGTCAGGGGGGTGAAATTCGCACGCCCCTTGTCCAAATGGCGTTTGTAGATGTTGTCCTCTGCCATTCGCCGATCCTCCCAATTCGTCGGTTGGCACAGATGACCACAAAGCCGCACCCGTGGAAATCCGTAAAAATACGCGGCGCCGAAGCTCTGGCACTACGGTAAAATTTCATCTGGCCCTATCTTAGCCGGGCGGTTCGCGGTGATCTGAGGCAATCAAAGCCGCCGCCAGGCGGCGATTTCTCCGCTATACTGCGCGCCATATCTCAGTGAAAGGACATGTCATGGACGGCACGTTCAACGAAAACGATCTTACCCGCGTGGTCGAGGCCGACCGCGCCCACATCTGGCACCATCTGATCCAGCACAAGCCCTTTGAAACCAATGATCCGCGCATCATTGTCGAAGGCAAAGGCATGCGCGTCTGGGACCAGAAAGGCAAAGAACATCTGGATGCGGTGTCCGGCGGCGTCTGGACGGTAAATGTCGGCTATGGCCGCGAATCGATCTGCAAGGCGGTTTATGACCAGCTGATGAAGCTGTGCTATTTCGCCCAATCCGCGGGCTCGATCCCCGGTTCGATCTTTGCCGAAAAGCTGATCGAAAAGATGCCAGGCATGAGCCGCGTATATTACACCAACTCGGGAAGCGAGGCGAACGAGAAGGCGTTCAAGATGGTCCGCCAGATCGCCCACAAGAAATACGGCGGCAAGAAAACCAAGATCCTGTATCGCGACCGCGACTATCACGGATCGACCCTGGCGGCGATGTCGGCAGGCGGTCAGGACGAACGCAACGCGCAATATGGCCCCTTCGCACCCGACTTTGTGCGCGTGCCCCATTGCATGGAATACCGCAAGCACGAATTGGACGGCGCACCGGTCGAAAATTTCGGTGAATGGGCTGCCGACCAGATCGAAGAGGTCATCCTGCGCGAGGGCCCCGATACCGTGGGCGCCCTGTGCCTTGAGCCGGTAACCGCCGGTGGCGGCGTGATCGAAGCGCCCGAAGGGTACTGGCAGCGCGTGCAGGAGATCTGCAAGAAATACGACATCCTGCTGCATATCGACGAGGTCGTCTGCGGCGTGGGCCGTACAGGCACCTGGTTCGGATATCAGCAATATGGCGTGAAGCCGGACTTTGTGACCATGGCCAAGGGCGTGGCGTCAGGCTATGCGGCGATTGCCTGCTTGGTGACCACCGAAGAGGTGTTCGACATGTTCAAGGACAATGCCGACGACCCGCTGAACTATTTCCGCGATATCTCGACCTTTGGCGGCTGCACCGCCGGGCCTGCGGCGGCGATTGAAAACATGCGCATCATCGAAGATGAAAACCTGCTGGGCAATTGCGCGGCCATGGGTGATCGCATGATGGGCAACCTGCAGGCGCTGATGGACAAGCACAAGGTCATCGGTGACGTGCGCGGCAAGGGCCTGTTTCTGGGGGCCGAACTGGTCGCGGACCGGGCCTCGAAAGAGCCCGCGGACGAGAAACTTGCCCAGGCCGTCGTCGCCGACTGCATGGCGCAGGGCGTCATCATCGGCGTGACCAACCGGTCAGTCCCCGGCAAGAACAACACGCTGTGTTTCTCGCCCGCGCTGATTGCGACGGCAGATGACATCGACCAGATCACCGATGCGGTCGACGGCGCGCTGGGGCGTGTGTTCGGGTAAGCTGTCCATCGGTTGGACGAAGAAACCGGCGCCCGCGGCGCCGGTTTTGTTTTGAACGGGCGTCCGGCACCAGGGGCTTGGTGGCATCTGACAGTTCCCAAAGCGCCCGCACGGGTCAGCGGTCTTGTCGTCACCTGCTTTTTGCGCCCAGAGCATCTGAACGAGCCCCGTCCGCGCACTCCGGTTTCCTTTTTTCACCCTGCAGACAGACGGGCACTACACAGTTTCTGCAAAAGCAAAAACAGAGCCAGCAACGCGGCGCGTTACCAGCAGCAGAATCCACCGTCGACCAGAAGGTCCACCCCTGTGCAATACGAGGCCGCGTCGGACAAAAGAAAGATTGCAGGGCCAACCATTTCGTTTACATCGGCCATCCGTTGCATGGGGGTCTGGCATTCGAATTCCTTGGTCTGGTTGACCATCTCGGGGCGGGTGTTCATCGGTGTCGCGGTATAACCCGGCGAGATTGAGTTGACCCTGATCCCACGGTCGACCCATTCCATCGCCATGGATTTGGACATATGGATCACGCCCGCTTTGGACGCGTTGTAATGGACCTGCATCAGACCTCTGTTCACAATCACGCCCGACATGGACGCGATATTCACTATCGACCCGCCTTGACCGTGGGCCAGCATAGCGCGCGCTTCGGCCTGACAAGACAGCCACACGCCTTTCATATTGATGTCCATAAGCGTCTGATATTGCTCCTCGCTCATGTCTTCACAGGCCTCTGCATTTGCAATGCCTGCTGCATTGAGCGCCAAGCGCAGCGGGCCAAGCTCGGCCTCGGCAAGCGCCACGGCCTCTGCCATCGCCTCGCCGGATGTAACATCGGCGCCGACCTGAATTGCGCGGCGGCCCGTGGCGGCAATGGCATCCGCCGTGTCCTGCAACCCGCCATCAGTTCGAAGATCGACCAAAGCGACATCCGCGCCGGATTGGGCCAGACCAAGTGCGATCCGCTGACCGATCCCACTGCCGGCACCGGTGACCAGGGCGACCCGGCCCGACAGATCAAACAGGGCTGGAGCATTCAAATCAGATTGCGGCATTTCACTTCCTTTTGCAGGTGCTGTGCTAGGTTGTTGCCAATTCCATCACTGATACGTCGTTGGCTTCGCCGCGCTCCAGAATACCCGCCTGTTTGCCCTGCGCCATAACCAATACGCGGTTGGAGACCCCCAGAACCTCTTCGAGATCCGAACTGACGACGATGACCGACACGCCCTCTTCGGCGAGACCAACTATGATGTCATAGATCGAAGACCGAGCCCCCACGTCGATACCGCGCGTCGGCTCATCCAGCACCACGACCCTTGGATTTCGGGCCAGCCACTTGGCAATGACCACCTTCTGCTGGTTCCCACCCGAAAGCTCGTCGGCCCTTTGCTGGCTTTCACCCTTCACGCCGAATTTCGCGATACCCGCATCGGAAAATCTACGCGCGCGCTTCCTGGTAACCCAGCCATTGCGCGCGACCTGGTTCATGTTCGAATAGGCGAAATTCTCGCTCAGGGAATGAGGAAGAACCAAGCCCTGCTGCTTTCTGTCTTCGGGCACGAGAATGATGCCATGGCGGATTGCGTCTTTTGGGCTGCGCGGCGAGATATCCTTGCCGTCCAAAAGAACATTGCCACCCGATATCGGATCAATCCCGACCATGGCGCGAACAAGCTCGGTCCTGCCCGCCCCGACTAGCCCGGCAATGCCGAGGATTTCGCCCTTGGCAACCGAGAAACTGACATCCGAAAAACTGCCCAGCGCGGATGTCAGGTTGCGCACCTCAAGAACCTTTTCTGGCTGTGGCCTCGGAATGGCCGGGAACATGCGGTCCAGACTACGCCCGACCATGGCTTCGACGATCGTGCGGACAGGAACATCTGCGCTTTCGAATTCCTGGACCTTCTCGCCGTCGCGCATGACGACGATGCGATCCGCAATCTGTTTGATCTCTTCCAGGCGGTGCGAAATGTAAATGACCCCAACACCGCCCGCTTTCAGACGCTCGATCTGTTCGAACAGTTTTTGGGTTTCTTCACTGCCCAGGGCGGCCGTTGGCTCATCAAGGATCAACAACTGGGCATTCAATGTCAGCGCCTTCGCAATCTCGATCAACTGCTGGTTGGCGGTTGACAGACCTTCGACTTTTCGGCGCGGCGAAATCTCAAGACCCAAACGCTGAAGGCCTGCATGGGCGCGTTCTTCCATAGTTTTGCGATCAACCATGCCCGCTTTGCTGGGGTAGCGCCCGACGAACACGTTTTCCGCAATCGAAAGGTGCGGCAAAAGCAAGAGCTCCTGATGGATCATGGCGACACCGGCGTCGATCGCCTCTCGGGGGTTGGCGGGCGCATAGGGTGCGCCCTGCCAGTACATTTCTCCGGAACCCGGAAGGATAGTCCCCGAGATAATGTTGGAAATGGTAGACTTTCCAGCACCGTTTTCGCCCAAGAGCGCAACAACTTCACCGGGGTGAATATCCAGGTCAATCCCGTGCAAGACTTCGATCGGCCCAAAGGACTTTCGAATGTTCCTGAGTGTCAGGATTGGATCTGATTGTTCATCCGTCATCTAGTCGCGCTCTTGAGTATGCTTGCTGTCAGGTCTGGTTACGGGTGCTTTTCGACAAAGCCGGCCGCATCGTCACAGGTGGTCAGCACCGCATTCGGGATCTGACGCGCCGGCACAGATGCATCATTGGCCACGGCGATTGCCGAGTTCACGGCCAGAACACCCATTGCCTGCGTGCTTTGGGTTGCGGTCACGATGAACGGCGTGTCGCAAGCAACAAGCGATTCCAGCGCGGCAACGTCCCCATCGTACCCACCGACGATGACCTGATCCTGAAGACCGGCAACTTCGACGGCTTTGGCCGCGCCCATCGCAAGGCCATCAGCCTGACCGAAAATAATCTTGATGTCAGGATTGGCCTGCAACATGTTCTGCGCGATCTGAAAGCCTTCATCCGGCGACCATTGTTGGCTCCACTGCTGGGCAACAAGCTCTACACCGGGGTTTTCGTCAATCGCCTGCTTGCAGCCCTCAAAGCGTTGAACTTCTGGCGTGGTGCCCTTCTGGCCGTGGATCACGACCATCTTGCCTTCACCACCCGCCAAACCAATGATGTGGTCACAGACCTGATATGCCGACAGCACGTTTTCACCGTAGATCACGGTGTCACCCGGGGCGCCCTCGGGTTCGCGGTCTACGTTGATGACCGGAATGCCTTCCTGCCGCGCAAGCCGTGTCGGAACAGCGGCCGCGGCGGCACCCGCAGGGATGTAGATGAATGCGTCGATGCCCTGGGTGATCAGGTCCTGAACCTGGCTAACCTGGGTCGCGGTATCATTCTTGGCATCTACAACGATCACCTCGATGCCCAGTTTGCTGGCATAGCCCTCGACACCCAGTTTGATCTGGTTGAAGAAGTCGGCCTGCAGGTTGGGGACCGCAAGCCCGATCTTTTCAATGCCGATACCTTCGGCACTGGCGACGCCTGCCGTAGATGCCATAAGCGCGGCAGCGAGCGCACTCTTGATACTGGAATTCATGGTTTCTCCTCCTTGGTTGGATGGCCCACTTAGAATTTTGGGACCTTTAAGAGCCCGAATGGCCGAGCCTTTGGTTTTTGGCTTTCGCCATAGTGTCATCGTGCGGTGCGGTGCTTGAAGGTTTCGGCCGCCACGGCAAGCACGATCACCAGTCCGATAATGACCGCTTGCAGGAACGGAGAAACACTCAGCAGGTTCAATCCGTTGCGAAGCACGCCAATGATGAGCACGCCAATGATCGTGCCAACGACCCCACCCGTGCCCCCGGACAGGCTTGTGCCCCCAATTACCACGGCCGCAATCGCGTCCAGTTCATATGCAACGCCCGAACTCGGTTGCACCGAGTCCAGTCGCGCCGCCAACAGGATACCCGCCAATCCGGAAAGCAGCGCGCAGACGGTATAGACCATGACAGTCGTCAATCGGACATTGATGCCCGCAAGGCGCGCCACCTCTGGGTTGCCACCAATGGCAAACAGCGCGCGCCCCTCTTTGCGGAACCGCAAGAACAGGATCGCAACGGCGAAAACGGCAACCATAACGGCGACGGTTATCGTTAAGAACCCAAAGTGGCGGATGATGGCGCCCAGATTGAACCAGGTCGGGAACCCAATGATCTGGGACCCGTTTGTGATCATGTTGGCAAGCCCGCGCGCGATCGACATCATCGCCAACGTCGCGATGAAAGCCGGCACCTTGAACTCTGTTATCAAAAGCCCCGAAACCGCACCCGCTATGGCGGATGCAGCCAAAGCGCCACCAATGGCGACCCCCATCGGGTAACCCGCTTCGACGTTCAGATAGCCAAGCACCATCATCGACAACGCGAGAATGGAGCCGACAGACAAATCGATCCCGCCGATCAGGATCACGAATGTCATGCCGACGGCCATGATGCCAAGCACCGTGATCTGGTCCGCAATGTTAAGGAAGTTCCGGAACGATAGGAACGAATCCGTTGCAAAGGACAGGAATGCGCATAGCAAGATCAGGCCAATCAGCGGCCCGGTCGCCCCGCTCAAAGAGAAAAAGTCAGAAAGACTTGCCCTTCTTTCCGACCCATTCAGCGTCGTCATCGATATTATCCTCCCGTACCGCATAATTATTCAGATGCGATATTTATTTCGTAACGCGTCCAATTTTACCTGTCAATGGTGCACTTCCGTCGGCGGGCTGGCGAATTGCCTACCTACCCGTCCCACGCAACGCCTTGACTTGCCGTGTTGTGCATGTTTTTTATTAGGTGAATTTTTATACACAGGTGGCCAATGGACACTCAGGATCTTCGCGTCATTGCAAATCGGGTCAGGCGACGCGACCTAAAGGCTGTTTTCGAAGCTGGCGCAGGCCATATCGGCGGCGAGATGTCGGTAATTGACCTGCTGACCGCCCTTTATTTCCGGATCATGTCGGTCGATCCAAACGAGCCTCTGGCACCCGGTCGCGACCGCCTTGTCCTGAGCAAAGGGCACACGGCGCTTGCCCTGTACACGATCCTCGCTGAAAAAGGGTTCATCCCACAGGATGAGATTTCATCCTTTCTGAAACCATATTCGCGGCTCAACGGCCACCCGAACCGCACAAAGGTTCCAGGCGTGGAAACCAACACAGGCCCTTTGGGTCATGGTCTTCCCATTGGGGTCGGCATGGCAAAGGCCGCAAAGCTGGACAATGCGCCCTGGCGGACTTTCGTGATCACCGGTGACGGAGAAATGCAGGAAGGCTCGAATTGGGAAGCGATCATGAGCGCGGCGCAATTCAAGCTCGACAATCTGACGCTGATCATTGATCACAACCGCTTGCAGCAGGGTGCAAGACTTGCTGACACAAACAACCTCGCACCGTTACGCCCCAAGCTGGAAGCCTTTGGCTGGGACGTGCAGGAAATTGCCGGCCACGACATGGACCAGATCTGCGAAGTACTGGACGCAGATCAAATCGTGCCGGGAAAACCAAAATGCATCATTGCACACACCAACAAGGGGCAAGGTATTTCTTTCATGTCCGACAATGTTGCATGGCATCACAAGGTCCCGAATGAGGATCAATACAAACTGGCCATGGCCGAACTGGAAGAGGCTGCGCCATGAATGCTCCATTCGAATCCGCCAAGCTTCACGATTGCCGCGACGCTTTTGTGTCGACACTTGAACAGTTGGGCACGGCCAACACGAATATCGTTGCTGTCTGCAATGACTCTGTGGGGTCGTCCAAGCTGTCCGGTTTTCGCGACAAATTTCCCGACCGCCTGATCAATGTCGGAATCGCCGAGCAAAACATGGTCGGTGTCGGCGCGGGGCTGGCAAATGGCGGCAAGATACCCTTTGTTTGTGCTGCCTCGCCCTTTCTGACGGGGCGCGCCCTGGAGCAGATCAAAGCTGACGTCGCCTATTCGGAAACCAATGTAAAGCTGGTCGGAATCAGCTCCGGCCTCGCCTATGGCGAATTGGGGGCAACCCACCATTCGATTGAAGATTTCGCATGGGTGCGCGCATTGCCGAATGTGCCCGTAATCGCTCCGGCTGACCGGATCGAAACTGCGGCCGTCATCGAGTGGGCCACGGCATACGAAGGCGGTTGTTTCTTGCGCCTCAGCCGTGTGGGCGTGCCGGACCTGCTGCCAGAAGGGCATCGCTTTGAACTGGGAAAGGCCAATATTCTGCGCGAAGGGTCAGACGTTACCCTGATCGCCAATGGCACTTTGTCCTACCGCGCGATGATTGCAGCCGATATGTTGGACGGGCAAGGAATTTCGGCTCGTGTATTGAACATGGCAACCGTTCGCCCCATTGATTCTGACGCGATTGTCGCGGCCGCGTCCGAAACCGGCGCCATTGTCACATGCGAAGAACACACAGTGTTCGGCGGCCTTGGCAGCGCAGTGGCCGAAGTCGTCGTCGATGAATGCCCTGTCCCGATGAAGCGTCTGGGCGTGCCGGGCGTGTTCGCGCCCACCGGGTCGGCAGATTTCCTGCTGGACGAATTTGGCATGTCGCCGAGTGGCATCGCAAACAGCGCCGCAGATCTTCTAAAGCGAAAGAGGTAGGCCGTGGCGCTCGATGTCATTCTGGCCATCGACGAAGGCACCACCAACTCTAAGGCTGTGCTGGTCACGCAGGCCGGTGAGATCATCGCCACGGGATCGGCGCCGGTGCCGATCGAGCATCCCAAAGCGGGATGGGTGCAGCAAGACGCCATGGCCATTTGGTCGGCAACGCAAAAGGCGATATCCACCTGTATTGCGGGGGCTCCTGAACATAGGATCACCGCTTTGGGGCTCTCCAATCAACGCGAGTCGGTTCTGATCTGGGATCGGAAAACCGGCACGCCGCTTGGGCCGGTCTTGACGTGGCAATGTCGCAGGACAGCCGCCCAGTGCGACGCGCTGAAAGCTGCGGGGCACGAAGCGGATGTGATCGCGCGCACCGGCCTTCCTATCGACGCGCTGTTCCCACCGACCAAAATCGCCTGGCTGTTGACCCATCAAGGATCTGAAACGGGCGACATTTGCGTCGGAACCGTAGATAGCTGGTTAATCTGGCAACTCACCGGCGGCACGGTTCATGCCACGGACCGCTCAAATGCCGCAAGAACCCAACTTTTCAACCTTGCCGAGGGAGAATGGGACAGCAAGCTGTGCGACCTCTTCGGTGTTGACCCGTCCTGTTTACCAGAGGTTCGGGATTCAGCGCATGTTTTCGGCGAAACCCGGAATGTTGAAACTCTGCCTGACGGCATCCCCATTGCCTCGGCCATCGGCGATTCGCATGCGGCGCTCTTTGGTCACGGCGCGTTTGTCCCGGGCGATGGCAAGGTCACATTTGGGACCGGGTCGTCGGTTATGGCCACGATTCCCGATTTTGTTGCGCCGCCTGATGGTTTGACCACGACCATCGCGTGGTCTCTGGGTGGTCAGTCGACGTTTGCCTACGAGGGCAACATCCTGGTCAGCGCATCCGTTTTCCCATGGACGGCCAAGATGCTGGGGCTTGGCGATGTGGGCGCCCTGCTGGAACTGGCCAGTACGGTCGGGTCGGCCGAGGGGGTTTGCCTTGTCCCGGCCCATGTTGGCCTTGGCGCGCCACATTGGGCCCCCGATGCCAGCGGTCTGATCTCGGGCCTGTCGTTCGTAAGCGGGCCTGCGCATGTCGCGCGTGCTGCCGCAGAAAGCATGGCACAACAGGTTGCCGACATCTTTGACGTCATAGAACGATCCGAAAAGACCATAGGCCGGCTGTCCGTCGACGGCGGACCAAGTGAAAACCCGTTCCTGATGCAATTGGTGGCAGACCTTCTGGCGCACCCCGTCACACCATGCAAAAACGCCGAGACATCGGCGATCGGAGCTGCCTATCTTGCGGGGCTGGCGACGGGTTTCTGGCGGTCTTTGGAAGAGTTGGAGACCCTCGTGTCACACGGAAACCGTTTCACCCCCAATATGCCCGAGAACGAAAGAAAGGAACTTCGCGCCCTTTGGCAGGACGCCATTGCGCGCAGCACACGGCGACTGTAGTGAATATTTATTCTCACTTTACCCACTAGAAGGCACCAGACATGTCCCGCCTGAATGAGCTTCGAATGATTGCGCGCGTGGCACAGATGTACCATGTGGACAATCAGCGTCAGGCCTATATCGCGCAACACTTACGGATTTCACAAGCCACGGTGTCGCGCATGCTGAAGCGCGCGCAAGAAGAAGAAATCGTGCGCACAACAGTTGTTGCCCCTTCGGGCACCTATGCCGATCTCGAAGCCGACCTACGCAGAAAATACGGTCTGTCCGAAGCAATCGTCGTTGAATGCTCCGAGGACCGTGACAGGGCGATTATGGCTCGGATCGGCGAGGCCGCCGCACACTTTATCGAAGCGACGCTGCAAACTGATGAGGTCATTGGCGTTTCGAGCTGGTCAGAGACCATCCTGAAGATGGTGGACAACATCCACCCCATGAAATCTGGCAAGGCCAAGAGCGTTGTCCAGACGTTGGGCGGCATGGGGGACCCGACCGTTCAAATCCATGCCACCCAGTTGACCACGCGTTTGGCCAAACTGACCGGGGCCGAAGCGCATCTGCTAAGCGCTCCGGGGGTCGCCCAATCCCGCGAAGCCAAGCTTGTCCTATTGGGGGACACCTATGTGCGCGAAACCATGGAACTGTTCGAAAAGGTCACGCTTTCGATTGTTGGCATCGGCGCAATCGCACCATCGGACATGCTGGCGCGAAGCGGCAATGTCTTTGCGGCCCGCGAACTGGCCGCCGTTAAGGATGCAGGCGGCGTCGGCGATATCGGCCTGAGGTTTTTTGACGCCGAGGGACATCCGGTCAGGACCCCGCTTGACGAACGGGTCATTGGGATGACGCTTGACGAGCTTTCAAAGACGGACCGTGTCATTGCCCTGGCCGGAGGCCAGTCCAAGACGCGCGCCATCCACGGCGCGTTGAAGACGAATGTCATCGACCTTCTTGTAACCGACAAATTCACTGCGGGGCGACTTGCCTCGGATGCCTATGATCACGACGATGGGGAGTAAAACACAATGGACAGATTTTCGGGAAAATGCGTTGTCATCACCGGCGGCAACAGGGGGATCGGCTTTGCCATGGCCGAACGGTTCGTCGCCGAAGGCGCCAATGTCGTCATCGCATCGATCGAAGAGCAGGTGCATGAGGCCGCCGAAAAGCTTGGCGGAACAGCCAAGGGATTTGTCTGCAACGTAACGGACAAGTCAGAGGTCGCAGCATTGTATGACATGGCCAAATCGGAATTCGGGCCTGTCGATATCTCGGTTCAGAATGCGGGCATCATCACCATCGCCAAAGTCGAAGATTTGACCGAAAAGGAATGGGACGACACGATGGATGTTAACACCAAGGGTGTTTTCCTCTGCTGTCAGGAGGCCATTCGGCACATGCGTGCCTCAGGCAAGGGCGGGCGCCTGATCAACACCGCATCCGGACAGGCCCGCGACGGCTTCATCTACACTCCGCATTACGCCGCCTCGAAATTCGGCGTCATGGGATTGACCCAAAGCCTCGCCAAAGAAGTCGCCCTGGACAACATTACAATCAATGCCATTTGCCCCGGAATTATCGAAACCGACATGTGGGCCTATAATGACAAGGTCTGGGGCGAGATGCTTGGTGACTATAAACCCGGTGAATTGATGGACAGCTGGGTCCAGAACAATGTGCCGATGAAACGCGCCGGGCATGGGCGCGATGTGGCCGGTCTGGTGGCATTTCTCGCCAGCGAGGATGCCACTTATATCACAGGTCAAACGATCAATGTCGACGGTGGTTTGATTATGTCGTGACGCTTATGCGCCCGGCATCAACGAACCGGTTGCGCTGCGGCGAAGCATCACGTTCATCCAAACCAAATCAGCACGCGAAAACGAAAGGCGGTTGAGGGCTTGGCTGACCTGTTCGCACGCCGTGGCAAACCGGAACAGACCATAGGCTTGCCCTGGGCAACCTCTGCTGGGCCTGAACATGACGTTGCAATGACCGCCCCCTTGCGCGGGGCGGTCCACGGGCTTTTCTACGCCCCCGGCTTCGCCAATCTCCTGTTTATTTGCCCGAAAGGCTGATGCAGCCTTTCCTCTTTTAATCCAAAGGTATGATCCGTGAAACATCCACCGGGATGGGTTCATGCCCGGCATCCGCCCCTCTGAAAACCAAAAAGGCCGCCCCCTTTTGGGAACGGCCCTTTGTTCACTGTCTCTGTATCAGAGGATCAGGCAGTCAGAGCGGCCTGAGCTTTGGCGACGATCGCGCCGAACGCTTCCGGTTCGTGCACGGCCAGGTCGGCCAGAACTTTGCGGTCCACTTCGATACCGGCCAGGTTCAGACCGTTGATGAAGCGGGAATATGTCAGTGCCTCGTCATGGCTACGGACAGCAGCGTTGATACGCTGGATCCACAGCGCGCGGAAGTTGCGCTTGCGGTTCTTGCGGTCGCGGGTTGCGTACTGGTTGGCCTTGTCGACGGCCTGACGGGCAACCTTGAAGGTGCTCTTGCGGCGGCCATAGTAACCTTTGGCGGCCTTGATAACCTTCTTGTGACGGGCGTGAGTTACGGTTCCACCTTTAACGCGGGACATCTCTTAATCTCCTCTTAGCGGTCGTAGGGCATGTAGCCCTTGACGATCTTTGCGTCGGGGGCGGACAGGGTGGTGTTGCCACGGGCGTCGCGGATGAACTTCTTGGTCCGCTTGATCATGCCGTGCCGTTTGCCGGCCTGGCCAGCAAGGACCTTACCGGTCGCAGTCACCTTAAAGCGCTTCTTGGCGCTCGACTTGGTCTTCATCTTAGGCATTTCCGTCTCCTTTTTCGGGTTCGGTTCCAGACGCGACTCGGCATGCCATCTCGGCCGGTCACGCGATCAGATGCGCCGTTTACGCAAGTTCGGTCATACTGGCAAGGGGGTTTGGACCAGAATCTGCGCTTTTCGCAGTGGTCCAGGCACCGGGGCGACAGGCGCCGCCCCGGTGGATTGGTTTAGTGGCCGAATTTGCGGATCTCGCCGCTTTTCAGACGCTCGGAATAGGAGGCCAGCTCCTGGCGCACCACTTTCATCAGGAAATACAGTGCAAAGACGTTCACAACCGCCATCGCAAAGATCGCCGCATCCGAGAAGTCGATGACCGGACCAAGATTGGCCGCCGCGCCGATGACAACGAAGATGCAGAAGATGACCTTGAACACCAGTTCCTTGGTGTGGCCTTCACCGAACAGGTAGGTCCAGGCCTTGAGGCCGTAATAGGACCAGCTGATCATGGTCGAAAAGGCGAACAGGATCACGGCAATCGCAAGGATATAGGGGAACCAGCTGAACGCGCTTCCGAAGGCGGCCGAGGTCAGGCTGACGCCCGAATTGCCGTCAACGGTTGCAATCGCGGTGCCCGCTTCGTTCAGCATGTAGTTGCCGGTTTCCGGGTCGATGATCATCTGTTGCGTGATGATGATGACCAATGCGGTCATGGTACAGATCACAACGGTATCGATGAACGGTTCCAGCAGCGAAACAAAGCCTTCGGTGATCGGCTCTTTGGTCCGAACGGCCGAGTGCGCAATAGCTGCCGAACCCACGCCTGCCTCGTTCGAGAACGCGGCGCGTTTGAAGCCCTGGATCAGCGCCCCAACCATACCACCGGCCACGCCCAGGCCCGTAAAGGCACCGGCGAAGATCTGGCCAAAGGCCCAACCGATCAAGTCGGCGTTCATCACGATGATGACCAGCGCGGTCAGAACGTACAGGACACCCATGAACGGCACGACCTTTTCGGTCACCCGCGCGATGGATTTCAGGCCGCCGACAATCACCATGAACACAACAACCGCAAAGACCACACCGGTGATCCAGCCGGGGTAATCGCCAACGATTCCCGCGATCTGCTGATGCGCCTGGTTGGCCTGGAACATGTTCCCGCCACCCAGGGCCCCCAGAATACAAAAGATCGAGAACAGAACTGCCAGGATCTTGCCACCCGGCAGACCCAGCTCGTTAAAGCCCTTGGACATATAGTACATCGGGCCGCCCGAGACTGTGCCGTCTTCGTATTCGTTCCGATATTTCACGCCCAGCGTACATTCGGTGAATTTCGACGCCATGCCCAGAAGACCCGCAAGGATCATCCAGAATGTCGCGCCGGGGCCACCAATGCCCACCGCAACCGCAACCCCGGCAATGTTGCCAAGACCCACGGTGCCCGAAAGGGCCGTCGCCAGCGCCTGAAAGTGGCTGACCTCACCCGCGTCGTTGGGGTCGGAATAGTCACCTTTGACCAGGCTGATCGCATGGCTGAAGAACCGCATCTGCACAAAGGCGAAATACAGCGTGAAAACCGACGCTGCGATAACCAGCCACATCACGATCCACGGGAAAGACGTTCCCGGCAGAGGCGCAAAGATAAAGCTGACAAAGGGCCCGGTCAGATCGGCAAATGTCTGGTTGATTTTCTGATCGAGGCCGGCGGCCTCCTGGGCCATGGCAGGGCTGGCAAGCACTGCCGCCGCTGCACCGGAAACACCGGTTTTTACAAGCGTTTTCATGATGTCCTCACTTACTTCACTACGGTGACCGGCACATCGGCGTGCATCACGAGGTTCTGCGTCGAACTGCCGAACAGGCGTTTCTTGATCCCGTCCGCCGAAGCCCGGCCAACCACGATCTGCGAACCGCCGTTTTCCACGGTGATCGCATTCAGCGTTTCGGCAACATCGCCGTGCCGGACAATGCCCGTCACGTTGAAACCCGCCGCCTTCAACGCATCAACCGCGGGGGTCACGATACGTTCGTTGGCAAGCACGATTTCTTCTTCCCTGCGCTTATGACGCTGCGCGTTTTCTTCAGGGGTCTGGAATGTGTAAGGGGACCATTCAATGACATAGGCAACCAGCAGCTCGCAGGTTCCGATCAGCTCTGCCAAATCCTTGGCAAAACCGATCGCGCGTTCTCCGGTTTCTGTCCCGTCCAGTCCAATGACAATCTTCGTTGTCATGTCGTTCCTCCATTTGTTGGTTCGTTTGGCCGGAACCCGTGTCCCCGGCGAGGCAGCCGGAACTTGGAACATGTATCAAAGACTGCCCTGGGGTCAGTATCAGTAAAAATCACTAGGGATTGGGGATTTTTTTAGTCTATATTCAGTAAAATTTGTCGTCTTCCATAAAAAAGACAGGTATTTTGCCTGATGATTAGAGATTTGGACAAGATCGATCAGCGCATCCTGCAAGAGCTGGAAGCCAATGGACGCCTGCCCATAGTTGAACTGGCGGCCCGCGTAAACCTGACCAACACGCCCTGCTCGGAACGCGTAAAGCGGCTTGAAAAAGGCGGCTATATCACCGGCTACAGCGCAATCATAGACAAAGATATGCTGGGATTCGGGCACCTGACGGTCGTGCAGGTGTCACTGGCGGCAACGGCCGAACAGTCGCTGGACAAGTTCAACGATGCGGTGCGTGACGTTGTCGAAATCGAAAACTGCCTGATGGTGGCAGGGTCGTTTGACTATTTGCTGACCGTGCGCACCCGCGACATTGCACATTTCCGGATGGTGCTGGGCGAAAAGATCAACAAACTGCCCGGCGTACACCAGACCAGTTCGTTCACCGTCATGGAAACGGTGAAGGAACCGGCTGGCATCACTATGCCCCGGCCCTGAGGCCGGTGCCGTTTATTCGGGATCGGTGCTGTAGATCATCCGCTCGTCGCAGGGCGCGACACGCAGGATGTTGGTTGTACCGGGCACGTTAAATGGAACCCCCGCCGTTACGACGATCTGGTCGGTCTCGGCAGCAAACCCGGCTGAACGCGCCGCGCGCGCCGCGTTGACCACCGCGCTTTTGAACCGCTCCAGCTCCGGCGTCATCACGCAATGGCAGCCCCAGGTCAGGCAAAGACGGCGTGCCGTCCCTTTCAACGAGGTCATGGCGATGATCGGAACACCGGGCCGTTCACGCGCGGTCAACAGCGCGGTCGTCCCGCTTTGGGTAAAACAGCAGATGGCCTTGATTTCGGTCTTTTCGGCAATCTCGCGCGCCGCCGCGACGATACCATCGGCAACCGTTGTCCCCTTGGCCGTACGCGAGGCGGCGATGATCTGGGGGTATGTCTGATCGGCCTCGACCTCGATGGCGACTTTGTTCATGGTCTGAACAGCCTCGATCGGGTACGAGCCCGCGGCGGATTCCGCGCTCAGCATGATCGCGTCGGTTCCCTCGTAGATGGCCGTGGCCACGTCGGAAACCTCGGCCCGCGTGGGCATCGGGCTTTCGATCATGCTTTCCAGCATCTGGGTTGCAACGATGACCGGTTTTGCCGCCGTCCGGCACTTGCGAACCAGCCGTTTCTGAATCGGCGGAACGGCCGAAACCGGAAGTTCCACGCCCAGGTCCCCGCGGGCCACCATGATCCCGTCCGAGGCATCAAGGATGGCATCGAAATCTTCGACCGCCGCCGGCTTTTCGATCTTGGACAGAATCGCCGCACGACCGTCGGCAAGCGAGCGCGCCTCGAAAACGTCCTTGGCACGCTGAACAAAACTCAGCGCCAGCCAGTCAACGCCCAGTTGGCATACGAATTCGAGGTCCGACCGGTCTTTTTCCGACAGGGCCGCCAGCGGCAGGACCACGTCCGGTACATTGACGCCCTTGCGGTTTGAAATCGTACCGCCGGTTTCCACCTTGCATTCGGCAAAATCCGGGCCGCAGGATTCGACGATCAGGCGGATTTTCCCGTCATTGACCAACAGCCGCGAACCGGGCTCGAGCGCCTGGAAAATCTCGGGGTGCGGCAGGCAGACACGCTGTGCCGTTCCCGGCGTCTCGTCCAGGTCCAGACGGAACGCTTCGCCTTCGCTCAGGTCCTCGGCGTCGTTGGCAAACACCCCGACGCGCAGTTTGGGCCCCTGCAAATCGGCCAGGATGGCAATCGGACTGTCCAGGTCTTTTTCGACCTGGCGGATGATCCGGTGGCGTTCGCGTATCTCGTCATGGCTGCCGTGGCTCATGTTCAGGCGAAAGACATCAGCGCCTTCCTCGTGCAGGGCACGGATCATGTCATAGTCATTGGACGCCGGTCCCAGCGTCGCCACGATTTTCACTTTTCTGAGGCGCCGCATGAAAGAGCTCTCCTTGATCAGTCGATGTTACCGCAAACAATTCTGAAACTGCTTATTGCGCAATTCCCTTTCCGAGGCAACTGTCCTACACCTGCGGCAAACTAGACGACAGGCTCATGACATATACTCCGTTCTTCGTTCACGGCGCGGATCGCCCGTCCCGGTGGCTGATCACGTGCGACCACGCAACCAACATGGTACCGCCAGATATCAACGGCGGCGACCTTGGATTGCCGCGCGAGGATATGGAGCGGCACATCGCCTATGACGTGGGCGCCTACGAGGTTTCAAAGCATCTGGGCGAGATTCTGAACGCGCCGGTCATCGCCGCGAACTTTTCGCGCCTCGTGATCGACCCAAATCGCGGCGAGGACGACCCGACCTTGCTGATGAAGCTTTACGATGGGTCCATCATCCCCGGAAACAGAAACGCCGATGCGGCGGAAACCCTCCGGCGCCTGGACATGTGCTATCGGCCCTATCACCGGGAACTGGCCCGGATGGCGGCCCTGCCCCATGCGGTTATCGTCTCGATGCATTCGTTCACGCGACAATTGCGCGGGCGCGACCCACGCCCCTGGGATATCGGCATCCTGCACACGCCCGACGACAGGTTTGCGCGCCCACTGATCGACCGGCTGAACACCGAAAGCGACCTGTGCGTCGGTGTCAACGAACCCTATGGCGGTGTCCTTCCCGGTGATGCCATCGACAAGCACTGCACGGCCTTTGGGCGGCCAAACGCCCTGATTGAGCTGCGCAATGACCTGATCGCCGATCACGCTGGACAACGGGAATGGGCCGAACGGCTTGCGCCCTGCCTGCAGGACGCGCTGGACAAAAGCCGCCTGTGACACTGGGTCGCCCGGCCCCGTTTTCGGCCGCTGCCGCATTGTGAACCCGCATTCTGACCCCCATATTTTAAGGGAAAGGAGACCACAATGACCCAGGAATTCCTGACAACCGTCTTTGGTTGGATGACGATTTTGAATTTCGCCTTGCTGGCGTTTACGACGCTTATGGTCGTGGCCCTTCAGGACTGGATTTCAGGCGTGCACGGCCGGATGTTCCAAATGGATCAGGCAGAAGTGAAACGGGCCTATTTCAGGTACCTGGCCAATTACAAGATCCTGACGATCGTGTTCTGCCTGATGCCCTGGGTGGCATTGAAACTGGCCTGAATACCCGCTTTGATCTCGGCGAAGGGCCAACAGGGCCTTTGCTGTTTGTTGTAACCCGGCCGTGGGGTTGCTAGGTCAGGTAACAGGCAATTCTCAGGACCAAGACGATGGACAAGCAAACCGAAATCGAACTTCAGGCCGCCGCGTTCCGCAGGTTGCAAAAGCACCTGATGGAAGACCGCACCGACGTGCAAAACATCGACATGATGAATCTGGCCGGTTTCTGCCGCAACTGCCTGGCGCGCTGGTACCAGGAAGCGGCCAATGAAAAGGGCATCGAGATGGGCAAGGACGAAGCCCGCCAGATCTTCTATGGCATGACCATGGACGTCTGGAAGGCGCAGTACCAAACCGAAGCCAGCCCCGAAAAACAAGCCGCCTTCAAGGTCGCTTTCGACGAGAACGTGACAAAAAAGGGCTGAACCCGCGCCTGCATCTGCGCACATGTCCTGTTTGGGCAACGGCCTAACCCCGGTCCGCAACTGCGGCTATCTTGGGTCATACATTTCCCAACCTGGCCGAGGCAGTCATGGCGCAAACCCTTCCTACATATTTCATCTCTCATGGCGGGGGGCCGTGGCCCTGGCTGCCCGAAATGCGCCGCAAGTTTTCGGCACTGGAAACGTCGCTCGCCGCGATGTCCGGCGAGATTGGTCAAACCCCGGCGGCTGTCCTGATGATCTCGGGTCACTGGGAAGACCAGGATACCTATTCCGTTATGGCGTCACCGCGCCCGCCGATGGTCTATGATTATCACGGGTTTCCGCCGGAAACCTACGAAATCACCTATCCCGCTCCCGGCGCCCCCGAACTGGCAGAGCAGGCGGCGGACCTTATCCGAAACGCCGGCCTTCCGGTCCGGTCCGACACGCAGCAGGGCTTTGACCACGGAACGTTTGCCCCCATGGCCATCATGTACCCCGAGGCCAACATCCCGACATTCCAGATTTCCCTGCGCAGCCACTATGACCCGGCCGAACATCTTGCCGTTGGGCGCGCATTGGCCCCCCTGCGCGATCAGGGCGTGCTGATTGTGGGATCAGGCCTGAGCTATCACAACCTGCGCCTGCTGGGCCGCGAAGGCGAAAAACCATCCGCCGAATTCGATGCATGGCTGAACGACGCCCTGATGTCCGACCCCAAGCACCGGACGAACGCGATGCTCAACTGGGAAAGCGCGCCGTCCGCGCGCGTGTGCCACGCCCAGGAAGACCACCTGGTTCCGCTGTTCGTGGCTTTGGGCGCGGCCGAAGCAGACCCCGCAACCAGGGTCTACCATGAAACACAGTTCTTTGGCGCCATTACGGCGTCCAGTTTCCGGTTCGGCTGACGCCGCCCGTCAGACGGCGGCTTTCAGGCTTTCTTCCAGGTAAATCTCGCGCAAGCGCCGTGCAATGGGGCCCGGCGCGCCATCGCCCAGTTTCTGCCCGTCAATCTCGACCACCGGCATCACGAATGTCGAAGCCGATGTCACAAAGGCCTCGTCCGCCTGCTGCGCCTCTTCAATGGTGAACAGGCGTTCTTCGACGGTCATCTGAGCCTCGGCGGCCATGCGCAGAACCGCCTTGCGGGTGATGCCGTGCAGAATGTCGTTGGACAGGGGCCGCGTTACGATCTTGCCGTCCTTTACGAAATAGGCGTTGTTGCTGGTGCCTTCGGTCACATGGCCATCCTCGACCATCCACGCGTCATCCGCTCCGGCTTTTTTGGCCATCATTTTGCCCAGCGACGGGTACAGCAACTGCGTCGTCTTGATATCCCGGCGCCCCCAGCGCACATCGTCGATGGAAATGACCCGAATTCCCTTTTTGGCCGCAGGGCTGTCCGCCAGGCCCGGCTTGTTCTGCGTAAACAAGACAAGCGTCGGCTTTGTCTCATCCGAAGGGAACACAAAGTCCCTGTCGCCGTCGCTGCCGCGCGTGACCTGAAGGTAGATCATGCCTTCTTCGATATCGTTCAGCGCAACCAACTTGCGATGGATCTCCAGCAACTCTTCCTTGCTGCAAGGCTCGGCCATGTCCAACGCGCCCAAAGACCGCTGCAACCGGACCGCATGGCCATCGAAATCGATCAGTTTGCCATTCAGCACACTGGTAACTTCGTAAACGGCATCCGCCATAAGAAAGCCCCGGTCAAAGATCGAAACCTTGGCTTCGGTTTCAGGCAGGTATTCGCCATTCACGTAAACGGTGCGGGTCATTTTGGTCTCCTCAGCCCCAGAGCGCCGCTTCCGGCGGGTGTACTCCGGCGTCATCAAATTTCAGCGGTGTCTCGCGGTCTTCGGCCAGAAGAAGCGGGCCGTCAAGGTCCGTTACCACCGCACCCTGCGCCAACAACGTCGCCGGAGCCATGGCAAGGGAGCTGCCAACCATGCACCCAACCATGACACCATATCCTTCCGCCAGCGCCGCATCGCGCAGCCTGAGCGCCTCGGTCAGGCCACCGGCCTTGTCCAGCTTGATATTCACCACGTCATATTTCCCCCGCAAACCCGCCAGGCTGGACAGGTCGTGGCAGGATTCGTCGGCACAAACCGGAACAGGCCGATCCATCCCGATTAGGGCGTCATCATCCCCGGCCGGCAGCGGCTGCTCAACCAATGCAACCCCCAGGCGCACCAGGTGCGGCGCAAGCGCGGCATAGGTTTCGGCAGACCACCCCTCATTGGCATCCACGATAATTTTCGCGCCCGGCGCACCGGCGCGCACGGCCTCCAGCCGGGCCATGTCATCGGCAGTTCCCAACTTGATCTTCAGCAGGGGGCGATGCGCATTTGCCTCGGCCTGCGCCCGCATCGCGTCCGGCGTATCAAGCGAAAGCGTATAGGCCGTGATCTCGGGCCCCGGCACCGGCAACCCGGCCAGGTCCCAAACACGCCGCCCTGCCCGCTTGGCTTCCAAATCCCACAGCGCACAATCCACCGCGTTGCGCGCCGCGCCTGCTGGCAGCAAACCCAGCAATTCGGTACGATCGAACCCGTCCGGCAAGCCTGCGATCTGGGCTTCGACGGACTCCAGCGTCTCGTCATAGCGGGCATAGGGCACGCATTCGCCCCACCCCACATTCTTACCGTCCGACAGCTTGACGCTCAGGACCTGCGCCTCTGACCGCGACCCGCGCGAGATCGTAAAGACCTGCGCCAGCTGAAAGACATCCCGAAAAACTTCGATCCGCACGGCCCGCTCCTTCATCTTTTCCAAAATACTCTCGCCGAAGGCGTCCCCCGGCCCGTACCGTCAAATCACATCGCCGCCAGCGCGTCGACCAACTTGCCCGAACCAAACCGGAACGGATCGGTTGCCGGCAAACCCATCTCGGTCTCGAGGCCGGCCAGATAGGCCGCGGCGTCTTCCTCGCTCATATGTTGCGTATTGACGGAAATCCCGACCACCTGGCATTCGGGATTGGCAACTCTGGCCAGTTGCAGGGCCAATGCCCGCAACTCTTCCAGCGTTGGCAACTGATAGGTCGGCAGCCCGCGCATATGCGGCCGGGTCGGCTCATGACACAGGATCAACGCATCAGGCTGACCGCCATGGATCAGGGCCATGGTGACGCCAGAATATGAAACGTGGAACAGCGACCCCTGGCCCTCGATCAGGTCCCAGTGATCGGCGTCATTGTCGGGCGTCAGCCATTCAACCGATCCGGCCATGAAATCCGCGACGACCGCGTCCAGAGGAACACCGTCGCCGGTGATCAGGATGCCCGTCTGCCCGGTTGCGCGAAACGTGGCTTTCATCCCCCGCGCGCGCATCTCGGCATCCATCGCCAGCGCGGTATACATCTTGCCAACGGAACAATCCGTACCAACGGCCAGGCACCGTTTGCCCTTGCGCTTGACCCCGTTGGCAATCGGATAGTCTACTTCGGGCACGCGCACATCATGCAGCTTGCGGCCTGTCGCCTCAGCCACGGCAACCAGGTCAGGTTCATCGCGCAGCAGATTATGCAGCCCCGACGCCAGGTCGAACCCCTCTTCCAATGCGGTGACCAGCACCTTTTTCCATTCCTGGCTGATGACCCCGCCGCGGTTGGCAACACCGATCACCAGCGTCTTTGCCCCGGCCGCACGGGCCTCGGTCAGCCCCAGATCGGGCAGGCCCAGATCTGCCTTGCAGCCATCCATGCGAAACTGACCCACGGCATTTTCCGGACGCCAGTCCTTGATGCCCTGTGCAACCTTTGCGGCCAGTTGGTCAGGCGCATCGCCCAGGAACAGCAGGTACGGTGTTTCGATCATCGCGGTGGACTCCTTTGATTCCGCCCCACGCTAATGAACCGGGGTTACGAGCTTTTCTCGTTCTTTCCCGCCAACCAATGCAGTTTCGCGATAATCTTGCGCGAAATACGGCAACGACGCGATATTTTTCCAAGTTTTCAGAATGAACAAACTTTCGGCACCAACTCATGACACGAAACACGCGCAATTCTGCGGCAGCATTGCCGCAGCTGCACAATCCCGCTTGCGAAACGCCGCGCAATTTAATACCCCGGTGAGCAGAAAAATCGCAACTTCATTACCCACACGAGGCCCCGATGAGTTTCCGCATCCAACCCGCAGCGCCCGCCCGCCCCAATCGCTGTCAGCTTTTCGGGCCCGGCTCGAACACGAAACTGTTTCCCAAAATGGCCGCATCTGCCGCGGACGTGATCAACCTTGACCTTGAGGATTCGGTTGCGCCATCCGACAAGGACACCGCCCGCGCCAACGTGATCGAGGCCCTGAACACCATCGACTGGGGCAACAAGACCATGTCAGTGCGCATCAATGGGCTGGATACGCCCTATTGGTACCGCGACGTTGTCGATGTCCTGGAGCAGGCCGGCGACCGCCTGGACCAGATCATGATCCCCAAGGTCGGCTGCGCGGCAGATGTCTATGCCGTGGACGCGCTGGTCACGGCCATCGAACGCGCCAAGGGGCGCAGCAAGCCGATCAGTTTCGAGGTCATCATCGAATCCGCCGCCGGCATCGCCCATGTCGAGGAAATCGCGGCCTCTTCCCCCCGGATGCAGGCGATGAGCCTGGGCGCGGCCGATTTCGCCGCCTCGATGGGCATGCAGACCACCGGCATCGGCGGCACGCAGGAAAACTATTACATGCTGCGCGCGGGCGAAAAGCACTGGTCCGACCCGTGGCATTGGGCACAGGCCGCCATCGTGGCGGCCTGCCGCACCCATGGCGTGCTGCCGGTTGACGGGCCGTTTGGCGATTTTTCGGATGACGAAGGCTATATCGCGCAGGCCAAACGCTCGGCCACGCTGGGCATGGTCGGCAAATGGGCCATCCACCCGAAACAGATTGCGCTGGCCAACCAGGTTTTCACTCCATCGGACGAAGCCGTTTCCGAGGCGCGCGAAATCCTGGCCGCGATGGAACAAGCCAAGGCCAATGGCGAAGGCGCCACCGTTTACAAAGGTCGCCTGGTCGACATCGCGTCGATCAAACAGGCCGAAGTGATCGTGGCGCAGGCTGAACTGATCGCAGCAGGAAGCTGAGGCAGACACAGAGCGAAAACAAAAAAAGGCACCCAAGCGGGTGCCTTTTTTCATGGCGCCCGGTGTCTTACCGGCCAAACACGTTGTTCGGCGTCCAGGTAATCCGCTCGCCCTGCTTGCCCGATTTCATCATCAGGCAGGACGTGCCGAGCTTTTGGAAATAATAGATTTTCAGCGGATACCATCCGGCCTTTGGGACCTCGACTTCGGTTCTCTGGTTCGCCTCGCAGCCCTGAATTCCGGTGACACGTCCGATTTGCTGACCGCCGACCCAAGCCTCGATCCCGTCATTCGACCAGGTCTCCAACTCGTAGATGCCCGGCGCGTCAAAACGCATATACCCGGTGACTTCGGCCGCCACATTGTAGGGGTCGGTGAATGTCAGGACATCTTCGCCCTTGTTGGTGTCCGCGTAATCCAGCCCGCGCAACGGCTGACCGGGTTGTGCCTTGGACAGCAACTGTTTCGCCTGGCTCAGGTCGCGGATTTTCCTTTGCGTGCCCTGGCCCACATATTTCACGTTCAGCCCCGCCTTGGGGCTGGGTTGCGGATTTGCCGGCTGCAACTTCAGCGGCGCGGCAAGGCAGGTCCCGGCAAGAACTGCCAGAACCACAGCAGCCATTCCTGTCCGAATGAGTTTCATGGTCATCTCCCTGAGCTTGGCCCTATGGGGTTGTTCCCCTTATCAAGGTCTTAAAGACGACACTAGGACGTGAGGTTTCACCCTGCAAGACGGTTAAGGATCACGTTACAGGCTCAGGCCCGCATATCCTTGGGCGACCCCATGACAACATATGAGGTGATCGACGTGACATGCGGCAGGGTGCCCAGCACTTCGGTATGAAACGTCTTGTAGGATGGCAGGTCGGCGCATTCGACGCGCAAAAGATATTCAATCGTGCCGGTGATATTGTGACATTCGACAACTTCGGGTGCCCGCTGCAACGCCCGCTCGAATCCCTCCTGCGCGGCCTTCGTATGCTCACCCAGACCGACCCCGATATAGGCCACGAACCCGATGCCCAGCGCCGCCGGGTTCAGTACGGCCCGGTACCCAGTGATCACGCCCAGCCGTTCCAGCTCTTGCACCCGGCGCAGACAGGCCGAGGGCGAAAGCCCCACCCGATCAGCCAGGTCCAGGTTGCTGATGCGCCCGTCGCGCGACAGTTCGCGCAATATCTGGCCGTTTATATCGTCCATCTTCGTCATATATTGCTGAAATACCACCCAAACGCATGAAAACGCAATTTCATTCGCCATGCGAGGTGGAAAATTCATCACATGACGCATGACATCCTTCTCGCCCTGATCACTTTTGCCTTTGTATCCTCGATCACGCCGGGGCCGAACAACCTGATGCTTATGGCGTCGGGTGCCAATTTCGGGTTTCGGCGGACCATTCCGCATATGCTGGGAATTGGGCTTGGGTTCACCTTTATGGTGCTGCTGGTGGGCGCGGGGCTTGTACAGGTCTTTGACCGCTTTCCGGTCAGCTACACAGTGCTCAGGGGTGCGTCGGTCCTGTACCTGCTTTACCTGGCATGGAAAATTGCGCACGCCGCCCCGGTCAAAGGGCAGGCCGCCAAGGGTGTGCCGATGACCTTTCTGCAAGCGGCCGCGTTTCAATGGGTCAACCCCAAGGCCTGGGCCATGGCATTGACCGCCACGACGGCCTATTCGCCGGAACAGACCCTGCAGGCCATCCTGATTGTCGCCGTGGTATTCGGGGCGGTCAACCTGCCATCGGTCAGTACCTGGACGGTTCTGGGGCAGCAAATGGCGCGGGTCCTGACCAACCCACGCCGGTTGCTGATTTTCAACTGGACCATGGCCGGGCTGCTTGTCCTTTCGCTTTACCCGGTGCTGTGGCCGACCTGAGCTACCGTAGCGGCAGGCAAATCTCGGTCAGCAGGTCCTCGGGCGCGGTTTCGCGTGGATTGTTCAGATAAATCTCGTAACAGGGCTGGTCTGCCGGCTCTTCTCCGGATTCGGGCAGCCAGTTGCCGAACAGGCTGCTATAGGCGGCCTGGATACCGGAATACGGCCCCTTGTAAGTCAGGACCGCGGTCTTGCCGCCGGGGATCTGCACCTCCTTCATACCTTCGGGCGTGTCTTCGCCACGGTACTCGGCACCGGCAAAGCTGCGCATGTCCGGCTCGGGCACGGCTTCGGGATTGTCCAGGTACAAACCGATCATGGGGCCGATCCGCGGCCAAAGCTGTCGGGATTCGCACAGCGCGCCGAATGCTTCAAAGCTGCGCCCGATTTCGGCATAAGCTCCGATATGCGGAACAGCGACAACGCGGCGCGCGGGTTCGGTTCGGGTGCTGACGGGATGCATGGGGTAACCTCCGGTTTTGAGTTGCAGATTGGCAGGCAGAAACTGCCCGGCGTTGCGAAAGGCGACCGGGCTGCTGCCATAAGCCTCGGAAAAAGCGCGGCCAAAGGATTTCACATTGGGATAACCGATATCGGCGGCGATACGCGCCACAGGCCTGTCGGTCTGCACCAGCCAGCACGCGGCGCGGTGCAGCCTTATCCGACGCACCGATTGGGCGCATGTCTCGCCTGTGATGGCGCGAAACACCCGGTGCCAGTGGAATCGCGACATGGCGGCCACATCGGCCAGCGCGTCCAGCGACAAGTCGCCTGCCGGGTGATCATGGATATATGCCAACACGCGCAGAACGCGGCCCTCATAGCTGGCGGCCATCGAAATCTTTCCTTCTTTCTCGCCGGTTCAACCTGTCACAACCCGCATCCACAAATCTTGCTGAGTTGCATCCCGAGCGTCCTTTGGTCATATAGCAAGGAACTTCTGCGTTAAGAGGCGTCATGACCCAGTATCTGGATTTCGAAAAACCCCTGGCCGAGATTGAAGGCAAAGCCGAAGAGCTGCGCGCCCTTGGCCGCGCCAACGAAGAGATGGACGTGGCCGAAGAGGCCGCGGCCCTGGACGCCAAGGCGGCCAAGCTGCTGGACGAGCTTTATGCCGACCTGACACCCTGGCGGAAATGCCAGGTGGCCCGGCATCCGCAACGGCCCCATTGCAAAGACTACGTCGAGGCGCTGTTCACCGAGTTCACGCCCTTGGCGGGCGACCGGAACTTTGCCGACGACCTTGCAGTCATTGGCGGCCTTGCCCGGTTCGAGGATCAGCCGGTTATGGTGATCGGTCACGAAAAAGGGTCCGACACCAAATCGCGGATCGAACGAAATTTCGGCATGGCCCGGCCCGAAGGCTATCGCAAGGCTGTGCGCCTGATGGAAATGGCGGGCCGTTTCGGTCTTCCGGTCATTACCCTGATCGACACGGCAGGCGCCTATCCCGGCAAAGGCGCAGAAGAGCGTGGTCAATCCGAAGCCATCGCACGATCAACCGAGATGTGCCTGAAAATCGGCGTGCCGCTGGTATCCGTCATTATCGGCGAAGGCGGATCGGGTGGCGCGGTTGCTTTCGCCACGGCCAATCGTGTCGCCATGCTTGAACACTCGGTCTATTCGGTGATCTCACCCGAAGGGTGCGCTTCGATCCTGTGGAAGGATTCCGAGAAAATGCGCGAAGCCGCCGAGGCGCTGCGACTGACCGCGCAGGACCTGTACAAGCTGGGCGTTTGCGACCGGATCATCACCGAACCCAAAGGGGGCGCCCATCGCGACCGCCCGGCGACGGTCGAATCCGTCCGCGCGGCAATTGCCGCGATGCTGGCGGATTTGGGCGACATGGAACCGGCGGCTCTGATCAAGGACCGCCGCCAAAAGTTCCTGGATATCGGATCAAAGGGGCTGACGGCCTAAGCCGTCAGCCGCCGAGGCTGCGCAGCAGGGCAACCGATGGTTCACCCGTCACCGTCAACCCGTTGGCGCGCTGATACGCGCTGATTGCCGCCTTGGTATTGTTGCCGATCACGCCATCCGCGCCCTGGGTGTCGAACCCTGCGGATGTCAGGCGGCGTTGCATTTCCTTGCGATCCTCAAGTGTCAGCCCGGTCGCGTCCGGCCCGAATGAGGCCTGAAACGGCGCCCCGCCTGCAATCCGGTCGGACAGGTGGCCGACGCCAATCGCATAGCTGTCCGAGTTGTTATAGCGCTTGATCACCTGGAAATTGCGGAACACCGCGATCTGAGGCCCCGGAACCTGTGGCTGAAGAACGGCAACCGGCGTGCCCGAATTGGCCGCCGCCGAGCCCACTTCGCCGCCCCAGGGCTGTCCGCGGACCCAGCCCGATCGCGCCAGATAGGCCGCGGTCGAGGCCAGGGAATCCGCCGGGTCATCCGACCAGATATCGCGACGGCCGTCCCCTGTGAAATCAACCGCATATGCCAGGTATGATGTCGGAATGAACTGCGTGTGCCCCATGGCACCGGCCCAGCTGCCCGTCATGTTCGCGGGCGTCGTATCCCCGTTCTGCAGGATTTTCATCGCCGCGGTCAGCTGGCTTTCGAAAAACGCGCCGCGCCGCCCATCATAGGCCAGCGTCGACAGCGCCGATACAACCGGAACGTCCCCGCGCCGCGCGCCATACCGGCTTTCCAGCCCCCAAATGGCCACGACCACCTCTTTGTCGACACCATATTGCGCTTCGATGCTGGACAGGGTTGCCGCATGGCGCTGCAGCATCTGCTTGCCTGTGCTGATACGCTCGTCCGACGCGGCAATCGCCAGGTAATCTTCAAGCGAGCGCTTGAATTCGACCTGGTTACGGTCCCGTTCTATCACCTCGGGCAGATAACCTGCCCCCTGGAAGGCGCGATTGATCGTGGCTTGCGATATGCCATTTGCCGCCGCCCGGCCCTTGAACCCGGCAACCCAGGCATCCCAACCCGCGTTCGGTACGGCCCGCATCCGTGACGCGGGCGTGTTCGTTGGTACATTTGCGCCGGAACAGGCCGACAACGACGCGGCCCCAAGCGCCAATGAGAATGTCCGTCGATTCATCATGTCTGAATACTGCTCTTGTTGTGATTTTCCTCAGGTTAACCCAGTCGGGACACCCAAGCCAGCACACTGGCCGGGCGCGCGCGGACCCGCGGAACATGAACAGGCGTTTCGGCAAAAAGCCGCTCAAGTCACAAGCAGGCGCAACCCTTGCGTGACATCCGACCGGACGGCCAGCCGTAGACCCGGCTCGTCCCCGGCTTTGAGCGCGGCGATAATCAGCTTGTGGTAATGGGGCGGCTCGGTCCGGCGCAGCCGCCCGTAAAGGGCACGCATCGTCGGCCCAAGCTGCAACCAAACGGTTTCCGCGATGGCAAGCATCGCAGGGGCCTGCGCGCGCAGATACAGGGTCCGGTGAAAATCAAGGTTCGACCGGATATACCCTACCGCATCACGCTTGGTGACCATCTCGGCCACCGTCATGTTGATCGTCTGCAGACGGTCGATCAAGGCGATATGCGCCCGTGGCAAGGCCCTGCTGGCCAGCTCGACCTCTAGCAGCGCGCGCAAGGCCGCCAGCTCTTCGATGCGGTCATTGGTCAGCTCTGGCGTCGACACGCGCCCAGATGTCGACAGGAACAACGCCCCTTCGGCCGCCAACCGACGCACCGCTTCGCGGGCCGGTGTCATCGAAACGCCGAACTCCTTGCCGATCCCGCGCAGGGTCAGGGCCTGACCCGGAGCAATCTCGCCATGCATGATCCTGGACCGTAATGCACGGTACACCCGGTCATGGGTGGCGGTTTGCGACTCTGTGGTGCGCGTGTTCAACATTTCACCATGTGATCACAAATCCAGGCAACGTCAACCGGCCGGGTCGTCGAACCGGTAACGATGCAGCCCTGCCCCGTTTTCCCGCAACCAGCGCCGCGGCCCGTCATAAGACCCAAACAGGGTTTCCACCTTGTGCCAGAAAGCTGGCGAATGGTTCATCTCGGCCAGATGCGCAACCTCGTGGGCGGCGACATAGTGCAAGACCTCGGAAGGCGCGAGGATAAGCCGCCAGGAAAACATGAGCCCCCCGGCAGAACTGCACGACCCCCAACGGGATCGCGTGTCGCGCAGGGTCAGACTGGTAAAGGGCCGCCCCAGCATGGCCGCGTAATCATCGCAGGCTTCGGTCAGGCGTTCGCGGGCCAGTTCCTTGAGAAACCGCGCCAGCCTGCGGGCTTCGGACCCGGCCGGAACCGCGATTTCGTCCTGGCGCAGGGCGACCTTGCGCCCCTGCGCCGCCACGACCCGCCGCGCGATGCCTTCGACCGGCAGGACCACGCCCAACCCGACAACCGCCTGTGACGGCTGGTCTTCCAGGTGCTTTCTGATCCAGCTTTCCTTGGATCGGGCAAAATTCAACGCCTCGGCCTCGGGGACCCCGGCGGGCAGGGTCACCGTGACACGGCCATCCAATTGCGACACACGCAGGCTGATCCGACGCGCACGCGCGGACTTGCGCAACAACAACGGCACCGGTGGCCGCCCCGGCAATGCGTATCGCCCCATGTCCCGTTCTCCTTGCGCAAAGGCTTTGACAGTGCCCACCGCTTGTGGCAGTTGACCTGAATCGTTGATACGACTCACCTGATATCAAGGGGATTTGACATGCCCAAGGAAGAATGGGGTATTAAACGCGTTTGCCCGACAACCGGCAAACGTTTTTATGACCTGAACAAGGACCCGATCATCAGCCCCTATACCGGCGAGATCGTGGAGTTTGAAACCGGCAAGAGCCGGATGATCGCTGCGGACGCTGAAGACGCCGCATCGGTCAAAGCACGCGAAAACGCGTCCGGGGATGACCTGGTTCTGGATGACGACGACGACAATGTCGACGTTGAACTGGATGACGATCTGCTGGAAGACGACGAAGAAGACAATGTCTCGCTGGACGAGATCACCGACGTCGCATCCGAAGAGGAATCCTGAATTCGGCACCGGGGCGGCGACAGGTCGCCCCGGTCCGCCAGCGGCCAGATTCTTTTTCAAGGATTCCGCTTTTTGGACTTGCGCTCGGGCGCGCTGTTTCATAAACGTCCGTCCACCGCCAAGCCGGTATCGGATGGGGCCTTAGCTCAGTTGGGAGAGCGCTTGCATGGCATGCAAGAGGTCAGGGGTTCGACTCCCCTAGGCTCCACCAAAACCTAACAATACAACACGAAACGACCGCACAGTGCTTTGGGCTACCGCCCACCGGCACCGGAAACCATCGTCCAGATGGACCAAAGGCCGATCATGCACTAACAATCAAACTGGACCACTCAGGTGGGGCTGAACACTGTGCTTGTTTGGCTTCGAATTGTTCCCAGACCTTAATACGGACCTTTTGCCGCGCGTCAGCCAGCCAGAGCTTTTTACGCACGTCAGGCACCTCCAGGCTCCTGTACTTGCCATCTGAGAACTTTGGCCAATCTATCGCCATCCCCAGCTTGACCATTTCTGCAGACAGGTCGCGCCCATCCTCAAGGTAGCACTTTGCCACTGTACGACCGTGGATATCCTCAGAAGTGACCACTGCCGTCACCTTTTGCCCCTTGCATAGGGATACCAAAGCCCACTTGGCCGTCTTGCCGTACGGCTGGTTAATCTCGGGCGCGTCTACGCCAAACAAGCGCACTTGGGTTTTCTATATTTCTATGGTGTCTCCGTCCACAACATATGCTGAGCCTTCCAAACCCTTTTTTATGGGTTCAGCTATCGCACTGTCAGCGTCAAAACGCGGGGGGCCGCTGACCCCCTTGGGTGCTCGATGCGCTCAACCTCGGCTTCAAGTCCGAATTTTGTTGATAGGTCGGCTTAGTGCTTCTGTCTGGTTGGCGCTTGCTATGCACAACGAACAGTACAACTACCCCAGCAACGACAAGCAGTATCAATACTTCCACAAGATCGGACCTTGTAAATGGTTTGGCTCAAAACACATGCAAAAAAGTCTACTGCACGTTATGGTTGATTCTGTGATGGCGGAGACGTTTTATCCAGTGAAAAGCGACCACTTCGCACTCTATGATGCCCAAAATCTCAACCGGTTTTTGCGATCAGCTCAATTCACGCCTAAGTGGGATCGCGTCATTGGCCCTAGTTGGTTCGATTACATAGGTTTTTATTTTTCCGTATTCACTGACGATTACTTCTTGGAGTTCAGCAAGAGAAAGCTCGCTCTGTAAGCGCCAATACGTCGCCTCTGATATTTGGATGGCGTTTTCCGGACACGTGGTTTCAAGACGGCTAGCCAAGTTCACTGTATCGCCCCACACATCGAATTGAGGATGGTTCGCCCCGATTACACCTGCGACAACGGAGCCAGTTGCGACCCCAGACCGCAGCTTTAAGTCAATGCCGCCTTCATTTGAATAATCTTCAATCCAATTGGTGATATCTTGAGCAAAGTTTATTGCATTCATTGCTTCGGAAGACCCTTCAACCTCCATGCCGGAAACAGCCATGTAGCAGTCACCCATAGTCTTCACGCGATAGATACCGTACTTTTTTGCTATGTTGTCAAACGCATTGAAGATGTCGGACAGGACGTCCAATAGGTGGCCGGGTGAAATTGACTTAGTAAGCGCAGTGAAACCAACAAGATCAGAAAAGATAATTGAAACTTCCTTCTTGCCTTCTGCATAGCTTAAATCTCCATGCCCAAGGCGTCCTAAAATATGCTCTGGAAGCAATTGAACCAGTAGCTTGTGGTTCTTTTCACGCTCAGACCTTAGCTGAACCGCTCGATCGAAAGCATGCAACATGAACAGAAAAATTACTAACCTAATGGTTGCCGCCAGAAACGCGCCGACGGTTAGGTAATAGATGTCGGAGAAGTAGTATAAAAAGTCAGCGTTCGCGAACCAGAGCGTTGTTAACCGAGAGGCAAACGACACAGCCACAACACCCAACAGTGACATCATAGGTACTATGAAAATTCCCGAGGCGAAGAACAAAATCAATAGTTGCCCTGCTGCACCTTGAACGGCAGCGGGACCTAACAGGATTGAAATCCATTCGGTCAGTACGCATGCTATGACGCCAAATGCAAATACGCTGGTTCGCAAAAGCCTGCGGTTCGTTAATAGCTTGTTCAAGGTGAACAGTAGCAAAGCTAAGAGTAAGAAAGAAATTCTGATAGTAGAAAGCAGAAATGCGTCGTCCGGCTTTGTGTTTAAATCCCAGATCAAGAATATCAGAAACGTCAAACCAGCAGGTATGAAGAACGTCTGCGTTAACTTCTCCTCATAGTAAAACTCATAGTTCTTGAAACTGTCTAATGGGGCACGTCCCGACTGAAATACCGCCTCTAGCACTTTGCTCAGCAGACTTGCTCGGGTGGCTTTCATAATACTCTGCACTCAAACGAAATTAGCAATGTTATGCTTATATCATGTTTTTGACTATTGCCCAAAACTTGCGAGGCGCGTTGTACAGTAGATTGTAGAAATCAGCTTCCGATATACGCAGTTAAATAGATCAGGTTGTGCACACCTAAATGTGACACTAAGGTGAGACACACTATAAACCACCACACCACAATAGTGTTTACTATCAGTGAACTAGGCGTTCGGCGGCGTTTCGCCTAGGCTCCACCAAATCTTTTCAGAAGCCAAACAATGCGCTGACGTTCCGGTCGGTTGGTCCGGTTTGCGTGGCGCGACAAGGTTCCTTGTTTGCCATCCTTGCCGCCGCAACGGCCGCGCTGAACCAAACGCAACGGAACAGTGGCAATAGCAGCCGTTTTGCAGGTACCCCCGACCCTACGGGATCGCAAAACTCGACCGCATCGGTCGAAACGGAGGTGTCATGTTGCGAAAAGCTCTTAAAGTCGCGGCTGGGTTGCTGGTTTTGGCAATTGTAGCCGGGTTGGGTTTTCTGTGGATTGCACCACCGAACCTGCTGAAGGTCGGGACGAATTATTCAGCCAAGATCGTTTGTTCGAACGTCTTTATCGCCGGACGAAGCCCGGACGAGGTTCTGGCCGAGGATGTTCAGGCACCTGGGCACCCTTTGCTCCGGCAGGTATCGGTCACGGTCGATGAACAGACCCAGACGGTGCAGGCACACATGTTTCGCTTCTTTGCACCCGCCACGGCACAATATCGCGATGGCCTGGGCTGCACGAACCTGCAGCACGCGGCGCTGAGCGATGCAACCCTTGCGCCCCTTGCCCCTTTGTCGGACGCGACATGGCCAACCGGCAACCGCGTGGCCCCCGCGCAGGTGCCACAGGTGCAACAGATCCTGTCGGACGAAACCTTGCTGGGGGAAGGATACCGCGCCGTCGTTGTTGTGCGTGACGGACGGATCATAGGCGAGGCCTATGCCAACGGCTTTGATGCCGCGACGCCGCTTCTGGGTTGGTCCATGACCAAAACCGTAACCGCCGGGCTGATCGGGGCCTTGATTCAGGATGGGCGCATGTCGGTTACGGATACGCTGACCGACAGCTTTCCCGATTGGGCCAAAGATGGCCGAAAGGACATCACCGTCGCCGACATGCTGGCAATGTCCAGCGGTCTGGACTGGAATGAAGAATACGGAAACGTGTCGGACGTGACGCGGATGCTCTACCTTCAGGACGATATGGCGGGCTTTGCCTCGGCCCGCCCGCTGGGGTCCAGCGTGGGGGACAGGTTCAGCTATTCGTCGGGCACCTCGACCATTCTGTCGCGTGTCTGGCAGGACAAGGCGGGAGAAGGGGCGCTGACCTATCCGCAAGAGGCCCTGTTCGGCCCATTGGGTATGACCTCGGCCATTCTTGAGACCGACGCACGCGACACCTTTGTCGGGTCAAGCTACATGTATGCCACCGCGCGGGACTGGGCCCGTTTCGGGCAGTTGCTGCTGCAAAAGGGCGTGTGGGACGGAAACCGGATTCTGCCAGCGGGTTTCACCGACTGGATGTTCGAACCCACCGAGACCTCGGGCGGAGCCTATGCAAGGGGCCATCTCTGGGTGGAATCGCCCGGTGATTTGCCCCCCTACGAAGATGCGGTCTGGTTGCAGGGGCATGACGGGCAGTTCATCGGGATATTCCCGTCACAGAACATGGTGGTCGTGCGAATGGGGCTGACGCCTTCGCGGCTTGGGTATTCATCGCTGCCCTTGTCCAAGGCGCTGATCGAGACCGTTCAGGACTGAAAGCCCAAGGCCGGGGGCGCTATTTCAGGGCGCGCGCCAGAAACCTTTGGGTGGCGCCCTGTGTCGGGGTCTCGAATATGGCTTGCGGCGGGCCTTCTTCCACGATGCGCCCATCCTTGAGGAAACACACCTTGTCGGCGGCCTGCCGGGCAAAACCCATCTCGTGCGTGGCCATCACCATCGTCATACCCTGCCCTTTCAGCATCAGCAGAACATCCAGCACCTCACCGACCAACTGAGGGTCCAGGGCTGAGGTGATCTCGTCAAACAGCATGACTTCGGGTTTCATCGCAAGGGCGCGCACAATGGCTACGCGCTGTTGCTGCCCACCTGAAAGCTGATCGGGATATTTGTTCATCTGGTCGGCCAGACCAAACCGTTCGAACAGGGCATTGACCTCGGGCAGAAGTTGCGCACGCGACTGCCCCCTGACGCGGCGCGGGGCCAGCATGACGTTCTCCAGCGCGGTCATGTGCGGAAACAGGTTAAAGCTTTGGAACACGATGCCAATTCGGGCGCGGACGGATTGCGGGTTCAGGCCGGGCACGGAAATATCCTGACCGTCCAGGTAGATCGCCCCGTCCTCGATAGGTTCCAGCAGGTTGATGCAGCGCAAAAGTGTTGATTTCCCGGCCCCAGACGCGCCGATCAGACAGACCATTTGCCCCTCTTCGACCACCAGGTCGATACCGTTGCACACCATGTGGTCGCCAAATTGCTTAACAACGCCGCGCAGGTCCAGTTTGGCCATCAGCGCCTCTCTCGCATTTGTCGCGCCATCAGATGGTCGGCATAGCGCGTGGCCGGGATGGTCACGACCAGGAAGATAATCGCGGCACCGACATAGGGCGTGAAATTAGCCAGCAGAGATTTGAACACGCCGGCCTGCCTGAAAATCTCGACCGGGCCGATAAAGCTGAGAAGCGATACATCCTTTTGCAAAGCGATAAGCATGTTCATCTGCGATGGCACCACGTTGCGAATGGCCTGCGGCAGCACGACGTCGCGCATCACCTGCCGTTCGGACAGACCCAACGACAGGGCGGCGGCGCGTTGGCTGTGATGCACGCTGTCGATGCCCGACCGGAATATCTCGGCCACATAGGCGGAATATGTCAGGATCAGCGCCAATGAGCCCCAGATATACGGCGAATTCCAAGGTCGCGGCAGGCCAAGCCCCGGTATCCCGAACCCGATCAGGTAGACCGTCAGGATCACCGGCACCCCCCGAAAGACGTCGGTGAAGGCCGCGCCGAATATGCGCAGCGGAAACAACGCAGGAGATTTGGCATCCCGCGCCAGCGCGATAAGCAGCCCCAGAACGGCAATGGCCGGGGCTGACCAGGCAAAGATCATGACGTTGATCCGAAAGGCGTCCAGCAGCTTGGGAAAGGTCTTGGTCAGAACCTCACCGTTGAAAAAGCTTTGTTGCACTTTCGCCCAACCCGGTGCCAACGGCACCAGGAAATACAGCGCGGCAACAACTGTCACCGTGCTTGTGGCCGCAATCAATGCCGACCTGCGCTTTTGCTGTGCTTCGTAACGTTCGCGGCGGGTCATCCCCGCCGTCGAGGGACCCGGCATGTTACCGGATCAAAGGAACACCGGTGGTGTCCTGAAGCCACTCCGCCTCGATCGCGGCAAGCTTGCCGCTTTCAGTCAGGCTTGCCAGCGCCGCATCGATGCAGGATTTAAGCGGATTGCCCTCTTCCAGAAGCATCCCGAACTGGTCCGGGTTATCGTCGGGGTCGGCCGGAAACTGGCCGATAACCTTGGACCCTTCGATCACGACTGCGCTCAGGTACAGCGCCGTCGGCAGGTCGAACAACGCGGCGTCGATCTGGTTGGCGATGATCGCGGCATTGACGTCGGCATTGTCGCCATAAAGCAGCGGATCGCCTTCGGGCTGGATCACGCCTGCCAGTTTTGGAACCGCTGTCGTCGAACCGACCGCGCCCCATTGCAGGCCTTTCAACGCCTCAAGCGTCGCTTCGGTTCCGGTCGCGTTTGCACCAACCAGAACAGCCATCGGCGCGGTGTAATAGGGGGCAGAAAAATCGACGACCTGGTCCCGCTCGGGCGTGATCGAATATTGCTGGATATTGACGTCAAAGCCCTTGGCGCCCGGCTGAATCGCCTCGTCGAACGAGGACCGGACCCAGACGACATTCGACGCGTCAAAGCCCATTTCGGCGGCAACGGCAAAGGCGACCGCGGCTTCGAACCCTTCACCCTTTTCGGGGGCATCATCCAGAACCCAAGGGTAATAGGCAGGATTTCCCGTGGCGACGGTAAACTTGCCATCCGTCAGGGTTTTTCCTGCGGCGCAATCCCCCTGGGCATGGGCTGCGGAAGACAACGCGATTGACGCCACCGCGATTGAAAGCATCCTGGACATATCTGTGCACCTCTGGTTCGTCTGTATCGCCAATACGGTAGTTTCGGCCGGGATCAGTGTCCAGCAAGTAGCACCGGCCCAGCCTGTCTGAGACCGGGAATTACCGCGCCTGCGCGCCCTTTGCCAATTCCCGGCGCCAGATATAAAGCCCGGATGCGATGATGATCGCGCCACCGGCCAGCGTCCAGGGTGTCGGCCAGGTGCCGAAAATCGCCACGCCGACAAGGGCGGCCCAGAACACCTGGCTATAGATCAGCGGGGCCAGGATCGACGCATCGGCCCACCGGTGGGCGATGGTGGCCCAGATGTGGCCAAACAGGCCGAACACACCGATGCCAAGCAAAACCAGCCAGGTCAGCGCGTCCTGAGGCCATACCCAAGCCGACAGTCCAAAGGGCGCAAGGGCCAGCGTACCCAGGCCGCTCAGCCATATTTGCTGTGTGGCGATGGTTTCGACCCCGGCCAGCATCCGGGTCATGATGAAATACATAGACGCCAGAAAAAGTGTCCCCAGGCACAGCAGCATCGCCGGGTGAAATTCGCCGCCCCATGGCTGTACCACGACGACAACGCCCAGAAATCCGACACAGACCGCAACGACCCTGCGGATGCCGACCTTTTCGCCCAGGATCGGGATCGCCAGCAACGTCACCACGATCGGACCGGCAAAGGCAATTGTCGTCGTGACGGTGATCGGCAGGTATTTCAGGGCATAAAAGTTAAGGACCGTGCCACAAAACAAAAACACCGACCGAAAGAACTGTTTCAGCGGCGCGTTGGACCGATAAGCCGAACCCCCCTCCTGCGGGAGGTAGACGAGATTGGCAAAGACAAAATGGCCCGCATATCGCACGAACACGATCTGCAGAACCGGCAGACCGGCAATGCTCAGCCATTTGGCGCTGGTGTCGATGCCGGTGAAAAAGATCACCGCCAGCAACATCATGGCGACACCGGCGCCCGTCCGTTCCTCGCGCGGGCGAACGGCCATCAGCAGACGGTCCCTGCGGGGTCTGCTGGCGTCCTGCCAAAGGTCCGGCCACAAGGCGTCATTGCGGTTTTTTGTCCAGATGCCGGGACAGCCAGTCCACCATCTGCGGCACCATCAGCCCGCCGTCACCTGCATCGCGCGCTTCGCGCAGGGTGGCGTCGGCTGACCCTGACATGCGGCTGTTCAGACCCAGGTCGCGCGTCATCTGCTGGTAATAGCCGACATCCTTTGAACCGTTGGCGACCGAGAACAACAGGTCGATATTGCCCTCGACCGCATAGTTGCGAACGAATTCGATCATGGGCGAAAAGTTCGGCCCGGCCGCCATCACGCCATACAGCGCGTCCCGTTCGATACCGGCCGCGTCAGCAATGGCAAACGCCTCGGACATCGCGCAAACGGTTGTCATGCCGAAAAAGTTGTTGATCAGCTTGATCGTGTGGCCGTTGCCCAGCTTGCCCAGGTGGAACACGTTCTCGCCCAGCGTTTCGAGCACCGGCTTAACTTTCTGATAAGCCTCCGCGTCACCGGCACACATGATGTTGAGCAACCCGTCCTTGGCATGTGCTGGCGTCCGGCCCAGCGGCGCATCAAGATAGATGCCCCCCTTGCCCTCCAGATCGGCGCCGATTTTCAGGGTCGAGGCCGGCAGCGACGTGCCAAAGTCGATAACGACCTGCCCGGAGCGGACCCCCGCCAGTATCCCGTCATCGCCGTAGACGCGGCTTTCGACCTGATCAGAGGTGCCGACACACAGCATGACAATGTCGCAATCCTCGGTCAGGGACCGCGCGTTTGTGGCCTCGTGCCCGCCACGCGACACCGCCTCGTCGACGCCGGTGCGGTCGCGGTTTCCCAGCACGATCACCGGGTATTCCGCCTTTTGCAGGCATTCCACCATGGCCCGGCCCATCAGGCCCAAACCGATAAATCCAATTGTGGGACGGTCCATCGCGTCACCCCTTTTCTGGTTTCAAGTCATTCAATCTGGCAAGACCTGCGCGGGTGTCGGGAACCAGCCCCGTATAGGTCTCAAAACTTTGCAACACCATGTGCCGAAACAGGTCAAAGCCGGTAATGACCGCCGCACCAGCCCCGCGGGCAGCCTGAACGAACTGTGTCTCAACGGGCGTATAGACCGCATCGAATGCCCAGACCGGTCTGGTCTGCAGCGGCACCGATATGGCCGTGCCCGGATAGGCGTGCATCCCAAGCGGAGTCGCGTTGACCAAACCGTCGGCTGCGGCCACGGCATCTTCTGCCGCTTCGATCCGAACAGCGCGCGCCGTCGCGCCGATTGATCCGGCCAAGGCCTGGGCCAAGGCCGGATCGCGATCCCAGATCACGATCTCGGCGGCCCCAAGGCGGGACAGGGCGTGCCCGATTGCGCAGGCCACACCACCCGCACCCGCCATGGCCACGCGGCCCGGCGCGGCATCCGCCATCTTGTCGCGCCAGGCGGACAGGAACCCGGAATAGTCGGTGTTGGCACCGCCCGGTCCGCTGCCCGAAAAAGTCACCAGGTTGCAGGCCCCCAATTTCCTGACTGGGGCGTCTAGACCCGGCCCCAGCCACGTTGCCGCCTGTTGCTTGAACGGGTGCGTCACGCTTGCCCCGGCCCAGCCTGCGTTGCGACACCGCTCAAGGGTTTCGGCCAGGTCGACCCGGCTGACCGCGTCGTCAATCAACTGGAACTCAAGACCCAGCCCATGCGCCCGGCACATCATGTCCAACCCGTCGGCGAACCGGCTTTGGCCAAGGTTCTTCCCGATCAGGCCGCATTTCAGACTGTCGCCGGCGCGCATCATGCGACCGGCACCTGTTCGACACGACCGCTGCTGGCGGATGTCAAAACCGCCTGCGTCACCGCAAGCGTCGCCATGCCATCCCGGCCCGTTGCCAACAATGGCTTACTTTCGCCTGCGACGGCCTGCGCAAAGCGCGTCAGTTGTTCGTTGATCGGATCGACCACAGGCGCCGGTGGGCCCGGTGTTGGGCGCAGGGGTGCGCGCCAGTCGACCGCTCCGGTTCCATCCCCCGACCACAGGGTCATCGACGGGCAGGATATCGCCCCACGCGTGCCGATTACCTGCAGCGCGTCCTGACCGGATGCCGCGATTGCCGGGTTCTCACCGGTCGTGGCCTCGAACGCCCAGGGCGAGGCGCCCGCGTCGGAAATCAGGAACGTCCCCAAAGCGCCGCACGCAAAACGAAACGAAATCGCCGCAGTATCCTCGACCGGCAACCCCCTGCGAGCGTTTGAGGTCAGAGCCGACACTGCGGTGATCTCGCCAGCAAGGAACCGCAACAGGTCGATCTCGTGGCTTAGGTTGGTCATGACCGGCCCGGCGCCCTGCTGCCGTCGCCACGCCGTGTCGAAATAGGTATCATGCTTGCGCAGCGCCCAAACCCCGTTCAGGCCGACAAGATCGCCGATCCGGGGAAGCATGGCGCGCGCCTCGATAATAGTCGGGTGGCAACGTCGGTGGTGTCCGGTGAACAGCGGAAGGTCGTTTTGTTCGGCCGCATCGCACAAAAGCGCGGCCTCGGTCAGCGAATGGGTCAGGGGTTTCTCGACCAACACCGCCCACCCCATGTCGATTGCCGCTTGGGCGCAGGCAAAATGCGCTGTGGTCGGGGTCGCCACAACGGCGGCCCGGGTCGACGCGGGCACATCGTCCATTCCGGCCACCGCCGGAGCCCCAAGCGCCCGCAGTTCAGCCCGGCGGTTGGCATCAGGCTCGACCACTGCGGTCAGGTGCACCGCCGTGTTGCCCATCGCCTGGGTCGCGTGGCGCAACCCGATGCTGCCGCCCCCAATGACCGCAATGGGCACCTGTGCCCTCATTGCGCCACCATATCGGTCGGGCAGAAAATCATATCAGGTAGGCAGGGCGCGTTCATGTGGGCCTGGGGAAGCTGAACCATAGCGTTTCCGTATTGACGAAAGGGCGAGATCCCCCGCCCTTTCGGGATGCAACCATTGTCTTCCCGTCAAAGGAAGATGGAAATAATCGGCGGCCAGATCAGCAGAACGCTTAGCGCAAGCAACTGCAACACGATGAACGGCAGGAACCCCCGGAAGATCGCGGTCAGCGAGATATGAGGCGGGGCTACCGACTTGAGATAGAACGCCGCCGGCCCGAATGGCGGGCTGAGGAAGCTGACCTGCATGTTCATACAGAACACCACGCCGAACCAAATCGCGACGTGGCGCGGATTGAGCTCTCCGAATATGCCGATCTCCTGCACCGGCAGCTTCAGCACGATCGGAAGGAAGACCGGCATGATCAACAGCACGATACCGACCCAGTCCATGAACATGCCCATGATCAGGAATATCAGCATCATCACCAGAATGATGCCCATTGTCGGCAGTTCCGCCGCGACGATCATGTTGGCCACATAGGTCGGCCCGCCAGCCAGGGTATAAGCCGCCGCAAGCGCCGCGGCGCCGATGGTGACCCAGATGATCGTACCGGTGGATTTCAGCGTCCGCATCAGGCTGTCCCACACGATCTCAAAGGTCATCTCGCGCCGGATCAACCCGATGGTAAACACCGCCACGACGCCCATTCCGGCGGCTTCGGTGATGCCCGTTATCCCCATGTAGATCGAGCCCAATACAACGCCGATAACGATGATGGGCGCGATCAGGCCCTTGCCCATTTCCCAGCCGGTATTCACCCGTTCTTTTCCGATCACGAAGACAAGAACACCCGCCAGGGCCATCGCGCCGATCAGCCAGGGCAGGTCCGAGACCATACCCAGGGCAATCGGGTCGACCCCTTCCTGCACGGTGTTCTGCCCGGTGAAGGTGAAGAACAGGTTGCGCAGGATCAGAACGCCCAGCGCCCACAAGCCAAAGCGCGACAGAAAGCCCACGAACATCAGGAACTTTTCCTTGCCCTTCGGCGCGTCCGGGTCCTCTTCGGGCAAGGGCGCAAGCGACGGGTTCATGTTGGTGCGGATAACGATATAGAGAATGAAGAACGATGCCAGCATGAAGCCGGGCAGGAAGGACGCGGTGAACAGCGCCTTGATCGAGGTTTCGGTCACCAGCCCGTAAAAGATCAGAACGATCGAGGGCGGGATCATCGTGCCAAGCGACCCGCTGGCGCAAATGGTACCGATGGCCAGGTTCTGATTATACCCAAGGCGCAGCATCTGCGGCAAGGCAATCAGGCCCAACAGCACCACCTCGCCGCCGATGATCCCGGACATCGCCGCCATGATCACCGCCATGATCGAGGTGACAATGGCAATCCCGCCACGGGTGCGGCTGAGCCATTGGTTGAGCGAGTTGTACATGTCGCGCGCAATGCCCGATCTTTCCAGCAGCGAGGCCATGAAGATGAACAACGGCACAGATATCAGCACGTAATTCGTCATTTGCCGATAAACCGCCTGCGCCAGCACCGACAGGGGTCCGCTGCCGAACCGGCCAAAGGCCATCTCGGGGCCGAATTTCATGACAATGACTGCCACGGCGAGAAAGGCCGAGGCAAAGCCAAGCGGCATGCCGATGGCCAGAAGGGCGAACATGCCAAGAAGCAGCAGGATGGACAGGGTCGCGATATCGTCGACCTTCATCCAGGAAAACAGTTCAAGGAACTCCATCTCACTCTCCAAGGGTCTTTTTGATGTTTTCGATTTCCGTCTCGTCGATCTCATCGAGCGGAGAGTGATGTTCAGGCTTCTTGTTCCAATCAGCAATCAGGTTGGAAACGGCCTGTAATGTGACCAGGATGATAATCAGCAATATCACCGGCTTGACGATGCCGGGGATTGGCGGGTCCCACGCGGTGCCAAAGGTTTCAAGACGCAGGAACCTGCGTTGGGCATCGGCAAAGTTCCCCCAGACCAGCGCAAAGGTAAACCCTACGATCAGCAGAACCGACAGGACGTCGGCGGTCTTTTGCATCCACCGGGGCATGATGTCATAGATGACATAGATGCGGATATGGCTGCGCTGCTGCATTGCGTATTGACCCGCAAACAGAAAGACAAAGGCCGCGATCCACAGGCTGAGTTCATTGGCCCACAGCGTGGGCCGCGAAAAGACATAGCGCGACACCACCTCGTAGAACATGACGATCACGATAAGCGCCGTCAGGATCATCGCCATGCGCGAGGTGATCAAAGACAGGATGTCGAAGAAACCGTGAGGCTCGATCTCGATGGAACCGCGGAAATCCGACAGGTAAAGCGACGAAAACAGGATTGAAGCGCCAAGGGCCGTCAGTGTCGCCCAGACAAGCGGTCGGCCGGTCGGGCGGATCATTTCATGCATGCCAATCGCGTCTTCCGAAATCATCGCGCTGATGACCAGCCACGCATATAGCAGCGCCAACGCCCCCGTTGATGCCAGCATCAAAAGCCGTACGGGTTGCCTGAGGCCCCCTAGCCAGACACTGTCCTGTTCCATGCCCGTCCTCCCGATCGATCTTGGGTTTTTGCCGCGATTATTGCTCGTTTCGGCGTGATGAGCCCCCCGCCGGGGCTCATCAGGTTTTCAAAGCGCGTTACGCGTGCAAATCAGTCGATCAGACCAAGCTGCTTCATATAGTTCTTGTGGCTTGCAAGGATCGAACCGGCCTCGGGGGAACGGGTGCCCCAGTCGTCCCAGGTCGCCTGCGCGGCCGCGCGGAAGGCGGCGCGGTCTTCGGGCGACCATTCATGCAAGGTCACACCTGCGGCTTCCAGCTCGGACGCGGCAGCCGTGTTGTTCTTGCCATTCGACAGGGCGATCTGGAAGGCCAGCTTTTGCCAGGCGGTGTCGATGATCCGGCGCTGTTGGTCCGTCAGGCCGTTCCAGACATCCAGGTTACAGGCCAGGTGATCCGACGGCATCGAATGGAAACCAGGATATGTCGCGTGCTTGACGATGTCGTAAAGACCAAGGCCCACGTTGTTATAAAGGCCCGATGCGTCCGCGCCGTCGATGATGCCGGTTTCAAGCGCGGTAAAGATCTCGGTGAAATCCATCACGATGGGCGATGCGCCCAGCTTTTCGAAGATCTCGGTTTCCATGCCCGGAGGGGACCGGAACTTCCAGCCTTTCAGATCCTCAAGACCGGCAATCGGCGCCGAGGAAGACAGCGATTCCTGGCCATAGATGGCCCAGCCGACAAGCTGCATGTTCTGCGCATTGTACAGCTCTTGCGCGGCGCCGTAGCCGTCACCGTAATACAGCCACGAATATTGCTGCCACGGGGTCTCATAACCGCCCATGATGTCGCCAACGAACTGGAACGCCGGGTTCTTGCCGGTTTGGTATGCACCACCGGTGGCGTCGCAATCCACGATACCGTTGATCGCCGCGTCAAAGGTTTCGGTTGTTGCAACAACCGACGACGAATAGAACATCTCGATCGTGATATCGCCGCCCGACATGGTCTGAACATCATCGGCCCAGATGGCAAGCTGTTTGCCGGTCGGGTGTTCGGTCGCATAATGCGTCTGCACACGCAGGGTAACCGGATCAGCCGACGCAGCAGCGGCCAGCATGGCGGTTGCACCAACCGTCACGAAAAGTGTTTTCAGGTTCATATTATTCTCCTCCCATGGCGACCTGCTTGGGTCACCGGTTTGCTGGCGCAATTCCTCCCGAGCGCCATTCAGATGGTATACCATCGTCGAAAACGCTAACGAGATTCCCAGTGACTGGCAACAAGTTTTGGTATACCAAAGTTGAATAACTGCATGTTGCGCCCAAAAACCGAACAGTCTATCGCCAAGGACATCCCTGCTCACCCTGGAAAGCCCCCACCCATGACTGAAGAAATACTGGCCGAACAAATTGCCAACCAGATCCGGCGGGACATCTTGCGGGGCAAACTGCCGCCGGGGACTTCGATAAAGGAACGTGACAACGCGGCGGAAATGGGCGTCAGCCGCACCCCCATGCGCGAGGCCATTCGCATCCTGGCCAAGGAAGGTCTGGTGCAGTTGCGCCCATCGCGCAGCCCGATCGTCGCGCAGCCAAGCTACAAGGAAGTTTCGGATCAGGCGCAGGTTCTCATCGCCCTGGAGAAACTGTCGGCGGAACTGGCCTGTCAAAACGCCTCGGACGCGGAAATTGACCATATCGCCAGTATCGTCGACGTCATGGCGCGCGAATTCGATACGACCGATCCACTGGACATGTTTGAAATCGACATGTCCTTTCACACCGCTATTGCCGAGGCATCCCGCAACGCGGCCCTGGCGCAGACCCATTGCAGTTTCCTGCAAAAGCTCTGGCGCGCGCGCTATATCGCCGCCAGCCAGCGGCGCAACCGCGAACGCGTTGTCACCGAACACAGCCGGATCGTGGACGGGCTGCGGGCGCGTGACCCCAAAGCGGTGCGCGACGCAATCGAAAACCACCTGTGGCACCTGGCGGACGACATCCGCGAGGTGATCGAAGCCGAGACAAACGCGGCCGCAAACCCCCATGACAACAAAACGGTATCGACATGAAGCTACTCAGATATGGTCCCGCTGGCGCAGAAAAGCCCGGCATCCTTGATTCCGACGGCAACGTCCGCGCCTTGTCCGGTTCGGATTTCGAAGGCCGGGGCGTGTCGCTGGAGCGCATCGAACAATTGCGCGCAATCGACATCGACAGCCTGCCGGTCGTCGAAAACCCGGGCCGCATCGGTGCCTGCCTTGCCTCGGTTCCGAACTTCTTTTGCGTTGGCCTGAACTACGCCAAACATGCCGCCGAAACAGGGGCGACCCCGCCTGCGGAACCAATCCTGTTTTCCAAGGCCACATCATCGCTGAGCGGCCCGTTCGACGCCGTCGAGATCCCGCGCAACTCGGCCAAGACCGATTGGGAGGTCGAACTGGGCGTGGTCATAGGCAAAGAGACACTTTATGTCTCAGAAGCCGAGGCCCTGGGCTGTGTCGCCGGATATTGCACGATCAACGATGTTTCCGAACGCGCCTTTCAGGCCGAGATGGGCGGCCAGTGGATCAAGGGAAAATCGGCCCCCACATTCGGCCCCACAGGCCCCTGGCTCGTGACAACGGACGAGGTTCCCGACCCACAGAACCTGCGCCTGTGGCTTTCGATCAACGGCGAGGTGGTGCAGGATTCGAATACTGACGACATGATCTTCTCGGTTGCCCAGATCGTTTCCTACATGAGCCGCTTCATGAAACTCATGCCCGGTGACGTGATCGCCACCGGCACGCCCTCGGGTGTTGGCCTGGGCATGACGCCGCAGCGCTTTCTGAACCCTGGCGACGAGATCGAGCTTGAGGTCGTGGGGTTGGGGTCGCAGAAACAAACTGCGGTGGCGGCCAGCTGAATCACAGATCGTACAGATGGCCCGCCCGCTGAACCTCAATGCTTACCTGCATTTCGAAACCGTGGCGCGGCGGGGCACCGTGACACGCGCGGCCGAAGAGCTTTCGGTGTCCCCCTCTGCGGTCAGCCAGCAGATCAAATTGCTGGAGCAGACGCTGGGCGTGCGTCTTTTCCGGCGCGAGGGGCGCAGGCTGAGCCTGACGCTTGAAGGCGAACAGCTGTTTCAGGCATCCTCGGCCTCGTTGGGGATGCTGCGGGATGCGCAGGGCAATCTTGGGCAAACGCGCGAGTCCCGGCGGCTCAACCTGCGGGTCTCGCCCAGTTTCGGCGTCCGCTGGCTTGGCCCGCGTTTGCATGATTTCATAGCGCGGCACCCGGATTGGGACCTCAGGATAGATGCGGCCCCTGACCCCACCGATTTTGACCGCGAAGTCATGGACCTTGATATTCGCTATGGCAGCGGTCAGGGCCTGGACCATTGGGGCGGGTTTCATGCGCAGGCCGTGTTGCACGACCATGTCCTGCCGCTGTGCAGCCCCGAATACTTGTCGCGACTGCCCGCCCAGGCGGCAGGGACCGAATTGCTTGACGCCGCGCGGTTGATCGACAGCGCGCGGGCCTTGTGCCAATGGGACAGATGGTTGCTTGAGACCGGCATAACAACGCGCAGCAACCGCAAATCGATCCTGATGGACCGGTCTTCGATGGCGCTGCAACTGGCATTGGACGGCGTTGGGATCGTTCTGGAAACGCTGGCGCTTGCCCTGCCCGAGGTCACGGCGGGGCGGCTGGTCCCTGTTACGCCGGACCTGCCGGTTCTGCGGTTTCCGGCCTATTGGGCGCTGTGCCCGACCCGGCACCTGAAACGCCGGGCGGTGCGCCTGTTTCTGGACTGGCAGCACGAACAAGCAGCCGACCACGACCAATCGCTTTCCCGGCTTTTGACCCGGCATGGCCTGTCTACCAGGGATATTGCCCCCGAACCCGCCTGACCCGCACGCGTCTTTATCCGGGTGTTTCCAGATGCACCCGCTGCAGCGCGTCCCAGTCAAAGGACACTCCGACACCCGGTGTATCGGGGGCAACGGCCAGATGGTCGCGCACGACAATGGGGCGTTTGGTATAGCGGTCAATCGGAAAGGAATGCACCTCCAGCCACCCGCCATGCGGTTGCGAGGCCACCAGGCTGACATGCAATTCCTGCATCCCGTGGCTGCAAACCGGAACGCCATGTTCGCGCGCCAGCGCGGCCACCTGCAACCACCCGGTGATACCGCCGCAATTCGAGGCATCAGGCTGGATGAACCCCAGTTGCGAGTCCCGCAACGCCATCTCGAATTCGTGGATGGTATGCAGGTTCTCGCCCATCGCCAGGGGGATGTCGCTGTGTCGGGCAATTCGGCCATTGCCCCTGTAATCGTCGGGGATTGTCGGCTCTTCGAACCAACAGATGTCATAAGGCGCAAAGGCCTGCGCGGCCCGGATCGCCTGTTCGACGCTCAGCGCGTAATTCGCATCCACCATAAAGGTGATATCGGGGCCGATTAGGTCACGCACTGCCCGCACTCTTTCGACGTCTTCCGCAAGCGTCGGTTGCCCGATCTTGATCTTGATGCCGTTGAAACCACGCGCAAGGTAGCCCCGGATGGAGTCAAGCAATTTGGGCAGCGGAAAGTTCAGGTCGATCCCGCCCGCATAGGCCTTGCAGGTCGCGCCCGCCCCGCCCGCCACCTGCCAAAGCGGCTGCCCAAGCGCCCGGCACCGCAGGTCCCACAGCGCGATATCGACAGCCGAAATGGCAAAGGACGCGACGCCGCCGCGCGCCACGTAATGCACATGCCAGCCCATTGCATCATACAGCGCCTCGACGTCCCGCGCGTCCTTGCCGATCAGGAATGGCACGAGATCATGTTCGATCATCGCCGCAATCGCGTGCCCGCCCTTGCCGCCCGTGTAGGTATAGCCGGTCCCCTCAGACCCGTCCTCCAGCGTCACCGTCGCGGTCACCAGCTGGAAAAAGGTGTGATCGCCATGCTTGGCGTCACTAAGCACCTCGTCCAGCGGAATGTTGAACAGGCGGACACGGATATCCTTGATCTTGGGCATGTGAGGGTCCTTTGGAGATGGTACCTAGCGCCCCATCCAGCCGTCTTCTACGGTGACGACCGGCAACCGGGGCCGTCTTGCCGGACAGATCAAAAAGAGGCGCGTTATTCCTAAGATGCGCATACCACGAATTCAGTGAATCAACGACCCGCCATTCACGTCAACCTCGGACCCGGTGACATAGGCCGACAAGTCCGACGCCAGAAACAACGCGCAACCTGCCACATCCGAGGCCCGACCGGCCCGCCCCATCGGAATGCCCTCGACGATCCCCGCTTTCATTTCGGGCGTCAGTTTTCCTGCGGTTATGTCCGTTGCGATGAAGCCGGGGCAGATGGCGTTGGACCGGATGCCATCAGGTGCAAGTTCGCGCGCCATTGCCTTGGTCAGCCCCAGAATGCCCGCCTTGGCCGCCGAATAATGCGGCCCGCCAAAAATCCCGCCGCCGCGCTGCGCCGAAACCGAGGACATGTTGACCAGCTTGCCGCTTTTGCGGCCGCGCATATGGGGGATCACCGCCTGGCTCATGTTCAACGTCCCCAGCAGATTTACATCCAGCACCGCGTCATAGTTTTCATGCGTAATGTCCATGATCCTGAGCGGCTGCGTGATGCCCGCGTTGTTGACCAGGATATCGACCTGTCCAAACGCACCAAGCACCGCAGCAACCGCGTTGTCGCAATCGGGTTTGCGTGTCACGTCACAAGCCAGCCCAATATGCGCGGGGCCGATCTCGGCGGCGGTTTCTTCGGCCTGGCGTGCATCCAGATCCAGGATCGCCACGCGGCAGCCGTGTTCGGCGAACAGCTCTGCCGTTGCGCGGCCCAGCCCGCGCGGGCTGGCCGCCCCGGTAATGACGGCTGTTTGCCCCTCAAGAAGTCCCATTTGGCGTATCCTTGTCACTTGGCGTTACGTTTACGGGCCGGGCGGTCTGGGCCTCATAGACGCGGACCACCTCGCTGTCGTCACAGGCCCCCAGCCCCATATCGCCCGCCTGGCGCAGAACGGCGAAGGCGGCCTCTGCCATCGGCAACGGTGCGCCTGCGTCCTGTCCGGCCTCCAGTACCAGCCCGACATCCTTGATGAATATGTCGATGGTCGATGTAACCTCGGGGTCGGCCTGCATCATGCGCGGGGCGCGGTCGCTGAACATCCAACTGTTGCCCGCAGCGCCGCTGACGATTTCATACAAGGTCTGCGCCTCGCACCCTGCCTTGACCCCAAGCGCCATCAACTCGGCAGCGGCAACCAGATGAACGCCAGCCGCCAGTTGATGAACGACCTTGTAGGTGGCGCCCAGACCGGGTTCGGAGCCAAGCCGGTAGACGGTATCCGACACCGCCGCCAGCAAGGGGTCGGCGCGCAGGAACGCGTCCTCTGGGCCGGACGCCATCACCGTGAGCGTCCCGGCATCCGCACCGACCTGCCCGCCCGAAACCGGCGCGTCGATCATTTGATGGCCCATATCCTGCAAGCGGGCCGCGATGTTCCGGGCGCTTGCGGGGGCAACGGTTGAACACAACAGAACCACCGCATCAGAGGCCAGCGCAGCAGCCGCTGCGCCCGAACCAAACAAGGCCTCGTGGGCCTGTTCGGCCGTCGCAACCATGACCAGCAACAGATCGCACCCGGCCGCCGCTTGGGCCGCTGTTTCCGCCGCGACACCCCCGGCTTGCCCAAAGCGGGCGCGGGCCGTTTGGGACAGGTCGAACCCCTTCATTGCAATCCCGGCTGCAAGAATGTTGCGCGCCATGCCCTGCCCCATCGCACCCAGTCCGATTATCGCCGCGCGCGACATCCTCAATCCTCCAACCAGGTCTTGACGCGGGAAACGATGCTGTCGACGGACAACCCGTACTGATCATGCAATGTCGGCAACGCGCCCGCGTCCAAAAACTCGTCCGGCAACCCGATCTGCCGAAACGGCACAAAAGCGCCGGATCGCATCAGCGCAGCCGCCACGGCCTCGCCCAGCCCGCCGGTGACCGAGTGGTTTTCGGCGGTGACGACCAACCGGCCCCCTTTCTGCGCTTCGGCCAGAACGGTTTGGGTATCCAGCGGCTTGATGGTCGGCACATGCAGAACCCCGCACGAGACATTGTCCCGCGCCAGCGCAGCAGCCGCATCGAGCGTTCTCATGGTCATGAACCCCGTCGAGATGAAAAGGACATCCGATCCGTCAATGATGGTCTTAGCCTTGCCCAGTTCGAACCTGTACCCGTATTCCCCCAACACATCAGGCACCTTGCCCCGCAGCAGGCGCATATAGACCGGACCCGGCGTATCGGCGATGGCATGCGTGGCCTGTGCAATCTCGGTGGCGTCACAAGGGTCGATGACGGTGAGGTTCGGCATCCCGCGCATGATCGCAAGATCCTCGGTCGCCTGGTGGCTGGGCCCATAGCCCGTCGTCAGACCGGGCAAGGCGCAGCATATCTTGACCGGCAGGCTTTCCTCGGCAATCGCCATGCAGATAAAGTCATAGGCCCTGCGCGAGGCAAATACAGCGTAAGTGGTGGCAAAGGGCACGAACCCTTCGCGGGCCAGTCCGGCCGCTGCGGACATCAGCAGGGCCTCGGCCATACCCATCTGGTAGAACCGGTCCGGATGTGCATTCGCAAAAACATGCAGGTCGGTGTATTTCGACAAATCCGCGGACAGGCCAACGATATCCTCGCGCCTTTTGGCAAGATCGGTCAGCGCGTGCCCGAATGGTGCGTCGATCGTGCTGCGCCCTTCGGCATCCAGCGAGGCGATCATGGCGCTGGTCGCCAGTTTTTGGTCCGGGGCCTTGCGCGGCGTGTACTTGCCCTTGCGGCGCGACATTGACGGGGTCATAGCGGCACCTCTGCGTCCAGATGGTTCAGGGCCTTGGCCCATTCGTCGGCCTCGACCCGGATGAAATGCGTCTTGTCACGGGTTTCCAGAAACGGCACGCCCTTGCACATCATCGTGTTGCATATGATCACCCTGGGGGCCGGTGCGGGATGCGCGCGCGCGGCATCAAACGCCCGAACCAGCGCCTGCAGATCGTTGCCGTCCACCTCTTGTGCGAACCAGCCAAAGGCCTGCCATTTGGCCGCTTCGGTGCCCGGTTCGGTGGCCAGCGCCGCCCGCGTTGGGCCGTCGGCCTGCTGGTTGTTGAAGTCCACGATAGCGATCAGGTTGTCCAGTTTCCACTGGACCGCTGACATCACCGCCTCCCAGGTCGATCCTTCGCCCAGTTCCCCATCCGATAGCATGTTATAGACAAAGGCCGGGTTCGCCTTGCGCTTCAGGCCCAGCGCGGCCCCGACGGCGATGCCCAGACCATGCCCAAGCGAGCCGCCGGTGATTTCCATTCCGGGGGTATAGGCCGCCATGCCCGACATCGGCATGCGACTGTCATCCATCCCATAGGTTTCAATCTCGTCTTCGGGCAACACGCCCGCCTCGATCAGCGCCGCATAAAGGGCAATCGCATAATGCCCGATCGACAGGTAAAACCGGTCGCGCCCGTCCCATTCCGGGTCTTGCGGGCGAAATCGCAAAGCGTGGAAAAAGCTGACGGCCAGGACATCTGCAACGCCCAGCGCCTGACCGATATATCCCTGGCCCTGGACCTCGCCCATGCGCAGCGCATTGCGGCGGATCGCCCAGGCCCGCCGCTGCAGGCTGACATTCGCGCCGGTATTTTCGATCCCGTCTGACAAACCGTTCCCCCCCCCTGGCATGACGCAGAGCCCGGCCGGGCTCTGCCTGATGCCAGACCACCATCAGGGCGCGCGCGCGACAAGTCAAAATACTTAAAGAGTTCTTTAGCCCCGCTTAACATTCAAAACGGAAACAACCCTGATCAGGCAGCGTACGGGCCGGTCTGATCTGCCAGCCTAGCCCCGACCGATATATGGCATATTCGTGGCCATCACGGTCATGAACTGAACATTTGCCTCAAGCGGCAAAGAGGCCATATGCAGCACGGAATCGGCCACATGCTGCACGTCCATGACCGGCTCGACCTTGATTGATCCATCTGCCTGCGGCATGCCCGTCGTCATCGATTGCGCCATATCGGTCAGCGCGTTGCCAATGTCGATCTGACCACAGGCGATGTTGAACGGACGGCCATCCAGGCTGATCGTCCGTGTCAGCCCGGTAATCGCGTGTTTCGAGGTCGTATAGGCCGCCGAACCCCAGCGCGGCACGTATGCCGAAACCGACCCGTTGTTGATGATCCGCCCGCCCTGAGGGTCCTGGCCCCGCATCCGGGCAAAGGCCGTGCGGGCACAAATGAACGACCCTGTCACGTTGATGTCGATCAGTTCGCGCCACGCCGCGACATCGAGTTCGTCGATTGGGGCGCCTTTCAGCGTGACACCTGCATTGTTGAACAGTGCGTCCAGCCGCCCCCAAGCATCCATGGCGTGGTCAAACACAGCCTCGACCGCGGCGCTATCGGTGACGTCGCATGGCAAAGCCAGCGCCTCGGGCCTGCCATTGGCGACCTCTTCCAGCGCCGCGGCGTTGCGCCCGATCAACCCAACGCGCCACCCCGCCGACAGGAACGCCAGGGCCGTTGCCTTGCCAACGCCGCGCCCGGCGCCGGTAATAATAATGCTCTTGGTCATTGCTTTCCTCCCTGCGCGCCAATCGGGCAAAGCCCGCCGCGCAAAAATCAGTGGTTGTCGCGCGGCAACGCGGTGCGCGTTTTCTGATAGGCTGTCGCCAGTTCTAGGCATCCGCCATCGGCCAGTTGCCCGACATGCTGGCGGTAGATTTCCTGCCAGGGGGTCTGGCTGACAATCTCGGGCGGGGTCCACGCGTCGATACGGGCCTGCCATTCATTGGCCTCGACCATTGCGTTCATGGTCGAATTGTTCAGGTCCAGCCGAACCATATCGCCATTTCGCAGATGCGCCAGTCCGCCGCCCACCACAGATTCCGGGCTCGCGTTCAGAATAGAGGGGCTTTCGGATGTGCCCGATTGCCGCCCGTCCCCGACCGTTGGCAAATGGTTGATACCCTGACGGATAATCGCATCTGGCGGCTGCATGTTCACCACTTCGGCCGAGCCGGGATACCCGACACAGCCCACGCCGCGAATGAAAAGGATGGTGCGTTCGTCGATATTCAGATCGGCATCGTTGATCCGGTCATGGTAATCTTCGGGGCCTTCGAACACGACGGCCTTGGCCTCGAAAACACCTTCGTTTCCGGGTTCAGACAGGAACCGGGCCCTGAAATCGTCAGATATCACGCTGGTTTTCATCAGCGCGCTGTCAAACAGATTGCCAGACAGCACTTTGAACCCGGCATTGTCCCGCAGCGGCGCATCGTAGGTCGTGATGACATCCAGGTCCTGGCTTTGCCAGCCCTCCAGGTTCGCACCCATGGTGTCGCCGGTTGCGGTCATCGCCCCATCGTGCAGACGGCCCGCCTTTCTGAGCTCACCCATCACGGCTGGCACGCCCCCCGCGCGAAAGAAGCTTTCGCCCAGGTATGCGCCTGCGGGTTGCATATTGACCATCAGAGGGACATCAAAGCCGATTTCTTCCCAATCGCGAACATTCAGTTCAACGCCGATATGGCGCGCCACGGCCTGCAGATGCGGCGGAGCGTTGGTCGACCCGCCGATTGCGGCATTCACGACAATCGCATTCTCGAACGCTTCGCGCGTCAGGATGTCCGACGGTTTGAGATCGTCATGCACCATTTGCACGATGCGCTTTCCAGTCTCATAGGCCATCGCCATGCGTTCGCGAAACGGGGCTGGAATGGCCGAATTGCCCGTCAGGCTCATCCCAAGCGCTTCGGCCATGGCGTTCATCGTGCTTGCGGTGCCCATCGTGTTGCAATGACCCAGCGACGGCGCCGAGGAACACACCCGGCTCATGAATTCATCATAGTCGATCTCGCCCGCAGCCAGAAGACGACGGCTTTCCCAGACGATCATGCCCGACCCGGCCCGCTGGCCTTTCCACCACCCGTCAAGCATCGGGCCGCCATTCAGGGCAATCGCGGGCAGGTCCACGGTGGCCGCGCCCATAAGCATTGCCGGCGTGGTCTTGTCGCAACCGGTCGTCAGCACCACCCCGTCAATCGGATAGCCATGCAGCACTTCGACCAGCCCGAGATAGGCAAGGTTCCGGTCCAGAGCGGCCGTTGGCCGTTTGCCGGTTTCCTGGATCGGGTGCACCGGAAACTCCATCGGAATTCCGCCTGCCTCACGTATCCCTGCCTTGATCCGGTCCATCAGGAAAACATGGATCTTGTTGCAAGGCGCCAGGTCGCTGCCCGTCTGCGCGATGCCGATGATCGGCTTGCCCCCCTGCAATTCGTCGCGCGTGAATTCCTGGTTCTGGTAACGCTCGACATAAAGGGCGGTCATTCCGGGATTGTTGGGGTTGTCGAACCATTCCTGCGAACGGAACCTCTTGTGCGCGCGCGTGTCGGACATTTTTTCCTCCCCCTCAATTGGCAGCCGGGACGCGTCCCGGTTTTTTGGCTATTTCGACACCATTCCCATTTGGTATACCAAATGCAAGTGCATTCCGCATGCGGCCCGACACTCGTTTCGGTCACGCGGCAGGTCGGGCCCCGGAAATCACAAAACCGTTTGCGCGGTCATGATCCGGTTTCCTTGTCCATGTCCAGCCCGTTCAGCCGCCCGACGTGATCCGACAGCATCGGAACATAATCCTGCCCCGCGCCAATGGCTTCGGCATGGGCATAATAGTGCCGCGCAGCCGAGGCCATGACATTCATGGCACCGGCATCCGTCGCCATGGCGTTCACGTATCTGAGGTCTTTCGCCGCGTTCGCAATTGCGAATTTATGCGCGTCACGATTTCGATCGACGACATAGTTCATAAACGTGTCAAAGAACCCGCATCCCATGCGACTGGGCGCGATAACCTCGCGCAATTGGGCCGGAGAAATCCCGATCTTGGCGGCCAGAACGGTGGCCTCGGAATACAGGGCGCCATAGCTCATCGAGATGAAGTTCATCAGCAGCTTCATTTTATGGCCGTTTCCGACCGGCCCCATATGCGTAACCGTCCCGGCCCAGCAATCCAGCACCGGGCGCACCTTTTCCAGAACCTCTGGCTCGGCACCGACCATGGCGTCCAGCGCGCCCTCTTCAGCCTCTTTCGGCGTGCGCCCAAGCGGGGCGTCAACCAGCGCGCCGCCCCGGTCTGCAAGCGCCCGGGCCAAAGCAAGGGTCGAGGTCGGGTCGGCGGTGGTCGTGTCCACAACGATCAACCCGTTGCGGGCACCGGCCAGGATGCCGTCCGGTCCGTTGAACACGGCTTCGACCTGGGGGCTGTTCGACAGGCAGATGTGAATGACATCGCATTTTTCCGCCATTTCCCGAGGGGTTGCAGCCTCGTTTGCGCCTTTGGCCAGCAAGCTGTCCACCGGGGTGCGGTTGACATTGCCTTTCACCCACAGCTCATAACCACCCAAGAGGATGTTCTTGGCCATGCCATGCCCCATCAGGCCAACACCGATAAATCCGACAACGGGTTTATTGCTCATGACTTTTCCTCCGCTTCACAGGCTTGCAGTGATACCGCCATCCACGAACAATGTGTGGCCGTTGACAAAACTGGCGGCATCGGACGCCAGGAAAACGCATGCACCGACCAGTTCATCAATCTGGCCCCACCGTCCTTGCGGTGTCCGCTTTTCCAGCCAGGCCGAAAACTCGGGGTCACTGACCAATGCGGCGTTGAGGGGTGTATCAAAATACCCCGGCGCAATCGCATTGCAGTTCAGCCCCTTGCCGGCCCAATCCGTGGCCATGCCCTTGGTCAGGTTGGTAATTGCCCCTTTCGACGTGGTGTAGGGGGCGATGCCGGGCCGCGCCAGCGCGCTTTGGACGCTTGCAATATTGATGATCTTTCCCTTGCCCCGCCCGATCATGTGCCGCGCGGCGGCCTGGCCAACGTAAAACGCCGAATTGACATTGGTCCGCATCAGGCGATCAAAGATCTCGGGGGGGTAATCTTCAAGCGGCTCACGGTGCTGCATACCGGCGTTGTTGACAAGGATATCAACGGCCACGCCCCGGTCTTCCAGACTGTCGATTGCCGCACGCGCCGCTTCGGGGTCGGTCACGTCAAAGGCCAGGGTTTCAACCTGCGCCCCCTCGGCGCGCAGCTGCTCGGCTGCGGCTTCCAGCCGCTCGGCGTTACGGGCATTCAATACAACGCTGGCCTGCGCCCGTGCCAGCCCACGCGCCAGCGCAAAGCCAATTCCCATCGACGAACCGGTCACCAATGCCCGGCGGCCACTCAAATCAAAGAGCTCCATCTCTCCTCCCACTTGCAAGGTCCGCGGGAGTTGACATTCCCGACCAAACGCGACTTGATAAAAATGGTATACCATTTCAGGGTGGATGCAAGGGAAACCCCGGACGCGGCAGGAGGAACCAGCTTGAAGGCGCTATTTGCACATGCGGCGCGGGACTTGCGCCTGGGCGAGCACGCCCCCCGACCGCCCGGCCCCGGCGAGGTGTCCGTAACGCTGGCGCGCGGCGGCATCTGCGGATCGGACCTGCATTATTACCTGCATGGCGGGTTCGGGTCAGTCCGCTTGCGCGAGCCCATGATCCTTGGCCACGAGGTCGCGGGCCATGTTTCCGCCATAGGGCCCGGTGTCACCGGGCTGAGCCCCGGCGAATTGGTTGCGGTTTCCCCGTCGCGACCCTGTGGTGCCTGCGCCGAATGCCTGCGCGGCCTGCCCAATCACTGCCTTGAGATGCGGTTTTATGGGTCCGCCATGCCGTTTCCGCATATCCAGGGCGCCTTTCGCGAGGAACTGGTGGTCAGTGTCAGCCAATGTGTTTCGGCGCAGGGGCTTGACCCGGCACAGGCCGCGATGGCCGAACCGCTTGCGGTTGCCCTGCATGCGGTGCGGCAGGCAGGCCAGATGTTGGGGCGCCGTGTGCTGGTCACGGGGTGCGGCCCGATCGGCATCCTGACGATCCTGGCCGCGCGCCGGGCCGGGGCGGGCGAAATCGTTGCTACCGACATTGCGCCGAACGTATTGAAATTTGCCCATATCGCCGGGGCGGATGTCACACTGGATACCGCCTCCAACCCCGAGGCATTGGCGCCCTATACCGATGACAAGGGATGTATGGACATCCTGTTCGAATGTTCCGGGGCCGAGGCCGCCCTGCGCGCGGCAATCCCGGCCCTGCGCCCCAAGGCCAGAATTGTCCAGCTGGGCCTGTCCGGTGACATGTCCCTGCCGATGATGCAGATCACGGCAAAGGAAATCTCGCTGGCAGGATCGTTCCGTTTTCACGAGGAATTTGCGGTTGCGGTATCCCTGATGCGCAAAGGGCTGATCGTTGTCGACCAGCTTGTCACCCACAGCTTTCCGCTGACCCACTTTGCACGCGCTTTTGATGTCGCATCGGACCGCAGCCGCGCCATGAAGGTGCAATTGGAGTTTGGGCAATGCTCACCTATGCCGCAGCCGTTTGCTTTCTGATCATCACCCCCGGCCCCGGTGTGATGACAACCGCAGGGTTCGGCGCCGCGTATGGGTTTCGTCCGTCCCTTCGGTATGTCCTGGGTCTGTTCATCGGAACGAACCTTGTGATGCTGGCCGTGATCACGGGGCTTGCCGCGGTGATCCTGTCGGTTCCGTGGCTGCGCAACGTGCTGATGGCCGGGTCCGTCGCCTATCTGCTTTACCTTGCCATGCGTATCGCCTTTGCCGGGGCAAAGGTGGCCTTCATGGAAGCCAAGACACCGCCGGGCGTCACCGGCGGCATCCTGTTGCAGGCCATCAACCCCAAGGCCTATGCGGTCAATACATCGCTGATCACGGGGTTCAGCTTTGCCCCGAGCAATTTTGCCTTCGAAATGATCACGAAGGCAGCGATCATGAACGCGATCTGGATTCCGATACATCTGGGGTGGCTCTGGGCGGGCGTGTCCCTGCACCGGCTGAACCTGCCCGACCGGACGCAGCGCAGGATCAACATCCTGATGGCCCTGTCCATGCTTGGCGTCGTCGCACTTGCCCTGTGGTCTGCGGCGCGTGGCTCGCCATGAATGGCGCGGACCCAGACCGCGGCCGCCCCGGCGTGCCCTTGCTGCACCCATTGAACCCACGTACCAGGACATGAAATGACCCAGACACACTATTCCGGCATCCGGCCGGTTGCCCCCACCCCGTTCGACCCGGACGGCACGGTTGATTTCCCGGGAATGCAGCGCGTTCTGGATTGCGTGATCGATCAGGGCGGCGCGGATATCGACGGCCCCTTTGACGGCGAAGAAGCGATCACCTTGCTGGCAGACCTGGATGCGGGCGCAACCGGAACGATGACATCGGCGATGATCCCGGACCTGATCGGGCCGGTTGTCCGGGTTTTCCTGGCCGGTCGCCGTCAGGCCGCGATGGTCAAAGGTGGCGTCATCGCGTCGGATTTCTGCCGCGACCCTATCCCTCCGCTGCACCCCGACACACGGGCCATGCTGCCTGAGCTGTTGCGGCCACGTGACCCGTTGGCGCTGCGCTGGGGGCGGGGATGAGCATCGAACGCGCCATTTCCAGGCTTGCACAGCTGCTGGGCCCCAAGCTGTCGCTGTCGCAGGCCGATCGCGACCTGCACGGACAGAACGAGACATATTTTCCGGTGACGCCGCCCGACGCGGTTGCCTATCCGGATTGCACCCAGGATGTGTCGGCGATCCTGCGCATCTGCAACGAAGAGCTGTGCCCGGTCACGGCCTATGGCGCGGCCAGCTCTCTTGAAGGGCAACACCTGGCCGTCAGCGGCGGGATCAGCCTGGACCTGCGCGACATGAACCGGGTTCTTTCGGTCAATTCCGAAGACCTTAACGCCGTTGTGCAGCCGGGCATTTCGCGCAAGCGCCTGAACGAGGATTTGCGCGCCACGGGGCTGTTTTTCCCGGTCGATCCCGGCGCCGATGCCAGCATTGGCGGAATGGCCGCCACCCGTGCCTCGGGCACCACCGCGGTCCGCTATGGCACAATGCGCGAGAATGTTCTGGCGCTTGAGGCGGTCATGGCCGACGGCACGGTCATGCGCACCGGCAGCCAGGCGCGCAAATCCGCAACCGGATATGATTTGACACATCTGCTGATCGGGTCCGAAGGGACGCTGGGCATCATTACCGAACTGACCTTGCGCCTGCATGGCACCCCCGAGGCGATCACGGCCGCCACCTGTCGGTTTCCCACCGTCGAAGACGCGGTGAATTGCGTGATCCTGACCATACAATCGGGCCTGCCCATGGCCCGGATCGAGTTGCTGGACGAGATGATGGTCCGGGGGTTCAACATCTATTCCAAATCCGACCTGCCCCCGGTCCCGCATTTGTTCCTGGAATTTCACGGCACCCCCGACGGCGTGGCCGAACAGGCGCGCTCGTTTGCCGATATCGCTGACGGGTTCGGTGCCCTAGGCTGGCAGACCGCCCAGCGGCAGGAAGACCGCAATGCGCTGTGGCTCATGCGTCATTCGGCGCATTATGCCTCGGCCGCGCTTGGGCAAAGCGGGCATATCTGGCCGACCGATGTCTGCGTTCCGATCTCGCGCCTGGCCGAGGCGGTCCTTCAGGCCCAAAACGAGGCCAGGCGGCTTGGCCTGACCTCGACAATCGTCGGCCATGTCGGCGACGGAAACTTCCACGCAGGCGTCAGCGTGAACCCCGAAGACCCCGACGAGATGCGCCGCGCCGAGGCCTTTACCACGGCCCTGGCCGAAACGGCCCTGCGTCTTGGCGGAACCGTGTCCGGCGAACATGGCGTGGGTCTGGGCAAGCAGAAATTCATGGCCGCTGAACATGGGGCCGCGCTAAGCTATATGCGCATCCTCAAGGCCAGTTTTGACCCCAACAACATACTCAACCCCGGCAAGGTTCTGCCCCAGAACCCCGCGCCTGAACTGAAAGTGGCACAATGAAACGGTTTCTTCCCATCGGTGAATGCATGGTCGAGCTCGCGCAGGCAGGAGATAACCTGTACCGCCGAGGCTTTGCCGGCGACACGTTCAACACGGCGTGGTATGCCCGCCGCCTGCTGCCGCAGGGCTGGACGGTCGGGTATCTCAGCGCCATCGGCACCGATTCAGTATCGCAGGAAATGGCCAGCTTTATCAGCGCCGAGGGGATCGACACCCGATACCTGAGACCGGTCCCGGATCGGACCGTTGGGCTTTACATGATCTCGGTAGAAGACGGCGAACGCAGTTTCTCGTACTGGCGCGACGCATCCGCGGCCCGGAAGCTGGCCGATGATGCGCAATGGCTGCGGGCCGCGATCCTGGATCAACCCCAAGACAGTGTGCTTTATTTCTCGGGCATAACACTGGCGATCCTGCCACCGGAACACCGTAGCCTTTTGTGCGACCTACTGCAGGAAGCACGGTCGCAAGGCGCAACCGTCGCCTTTGACACCAACCTGCGCCCGCGCCTTTGGGAAAGCCAGGCGCAAATGCAGGCGGGTATGCGCCTTGGGGCCGCATCGGCCGATATCGTTCTGCCATCCTTCGATGAAGAGGTCACATTGTTCGGCGACACCACACCCGAAGACACCGTCGACCGGTACCGGGGCCGCGGCGCAAAGGTGGTGGCCGTCAAGAACTCGGGCGGGGACCTGATGCTTTGGGACGCCCAGGGTGGGGCGCGGACCGTCCCAGCGGAAAGGGTCGCGCAACCGGTCGACACAACAGCGGCCGGAGACAGCTTTGGCGCAGGGTTCGTGTCGGGCCTTGCCCTGGGCAAACGCCCGGACGAAGCGGCCGCCGGGGCGATGTCGCTGGCCGCGCAGGTCATTCAGGAACACGGCGCCCTGGCTCGGGGCATTTTCGAAGCCACCACATCAAACGGAGCGAAGGTATGAACATACTGATCATCGGAGGCGGCGGCGTCATCGGTCAGAAACTTGGCCGGTCACTGGCGGCGCGCGGCACCTTGCGCGGGCAGCAGATCAGTCGGATCATCCTGGCCGATATCGTCAACCCGGCCCCGATCCCGGACGCCGGGGTTCCTGTGAATTGTGTGACTTGCAACATCACTGACCCGGCCTCGGTCGCCGCTTGCCTGACCAAAGACACCGACGTGGTCTATCTGCTGGCCGCGATCGTTTCAGCCCACGCCGAAGAGGATTTCGATGCAGGCATGACGATCAACATGATGGGCACCCTGAACGTGTTTCAGCATGCAAGGCAGCTGGGCACCAAGCCGGTCATCGTGTTTTCGTCTTCAATCGCCGTCTACGGAGGCGAGGTCCCCGACCCGATCACCGATCACAGCTTTCTGAATCCGCAAACATCGTATGGGGCGCAAAAGGCCATTGGCGAACTGTTGTTGAATGATTTTTCCCGCAAAGGGTATGTTGACGGGCGCGGGTTCCGCCTGCCGACCATTTCGGTCCGGCCCGGCAAACCGAACAGGGCCGCGTCAAGCTTCATGTCGTCGATCCTGCGCGAACCGCTCAACGGGCAAGAGGCCATCTGTCCGGTCGACGAGGACTTTCCACATTACTACCTGTCGCCGCGCAAATGCGTGGAAAACCTGGTCAAAGGGGCGGAAATCGACGCCCAGGACCTGGGTCAGAACCGCTGTATGATGATGCCGGGGCGTATGTGGACCATCCGGCAGTTGATCGACGCGATGACCGCCGTGGCCGGACCCGCCCCGACGCAGCTGATCCGCTGGGAGGAGCAGCCCGAGATTCAACGCATCGTCAAGGGCTGGCGTTTTGACCTGCGCCCCGAAAAGGCGCTGAAGCTGGGGTTGACCGCCGATGACAGCTTTGAAGACAACATCCGGTACTACCTGGAGGATGACAAACCGGCGGGCTGAACCCCCAACGCGCCGGTCAGGCGGCCTGCCCTAGTTGACCGGCGTTTTCAGCGCGGCACCCTGCCGGAACGCGGCAATGTTGTCACGTTGCAGGGCCGCCATCGCAGCGCGGGTTTCATGGGTTCCCGACCCCTGATGAGGTTGGATCACCACATTTTCAAGCGCGTAAAAGCGGGGATCTATGTCGGGCTCGTTCAGGAAAACGTCCAGCCCCGCACCGGCAATACCGCCGGTTTCCAGAGCGTCCAGCAACGCGCCTTCATCAATGGTCGTCCCGCGCGAGATATTGACCACGATCCCCTGCGGGCCAAGCGCATTGATCACCGCGCCCGAGATGAAATTCTCGGTCTCTTTTCCGCCGACAAGCGCCACGACAAGATAGTCCACGGCCCTCGCCAACGAAACCGGGTCGGAATGATAGCTCCAGCCCGGTGTTTCTTTCTCGGACCGCGCGAAATAATGGATATCCATCTTGAAACCGGCCAGCCGGTCCGCGATTTCACGCCCGATCCGCCCCAGCCCGACGATGCCGACCTTGCCGCCCGAAACCTTGCGGTTCAGAGGGTATTCGCCTTGCGCTTTCCACTTGCCGGTCCGCGCCCATGCGCTTGCATGCTCCATCTCGCGCCCGGTTGCCAGCAACATCGCCACGGCAAGGTCCGCCACATCATCGTTCAGGACATCCGGCGTGTTCGTCACCCGGATATTGCGCGCCGTCGCGGCCTCGACGTCGATTGCATCATAGCCCACGCCGTAATTCGCGATCAGGCCCAGACCGGGCAGCATGTCCATTTCCGCCGCCCCGAATGCCGAATGCCCCTTGAAGGCAACAGCGCTGATGCCGTCGCGTATGGCGGCGTCCAGACCGGCAATCTCGGACGGAGATGCAACCGCAACCGGGTCAAACGTGTCTTGCAGGGCTGCGCTGTCCGTTTCGCTGAAGGTGCCGATCATCAAGGTGGCGCTCATGTTGGTTACTCCGCTCGTTGGCAATTGGTATTCCCGGACCGCGCGCCCGGACCTTTGGCCTGCGTCAAGGCCAGCTGCTGGGGACAAAACACGCGCAAACGGCTTTGCATTTCCGCGCGGATTCACTATTGCTGTTTTGGTATACCAAAAACCCCGCCGTTTCAAACTGCCAAATCAGGGAAATCACGAACATGTCCGGATTGATTTTTGCCGACAGCCTTTCACGCCTGGGAACCGAGTCGGCATTTACCATTCTGGCCCGCGCACAGGCGCTGGCCGCCGAAGGTCGGGACATCATCAACCTTGGCATCGGGCAGCCCGATTTCCAAACCCCCGAACACATCGTCGAAGCCGGGATCAGGGCACTGCGCGATGGGCATCACGGATACACGCCTGCCAACGGTATCCCTGCCCTGCGCGAGGCCGTGGCAGCGGATCTGCACCGGCGCCACGGGGTCGAGGTCAACCCAGACAACGTGGTGGTTGTGCCCGGCGGCAAGCCGACGATGTTCTTTGCCGTTTTGCTTTTCGGACAGCCGGGGGTCGAGATCATGTACCCCAATCCCGGCTTTCCGATCTATGAATCCGTTATCCGCTATTCGGGGGCAACGCCGGTCCCGATTTCGCTGAAAGAAGAAAACGATTTTGCCTTTTCTGCCGACGAGGTACTGGCGCAGATCACGCCTGCCACGCGCCTGATCATAATCAACTCGCCCGCGAACCCGACCGGCGGCGTCACGCCCCGCGCCGAAATCGACAAGCTGGTGGCCGGGTTGCAGGATCACCCGCATGTGGCGCTGATGTCGGACGAGATCTATTCGAACATGCTGTATGGCGGGCGCGAGCATGTCTCGTTGTTGCAATACCCTGAAATCCGGGACCGTTTGATCATGCTTGATGGCTGGTCCAAGACTTATGCGATGACAGGTTGGCGGCTGGGCTATGCCGTGTGGCCCGATGATGCGGTGGAACATGTGACCCGGCTGTGCATCAACGACCATTCCTGCGTCAACGCCGCCACGCAATTTGCGGGGATCGCGGCGCTCGAAGGTCCGCAGGACGCGGTCCGCGACATGGTCCAGGAATTCGACGCACGCCGTCAGGTGATCGTGCGCGAACTGAACAGCCTGCCCGGCGTCACCTGCACCGATGCGGCGGGCGCATTCTATGCGTTCCCAAACATTTCCGGCACCGGGATGAGCTCAGCGGAGGTCCAGAACCTGTTCCTTGACCAGGCCGGGGTCGCCACCGTTGCGGGCACGTCCTTTGGCGCCTTCGGCGAAGGTTACGTCCGCTTTTCCTATGCCAATTCGACCGAGAACATCCTGGAAGCGATCTCTCGTATCCGCAAGGTTCTGTAACCCCGCGGGCAAGCACGGGCCGGGATTATCAGGCAGCGCTCAGGCGGGGTCTGCCGGCAGCCCCATGATGTGTGTCGAGACTGCGAAAAAGAACAAAACTGTCCCTGCCAGCACGAAAACATGCCAGATGGTGTTGTGAAAGGGTAGCCATTCAAGAAGGTAAAAGGCGACGCCTGCCGTATAAACGACCCCACCCGCGATCATCAGGATCACGACCGTCCGGGACAGCTCGGCCAGCATGGGCTGACCCGCCCAAACCACGGCCCACCCCATCATCAGGTACAGCACCAGCCCCAGCCACCGGAACCGGTCGGGGTCGATTGTCTTTAGCACCACGCCAAGGGTTGCCGATGACCAAAGCCCCACCAGCAGCCCCGGCGCCTGCGTGCCCGGAACCAGCAGAAAAGGCGTATAGGTTCCGGCAATCTTTACATAGATACCGGAATGGTCCAGCCGCCGCAGATGCGCCGTCCAGCGGTCGCTGTCCACCATGTTGTAGAGGGCTGAAAACGTCAGCATCAGCACCAGGGTCACGCCATAGACCGACGCGCCCAGCACGGCACCGGACCCAGGGTGATAGACCGCCGTGGACACGATCAATGCGGGAACCGCAAACAGCGCCATTGTGATGCCCAGGACATGCACGGCCCCGTCGCTGACCCGTTCGGCCCGGCTGTAGGCCGGGCGGATATGTGCAAATGACCACATCCTTGAAATCTAGGCACACGCCGGGCACGCGGCAAGCCTGACGGGCCGATCGCTGCGTCCGGCGCTGGCGCGTCACGTCATTCAGGCCGGTCGCCCGGCTTGGGATCCTTGTACCGGTTAAGGTCCAGAACACCGGCCTGAATCGGGTCTTGCTGCAAGAACGCTTCGCGAACGCGGTCGCTTGTCGCCCAGAAATCCGCACTGGTGCGTCGCACCCCGAATTCGGCCACCAACGCAACAAAGTCATCCTGCGACCCGACATCCGTTACCGCCTGCACAAAGGCGTGTACGCGTGCGTTCTGGACCACAAAGAAAAAGTTCGGGTAACTGCCGATCAGGCCCGGAACAATTGTCAGAACATCCGCCTCGGGTTCGCGACGCGCTGTTTCGTCGAACAGGAACGCGACATTGCTGTGCGCCTTGTCATGGACAAGGGTAAAGATGTCAGGGCCATCGTCCGTCTCGACCAACAAAAGCGAGAGATCGGGCAGGAACCTGACCCAATCGCCGCTTTTGTCGGCGATATCCCGCAAAGCGGTCACCGCAGACCCGACGCGATCCTGCGCACAGGCTGCGGCGGCACATCGGTTGATCGGATCGTCGGTTGCCCACAGCCCCTTGCCGCGTTGCAAAAGCGCCAGCAGGAATTCCTGTTTGGGGTTGGTCGTTTCAAACGCGATCCCCGCAGGAAACGTGTCGTCGACCCTCCGGCGATGCCAATAGGTATGCAACTCGGCCAGAACGCCCCGGTACCAGCCTTGATGCATCCGCCCACGAATATCCTGCGGCATGAAGGTCAAAAAGATATCCTCAGCCTCCATGCGCAACTCGTCCATATAGAGGCGCGTCGACAATTGATGCTCGACACGCCCGAAAACGTCATATCCCGCAACCAGATCATAATAGATCCGCTCGAACACCGGAAAGTCGATGACCCATGCGGTTTCAGGGACACCCCCGTGAAATCCGGTCATGGCCGAGGCGTTGTCGAAATGCCGGAAAACCGTGATCAGCGCATTGTCGTTGGTTCCGCCGCCATCCCAAATGGCATCATAGCCCAAGCCGGTGCGGTGCGCAGGGCTGTTGCGATACATCTCGTCGCGGAACGCCAGGTACCGCGCCTGGTTCTTGTGTGCAAACGTCTGAAGATCCCCGCTCAACCCGGCATCGCTGACCGAAACCGGAAGGTCCAGATAAACGGCCGCTTGGGCAAGAAAATCCGGATTCGTGACCGAAAGATCGGCGTCCGGGTCCAGAAAGCTGACCCAGAACCGATCTTCGATCACATCGACCGCCGTTTCCCCGTGACAGACCGGCCCCCGGATAAAGCTTCGAACAAAGAACAACGCGTCATCCAGCAAGAACTGATAGCGGCTTCTGGCGGGTATCGCCGCAAAGGTGCTGAACGGGTTGCCCCCTTCGGACGTTCCATATGGCGGAAGTTCGGAAACCGACCAGCCGGGTTCGAAAAACACCGCGTTGAACCGCGCCATACGGTCGGGTCCCAGCGGGTAGACCAAGTGCTCTTTGTGAACAATGGTTTCGTTAACGGGTTGCAGGCGATAATAGAACGGGGTCCCGCCAGGGTCATCAAATGGCCGCCGGGTGGCGATGATTTCGACCGGCTGGCGCGGCGGGGTCCTGGATCGGACCAGCCGGAAAAAGCGGCGCGGATCATCGCCGTCAAAATGAAACCGGGCCAGGAACAGATGTTCATATAGATACCGGCTGACCAGCTGGTGCCGCGACGATGATCTGTTCAGATAGGCCTCCCAGGCATCGACCTGTGCCGCCACGGTGGCTGGCAGCGCCGGGGCGGCTGGCAGCGCCGGGGCGGCTGGCACCGTGGCACCGGCCTTTTTCGCCCAGGACATCAGAACCTCGTATTCGCCATCGGTCAGCGGCGCGGTTGCATAAGGCATACCCGCCTTTGGGTTGCTTTTGCCAACCCCGCCGAACTCGGCCGGTGTCGGGCAGGCCAACGCATGGTCAGTTCCAAGCGCCAGGTTCCGCGGGACAGGCTGACCCTCTGGCAGGACAGTCCCGCGCCCCAATGTCAGATAGCTTTCAAGCAAACCGGGGGAGGCCTCAGATTGCGCCGGGTCGCGCAAGACGGAAAAGAAACCCAAGCCACGCCATTCCGGCACGGTCGTGGCGTCAACGCCCAACCTGGTCGGGGGCGCATCGTGCAACCGCTGGGTATGGTAAACCACCTGTTTGCTTGCCCCGCGCAGCACGCCGGCGGGCGACGTCAACTTTAATTGGCAAGGCGCGTCATAACAGCTGTGGCACACGACACAGCGACGATCCAAGATGTCTTTTGCATCCGCCCAGCCGCTTATCACTGCTTGTGTCGCCGGTGCCTGCGCATTTGCCGTCACCTCGTCCGAACGGGCCTTGGACGCCGCCAGACCAATTGCCAGAATGATGACGACAGCGTTCAAAAGACCCCGTCTGATCACACCGCGGGAAGTTTTCGAAGCCCGTGCGCCCGCGGGTTTCAAGGACCAATTGCTGCAACCGGATCCCAAGGAAATCCGGCCACAGACTATTGACCACCTGCTTGACACCATGTTCCGGGCCGCGTCTTGGCCGCAACTCAAGCGCTGGCAAACATGCATCGGTGATGCAATCAAAGCGGGCTCATTCGCCTGCCATTTGCGCGGTTGGCGTCGACATGGAAATCGCGCGTTCCTCGTCTGTCATATCCTCGGCAATGCCCTCGAACAGCGGGGTCGAAAGATAGCGCTCGCCTGTATCAGGTAGCATCACGAGCATAACCGATCCATCCGGGGCGCTTTCGGCAACTTGCATGGCGACCGCAAAGGTGGACCCCCCGGAAATCCCGGTGAATATCCCCTCTTCTGCTGCAAGACGTTTGGACCACGCGATCCCTTCTGCACCGGCAACAGGAAGCAATTCGTCATAATACGCATTGTCCAGAGTTTCCTGGAGCACATAAGGGATAAAGTCCGGCGTCCAGCCTTGAATGGGATGCGGTTCGAAGGTCGGGTGGCTTTCAGTGGGCTGATTGGCCTCATTGCGGGTATTCACGTAACCAGACCCAACAATCGCTGCGTTTGCGGGTTCGGTCAGGATGATCTTGGTGTCACGGCGATCCCGTTTCAGCACACGCGACACGCCCGAAACCGTGCCGCCCGTTCCATAACCGGTGACCCAGTAATCCAATCGCTCTCCTTCGAAATCGCTCAGTATTTCCCGCGCCGTGGTGGCTTCGTGGATGTCGGCATTGGCGCTTGTCTCGAACTGGCTTGCCAGAAACCAACCATTTGCTTCGGCCAGTTCCTTTGCCTTGGAGTACATCCCGAAACCTTTGAGAGCACGAGGGGTGAGTACCACCTTGGCCCCCAGGAAACGCATCAATCGGCGGCGCTCGACCGAGAAGCTGTCGGCCATTGTGACCACCAGAGGATAGCCCTTTGCCGCGCAGACCATAGCCAGACCAATCCCGGTATTGCCCGAGGTCGCCTCGACAACCGTTTGCCCGGGCTTCAGCCGCCCATCTCTTTCGGCAGCTTCGATGATGTTCAGTGCAAGACGATCCTTAACTGAGCCAGCGGGATTGAAGGCTTCAAACTTGACGTAAACCGTCACCCCGGCTGGCGCGATGTTATTGATACGAATGCACGGCGTGTCGCCGACCGTATCCAAGACGCTGTCGTACAGACGACCGCGCCCACTCGTGGTTCGAATCTCCATGTGCCCCTCCGATTTCTCAAATTCCCTCAAGTGTGACACAGACTGCCACAAGCGCGGTGCTATTGATACAACATCCACGCGCAGCGGGAAAAAACCGGGCATCCCGAACCTTGCACGAGGCACAATCATGCGGTGCTGCGTCCGCGACGAACATCACCGCGGCAAAGGCGGACACTCTGCTGCACTTGGGTAATCACAGGGCCCCAGCCTCAAAAGCGATAAAGGAAAGAGCAGATTAAATTCGCGTAAATCCGCGCCTGACCGCGCAAGGCCAGTGTCACGCAATCAGGCGCAAGGTCGTCAAAATCAAACCGAAAATCGCCGCGCGCCACTCGGTCGCAGCGACGCTTTCCTGACTTGCCTCACAATTACCTTACTACTATTGTCAACTTTAATCTGGGTGCCTATGTCGTTGCCCAAGAGCATTGATCGGGTCCCCTATGCAGGCAGTCAGAAAACTTCATTCCCAGCGCCCTGTCGCGCCCATTCTTCCGCAGGTTTCGGAACGGTCGATTTGGATCATCAACCATCTGCGGCTGGTGGCATTGCACTGTCGGTCGGCGGCGCGGGTGGATCTGGATCAGGCCTGCGCGCTGCTTCTGGCCGACCCGGCAGATGCGCAGATGCGACATGTCGAGACTTTGATGCGCGGCTTCAGACAAGCGGTCGACAAACGGCCCGTGTTTTTCCGCCCCGGCACGGTTGAGTTGTCCTTTGACGAGGCATGGCTGGGCCGTCTTTTCGAAGCGATCGAGCGCGAAGACGATGACAGTTTTCGCTTTCTTATTCAGTCGCGGGTGCCGCGCTATACCCAGCGGAATCTGACCTTTCTAATCCGTTCAATTTCCGAGGAATTTCATTGGGTTTAGAATTATTCTAAAAACCTCTTGGCAAGCGCGGTTGATCCGCTAAATATGGACCATGCCCCTGTTTTGACGCAGGCGAGAACTTGTTAACCAAGGTGAATCTATGACCCAAACAGCTATTGATCTGACAACCGATTCCCGCGCCGCAATCGCGGACGCCCTGAACCAATCCGTTGCCGAAACAGCAGTAACGACAATGCTGGCACAGAATTTTCATTGGAATGTGACCGGCATGGCCTTTGGGCCGCTGCATGACCTGTTCCAAAAAATCTATGAGGATCATTTTGTTGCGCAAGACGATCTGGCCGAACGCGTAAAGGCGCTGGACGCCCACGCCGAGGGAACGCTGGCGGGGATGCTGAAGCGTTCGAAGGTCAATGAGTTTGACGGCACCGCGTCGGACAAGGAAATGATCAAGATGATGCTGGATGCGCAAGAGACGCTGGCCTCGACGCTGGCAGGCGCTGGCGAACTGGCCGCCAGCCATGGCGATACACTTACCGAAGATCTGTGCATCAGCCGCGGCCAGACGCACGAGAAATTCGCCTGGTTCCTGCGCTCTCACCTGGGCTGAGTTAACCCGGCAGGGTGAATTTCACCTTGGCCTTCTTTTTCTTGAGCTTTTTGAGATAGGCCGGTGCCCAATGCGTGTACCGGCCCATCGCCGACTGCTGACCCATCAGCATGGTGACAAACGCCTCTTGGTGGTCCGGTCGCTTGATGGATTTGAACAGCTTCTTCTGGCTCTTGGTCATCGAACAGCCGATACAGTGCCCCTCGCGACGGAACTTGCACACATCAATACAGGGCGACGGGACTTTCTTGCTCATGTCTTCAAACTCGCTGGCGCGACCGGGGTCTGCGGCTGGTTTCCTATGCAGGCTATGGCCGAGTTAGCCGGGGTTGTCGAGATGACGAAGTTCGGGCTCTGAGGTATTTCGGTTCAGAAACGCCATGCCGGTGCTGGTGATGGCGACGGCTACGGGCAGCGCGGCCGTGCCGTTGGCTTCATAATCGACCAATCCCCGTTCTTTCAGCGCCGCCAATGTGTTGGAAAATACCAGATTGATCTCTTCCCCGAATGAGGCCGGAATACCTGTCGCAGCCGGGTAGAACGCCGCAAGGTGGGTCAGAATCTGCACCTGCTCATGATCGCTGAGTACGGCTGTCACGGTCTTATCCCTCACAAGCGTTGCTTCGAAAAACCAGCTTTGCCGTCCGCATCTGGCTGGCGAGGTGAATTCAGCACCATGCCGCGCAGCCGGTGCGCACGGCGTCGGAGGTAACGCCCCATATCTGCAAACGGCCGAAAATAGATATCGAGCAATCGCGACGGATGTGCCTGTGATGGGGGCAGGCCAAAGGTCAGATCCCGGTCGGCCTCGGACAGGTGCAGCGAGCCGAAAAGCCAGTCCCAGACGGCAAAGGCGACACCAAAGTTCTTGTCGTGATGCTCATGTGCGATCGAATGATGCACCTGATGTTGCGCCGGAGAGATCAGCAGATGCTCTAACCACGGCCAGTAACGGATCGAGATATGCGAGTGGCGCAGGTTCGATCCGGTGACATGGAACACAAAGGACAGGATGTTGACGCCGATCACCGTATAGAGATCGACCGCATTGCCGAAGAAAAACAGGAATGCTGCCATCGTCGTGCCCTGAGCCACGGCGGCTCGCAGACCATAAAGAATACCTTCGAGTGGATGAACGCGATAGACGGTGATCGGCGTCATTGTCTCGGCAGAATGGTGGACTTTGTGGATGGCCCAAAGCAGCGGCCAGCGATGCATCCAGCGATGCACCAGATATTTGGTGAAATCATCCACCATGAAGATCGACACCGTGAAAAGCGCCACGATCACACCCTGTGGCATGTCTGCAAGCAGGCCACGCTGCAGAAACTCGATATCGTGAAGCGCATAGTACAGCGCCGTCGCGATCACCAGTTGGGATACCAGCAGCGGCGAGATGAACATCGTGAACACGCGGTTGATCACGAAAATCTTGTAATCCGCTTTCGCGGAGGCCGAGAACAACACCTTGCGGTCAAAAACCTCGTGCAGTGCGGTCCGGATCGAAGACCGGCGGACCGCAACCACCCAAACCAGCGCAATCAGGACCGTCAAGAACAGGTACCCGACGAAGATGCGCTTCTTCGGGTTGGAAAAGTCGGCAAAGACTGCGTTTATTTGGTCCAGAAATTCCAAGTCTCAGCTTTCGAACAACCCGGCGACGCGATAGGGCACCGCCGGGTTCCAGGCACGAACCAAAATCAGTCGCTTTCGGCGGATTCGTTTGTTCCCAGCTTGTCAGCCAATGCCGCCAGATCTGCCGTCGCATCATTCGCGCGGCTTTCGATGCCGAACGTGTCGATCAGCAGCTTTTGAACCTTCAACATGTTGACCTGATAGTCATCCAACGTCATCTCACGACCCCGGACAAAGTTGCCATCCGCGTCGATATCCGAAACCATCAGACCATCGGGCATCGCCGGACCAAAGCCGATAAGCCAGTTCATGTCGATTGCGGTCGCACCCAGGTTGTTCTTGCCCGACTGCAGAGCCATCGAGAATCCCTTGAGCTCACCCCAGTGCTTTGCATAGTTGCGCAGCGCCTTGTCAGTGTCTTCGCCGGATTTGACCTTGTCGATATCCTTGTAGACCGAACCGGCATATTTAAACGTGGCTTCGGCCAGCGTCTTTTCCCAGTTGGTTTCAATGATGTCGGCATAGTTCTTCAGCTCGGCACGCTGCGCGTCGGTCAGCGCCTCGCCATTGGCCGACGCGATCAGCGCACGTCCGTCGCGGAAGGCGTTGAAGATGGTGGTCATGTACTGGGTGTTCTTGTTGCCACCTTTGTCAGCACCAGCGGCATAGTAGGCCGGACCAAAGACAAACTCGGTCTTCAGGTCGATCACACCGTCACCATTCGCATCCGCAGCAGCCAGATCCTTCTGCTTGGATACAGCGTAGTTCTGCTCGGGCGACAGGCTGGCCGAATGTGCCGCGGCACCAAAGTAACCGAACGCCTCGTCCCAGCTGTGCTCTTTGCCTGTGTAATGCGCGCCCTCGGAATAGGGCTTGTCATTGGGCTTGTTGTCGGCTTCCAGTTTCTCGTCGAGATAGTTGTCGACCGCCTGGTTATACGCCATCGCGCCCAGCGTGAATTTCGAGATCAGCTGACCCCAGTCCATACCGTTGACGGGATCATAACCCTGCTCAGATGCAGCAGCGAGTTTGATCATCTGCAATGCAACATCGACACCGGATTGGTTGCCCGGCCAAGCAGGCATGGCGCCGTTATAGAACTTACCCGATATATTCTTGCCCTTGGAAATTTCGTTCACAGTCGACTGCTTGACCGGAAAGCCGTCTTTCGAGACCGGGGCGATGATGGCAAGGTCTTCTTCGGACCCGTTGAAATAGGCCAGCATCAGCGCCTCGACATCCGCGGCGTTGTTGCCCCCGTCGCCTTTGCCTGCTGCCTTTTTCAGGCTGTCATGCAGAACGTGACGCGCGATCTGACCCGAGTAAGAAACGGAATCGGTTTTGTCGCCTTCATAGCCTTTGACGGTCACCGGGAATGGGCCATAGGCCTGCTCAGCAACCGCTGCGCCCCCCAAAAAGGACGCGACAACAAGTGCTGTGGTGAGTTTGAGCTTGGACTTCGGCATGGGGACTCCTCTGATATCCGATAGAAATAATCGGAAATTTTATTCCGATCCTTTTAGTCGGCTATTTGCATGCGGAGTCAAGGGGTCTTTGATCTTGAAACATGATTGCTAATGTCACTTTGAGACTTCACGTCTGTATGGGCGGTCAATTCGCGGCCATTGCGACCTGCGGCAGCAGGTAGACGCCGGTCTCGGGGGTACGATTGACCGCAATCCGGCAACCATAGGCACGGCTAAGCAGATCGTCCCGCAGGGTTTCTTGCGGCGCGCCCTGATGCAGCAGCCCGCCATCTGCCATCAGGATAACGTTGTCGGCGCACATTGAGGTCAAGTTCAGATCGTGCATCACCATCACCACGCCACCACCCTGGGCTGCAAACTGTCGGATGATCTGCATGACCTGCAACTGATGGCCGATATCGAGACTCGAGACAGGTTCATCCAAAAACAGCCAGCGCGGGCCTTGTGGTCCAACCGGCTCCCACACCTGCAAAAGGACGCGGGCCAGTTGCACGCGTTGCTGCTCACCGCCCGACAGTTCCTGGTAAAAGCGGCCTTCAAACCCGGTCAGCCCGACCCGTTCCAACGCTCGGGCCGCGACCCGGTCATCATTTGCCCGGCGCAGACGCCCCATGCGGACCACTTCCAAAACCGTAAAGGGAAAACTCATCGGTGTGGCCTGGGGTAATACGGCACGCAGATCAGCAAGCTCGGCCACGCTGGCCTGTGCCAGATCGCGTTTGTCCAACGTTACGGATCCTGAATAATCGATATCGCCAGTCAGCGCCGCCAGCAGCGTGGATTTGCCTGCGCCAGACGGTCCGACAATGGCAGTCACCTGCCCGGCCATGGCCCGCAATGACAGATCACGCAGGATCGAGCGACGCCCCAATCGGACCGAGAGGTGGTTGGCGGCCAGCATCATCTTATAGATCCACGATCCCGCGCTGGCGCAGCAAAATCCACAGGAAAAATGGCGCACCGATCACGGCGGTGACGATCCCGATAGGTAGCTCGGACGGCGCGATGATCACCCTGCCAATCAAATCGGCCAGCACCAGAAGCGCGGCACCCAGCAGCGCGGAATTGATCAGTAGGTAACGATGGTCCGGCCCGGACGCCAGCCGCAACAGATGCGGCACGACAATGCCGACAAAGCCGATGCCGCCGCTGACGGCCACTGCAGCTCCGGTTGCCGCGGCGACAATCAGCACGGCGCTGGCCTTGAGACGCTGGACCGGAATGCCGATATGCCCGGCTGCGGCCTCTCCCAGCGATAGCCCGTTCAGGCCAAGGGCCAGCAGCGGGGACATCAGCAACGGGACGACAATGATGGGTCCGGCGATGGTGATCTTGCCCCAACTGCTGCCAGCCAAAGAGCCCATCGACCAGAAGGTGAAATCGCGCAGCTGTGCATCGTCCGCCATGTAGACAAGAATGCCGGTCAGCGCCATCGCCAGCGCCGTCAATGCAATCCCGGCCAGCAGCATGGTCGCGACAGAGGTTCGTCCGCGCCGCGTTGCAACCCGGTAAAGCAGGATCGTCGTGATCCATGCGCCAACAAACGCTGCAACGGGAACCAGCCATGTGGCGAACGCAGCGGCGAATGACAGCGCACCACCCAGAACAATCGCACAGACCGCACCCAGACTGGCCCCGGCGCTGACCCCGACAATACCCGGATCGGCCAGCGGATTGCGAAACAGGCCCTGCAGCACTGCGCCGGACACCGCCAATGCCGCGCCCACCAGACATCCCATGACCACGCGCGGCGCGCGGATATCCAGCAGCACAACGCGGTCGCGCAGGCTCAACGCTTTGCCGTTCAGCAGGTCCGAAAGGGCTTGCCATAAGGACGTACCGGCCGCCCCGATGGCCAGCCCGGCAATCGCCGATGCGCCAAGCAGGATCAGCAGAACCCATGTCAGCCGCCGGGCCGTGACGCTGCGGTCACCATCCACGACGACGCCCGCAATCTGATCACCCATTGGCACCGCGCAACCCGGCGGCCAGATCAGTGATCGCCTGTCCCGTGCGCACCGAGAAACCCAGCAACAGCATTCCGTCCATGCGCAGAATGTCCCGGTTCTGCCCGGCGGGCGTGGCGGCGATAGCGGGATGCGACAGGACCTCTTGATCCGTCACAGAGACTGCGCGCCCGACCTCCATCATCAGGATGACATCGGGGGCTGCGGTGATGACCGCCTCGTCGCCAAGCAGTTTGTATCCCTCAAAGCCCCCGACCGCGTTGGTGGCCCCGGCCATTTCGATCATGCCCTGCGCCGCAGTGTTCGCGCCACCCGCCAGAACGCGCCCGCCCTGAAGCGACAGGATAAACAGTACGCGCCTGTTGGCCAGACCACTTTGCGACGTGGCGGCGTCGATGGCAGAAGCCACCTGGGCGGCCAGTTCCTCACCCTGCTCCGGCACTTCAAGCGCGGCTGCAACGGCGCGGATCTTGGCGACGACCGCATCGCGGTCATGACCCATCGGGATGTTGATCAGCGGAATCTGCGTTTCGGCCAGAACCTCAAGCGTTTCCGGCGGGCCTGCCCCCTGTTCGGCCAGAATCATATCGGGATTGACCGACAAAAGCCCCTCGGCGGACAAGCGACGCACATATCCCACGTTGGGCAATTCGTTGACGGCGGCCGGATGGTTCGACGTGCTGTCGCGTGCCACCAGACGGTGTTCCTGCCCCAGCGCATAGACGATTTCGGTAATCGAGCCACCAACCGAAACGATCCGTTGCGCTGGCTCCGCGCTCAATGATGCGCCAGCCAGCACCGCAAGGCCGAATATCACGAGCAGTCGTTTCATGCCGAAACCTCGGCTGGCAGGTCGTCGAGCGACCAAACCAGGTCATTCCATTTTGCCGCCGCTTCCGGCTCGGCCAGAACACCAAAGATTTGCAGGATCAGGGCCCCCTGCGCATCAAAGGCCTCGACTGAAATTGCATCGCCCCGGCGGGTGGCCTTGGTGGCCTGCCAGACCTCGGCAATGTGATCAGAGCGCAGATGCAGATTGAAACCGGGATCAAAAACATTCAGCCACGGTCCCATCTGCTTGATCTTTTTGGCCGGGCCGGTGTGAATCTCGATACACCCCTGATTGCCCACGAACACCATGATCGGCAGGCTGGATTCTGCTGCGCGGTGAAGGATCGTATCCACCGCCGACACCGCCAGAGGCCGCACATAAGGCGCACCGGCCATGCGATAGGCCCCCAGCCGGTTCAGTTTCAGCTTGCGCACCATCTGCAGGAACTGGTGCGTGTCGGTGATCTCGTCCCAACCGGCACGCAGGGTGTCCAACTTGGCGGGGTCGGTCTTTGCCGGTTCAACTGCGGCCCGGGGTTCGACAGATACAGTTTCGGACTGGTCGGGCAGCTTCAGGGTCTCGACCAAACGGTCCCATTCTTCGATCACCGAAGACTCCCGCAAGAAAATCTTGTGCACGGCATCTCCTGCGGCGTCGAATACCTGGATCGACAGGCGCTTGGTGCCATCCTCAGTCTTTTTGGCAACCGCGAAAGCGTGCACCCAGTGTTTCGGGAACATCCGAAGATCGATTTCATGATTGACGACAAGCGCGGCATGGGGGCCGCCACGATAGTCATCGTAGATACCAACCTTTTCAATCACGCAGCTTTCATTCCGGGTCAGGGCCATCACCTCGCCCAGGCGGGTCACCAGCGGCATCAAGTCGTCCATAACGGCTGTGATGCGCACCACATCCGCGCCGACATTGGCCGCGACCAACTGCGCCTCGGAAATACCCAGCTTGTCAGCCAGATCGCGCGGACGCATCTTTGGGTTATCCTGCTGGGCCGCACGGATTTCGGAAGGGGTCGGGTGTGCCATGGTCGTCTCCAACTCAGCTGTCAAAGCGCGCAACTTGCTGGGGCTGAAACCGGCCTGGCTATGCACAATCTAAATTTGCATGTACTCCGGGCCTACAGGCTTGGGCCTGTGGCATCAAGAGCACGCATTCATTTTCCGACAAAAATACTGTGGTATTTGAGAGTCAGGTCCAATAAGGACCGAAGGCATCGGCATGTTGTCATAACTCAGTGTATAACGGCCAACACCAAACCCAGCAGACAGCAAGGTAGCAAACAGTCAACGCTCAAATCGGGCGCGGTGCAGCGTTAGGTGCATCCAAAAATCTTCTGGGGGTTTCAATGAAATCAATGCTCAAGCGGTCTACCGCCTTAGTCGGCGCGCTCTGCGTCGCAACGCCCTTGCTGGCACAGGAGGCGGATGACGACGCTATCCATTTGGGTGATGTCATCGTCACCGGCACCGGCATTCCAACTGAGGTGTTCCAAAGCCCCGGCTCGGTCACTGTGGTTGATGCAGAACAGATCAGCGAAATCCCCCCGACCTCGGTTGCCAATCTGCTGTCGGATGTCCCGGGCATCCAGGTATCCGAGAACGACCTGAACCGTATCCGCATCCGGGGTGAGGATTCGCAACGTGTCGCTATCCTGCTGGATGGCCAGCGCCTGTCGGATCACAACCGCTATGGCACGCCATTGCTGATCTCACCGACCGAGATTGAACGGATCGAAATCGTGCGTGGCCCGTCTTCGGTCGTTTCGGGCAACCGCGCCATTGGCGGGGTGGTGAACATCATCACGAAACGCGGTGCCGACAAGCCGCTCGAAGTTTCGGGAACCGTGGGGTACATCGGCGCCAACAACGGATATCGCGCGGCGCTCAGCGCGGCGGGTACTTACGAAAATTTTGACTACCGGTTGTCTTATTCGGAATCCGATCTTGGGGATCGTGAAACCCCTGATGGTGATCTTGTGCCTTCAAGCAGTGATGACCGTGGCCTGCTTGGGTTTGTGGGATATGATTTCGGCCAGAGTTACGTGGGCTTCCGCGTGCAGGATTATGACGCCTCTACCGAAGTGTATACCGGCGACCCAAGCGCGCGCATCAACCTGCCCAAGCGCGACCTGCGCAAATACAGCGCGTTTTACGAGGGCGAAGATCTGACCCCGTGGATGTCGATGCTGAAATTCAGCGCCTATCAGCAAAAGGTGGATCGCGAGTTCGAAAGCTCGTTCGACATCGTGGCGCCGTCACCATTCGCGCCGAATAACGTCGTGGCGCTGTCGGATGACGATCAAACCACCAAAGGGTTTCTCGCAACAGCGAATTTCGAATTCGCGCCGGGGCATCGCTCGGTTCTGGGTTTTGAGTATGAGGACGACCGGCTTGAAACTGACAAGACCAGTATCACGTCTTTTGCCAGCCCATTTGTGCCGGCGCAGACAACGCTGAGATACGTGGACGCATCGATCAGGACCTACAGCGTCTATGGCCAGCACGAGGCAAGCCTTGGTGATTTCACGGCTACGGTGGGCGCGCGCTATTACAGCGTGGACAGCGACCTTGATGAATTTACGGTCGACGGCGTCAGCCAGCCGACCCAGGCCAACAGCGACGGCCGCTGGTTGGGCTCGGCAGGTCTGGTGTACAACCTGTCGGAACAGGCCATCCTGCGCGCCAATATCTCGCAGGGCTATACCTATCCGTCGCTGTCCGAGCTGTTCCTGACAACGACCGCCGGGGGTCAGACAGTCAATGGCAATCCGGACCTGAAGCCGGAAACAGCCACGAACTACGAGATCGGTGGGCGCTTTGACGGTGGAAACGTCGTTCTGGATGCGGCAATTTTCTATACCGAGGCCAAGGACTATATCACCACGGTTGCAGACCCTTCGAACCCGGGGCAGCTGATCTACGACAACGTCGACAACGCAGACAGTTGGGGCTTTGAAATTGCGGCCGAGTTTGATCCGGGTTGGGGCGGCGTGCGCCCCTATGTGATCCTCTCGAATGTCACGCGCGAGCTTACTTACGCAAACGGGTTCTCAACCAAAGACAGCGGAACACCCGAATGGACCGGAACGCTGGGTGTGCGGTCCGACTGGCAAACGGCCAATTACGGCGGCACATGGGATGTGTTCCTGCGCGGCGAAAGCTCCTCGCGCCTTGTGGATGAGACCGGCGATGTGGTGGATACTGGCACCTCGACCGGCCTCAACCCGACATCGGGCTGGACCACGCTCAACTTCCGCGGCAGCATGGACCTGACCGAGAATGCAAAGTTGAACCTGGAACTGAACAATATTCTGGACAAGTCCTATCGCGCCAATGACCAAATCCCGGCCGCCGGCCGTAACATCAGCCTGTTTGTAACCGCGACATTCTAAATAACCCACGCGAAACAACTGATACGCCCGGCAGTTTACTGGCGGGCGTATTTTGTTCAGGTTCAGCGAGTTCTTTACTGCAGCTTGGCTGTTGCCACCGCACCGGCCTGTGCAACGACGCACGGCCTGACACCTGACGAATGTCTGACCTCGGCGCTTGGGCCAAAGGGGGCAGCCCTCATCTCCTTGCGAAACTCTGGGGGGTCCGGCGGGCGTTCCGAGCCGATGTTTTTTGCCGGATGTTTTGGCGCAGTGGCCATAGTGTTATGAGCCTGCTGAGGTTTGATCGTTAAGCAAACAGTTCAGTGTACTGTTTGTAGATCGAACGGTTTTTTTGGGATTTGGTTGCGGGGA
>NZ_JBSWYA010000006.1:0-263913 GCF_056160865.1 Ruegeria sp. ABD4_443 | reverse complement strand
TCCCCGCAACCAAATCCCAAAAAAACCGTTCGATCTACAAACAGTACACTGAACTGTTTGCTTAACGATCAAACCTCAGCAGGCTCATAACCCGAAGGTCAGAGGTTCAAATCCCGCTCCCGCAACCAACGCCAAAGCAACACATGCGATCAGAAATCAGTACAAGGGAACGGTCGCTTAACGCCGCCTCCTCAGCAGGCAGTTTTGTTAAGTTATTGAAGCTGAGTGATCCGGTTAAGGCGCCCCTGAAGGGCTTTCGCTTTCCTCGTGAGATCATTGCCTATGCGGATTGAACTTTCCATCGCTTTGTGTTGAGCACAGCTTACGTCGAGGATCTGTTGGCCGCGCGGGGTGTTATCGTCAGCCGGGAAGCCATTCGGCCACCGCCACGCGCGTTCAGACGCGCTCAACCTCTGGGACGATAAAACTGCGGAAATGACGGCCTGAACCGGCCTTCGCCAATTTCTCACAGGCTCATGTCAACAACTTGGCTATACCGCGCCAAATCTTCCAGGTCTCGTGCCTTTGATCTCGTTTGCTGGGTTCTGGGCCGCAGGCCCTTCTGCGACAAAACCCCCATGACTTGGCCTTTGCTGGAATGGTCAAGTCACCCGGGCAAAAATAACTTACAAAAACACTTGGCTTTTGCATCTCTTGCCCCTAAGAGACGCCTTGTAAACAACCAATTTGGAGACCGCCCATGTCTTTCCCGACATTCCCGCGCGGCTTCCTTGGTGCTATTGCAGCCAGCGCGACCCTGTTCGTGTCAGCAACCGATGCTCAAGCCGAAGCCTTGACCTTTACCGACATTGCAGGCCGCGAGGTCACTTTGCCGGAAATGCCTGACAAGATCATCCTGGGCGAGGGCCGGATGATGTACGCAATCAGCGCCGTCACGGATGGAAACCCGTTCGAAAAGATCGTCGGCTGGAACAATGACCTGGTTCTTTATGACCCGGACGGGTTCCGCAAGTTCGAGGGCGCATTTCCCGAAGACACCGCCCGCATGATCAACTTTGGTAACCCTTACGCAGGGGATTTCAGCATCGAGGCGGTGCTTGAATCCGAAGCCGATCTGGTTCTTCTGGAATCGGGCAGCCTGTTCAAAGCCGAGGAAACCGGCCTGATCGACAAGCTGGGCAATGCCGGTGTCCAGGTGGCCTTTATCGACTTCCGCCGCAATGCCACCGAAAACGTCGTGCCGTCGCTGTTGGCTCTGGGGCGCATTCTGGGCCAGGAAAAAAGCGCCGCCGAGTTCATCGACTTTTACATCGCGCAGATGCGCAAGGTGACCAATATCATCGACACCATCCCGGCCGAAGAACGTCCGATGGTCGTGGTTGAAAACGCCGCCGGGTGGCAGAATGATTTCTGCTGCTGGTCGTTTGGCCCTTATAACTATGGCCGTTTTGTCGAACTGGCCGGGGGGACGAACTATGCCTCGACCCTGGCGAATGCCTATTCGGTCACGCTGAACCTGGAAGGTGTCATCGAAGCAGACCCCGAACATATTGTCGCCACCGGTGCAAATTGGGCGGAATCCAAGCCCGAGGTGACCTCGGTCCTGTTGGGATATGAGGCGGATGACGCCGTAAACAACGAACGCATTCAGGCCCTGGCCGCGCGCGCAGGCTTTGCGGACCTTGATGCGGTCAAGAACGGCAATTACCACGCCATTTTCCACCAGTTCTACAACTCGCCCTATCATTTCGTTGCCATCCAGCAATTGGCGAAATGGTTCCACCCTGACGATTTCGAAGATCTCGATCCCTGGGCGACCTTCACTGAACTGCATGACCGGTTCCTGCCCTTCGAGCCGTCAGGCACATTCTGGATGTCGACCCCGGCGACCAACTAAGAAAACAGCCCGCAGGGACAAAACCCTGCGGGCCACAAGAAGGTTTCGCGTATGTCCGACCTGACAATTTCTGCCGAAGCGCAGACGCTTGTTGCTGCCTATAAACGCCGTTCAATGTGGCGCGCCGCTCTTGTTGGATTTGCTGTTCTGGCTTTGGCGACCATGGTTGTCGTGGACATCAATACCGGCCCGGCGAACCTGAGCTTTCTGCGCACGTTGCATGTAATTCTTGACCCTTCGGTCGCCAGCAACAAGGAAACCGTGATCATCTGGCAGGTCCGCCTGCCCGTGGCCCTGATGGCCGTTTGCGTTGGCGCCATGCTGGGCGTGGCGGGGGCCGAGATGCAGACGATCCTGAACAACCCGCTGGCCGACCCGTTTACACTTGGCCTTAGTTCGGCCGCAAGTTTCGGCGCGGCGCTGGCGATTGTGCTGGGTTGGTCCGTGATCCCGTGGGTCGGTGGGTTGATGGTGACGGTAAATGCCTTTGTGTTCGCAATGGGCACGTCGTTTTTGCTGTTCCTGTTCACCCGGTTGCGCGGGGTCTCGCCCGAGGCGATGATCCTGGTCGGCATCGCCGTGCTGTTTACCTGCAACGCGCTGTTGGCCTTTCTGCAATACGGCGCATCAGAGTTTCAGCTGGCGCAGCTGATCTTTTGGCAGATGGGGTCGCTGGCCCGTGCCAGCTGGGCGAAGGTCGGTGTCTGCGCCGCCGTTCTGGTGGTCATCCTGCCTTATTTCCTGTCCCGGTCCTGGGCGCTGACCGCGCTGCGCATGGGCGAAGACAAGGCCGCGGCCCTGGGCATCAACGTCTCGCTTCTGCGCATCACCGTTCTTGGCGGCGTGTCGGTCCTTGCCGCGGTGGCGGTGTCTTTTGTCGGGGCAATCGCCTTTGTCGGGTTGGTCGGTCCCCATATCGCGCGGATGATCGTGGGCGAGGATCAGCGCGGGTTCCTGCCGCTTTCCGCATTGTGCGGCGCGCTGATCCTGTCGGGCACATCCATTGCATCCAAGGCAATCACGCCGGGCATCGTCTATCCCATCGGCATGATCACCTCGCTGATCGGCATTCCGTTTTTCATCCTGCTCATTCTGGGCCAACGCAAGAGGCATTGGCAATGACCGAACTGACAGCAAGCGGCCTGGCCTTTTCCTATGGCAAGCGCCGGGTCCTGCGCGACGTGGGGTTTGACGCCATCGCACCCGGAACCCTGACCGCGCTTATCGGACCGAACGCATCGGGCAAGTCGACCCTGTTCCGACTGATTGCGGGGCTGCACCGAACGGAATCGGGCACCGTACATCTGGGCGAAACCGATCTTGCCACGCTGTCCTCGCGCGAGCGGTTGAAACGGGTCTGCTTCATGCCCCAGTTCTTTACCGCGAATGCCGCGCTGACCGTTTTCGACGTGGTGATGATGGCGCATAAGCAGTTGCGCGGTTGGCGGGTCAGCGAGGCGGATATGCTGGCGGTCGGGCAGGCGCTGGATCAAGCCGGGATCGGGCATCTGTCCGAGGCCTATGTCAGCGAGCTGTCCGGTGGTCAGTCGCAGATGGTTTCGGTCGTCCAGGCCCTGGTGCGCAACTCGGATGTCTATCTGTTTGATGAACCGACCTCGGCGCTGGATTTGCGCCATCAATTGCAGGTGCTGAGCCAGATCAAGACAGCAATGGCCGCGCGCGGCACGATTGGCATCGTGGCGCTGCACGATCTGAACCTGGCGGCCCGTTTCGCCGATCATCTGGTGCTGTTGGGTCAGGGCCGTGTTCTGGCCCAGGGCACCCCCGGCGAGGTGCTTCGGTCGCCGGCCATTTCCGAAACCTACGGCGTTGATATCGAAATCACGTCTGGCCCCAGAAAGGACCTGCTTGTTCATGCTTACGCGTCGTAATTTTGTTTTGTCCATGGGGGCGCTTGCCGGAACCGGCAGCGCGCTGGCCTGCCCGGCCCCCGCGCCCGTGGGGCAGGCCCACTCGGTCCTTATGCTGAACGCTGCCTGCGGCGACCCCGAAACGCCCAATGTGTTCGCGCCCGCGCTGTTGCATGTGGATGTCGGCGATACGGTAACCTTCCTGGCCACGGACCAGGGGCACAATTCGGCGTCCAAGCGCGGAATGATCCCCGACGGGGCCGACCATTGGAACGGGGCCATCGACCAGGAATTGACGGTCGAATTCACGGTGCCCGGCATCTATGGCCATATCTGTTTGCCGCATTACGAATGGGGGATGGTCGGGTTGATCGTTGTGGGCGGTGATCTGCACAACCTGAAGGCGGTCAAGAAAATCCGCCACCCCGGCACCGCGCGCAGCAATTTCAGGGCCCTGCTGAAAGACCTGGAAACCCAAGCCTAAGCCCTTAACGCGATTGTTTCACAACAAGGATAGCGCCATGTCAGCCTTGATCGACACCTGGTCTTGCGATGCCAGCGAAGAAGACACCATGACCGATGATCACGCGTGGATCTGGCACGAGATGATTGCCTTTCTGGGAAATCCCGATCTGTCGCAGGCCAAGGTGCTTGATTTCGGCTGCAATCAGGGTGGGTTCTTGCGGATGCTTTACGACACGCTCCCTTTCAAGGCCGGTGTTGGCGTCGATCTGGCCCGCGCGGCGGTTCAAATGGCCAATGGACGCAAAGGGGCGCGCCCGATCGAATATCTTGCGACGCCGCGGCTGGCCGATGCGGGGCAGGGGTTCGATCTGGCTTTCAGCCACGAGGTCATATACCTCATCCAGGATCTGGCGGATCACGCCCGGCAGGTTGCCCAAGCGCTGAGGCCTGGCGGAAGCTACCATGCCGTGACCTGCTGCCATCGCGATAACCCGCTGTGGTCCAGCTGGCACCCGGCCATCTCGGAGTTTTCCAACATTCCCGTTCCGAACCATTCGGTTTCCGATTATGTCGAGGCATTCCGTCAAGCGGGGTTGAGGGTGGATGTCAGCCGTTTCCTGGCCAGCGCACCGATACCCGCCGATGCCCCCAGCAGCTTTTTCCCCTCACACCTGGATCGGCTGGATGTCTATACCCGGTGGAAAATACTGTTCCGCTGCACCCGTGACGATTGACGCGGCGCAAGGCGCGGCGCGGATGGCCGCAGTGTAACGGCCACCGAAACGGGCGGTTTTGGGCCCGCCTTTAACCGGTGCCAGCCCGGTTCGCGGGAAAGCGGATCGCCACGAAAGCAAATCCCAGGGCAAGCAGCATGTGCAGTATCAACGCACCCAAGGCCAATGGCTGTTGGTAAACCTCGAATGCGGGGGCTGCGGACCAGATGCTGCCAATCGCACCGAGGCCGTGGAATATGGCAAATCCCATGGCAGTATAAAGCGTTGTGCGTGATTGCAGACCGACAACGAAAATGACGATGGCCGCCATGACCCCAAGGGCAATCAGGGCGCTGCCCAGAAACCGGAACGCAATGGTCAACTGCACCGATTGCTGTGCAATTTCTTCCGCACTTTGCGACGAAGATGCGCCGGTCAGGAACGCATTTGCACCAAAGGCGAGTTCGAAAACCATGTGGATGCCAAATACCGAAAGCGCGAAAATTCTCATACGTGCAACACCTTGATGACCATACCGACGGGCGTTTTGACCGGGTGCTGGTACCATATTCAGAACATGCCGGTGACGGAAGCGGCCTCGGCGGGCTATGCCTTGGGGTTTTTCCGGCTGGCGCGGCTGACTTTCCTGCCGACGCTTACGATGATGGATTGGCAAAGCGCCATCGCGGGGATTTGCAGGCGGAAATGCCCAAGATGGCCTTCGCGGACATAAAGCGCCTGGTTTGCGATCCGCGCTGCGGGGCTCATCTCATTGTCGGTGATACACAGCAGCCGATGCCCGTTGGCCAGGACCTTTTCCGCGATCTCCAGGGTCTCGGGGGTGTAATCGTCGAACGTGATTACCAGGGCGACGTCATCGGGCTGCATAAAGCGGACCTGCTCGGCCCGCATTGCCCCGGTATTGTCGATCAGGTTCGCGTGCTTTCCGACCTGCGAAAAGCCGTAAAAGCAATAGGCGCCAACGCCGAACGTCCCGCGGGCTGACACGATGTGAATGGTGCGGGCCTCGGCGAGGGTTGTAACAAAGTCGTTCAGAACGGCGCGGTCGACCTCTTCCTCAAGGCGCAGCAATGTGTCGATACCCGCGTGGATAAAGGCGTCGAACACCGCGTTCGGATCATCCAGGTCGACGCCGCTGGTCGCATCGCGCAGGGGGGTGTCGGCCAAAGCCCGTCTACGGTCAGTATCGGTCGCCTTGGGGCCCAGCAGGCGTTGCCGGAACACCGACTGGAAATCCGAGAACCCGGAAAACCCAAGTTCCTTGGAAAAACGTGTGAAGGTCGAACTGGGAACTTCGGCCATGCGCGACAGCTCGACGATGCTGTAGATCGCGGTGTCTTCGGGGTTGTTCAGAACAAATTTGGCCACCTGTTTCAGGCGCTTGGGAAGACGAAGGTCCGGGTCGCCCAGACGCGCGACCAGATCATCGAAATTCGCGATTTCAGAGCGGGAACCGGGATTTTCTTGTGGCATGAGAGGAGTATTGCTGCGCTGGCTGTCGTAGGCAATGGGGTTGTTCACACCCTGGCCCAGGGTTGATGTGCCAAGCGGCGCCGGGGGGAAACCGACGCCGCCTTTGTTTGTGCGGATGCTGCGGGCGTTACTTCGAGATCGCGTCCTGCATGATCTGCGAGGCCTGTTCGACCCATTCGGCACCACCGATGTCATCGGCAAAGCTTGGCCACAGCGCCTTGGCGGCCTCTTGCCATTTGGCCTCGTCTTCGGGTGCGCCGGACAGAACCATGCCAAGTTCGACCAGTTCTTCCTTGGCCGCCGCGGTTTCTTCAGCGGAAACCCGACGCTCGTGCAGGGCCGCTTCTTCGCCTGCCCGGTTCAACGCCTCTTGCAGGTCTTCGGGCAGACCTTGATAGAACCGTTCGGACACGATGATCGGGCCGGACCAGATCAAGTAGTGAATTTCGGTGATGTACTTCTGAACTTCGTAGAATTTCGACGAAATTGCAGTGGTATAGGGGTTCTCTTGACCGTCGATCACGCCTTGTTGCAATGCCGGGAACACCTCAGCCCAGGCCATCGGGATCGGGTCAAGCCCCCAGGACTGGAACGTTTTGATCGCGATATTGTTCTTGGACACGCGGATTTTCAGACCCTGCAGGTCTTCGAGGGTTTTCACCTCGCGTTCGCTGTTGGTCAGGACGCGGAACCCTTTTTCGAAATACCCCAGAACGCGGACGCCGGCCTCTTGCGGCAGACGTTCGTTAAGCGGACCCTTGAGCGCGTCCATCGCGGCGTGGGCCTCTTCGGTCGAGGTGAAGGCATAGGGCAGCATCATCACACCGACGGACGGGGCCAACGGCACGAGGTTGCCGGTATAAAGGATTTCGCCTTCGATTGATCCCATGCGCAACGCTTGGGCGACTTCCTGTTCCGAACCGAGTTGGTTTGACGGGAAAATCTGCACCTCGATCCGGCCGTCGGTATATTCCTCGACGAGTTCCTTGAACTTGACCGCCCCGATATGGGTCGGGTTGTTTTCATTGTCGCCGTGGCTCAGGCGCAGGGTATAGTCTGCCGCCAGTGCGGGCAGGGCGCCGATTGCGGACAGGGCCGCCGCGGCAATTGCCGTTTTGAAGATATTCATTTGGGTCTCCTCCTTGGTAAATGGTCTTGTCAGTTGATGAATCCGAGCAGCCTTGGCAGCCATTGGGTGAGTTCCGGGATAAAGGCGACGAGCACCATCACCGTGACCTCGGCGATCAGAAACGGGATGCTGGCCTTCGAGACCTTTTCCACCGTTGTTTCGCCTATTTCGCTGGCAACGAAGAGGTTCACTCCCAATGGCGGTGTCGAGTAGCCGATCTCGCAGGCGATGACGAAGATGATCCCGAATTGCAGCGGATCGATTCCGACAGAGCTGACGACAGGCAGCAAAAGCGGTGTCAAGATGATGATCTGGGTCAGGGTTTCCATCCACATGCCGATGAAGATCAGCAGCAGCAGGATCAGCAGGATCAGCAATGTCGGGTCAGACACCGCGCCGATCAGCCCGTTGGACACCAGTTGCGGCACCTGGAACACCGTCAGCATGCGCCCAATGATCCGTCCGGTGACCAGCACGAGCATCACGGTTCCGGTGATCCGAACCGAATAGACCATGGCGTCGATAAAGGTGGACAGCCGGATTTCGCGATAGACGAATATGCCGACGAACAGTGCGTAAAGAACGGCCACCACCGACGCTTCGGTCACCGTGAATACGCCGGTATAGATACCCCCGAGGATGATAACCGGGGCGGCGAGCGCCCATTTTGCCTCCCACGCGGTGCGCCGAATAGCACCCGGTTCCCGGCCCGAGCTATCGCCGGATGTGTACCCGCGACGACCAGCAATGAAGCGGCTGGTGCCATATAGGGCGGCGGCAAGCATCAGGCCCGGCACGAAGCCCGCGATAAACAGCGCACTGATCGAGGTTTCAGAGGTGATACCGTAAATGATCATCGGGATAGAGGGCGGGATGACGACGCCGATCCCGCCTGCGGATGATGGAACAGCCGAGGCAAACCCCTTGTCATACCCGTCGCGCACCATGGCGGGGATCATGATCGACCCGATGGCCGCGGTGGTTGCGGGCCCCGAGCCCGAGATCGCGGCAAAGATGGTGCAGGCAACGATTGTGACACTGGCAAGCCCGCCCGGCGCCGGGCCGACAATGGCCCGAGAGAAATCAATCAGCCGCTGGGTCAGGCCGCCTTTCTCCATCAGCGTTCCCGCCAGGATGAACATCGGCACGGCGATGATCGTGAACTCGTCAACGGCGGAATAGGCCGTCTGGACAAGATAGGACATCGGCATGTTCGCCGTGGCCATCGCGATGACCGCTGACAAACCGATCGAAATGCCGACCGGCACGCCAATCACCAGGAAGATGACGAAGGACAGCGCCATCAAGAGCGTCGGATCCATGATCAGTCTCCCATCCGGCTATCTGCGGGGCCTTTGCCGGTCTGCCAGCGGCGCAGCATGACCTGGAACACGCGGACCGACATGAAGGCAAAGCCAAGCGGCACGATCATCTGGACCCAGACCAGGTTGATGCCCGTCGTCTGCGAGATATAGGGGAACTCGAACATCGAAAGCGTGAACCAGTACCCGTGCCAGATCACGATGGCATTGAAGACAAGCCAAAGCGTATCGGCCAGGGTATAGGCGACCAGCCTTGCACGTTCGGGCAGAAGTTCGAGTTGCAGCGCAACGCGGATATGGCGGTCGCCTTCGGCAGCGATGACAAAGCCGAAATAGACCGACCAGACAAAGGCAAAGCGGCTTACTTCCTCAAGCCAACTGAAGGATCGGCCAAAGCCGAACCGTGCTATGACCTGAAACCCCAAAAGGGCCACCACGACCGTCATGAGGCCCGCGCCGAGCCATTCCTCGGGCGTTCGGCCTGCCAGCCACTTACGCATGCATGTTCTCCCTTGCACACTCGCCGATCAGCGCCGCCCTTGCCTTGGGCTCGGCCTTGCCAAAGCGAGAAATCCAGTGTTCCACCAGCCCGCGGAAATCGTCCGAGGCAGCAAGCGCCTGCGGCAAGACCGGCAGCGACAGCACCGCAGCGGCAAGCCCGGCTGCGTCGGCGTCAAACTGCGTCCTGTACGCCGCCATTTTCTGGGCCAGCGGGTCGCTCATGCGGAACCCTTCTGCGTCGGGAGCGGTGTTGCCGCCGTTCAACGCCCAGGCCGCAAGAACCATTGCCTGCGGCGCGGCCCGCGACGTATCACCGCGCGCGATCAGGGTCTCGGCCGGTTCAGCGATCCGCTGCGGAAGTTTCAGGCTGGCATCCGATGCGATCTGGTTCAGCGGGTGATGAATTCGCGGGTTTTGCAGACGCTCAAGGCTGGTCCGGCCATAGGTGGCAAGATCTTCGCCCGCCGGGCATTCCAGGGTCGCGGCCTGCGACGCATGAAATACCGTTGCCCATGCGGCAAGGTCGGGTTGCGTTGCTGCCTGGTACGAACTGGCGCAACCGCAGAGCCTGCCAAGCTCGGCATAGGCCGATTGCAGCCCGTTCAAAAGGCGGTATTTCATGCGCACATAAGGGGTGATGTCCCGGACGATCTGAACACCCGCACGTTCCAGCGGCGGCCGACCGGCGGCAAAGTTGTCCTCGATCACCCATTGGCGGAATGGCTCAGCCACCACTCCGATCGCATCCTTATGCCCCAGCGCGGTCTCCAGCCGGTCGCGCGCCTCGGCTGTCATCGCGGGCACAATGCGGTCGACCATAGAGACAGGAAACCGCACATGGCTTTCCATCCAGGGCAAAAGCTGCGGAAAGGCGTGCCGGGCGTAATGCTGCAGGACGCCTTTCAGCAGTTGGCCGTTCTGCGGAACGTTGTCACAGCTTGCCAGGGTAATCGGCGCGCCACCAGAACGCCGGCGGCGTTCAAGCATCCAGGCCAGATAGCCGATGGCCGTGCGCGGCCTGTCCGGTGTGGCCAGGTCGGCCGCGACGTGGTCAAGGTCAAGATCTTGCGTGCCCGGATGGTGGCAATACCCTTTCTCGGTGATTGTCAGCGTGACAAAGGTAATGTCGTCCCAGGACGCGGTTGCAGCCTGTGATGTGTCATACAGGCGCCTGAGGGTGCCGACCCCGTGGCATTCGGAATGTGCCGCGTCTTCGGCAAGCACCGCATAACGTCCACCTTGCGCGCCATGCGCACCGGAAATGTCCGGCGGCGTCAGGTTTACCCCTATTACGCCGATCTGAACGCCCTGCCGGGCAAGATCATCATAATAGACCTGCTGATGCGCCCGGTGAAAGGCGCCGACGCCAATATGGGCGGCAGTGACCTTCAGCAGGTCCGGGGCATAGGGCAGTGAAAAGGGTTCGGTCATTGGAAGGCCACCATCACCTTCAGCGTCCGCGCCTTGTCGAGCGCGCGTTCAAACACCGCCTCTGGCGCATCCAGAGGAAGCTCGGCCGAGATCATCGGACGCAAATCCACCTCGCCCGTGGTGATCGCATGTACCGCCGTTTCAAATTCATCTGAGAACCGATAGGTCCCGGTGATCGTATGTTCGCGGGTCAGCAGCTTGGCGAGGTGCAGCGGCGCAGTTGGCGGCAGAAATCCAACCTGAACCAACCGGCCACGGGGTTTCATCGCCTCAATGGCCAGATCAAGGGCCTGCGGCGCGCCCGAGGCCTCAAGCGCAATATCGCAGCGCGGCGTGGCCGTTAGGGCCGACACACCCAAGGCATCGGTGGCGTTTACAACCTCGTCGATCCCCAACTGAACTGCGCGGTCGCAGGCTTCGGGGGAAACGTCGCTCATGATGATGCGCTGGGCCCCGGCCCGGCGTGCAGCCACCGCAACCATCTGGCCGATCACGCCCGCACCGGTGACAAGCACCGTGCGCCCCGACACATCCCCGGCCATCGCGACGGCGTGCAGGGCAACGGCAAACGGTTCCGCCATCGCCAGATGCTGAAGGTCCGCATCGGCGGGTGCTTTGACGCATTGCGTGGCCTTGACGCGGACCACCTCGGAAAACCCACCGTCACGGTGCGGCTGGCGCGCGGCGCTTCCCATGAATTGCATGTCGGTGCACAGATTGGTGTCGCCGCTTTTGCAATACGAACAGTGCCCGCAAGGGCTTGCAGGGTTGACGGCCACCTTGTCACCGGGGACGAGCCCGGTCACGCCCTCGCCGGTCGCGATCACCGTTCCCGAAAACTCGTGACCCAGGATCATCGGGTTGCGGACGATCGAGTCGCCGACGCGCCCATGTTCGAAATAGTGGATGTCCGATCCGCAGATCCCGCCCCAGGCAAAGCCTACCATCACCTCTCCGGCACCGGCGCTGCCGGTATCGCGATGTTCAATTCGCACGTCGCGAGCGGCGTGAACCACACAGGCTTTCACGGACGATCCCTCCCCGATCTTTACCGGCTCCTCCACCGGCGGTCTCCAATTTTGAAACACATTGATCATTTTCGCGCAAGATGAAAATTGATAATTGCTTTCGCCCGGCCCGCGTCCGGGCGTCCGCTGTGCGACCTGTTTGTCGCGCGGCTTGATGACTTGAGGAGCATTGGGAAACTGACGGAGGAAACAGCGATGAAATACCTTCGCTATCCTTTATGTCGTTGTATTATATCGATTTAATAGATGCGCCCGACGACCGCCGAAGTGGCTTTACCATCGGCTGGTCAACCTGCGTGCCCCTTGGCGATTTGGATGCGCGCCAGGCTCAGTTGAGCCGCTTTGTGGGCGTGATGCCTTGCGAAAAGGCCGGTTTCACGGGGTTTGGCTATCCGGGGCGTGCAGTTTGACAGGTGGCAAAATGGATTCGCCCGAATGGGTCGGGCCGTGTCATTTCCGACGACAAAAACCGATTGTGCATTGCTGGCCGGATTGGCAACCAGTGCCTGCCGACAGTGGCGTCGCAACCCGAGGGTAAGCAGTGAAAAGAATCGTTTTTGTTTTGTCGCTGGGGGACTGTTGCATTCGTTTGCCGTGACCGGTTGCATCACAGATGCGGAGCGTCAACCAAGCGGCTGTGAACAGTTCATCGATGAATTGGATCTCGCCGCTGACGCCGGGTTGTTTGTTGTGGATATGTCCGCGTTTGATTGTCCGGATTGTCTCGATCCCGCTGAGGGTCGCTTTCGCGCTGCGGAAAGACCGAAAGCTTTGACGGTAACCGAGTAGCCGCTTCATGGCTGCCTTTACCTGACTTTCCCCAAGGACCGAGCCGGTGGCCTTGCGGGTCGTTCCTGGCCGGAAGACACGTCAAAGCCCGGGCCAGGGGGCTTGCCCTGCGATCAACCGGCGAACTGCCTGGGCCGCTTGCCGGGGGCTGCAATCATCGGGCGCGTTGGTCGGGTCGAATAGGTCATGCGCGCAATCCCATCGCGGGCCCTTATCCATCCGCGGCAACCCAAGCAATTCAAGGGCGCGCTCTTGTACCTGTTCAAAAAGCTCAGGCGCATACACGGGGAAACCGGGGTCAAACAATTGGACAGCAGCGCCATCCAGCCCGCAGCATATGTCGGTTTGGGTCAGGTCTTTCTCGGCGACTTGCCGCAGGATCATCCGGGCGTCCATCGGATCACCTTCCGGCCCGAGAACGTATGAAATCGGCTGGCGGATTGCGAACATGTTGAAAGCCACCCCAGGCGCGCCTTCGTCCAGCCAGTCAGCAAGCCCGGAAAGCCGGTCAAGGTTCATTCGATCCTCCGCGAGGTGCCCCATGCACGCTGTGGGATGCTCAATGCTTTGGCTGGCATGTCAACCGCTTGGGCTTGTCAGGGCGCGCAGCCGTCGCGCAATCAACCGTTCAACAGCCGGCCCGAGCGCCAAAAACCCACCGGAATTACCGCGGCAGCGCGCCGGTTTTGCGCCGCATTGGGCCTGTTTTCCGCATAACGCCCCCGCTTGCGCCGTTGTGACGTCGCGTCGCTTTTCCGGGGGGGCGCCATTAGGAATGGGGGATAAATCGAAGAATTGACTTGGTTTTTTGATCTGTTGGTCAATTTATGACAATTTTCACCGGATTCTTCCCCCTAACCTCAGAACGCTGGGTGCCTAAATCCGCCGTGTCGCTGCGGATCGGCACTCACGGAATGGTCGTCCTTGAGCTCTCGACCAAAGGGTTCGGACGCGGTCCGCAGCGACTCGGTCAATACGGTCTGCCAATGGGGGAGTTAAGATATGCTCATCAAGTCATTTCTGAACACCGTCTTCGACGCCGGAGCGAAAGGCGCGGATATGGACAGCGTTACCGATGATATGGACGCGGCCCACATGCCCACGCGTCTGCAACGATCCGAACTCACGGTGCTGTTTCAAAACGTGCTTGATGAGAAACAGCGCGACCTGCTGCGCCACTGCGGACCCTTGCAGGACACGCCCTGCGCCCAACGCAAGGGGCCAAGCGCCAAGCAGTCCCGCCAAGGATCAGCGTCATATTGACGGCGGGCCCGACAAATTAACGAAAATCCCGGCGTCTTCGTCAACTCGTACCCTGTGTGCCGGACAGTTTCGCCTTCATGCTTGAAAGACAAGCGAATGGAGGCATGCAGTGAGCTGGAACATATGCGTTGTGGGCGCGGGCAAGATCGGACAGATGATTGCCGCGCTGTTGAAATCATCGACCAACTATACCGTGACGGTTGCTGACCGGGACCTGGCGGCGTTGGCGGTGTTGAACCGGCAGGGAATTTCAACCAATCAGATCGACGTCGCCGACCCGGTCGACCTGGCCCAAGCGTTGCGCGGGTTCGATGCGGTGATTTCTGCGGCTCCGTTTTTTCTGACGCCGAGAATTGCCCAGGCTGCGGCCAATGCGGGCGTTCATTACTTTGATTTGACCGAGGATGTCGCCGCGACCGAGGCCGTGCGTGAGTTGGCCCAAAACAGCCAATCCGCCTTTATGCCGCAATGCGGGCTGGCACCGGGATTTGTCGGCATTGCAGGTGCTGCGCTGGCGGAGGCGTTCGATACGATTGACAGCCTGCACATGCGTGTCGGAGCGTTGCCGCTCTATCCGACGAATGCGTTGAAATACAACCTGACATGGTCGACTGACGGGCTGATCAACGAATACTGCAACCCGTGCGACGCCATTGTGAATGGCGTTCGCACCAAGACCGCGCCGTTGGAAGATCACGAGATCATCGGGCATGACGGTGTCGAATACGAATGTTTCAACACCTCGGGCGGGCTTGGCACGCTGCCGGAAACGCTGGACGGCAAGGCGCGGGCGGTGTCCTATCGCTCGATCCGGTATCCTGGGCACCGGGACATTCTGCGGTTGCTGCTGAACGACCTGGGTCTTGAACGGCGTCGGGACCTGTTGAAAGAGATCTTTGAAACGGCGCTGCCGCGCACGGATCAGGATGTGGTTCTGGTCTATTGCACGGCCAAAGGCATGATCGACGGGGCCTTGCGTGAAAAATCCCTGATCAACAAATCCTTTGCCCGGACCATCGATGGAACCACCTGGAGCGCGATCCAGATCACCACGGCGGCTGGCGTCCTGGGTGTTGTGGACCTGATGCGGACAGGCGTCCTGCCTGCACAGGGGTTCATTCGCCAAGAGCAGGTCAAGCTAACCGATTTCCTGAACACCGAATTCGGCCGTCTTTACCGCGCCGGAGATGTCACCGAACAGAACAAGGCGGCCTGAGACATGAAAGACATAGTGATGACAGCAGAAAACACCCTGACAAACCTGGGCCTGACGGCGGCTGAACTGGCCGGGGGCACATTGCGCGTGACCTCTCCGATTGATGGCAGGCTTTTGGCCGAGCCTCACGAAACCCCGGCCGCCGACATGCCCGCGATCATCGACCGCGCCAAGACCGCGTTCAAGGTATGGCGTATCGTTCCGGCCCCGCGCCGCGGAGAGTTGATCCGCCTGCTGGGTGAAGAACTGCGCGCGGCCAAGGATGATCTGGGCGCGCTGGTCAGTTGGGAAGCGGGCAAGATCACCTCGGAAGGTCTGGGCGAAGTGCAGGAGATGATTGATATCTGCGACTTTGCCGTTGGGCTGTCGCGCCAGCTTTATGGTCTGACCATCGCGTCCGAGCGTCCGGGCCACCGGATGATGGAAACCTGGCATCCCGCAGGCCCGGTCGGCGTGATTTCGGCCTTTAACTTTCCGGTTGCCGTCTGGTCCTGGAACGCCGCCCTGGCATTGGTCTGTGGCGATCCGGTGATCTGGAAGCCCTCCGAGAAAACGCCGCTGACCGCGATGGCCTGCCAGAAAATCTTTGAGCGGGCGCTTGCGCGGTTCGGGGACGCGCCAGAGGGTTTGTTGCAAACCTTGATCGGCGGGGCGGATCTGGGTCAGGCCCTGGTGGCCAGCGAGGATGTTCCGGTGATCTCGGCCACGGGATCGACCCGCATGGGCCGGGCCGTCGCCCCGATCGTGGCGCAGCGGTTTGGCAAGTGCATTCTGGAACTGGGCGGCAACAACGCAATGATCGTTGGCCCCTCGGCCGATCTGGAAATGGCGGTCCGGGCCATCGTGTTCTCGGCCGTTGGTACAGCCGGTCAACGTTGTACGACGCTGCGCAGGCTGATTGTCCACAACGAAATCCGCGAGGAATTGGTCGCGCGGCTCAAAAAAGCCTATGCCGGGTTGCCCATCGGCAACCCGTTGGCCGAGGGCACGCTGATCGGTCCGCTTGTGGACGAAGCGTCAGGGCAGGCCATGGCCGACGCGTTGGAAACCGCCAGGGCACAGGGCGGGGTCGTGTTTGGCGGCAACCGCGTCACCGAAAACGTCCCGGCTGGCGTTTACATGGAACCGGCGATTGTCGAAATGCCCGGCCAGAGTTCGGTGGTCAAAACGGAAACCTTCGCACCGATCCTTTATGTCATGGGGTATGACGAATTCGACCAGGCGCTGGAGATTCAAAACGACGTGCCGCAGGGGCTGTCGTCCTGCGTCTTCACCCTGAACATGCGCGAGGCGGAAAAATTCCTGACGGCTGCAGGGTCTGATTGCGGGATTGCCAATGTCAATATCGGCCCGTCCGGCGCCGAGATTGGCGGCGCTTTCGGCGGCGAAAAGGAAACCGGTGGCGGACGTGAAAGCGGATCGGATGCCTGGAAGGCCTATATGCGGCGGCAAACCAACACCGTGAACTATTCGGATGAATTGCCGCTGGCGCAGGGCGTCCGCTTCGATATTTGACCCTGTTCCCACCGGGCCGGCGGGCGCGTGGCCTGCCGGTCAATCCGCGAACAGGTAATCCAGCGCCATGATGGCGTGAGCCTGTTCCGTCGAGATATTCAGGAAACCGGCAACCGCCGCTTCGTTTTCGGCACGGGGCGCCCCTTCCGAGATACGGAAATACTGGTCCGTGCTATTGGCGCGGATCAGTTCGGATTCATAGGAAAACGAGTTGCGGATCGCGGGCAACAGGTTTGCCACGGCTTCGGCGGGGCTGTTTTCCCCCGCAAGCCCGACGCGGCGCGCGTGTCCGATCAGGTAGTCGTCGGAATAGTCACATTCGATCTCAAGGATGTGGGTGACGGCCTGGTCGGCGCAAAAGTCCTGAACGATCTCAAGGTTCGCCGGGTCGAGGCACAGAACAAGCCGGTCGGTTTCGAAATGTTCGAACAGCATGCGGACCACGGCACGGCGATGCCGCGACCGTTTGGTCACGGTTGTCTCGATACCGCCAAGGTCAGGCAGCGGCGTATCGGCCTCGTTGAACAGGTATTCGACGCAAGGAATGTCCGTTTCAGACATGATCTGATCAACAAGGCGTTTGGCCACGTGCCATTTCTTGCAGACAATCAGATACACGTCGCGCCCGGCCCCGACGGTGTTTCCGGCCTCCCAGAACCGCTGCCCGAACCGGCGGCCTACGCGCCCGCGCCCGGCCAAAAAGCCGTAAAGGTTGCGCCCTTCATTCGAGATTGTGAATTCAACGCCTTCGCTGGCATAAAGCTTGCCCAGCCTTTCCTTCAGATCCAGCGCCTCGGGGCTGATCTTGCGGGCAAAAAGATAATCCTGGCCCAGCAGCATGTCGTAATGATCATTGTAGAAGGTGACCGGCATCCCATAATCCGAAAACATCAGGAAGGTGAGCGTTCGGTTATCAATCTCTTCTTTCGGGATCAGGTGGCGAACAAGGGTCTGGAAAAAGGTTTCATCCGGGATCCAGGTCGTCGAGAAAAACCGGATGACGTCGCGCCGCTGGCGCAGGAAATCCAGGATCATCTCGACCGTGCGGCGGCGCAGGCACCACCATTGGCTGCCGATCATCACCTGGATATCGGCCGGAATTTCGCGGGTCAGGCCAAACCGTTTCTGCAATTCGTAAGAGGCGTAGAAACGGCCGCTTTGGGTTCTTTCATTGAAAAAGTGGCGATAGATCAGCCGGTCTTCCTTCATCCCCGTCTTGATCCAGTTGCTTTCGAAAAAGTCGTGACTTTCGATGAAATCCCTGTCGTTTTCGTCCAGAAACCGCCGGGTGTATTCCGCGGTCTTGATCGCCATGCAGTCGCCGGACAGCATGTAGAAATGCGTGACGCGCGGAAAGGTGTCGACGGCGGCCTGCAACGCGTTCAGCGTGGCCTGTACCAAAGACCATGCCCCCCAGCCGCATTTGATCCGCTTTGCGGCAAAGGTGACATTGGGATTGTCCTTCAGCGCCTCGCGGATCGTGGCATAGTCCTGCGCGCTGGCGCTGGCATCAAAGTGAATCGCCATGCAATCGCCGGTGGCGGTAAGCTGTTCTGCCTGTGCGATGATCGCATCGGGGCCTTTGTGGCACAGCAATATATAGGCAATCTTTGCCATTCGCGTTATGCACTTCCCGTTTCTGCCCGTTTCCACCTGTGATAATGAGGATGGGCGATTGAATAAACAGAATATTTTTGGTTCTTTGGTTTGAAAAGCTGCGCCGTCGATCCAAGTAACGGCCCGCGAAGGAGGCACTGCAGATGGGTTTTCCCGGTACATGGATGACCGAAAGCGAAAGCATGGTTTACCGTGTGGTGCCAAAATGCGCGTGTTCGACGATTGGCCAGATCATGTATTACTCGGACCACGGGCGGTTCTTTGACGGCGACATCCACGACGCCAAGGAAGGCATGCACAAGTGGGCCTTTCCCACCAGCCAGGACCCGATCTCGTCCAATGTCCGGGCGCATGCGTCTTATTCGTTCACCTGCGTCCGCAACCCGTATACGCGCATCCTAAGTTCGTTCTTCGACAAGATCTGCGGCATACAACGCAACGGCAAGCGGTATCGCGGGAACCTGGTTCCATCGCTGATCTACAATTACGGGATCGAAGTTGGCGGCGATGATGGAAAGGGCGAGTTCGATCAGATCGCCAGCTTTCGCCGGTTTCTTTTGTTTGCCCGCGACACGATCCGCTGGCGGCGGCCAATGGACCCTGACATTCACTGGTCTGCGATGTCTGGCCACGTTTCGACCTTTATTGTGAATGGCGGGCGTTACGATCGGATTTTCTGGACCGAGCAGTTCAACGAAGGGATGCAGGATGTGCTGGACAACATCTCTGCCCAGCACGCGGTGACGCTGTCGGACATTCCGCGTTTCAACGAATCCGAAGGCCACGGCCCCAAGCGGGCGCACCCGGTCGAGGACTATTTCGACGATCTGTCGATGCATCTGGTCTATGAAATCTACAAACAGGATTTCGAATTGTTCAAATATGATTTCGGGAACCCCGGAAACAAGATGCCCGTGGGTGAGATCGATCTGGACGAGGTGCACGCCAAGCTGGGTGACTGAGCGGCAATAGGTGCCGGTGGAAAAGATGCATCTGATTGAAACATGATTTGCAGGTGAGTGTCTGCTTCGCAGCCCAGAGTTCCAGATGCTGCATTCTGCACCAAAGTCTGAAAAATTGAAGAGCGGTCTTTGAAAGATCCCATTTGCCTTCGTCCCGTGATGGAAGGTATTGGTTTATTATTAAAGTCAAATGCTTAGCTGATATCGTGTGCAGTATTTGTTCATGCGACAATCAAAGAATGGCGTACTACATCGCACGAGCTTCGCCCTGGCGCGTATCGATTGTAGGGGAGCGATCTCCGTTCCGCTCACATCAGCTTGAGTCTTGCTCCCGCCCAATAGAACAGAGGTCAGGGTGTGCTATCCGAATGCGAGCGTCGGTACATCCACGATCGTCGATCCACCATCCACTGTCAGCACAGCGCCTGTAATGGCCGAGGCCTCGGGCGCGCAAAGAAACGCGATGGCGGCGGCGACTTCGTCGGGGGATGCGGGTCGACCGAGGGGGACATCCTTGGTGACGTGGGCGTAGGCGGCGTCGCGCGTCGCGAGGCCGGTTCGTTCCATCAACTCATCCATCTCCGCATCGGCCATTTCTGTTGTGACCCATCCGGGGCAGACCGCGTTGCAACGCACGCCGTCGCGACCGAAATCCCGGGCAATGGCGCGTACAAGGCCGATCTGGGCGTGCTTCATGACCGTGTAGCCGAAGGCACCTGCGGGGGCTGCAAGGCTGGCGATGGAGGCGGTGACGCAGATCGCGCCTTTTGCGGCCTTAAGTGCGGGCAGGGCCGCGCGGAGCAGTACCATCGAGGTGTCGAGATTGGCCTGGGTCGAGGCCTGCCATTCGGCGTCGTCGGTCTCAAGGATCGTTCCGAAGCCGTGCCCGCCCGCATTCGCGACGACCACATCGAGACTGCCGAAACGGTCCTTTGCCAAGGCCACCGCTTTGGCGGAATCTACGCTGCTGGAGGCATCACCCACAAACACGGTGCCGCCCATCCGCGCGGCGATGGCCTCGAGAGGCTCTGCGCGGCGGCCCATCAAAATGACCTGTGCGCCTTCTTCTGCCAATCGCTGCGCCGTTGCCGCCCCGATCCCGGTACCGGCACCGGTGATGAGGGCCGTTTTGCCCGAAAAGCGGTTCAAGAAGTTGCGCCCTTGGCCACGATGCCCTCGGCGACCCAAGCGTCGAATTTGGCCAGAACCGCCTCGCAGAATGCCAAGTCGTTGATATGGCAGTCCAGCGCGGTCATCTGCACCCGAACGTTTGCGGCGCTCTTGCTGGCAGAGGTGAAGGCCGCGAGGCCTTCGGGGTCATGCGCCGGCTCGCCCGGTTTGTCCCATTCTTCGATGCCGTGGAGGGGCAGGAAGTATTCCGTGGGGCCGGTGGCCTCGGCCAGCCTGTCCACGATGGCGGTCGCCAGCGCCTCACGTTCCTGGGCGTTGAAGGCCACGTTCTTGATCAGGCGGTTGTGCTGGTGGAAGGGGCGGTCCTTAAATCGTGCGGGGATCTCTTGCCAGCCTGCCAGATCGAGGATGTCGGAGGCACCCGGAGCCACCATCTGCGGCGTGCCTGAGCGACCCGCGCCGGTGAGCCGATCCTCGCCTGACGAGACGAGCGAGCCATGCAGCACGTTCACCAGTTCCTGCAGCGAAAAGTCCATGACGCAGGCAAAGGCTCCCTCGCTCGCGAGCCTCTCAAAGGCCATGCCGCCCATGCCGGTGGTGTGGAACACCGCCACGTCATAGCCGCGCTTGGTCAGTTCGGGGTGCAGGCGTTTCATGTATTTCAGGCAAGACGAGCCAAGTGACGTCATCCCGATCAGAGGCCGGTCGAAGGCAGGCGGCTCCACAGCCTCTGCCGCGCCAAGCACGGCGCCTGCCGCTTGGCTGAGCGAGGATTTGCAAAGCGGGTTCAACCCGTAAAGCCCGCCTGCCCAAAGGATGAACTGCACATCTGCCGCCATCCTTGCGGCCCCGATCAGGGGGGACCCGGCGACAGTCGAAACGATGTATTTCGGGACCCCGATCGGCAGCGCCTGCGCGCAATCGAGCGCAAGGTCGGTGCCCATCGTGCCACCAAGTGCGATCATGCCGTCAAAGCGGCCTTCCTTGTAGAGCCGCAGGGTCGTCGCGGCTGCCCCGGCGCTCATCTTCTCGAAGGCTTCGCCCTCTTCGCCGAGGGCGATCAGGCTCTCGATCGTTTCCCCGGCGGCGGCGACCACATCGTGTTTGGTGATGTCGATGGGCTGGGCGGTGTCGCCCAGCACGCTGACATCCATGGTCAGCACCTCGCCACCCTGCGCCTTGATTTTGCTGATCAGGTAGCCAAGCTCGTCGTCCTTGGTGTCGAACGTACCGATGACCAGAATGGTTTTGCTCATATCTCAGCCTCCCTGATGTGCTGCGGTCCGGGCGAGCCATGCGCTGCAAAGCTCTTGTGCGTCCTTGATGAAACGGGTGTTGCGCATGGGCGATCCCGCCTCCTCCATGCGGGGCACGATCCAGCCCACATAGGTGACCGCGCGCAGTGCAAGGAACAGGTCGAGATGAGTCATGTCGAGAGGCCGGACGCTGTGATACCCGTCGATCAGCGCCTGCTTCAGCACTGGATAGTTTGGCTCGGCGCGGTTTTTGAGAAGGGCGGTCGCCACGTCGAATAGCCGGTAGCCAAAGCCGCCATCGTCAAAATCGATAAGGCGTAGGTCTGTGCCGTCGATCAGGACGTTCTCTCGCACCAGATCGGCATGGATCAGTCCGGTGTCGAAGTTGCGTCCGTCCAAAGTGCGGGCGGCCTGTTGGCGGAACTCACGCAGCATTGTGGCGGTAGAAAGGTCGAGGGTGGGGTTTTCCCAGAAACGGCCCCAAAGCGGCGCGTCTCCGAGCAGCCCTGCGGCATCCCAGCAGCAGCGCGTGAAGGCCAACGGCGGCGTCCACGCGTCGCAAGCGCCATGCATCAAAGCCATAATGCGCCCAAGGTCGCGGAAGGTTCCCGGCGCATCCGGGAGCGCCAGCGGGTCACGGCTACGGCCCAGAGGGCGGCCGCCAAGCCATGTGATCAGGTCAACATAATGGCCGTCCAGCTCCTCGAGCAGGCGGCCATCAAGCGACAGGCGCGGCGCGGGGACACAGAGGCCCGCCCGGGCCATCTCGGCCATCCATGCCAGTTCCGAGGTCAGCTCTTCCAGATCGCGATAGCCGGGACGTTTGAAGCGCAAGGCGTAGGCGGCACCTTCATGCACGACCTTGTAGACCCGGTTCTCGCGCCCGGCGACAAAGCTGCACTCCGCGCCCGTCATGCCCCAGAGAGCCAGCGCCTGCTCGACAGGATCGGTCATGCGGCCACCGTGTGTTCGGCAAGAACGCTGTCCAGCGTGTCGATCAGCAGGTCCAGATGCTCTTCGCCAAAGGGCATGGGCGGGCGGATCTTGAGCGTGTTTTTGTGGCGACCCAGTTTTGACAGGATCACGCCGCGATGGCGCATGGCGTTGATGATGCGGTCGGCATAGGCGCTTGCGGGTTCCTTGGTGGCGCGGTCCAGCACGAATTCCGCGCCAAAAACCATGCCGGATTGGCGGACATCGCCGATGACTTCGTATTTCTCGGCCAAGGCTTGCAGGCGCGCAGCCGCCAGCTTGCCGATCTTTGCGGCGTTGGCTTGCAAGTCCTGGGCTTCGAGTTCTTCCAGCACCGCCATGGCGGCAGCGCAGGAGACAGGGTTGCCGCCAAAGGTGTTGAAATAGCGGAAGGAGCCGCGGAACCGGGCCATGATTTCGGACGTCGTGACCAGCCCCGCGACAGGGTGGCCGTTGCCCATGGGCTTGCCCATGCAGACGACATCCGGGGTGACGCCCTGTTTCTGGTGCGCCCAGAAATGGCTGCCGCAGCGACCGAAGCCCGATTGCACCTCGTCGCAGATCAGCAGGCCCCCGGCGCGGCGTGCAGCCTCGGCGGCGGGCTTCAACCAGCCGGTCGCTTGACCCGGGAACCCTTCGTTCAGGAACAAGGGACAGACGATCAGCGCGGCAAAGCCAATGCCCGATGCCTCCAGATCGTCAATCGCCTCCTGAACCCTGGCGGCAAAACGCTGTCCGTCCGGATCGTCGATGCGGTAGCTGTCCGGGGCCTCGACATGGCGCAGGTACCCGCCGAGGCCGAACCCGACTTCGGGCACGTTGGATTTCGACAGGTGCGATACCAGCGTGGTGTTTCCATGATAGGTCGCGTCGGTGGCCACGATGCCGCGTTTGCCGGTCATCGCCTCGGCCATGCGGAGCGCGATGTCGTTCGCCTCGGACCCAGTGCAGGTCAGGATCGCCATGTCGAGCGGATCGGCGAAGGTGCCGGTCAGGCGTTCGACGTAATCCAGGATGCCCTCGTGCAGGTAGCGCGTGTGGACGTTCAGCGTGCGCGCCTGGTTGCAGATCGCGTCGACCACCCTCGGGTTGCAGTGCCCAACGTGGGGCACGTTGTTGTAGCAGTCGAGGTACTTGTTTCCCTCCGCATCCCATATCCACACGCCTTCGCCGCGTACGATATGCACCGGGTCGTCGTAGAAGGTAGACACATTCGGGCCCAGCAGCGCACGTCGGCGTGCAACGAGATCATGCATCATATGCCTCCTTCTTCTCAGCCTGCCGGCCCTTCCAGACTGTCCACGCCTGAACTGCCAGCGCGATGACGATCATCGAGAACAGGATGAAGGCGATGGGCCGGTCGATGAAATCCCAGGGATCGCGCACCCGCGCCATCGCGGTGCGCAGCTTGTCCTCCATCAGCTTGCCCAACACGATGCCGAGGATGATGGGCGAAGTCGGGTAGTCCAGCCGCTTCAGGATGAAGCCGAACACCCCGAAGGCCGAAGCGATGGCCACGTCGGTCAGCGAGTTGCGCAGGGAATAGACCCCGATCAGGCTGAAGGTGAGAATCATCATGCCGAGGAACCGGTTCGGGATGGTCATCGCCTTCATCAGCGTGTCGGTCGCGAAGAACAGGAAGACCACGACGATGATGTTGAGCAGCAGAAGGCAGAGATAGAGCGCGAGCACGAAATCCATCTGCCCGGCAAAGAGCTGCGGGCCGGGGATGACGTTGTGCACGTAGAATACCGCGAGCATCATCGCGGTCAGTTCCTCGCCTGGGATGCCCAAGGCAAGCAGCGGGATCATCGCGGCGGCCGGGACCGAGTTGTTGGCGGCTTCCGAGGCGACGATGCCCTCGGGGTTGCCCTTGCCGAAAAGCTCCGGCGTCTTGGAGGTCCGCTGGGCGTAGGAATAGGACATGAACTGCGACATGAATTCGCCGACGCCGGGGATCATGCCGCAAAAGACGCCAAAGGAGGAACCGACGGCGGCAATCCGGCGGTACACCCAGAGGTCCTTCATCTGGTCGAAAAAGCCGACCTTCTCGACATGGGGCAGAGTGATCTTCTTGTCGCGGTCCATGAATAGAATCAGTGCCTGGCTGACCGCGAAGAGGCCCAGAACCACGACGATAAGGTCGATGCCCGACTGCAGCCAGCCCATGCCGAAGGTATAGCGTTGGGTGTAGGCGGTGCTCTCGATGCCGATGGTCTGCAGGAAGATGCCGACGCAGGCCAGCATCGCGGCAGCCAGAACCTGACCGCGGTGGGTGATGATCACCAGCAGGATGCCGAGCAAGGCGGCAAGGAAAATCTCGCGCGCACCGAACATCGGCGCGACCTTGGCAAGGACCGGGGCGAGAAGCATCAGCGCCACAATGGAGAAGAGCGCGCCGAAAAAAGAAGCGGAATAGGCAAGGCTGAGCGCGCGCCGTGCCTCACCTCGTTTGGTCATCGGGTAGCCGTCATAGGTGGTCAACGCGTTGACCGGCGTGCCTGGCGTGTTGACGAGGATGGCCGGGATTGCCCCCCCGAACATCGACGAGCCGTAGATGCCGAGGAGCGCGGTGAGGCCGACAATCGGTTCCAGCGCAAAGGTCACGGGCAGAACGATCGCGATGGCCACAGCCGCGCCAACGCCCGGAAGTCCGCCGACAATCACTCCACCAATGGAGCCGATCAGGAGCGCGGCCATGACGTCCCACCGCGCGATCAATTCTATGCTTGAAGCGAGAAGTTCCATAGGGCCCTCAGAAGTAGCGCAGGAGAATGTAGCGAATGCCCTCGGGCGCGAGTTCGTAGATCGCCCCGCCGGGGATTTTCACGTTCATGGCGGTCTTGAAGAACAGCACGACGAAGAGTCCGAATAGCGCGGCCCAGAGCACAGCCTTGCCACGATAACCAACCCGGAGAGTCAGCAGCGTACAGAAGACGACGGTGGCGAGCAGATATCCGATGACCGGGATCGCCGCGACATAGAGCATGTACCAGCCGATGAATTCGAGCGACCGGACCCAGGTCAGCCCCTCTTTCCAGCGCCCGGGGGTTCTGTCGACTTTGCGACGAGACAGTTTGTGAAGCACTGCGAACAGGATCACGCCGCCGAGCGACAAGGCGGGCCAAAACCGCGGCTGCGCTGCGAGGCCTTTACCATCGAGCCAGGTGGTCTGCCAGGGAAGGGCGGCGATCAGGATGCCGGCCAGGATCAGCAAAAGCATGCTGAACAGCATTTCGCCCGGCTTCCGGCCCTCGGGAAACACATGGGGTTCGTCTGGTGCGTGGGTGCTCATCGGTCCTCCGGGCAAAGCTCATCCAGTCGCCTCGGTTGGTGCGAAGCGGGGTGCGTCGTTTGGAAGTTCAGCCGCGCCCGGGTACAGACGCGGCCGGTTTGGACGGGTTATTTCGCGATCATCGCGTTGATGGCATCAGAAACTGCGATATCAGACGCGATCCTGGCAGTGGAGGCATCGGCATCCTGCCAGTAGATGATCGCGCCGGTCTGCGCGGCCAGTTCCACGGCGCGATCAGACGCCATGGTCTGCTGGGCCACGGCGATGATCTTTTCGCGCACGTCAGCAGGCGTGTCCTTGTGCACGAACAGTCCATTCCAAAGCGAAATGTTCAGGCTGGGCGCGATCGACGACAGGGTCGGCGCGTCCGGCACAACCGAGATCGGGCTCTCGGTGATCGTCGCCAGAATGTTCACGTTGTCGAGACAGGGCATGATCTGCTGGATCGTCGTATTGATCACGTCGAAATCGCCTGAGGCGAGCGAGTTGCAATCCAGTGCGCCAGCGGAGGCTTCACCGCCCCATTCGAAGCCCAGTTCCTTTGCCGCGGCAAAGGTCGCCTGCGTTGGCAGAAGGAAGGACCCGAAATGGCCAAGGATCTGGGGGTTGTCGGCGGATTGGGCGGCCAACTCTTCCATCGTCGCGTAAGGCTTGTCGGCGCTGGCGGCGATCACGAAGGGATAGGTCAGGAAAATGCCCAGCGGCTCGAACGGGTCGGGGTTTAGACCGGGAACACCAACGTGCGGTCCAACGACGGGCACATCCACGACGAATGACCCGATCGTGTAGCCATCTGCCGGCGCGTTGGCCACCGAGGCCGCACCGGGGAACGGGCCACCATCAGACGGGCGGTTCACAACGGCCGCCGCGACGCCGTACTCGGCCTCGAAATCTTCGGCGATCATGCGCGTCAGTACGTCTTCGAGATCACCCGGAGGGAAGGGGACGACAAAGCTGACGGGTTTCTCAGGATATTCTGCGAGTGCGGGAGCCGCGACTGCGGCAAGCAGCGCGCTGGCGAGGATGAATTTCGTTTTGGTCATTGACGACTTCCCTATTGGTGTTATATTATCAACACTGGTGATATTAACGTAATGGACTGTTTCCTGTCAACGATCCAGTATCGAGGCGGTTGCGCCGCCACAGTCAAAAGGAGAACACATGTCGTCCACTGTCGTGAAAGCCCTGATGCTGCTGGAGCATTTTTCCGAGGATGAGCCGGAATTGGGCCTGTCAGAGCTGGCGCGCAGGTCAGGCGTCGACAAGGCGGCCGTTCATCGGATGCTGGGGGCGATGGCGGAAACCGGGTTGGTTGAACAGAAGGTTGATTCTCGGCTTTACCGATTAGGTGCAGGGGTCCTGCGCCTGGCGCGTGTGAGGGAGACTGCCTTTCCTGTCAGTTCCATCGTTCAGCCCATTCTGGATGCCCTGTCTACAGAGACTGGCGAGACGGCGCATGCCTCGCTCATCTCCGGGCGTGCACTGGCCAACATTGCCACTTGCGAAAGCAAGAAGGGCAGTCGGGTCTCGCTGGTCGCGGGGGAGGTTCTGCCCTTTCACAGCACGGCGTCGGGTCTCGCGGTCTTGGCCTTTGGCGGCGACGCTTTGTTGAAGCGTGTTCTTTCCTCCGCTCTTGAGGCCAAAACCAGGTTCACGGTGACCGAAGCATCGGAGTTGGGCGCACGGGTGGACGTGACGCAGGGAAAAGGCTTCTCCGAATCGGACCAGACAAATGAGGAGGACGTGCACGGCATCGCCGCGCCAATATTTGACAGGGCCAGCGTGGCCTGTGGCGCTGTGTCGGTGTCGACGCCTTCCCATAGAATGAAAGATGCGCAACGTCAGCTCACCATAGGTGCGGTTTTGCGCGCAGCCTCGGCAATTACGGACGGGCTGGGCGGACAGCGGCCCCGGTCCTATGTCGACTTGATCGCGCCTCTATTGGCTGAAGGCTAAGTCCACGAATTTCAGTCAGTCTTACCTGTCATTGCCCCAAGTGTCGGCGCTCCGGTGCTTGGGGTTGGTTGTTCTGTTTCAGATTCAGATTGACATAAGCGCAGGCATCTGGAACGCTATATGAAACGATGGTGAGATAAATGAACCGATGTTAAACGAAGCACTGCTCCAGAATCTGTCCTCGGCACCTGTGCCGCCGGCATCTCATCTGATCGATGGCGAAGCGCGCGCGGCAAGTAATGGCGCGTTGATGGATGTGATCTCGCCATTGGACGGCGCGGTGCTCACGACGATGCCGCGCGGTACGCAGGACGACGCAGAGGCTGCGGTCTCTGCAGCGCGGCGCGCTTTCGACGATGGCCGCTGGTCGGGTCTGGCGCCCGCCGCGCGCAAGAAGGTCCTGCTGAAATGGGCCGACCTGATCGAGGCGCACGCGGTTGAGCTGGCAGTCCTCGGTGTACGCAACAACGGCACCGAAATCTCAATGGCGCTGAAGGCCGAGCCGATGTCGGCCGCCGGAACGATTCGTTACTTCGCCGAAGGAATCGACAAGATCTATGGTGAGATCGCGCCGACTGCGCCCGGCACCCTTGGCTTGATCCACAAAGAACCTGTGGGTGTTGTCGGGGCCATCGTGCCCTGGAATTTCCCACTTATGATCGGCGCATGGAAGCTGGGGCCAGCGCTCGCTTCCGGGTGCAGTGTAGTGCTGAAACCTGCCGAAACAGCCTCGCTGACGCTTCTTCGGATTGCCGAGCTGGCGCTGGAGGCGGGCCTGCCCGCTGGCGTGCTGAACGTCGTCACGGGCGAAGGGGCAGTGGTCGGCGCGGCCATCGCTGAAAGCATGGATGTGGATGTGCTGGTTTTCACCGGCTCTGGTGGAACCGGGCGGCGTTTGCTGGAAGCCTCTGCACGGTCGAACTTCAAACGCGTCTATCTGGAACTGGGCGGCAAGTCTCCCAATGTCGTCTTTGCTGATGCGCCGGATCTCGATGAGGCGGCGAAAGTGTCGGCTCAAGGGATTTTCCGCAATTCCGGGCAGGTCTGTGTCGCCGGCTCGCGCTTGTTGGTCGAGCGCAGCATTCACGACGCCTTTGTTGAAAAACTGAAAGCGCACGCCGAGGCGATGAAGGTGGGCGACCCGCTTGATCCCAAGACCTCCGCAGGCGCGATCAACTCAGAACGGCAGTTGGAACAGAACCTGCGCTTTGTCGAAGAGGCCCGAGCCGCAGGACGGCAGATCGTGACAGGCGGTGACCGGATCCTTCAAGAGACCGGCGGTTTCTACATGGCACCGACAATCGTGGCGGGGGTGCAGCCTGAGGATGCGGTGGCCCAGCACGAGGTGTTTGGGCCGGTTCTGGCGGTCATCCCCTTCGATACCGAGGACGAGGCCGTGCGCATCGCCAATGACACCGATTTCGGTCTGGCTGCGGCAGTCTGGACGGCCGACCTCAGCCGTGCGCACCGGATGGTGCGGGCGATCAAAGCGGGCGTTGTCCATGTCAACACCTATGGCGGCGCGGACGTGACCGTGCCCTTGGGCGGCGTCAAACAATCCGGCAATGGGCATGACAAGTCGCTGCATGCCTTCGACAAGTATTTTGACCTCAAAACCGCGTGGATCAAGCTATGACGAAGGCCCTTGTCCTCGATTTTGGCGGCGTGATTTCGAAGACATTGTTCGAGACCCACGACCTGTCCGAAAAGGCGCTTGGCCTCGCACCCGGCACGCTGGACTGGCGCGGGCCGTTTGATCCCGAAAACGATGCACCTTGGCGGGCGATGCAGGCCGGCGAGATGACCGAGCGCGACTACTGGACGTTGCGCATGTCCGAGACCGGCGCTCTGGTGGGCGAGACATGGACAGAGTTCCCGCAGTTCATCGCCCGTGTGCGCGGGGCTGATCCAGCGGCGGTGATCCGTCCCGAGGCGCTTGCCGCCATCGCGCAGGCCAAGGCCGAGGGCCACCGCCTCGCGATCCTGTCGAATGAGCTCGACCTTTTTTACGGAAAGGATTTCCGCGCCAAGCTGCCGTTCCTCGCCGATTTCGACCTGATCGTGGATGCGACATATACCGGAATCCTGAAACCTGACACGCGGGCCTTTGACTTTGTCACTGATGGCCTTGGGATGCCCGCGCCCGACTGCGTGTTTGTTGACGACCAGCAGAAAAACCTGAAGGGCGCTGAAGCCGTCGGCATGCCTTTTGTCCATTTTGACGTTACCCAGCCGGGCGAGAGCTATGCCGAGGCGCTGGAGATGCTGCAAAGCGAAAAGGTGCTGCCATGAAAGACATGAATTTCCTCAAGGAAAACAACGCCCGACACTTGTGGCACCCGATGGCGCATCCCGCTGACAGCCTCGCCAATCCGCCCGATATCATCACCGAAGGCGAAGGCGTGGAAATTATTGACGTAGACGGACACCGGACAGTCGATGCTGTCGGCGGGCTCTGGAACGTCAATCTGGGCTACTCCTGCGACCCGGTGAAAGAGGCGATTTCGGCGCAGCTGAACAAGCTGCCCTATTATTCGATCTTTCGCGGCACCTCGAACGATGCGGTGATCGAACTCAGCTATATGCTGCAAGAGTTCTTCGCCCCCGATGGGCTGAGCCGCGCGTTTTTCACCTCCGGCGGGTCGGATTCCGTCGAGATCGCGCTGCGGCTGGCACGCCAGTACCACAAGGTGCGGGGCGAAGCGGGACGGGTGAAGTTCCTGAGCCTCAAGAAGGGCTATCACGGCACCCATACGCTGGGCGCGTCGGTCAACGGGAACGCCAATTTTCGCACCCAATACGAACCGCTGATGGCGGGCTGCTACCACATCCCGGCGCCCTACACCTATCGCAACCCGTTCAATGAAACCGATCCTGAGCGGCTGGCGCAGCTGTGCCTTGCTGCGCTGGAGGACGAGATCAAGTTTCAAGGCGCAGACACGATCGCCGCCTTCATCATGGAGCCGATCCTTGGGGCTGGCGGTGTGATCCCGCCCCACGAAAGCTTCATGCCCGGGGTGCGCGAGATCTGTTCGAAACATGGTATCCTGCTTATCGCGGATGAGGTCATCACCGCGTTTGGCCGCACGGGTAGCTGGAGCGGGTCGCGCCATTGGGGTGTGCAGCCAGACATGATGTGCACCGCCAAGGCGATCACCAACGGGTATTTCCCCTTTGGTGCCGTCATGATCTCGGACGCGGTTGCAGAGGTGTTCGAAAGCGATGCCAGCGGCAAGGCTGCTATCGGGTCAGGCTATACCTATTCCGGGCATCCTGTCGGGGCTGCGGCCGCCATCGCCTGCCTGAAGGAAACCGAGCGCCTTCAGGTCAAGGACAACGCCGCCGCGCGCGGCAAGCAGCTTTATCAAGGGTTGTTGGCGTTGCAGGAAAAGCATGCCCTGATCGGCGATGTGCGCGGTGGACATGGTCTGATGTGCGCGCTGGAGCTTGTCGCTGATCCCGCCACCAAGGCCCCGATCGACAAGAAGACAATCGGCAAGGTGCACCGCACCACCTATGAGAATGGCGCGATGGTGCGGGTGTCTGGCAATAATATCATTCTGTCTCCGCCTTTGGTTCTGACCGAGGCCGATGTTAATACAATTCTGACCGCGCTCGCCGCCGGATTTGCATCCCACGGCTGAGTAACTGAACACCACAGAGAGGAACCACCATGGCCAAGGCATTCGCATCGCAAGGCGACATGACCGAAAAGAAAACGTCGTTCACGGAAGTGGGCGAAGGTCTCTATGCGTTCACTGCTGAGGGGGATCCCAATTCCGGTGTGATCATCGGTGATGACAGCGTGATGATTGTCGAGGCGCAGGCGACGCCGCGTCTTGCGCAGAAGGTGATCGACTGCGTGCGTTCCGTCACGGACAAGCCGATTTCTCATGTGGTTCTGACCCATTACCATGCGGTCCGCGTCCTTGGTGCCTCTGCCTTCAACGCCGATCAGATCATCATGTCGAACACGGCGCGGTCCATGGTGGTCGAGCGCGGACAAGAGGATTGGGACAGCGAGTTCCAGCGTTTCCCGCGTCTTTTTGAAGGGCACGAGAGTATCCCGGGCCTGACCTGGCCCACCACGACCTTCAGCGATGAAATGACCGTCTATCTGGGTCAGCGCAAAGTGGTGATCAAGCAGATCGGGCGCGCCCATACCGCGGGCGACAGCGTGATCTGGGTGCCCGACGCGGCCACCATGTTTACCGGCGATATCGTGGAATATCACTCGGCCTGCTATTGCGGCGATGGTCATTATGAGGAATGGGGCCAGACCCTCGACAACGTGAAAGCCTATGATCCGCAGTTTATCGCACCGGGGCGTGGTGACGCGCTGGTGGGGCGCGAGATGGTGGATGCGGCGCTGGCCAACACCCGCGATTTTGTGGACAGCACCTATAACGCGGTGAAGCCGATTGCCGCAAAAGGCGGCTCGCTGAAGGACGCATGGGACGCGGTGCGCGCGGCCTGCGATCCGAAGTTCAAGGACTACGCCATTTACGAACACTGCCTGCCGTTCAATGTGGCCCGCGCCTATGACGAGGCCCGCGGGATCGCCCATCCGCGCATCTGGACCGACAAGCGCGATCTGGAGATGTGGGAGGCACTGCAGGGGTGAGGTCCGGTTTGCCGAAGGCAACAAAAGGTCCGGCGGACCTTTTGAGGAGCGAACCGGCGGAGCCCGGAAAATAAACGAACGGGACATCAATCTGGGAGGATGAACCATGCCACTCGACGACCGGTATCAGCTTGCCTTCAAGCTCTATCCCTATGAGCGCTCCTCTGATCAGGACGCCAACGCCCCGGTGCGTCATCCGATGGTGGTGATGGGCGGCGGCCCGATCGGGGTCGCTACGGCGCTGGACCTGGGGTTGCAGGGTATTCCGGTTGTGCTGCTCGACGATCACGAAGGGGTGGGGCAGGGGTCACGCGCGATCTGTTTTGCCAAGCGCACGCTGGAGATCGCCCATCGCTATGGCTGCGGCCAGCCAATGCTGGACAAGGGGGTCCTGTGGAATGTCGGCAAGGTGTTCCATGACGACCGGCAGGTCTATGAGTTCAACCTGCTGCCCGAAGACGGTCACCGCTGTCCGGCCTTTATCAACCTGCAACAGCCCTATTTCGAGCGGTTCCTTGTGGAACGCGTACGCGAGGCGCAAGCGCAGGGCGCGCCGATTGAGTTGCGCGGCAAGAACCGGGTGGATGCTGTCGATGTGAAGGACGATCACGTGGTGATCGACATCACCACTCCGGATGGCCCTTACCAGATTGAGGCTGATTGGCTGATCGGGTGCGACGGTGCCTCCAGCCCGCTGCGCAAGATGATGGGCCTCGATTTCGAAGGCCGGGTGTTCGAGGACAATTTCCTGATCGCCGACATCACCATGAAAGCGGATTTCCCGACCGAGCGTTGGTTTTGGTTCGAGCCGCATTTCAAGTCCGGCGACTCGGCGCTTTTGCACAAACAGCCCGACGGGGTCTGGCGGATCGACTTCCAGTTGGGCTGGGATATCGACCGCAAGAAAGAGCTGAAAGAGGAAAACATCCGCCGCCGTCTCGATGCGATGCTGGGGCCGGATGTGGACTATGACCTTGTCTGGACTTCGATCTACACCTTCCAGTGCCGCCGGATGAAGAAATTCCGCCATGGCCGAGTGATCTTTGCCGGGGACGCCGCCCATCAGGTCTCGCCTTTTGGCGCGCGGGGGGCCAATTCCGGCATTCAGGATGTGGACAATCTTGGCTGGAAGCTGAGGCTGGTTCTGAGTGGCACCGCTCCCGAGAGCCTGCTCGACAGCTATGACCTTGAACGTCGCCATGGCGCCGACGAGAACATCCTGAATTCCTCGCGCTCGACGGACTTCATCACCCCGAAGTCGAAGATCAGCCATGTCTTCCGCAACGCGGTGCTGGATCTGGCCGAAGATCACGCCTTTGCCCGGCCGCTGGTCAATTCCGGGCGGCTGTCGATGCCTTGCGTCTATGACGGCCTACCGCTGAACACACCCGATGCGCTGCCGGATGGTCCCGCCCGCACGCGCCCCGGTGCGCCTTGCCCGGATGCGCCCTTTGAGGACGGGTTCCTGCTGGATCATCTGGGTGGGGACTTTGTGCTTTTGGGCGTGGGCATTGATGTGCCCGATCAATTGGAGGCTGAAGGGCTGACGCTGCGCAGCCTGAATGTGCCTGCGGAGGGCGACATCGCGGACCGGTATCTGGGAGAGGCGAAGGGTGCTGTCTACCTGATCCGCCCCGATCAGCACGTGGCCGCGCGCTGGCCTGACTTTGACGACGCGGCGGTGGCTGCCGCTGTTGCCCGTGCCATTGGAAAGGACTGACCCATGGCTCTGAACGCCGCCCCAAACATCCCCGACCCGGACGGATTCTATGCTGAACTGCTCGGCGCCCACGAGGGCTTGAGCGACGAGGCGAGCACAGCACTCAATGCCCGTCTGGTTTTGATCCTTGCCAATCATATCGGCGACCGCACCGTGCTGACCGAGGCGCTGGCCGCCGCAACCAAGGGAGACGCATCATGAATGTCCCGCAGACAAGCAATCTGATTCAAGCCGATGGAAGCCTCAGCGAACCCGGTTACATGCCCGGTTGGGGCAATGACTTCGAGACCGAGGCATTGCCCGACGCCTTGCCACAGGGCATGAACAGCCCGCAAAAGTGCAACTATGGCCTTTATGGCGAGCAGCTGAGCGGCACCGCCTTCACCGCCGAAAGGCCCGAGCGGACCTGGTGCTATCGCATCCGCCCTTCGGTCAAACATTCCGCGCGCTATGAGCGGATCGACCTGCCTTATTGGAAATCGGCCCCGCACATCCCCGAGGATGTCACCAGCCTCGGGCAATATCGTTGGAATCCGGTTCCTTATACCGATGAAGCCCTCACATGGTTGACGGGCATGCGGACCATGACGACCGCGGGCGACGTGAACACGCAAGTGGGAATGGCCGCCCATATCTACCTTGTCACCGAGAGCATGAAAGACGCCTATTTCTTCAGCGCGGACAGCGAGCTTCTGGTGGTGCCGCAGGAGGGCAAGCTGCGGTTTGCAACCGAGCTGGGCATCATCGACATCGAACCAAAGGAAATCGCCATCCTCCCGCGCGGTCTGGTCTACCGGGTCGAGGTTCTGGAAGGACCCTGCCGTGGCTTTGTCTGCGAGAACTATGGCCAGAAGTTCGATCTGCCGGGCCGTGGACCTATCGGTGCGAACTGCATGGCCAACCCGCGCGACTTCAAGGCCCCTGTCGCGGCATTTGAGGACCGCGAGGTGCCATCCACCCTGACCGTGAAATGGGCGGGCCAGTTCCACGAGACCCAGATCGGGCAGAGCCCGCTGGACGTGGTGGCCTGGCACGGCAACTATGCGCCCTACAAATACGACCTGCGGAACTATTGCCCAGTCGGCGCAATCCTGTTTGATCACCCGGACCCGTCGATCTTCACCGTGCTGACGGCCCCATCGGGCGTGCCCGGGACGGCCAATATCGACTTCGTGCTGTTCCGCGAGCGCTGGATGGTCATGGAAGATACCTTCCGTCCGCCCTGGTATCACAAGAACATCATGTCCGAGCTCATGGGTAATATTTACGGCCAGTACGACGCCAAGCCGCAGGGCTTCGTTCCCGGCGGCATGAGCCTGCACAACATGATGCTGCCACATGGCCCGGACCGGGACGCGTTCGAGAAAGCCTCGAACGCGAACCTTGGCCCGGACAAACTGGACCACACCATGTCCTTCATGTTCGAGACCCGTTTCCCCCAGCACCTGACCGAATTCGCCGGCAAAGAAGCACCTTTGCAGGACGACTACATCGACTGCTGGACATCGCTCGAGAAGAAATTCGACGGCACCCCGGGCAAGAAATGAAGCTCTACACCTACTGGAGATCGACCACCTCCTATCGGGTCCGGATCGCGCTGCATCTGAAAGGGATCGCCTATGAGGCGGTCGCGGTTGATCTGGTCGCCGGTGATCAGCAGGCGCCGGGTTACACGGCGCTGAACCCGGGGCAGGGCGTGCCGACGCTGGTGACCGAGGACTGCACCGTCCTGACCCAGTCGATGGCGATCCTCGACTGGCTTGAAGAGATCTGCCCCAAGCCGGCACTCTTGCCTGCCGACCCGGTGGCGCGGGCGCGCGTGCGGGCCGCGGCGCTGACGATTGCGACGGATATCCACCCGGTGAACAACCTGCGTGTGGTCGGCAAACTGAAGGCCATGGGCCATAGTCAGAACGAGGCCACCGACTGGATGAATGACTGGATGAAACGGGGCTTTACGGCTTTCGCGCAGCTCATCGAGCCGGACACGGCGTTCTGCTTTGGCGATGCACCCGGCCTCGCCGATCTCTGCCTCGTACCGCAGCTTTACAACGCGCATCGCTGGGGCTGTGATCTTGGGCCCTTTGCGCGCCTCACCGAGATCGAGGCGCGTTGCCTTGCCCTGCCTGCCTTCGACGCCGCCCGCCCCGAAGCCCAACCTGATGCTGTTTGAAGGAGACCACTCCATGTCCGATCTGATCCGTTCCTGGGTTCAAGGGGCGAACGCGCCCGAGACCGAGTTCCCGCTTAACAATTTGCCGTATGGCGTGTTTGTCGCCGCAGATGGTGCCCCCCATTGTGGGACGGCGATTGGGGATATGGTTCTTGACTTGCACGCCTTGGAAGAGGCGGGTGCGCTGGAGTTTGGGGGCACGCTCAAGACAGCCAGCTGGAACACCTTCATGGCTTTGGGCCCGACCGAATGGGCGCGGTTGCGCCAGACCCTGACCGAGATGCTGCGCGAAGGGTCCGACGCGCAGGCGATGGTGGATCCGCATTTGCTCCCGCGCGCGGGCCTCAGCCTGCTGATGCCCTTCGACGTGACCGAATACACCGACTTCTACGCGGGCAAGCATCATGCGGTGAATGTCGGCACAATGTTCCGGGGGCCGGAAAACGCGCTACCGCCGAACTGGCTGCATATTCCCATCGGGTACAATGGCCGGGCGTCGAGCGTGGTGATCAGCGGCACGGACATCACCCGTCCTCATGGCCAACTCAAAGGCCCGAACGACGACGCGCCCCGCTTTGGCCCGTCGCAGCGGTTTGATATCGAATTGGAAATGGGGGCCATCGTCGGCCAGCCGTCCACCGGACCGATCAGCGTCGCCGAAGCCTTCGGGAACATCTTCGGCTATGTCCTTTTGAACGACTGGTCCGCCCGCGATATCCAAGCCTGGGAATACCAGCCGCTTGGTCCGTTCCAAGCCAAGGCGACGGCAACCACGATCAGCCCATGGATCGTCACCGCTGCGGCGCTGGCGCCGTTCCGCACGTCTACCCCCGAACGGAAAAAGCCGCTTTTGGACTATCTCACGGAACCCGGCCCGATGCTCTATGACATCGCGCTCGAGGTCGGGCTTGCGCCGCAGGGTGGGATCGAAACGATTATCGCGCGTACGAATTACAACGAAATGTACTATTCCTCGGCGCAACAACTGGCCCATCACACCACCAGCGGCTGCCCGATGCGGGTCGGCGATCTGCTGGGGTCGGGCACAATCTCGGGGCCGGAGCAGGACAATCGCGGCTCCCTGCTGGAACTCAGCTGGGGAGGCAAAGAGCCTTTGACGCTGGACAGCGGTGAAACCCGCAGCTTCATCGAAGACGGCGATACTTTGACCCTGCGCGGTGCGGCGCAGGGCGACGGTTATCGGGTGGGCTTTGGCGACTGCACCGGAATGTTGCTGCCAGCGCGCAGTTAACTCTCGGTCGCGGGCGGGCCGTCAAGATCACGGATCAGCGTATAAAGATCGTCCAGCAGGGATTTGATCTGAACCGGGCCGACCCGCGCCTCGATCTCGGCGCTGATTGCGGCACTTTCCGGTGCGATGGTCTGGATCAGAGCTTTGCCCTTTGACGTCAGGGACAGGCTCGCGCGACGGCCATCCCCGGGCGCCCGGCGCATGTCCAATAGCCCGCGCTCTTCGAGCGATTTGGTCATGCGCGATAGCGACGGCGCAAGGATATTCGCCGCTGTCGAAAGTGCGCCCATATCCAACCCGGGGGCCTCATTCAGCACCCGGATCACACGCCATTGTTGCTCTGTAAGGTCATGTTTTTGCAGCAATGGCCGGTAGCGGTCCATCACCTTTTCCCGCGCGCGCAAGAGCGCGATGGGCAGGGAGCGGTCGGTTCTGAGCAAGGCACGGGCATCGGTTGTCATAAGTGTCTCCGTTTCACCAGCACAATGATTAACATGTTATGGATTGACAAGCGTCGTTTTATTTAACATGTTATTTTTTAAAAGGGGGAGTAATTCATGCCGCATCTGTCCATCGAGTATTCACCGACGCTTGAGCGTCGCGCAGATGTTGAAGGGCTATGCCGTGCGCTGCATCAGGTGCTGCTCGAGATCGAAACCTTCCCAAACGCCGGCATTCGCATTCGCGCGCACAAGGCCGATCACGCCATCGTGGCGGACGGGCATCCAGAGAACGACTTTGTCGCCTTGACGCTGAGCGTGGGGGCAGGGCGCGACACCGCCGCGCTGAAGGCGGCGGGTGATGCGCTCTTTGCTGCCGCGCAAGCGGACCTCAGCGACCTGCTTTCGATCCCACATTTTGCCCTTTCGCTGGAAATCCGGGTGATCGACCCGGAGCTCAGCTGGAAAGACACGCCCATCCATGCCCGCCTGTCGGGCCAACCCTGAGGCACAAGATGACTGCACTCGACGACAATATTGCAAAGCTTGACGGCTACCTCGCCCGGTTCCGCGATACCGGCATTCTGAACCGCGTTGGTGGTCAAGATGTGGCCGGCAGCGCGGGAGTGTTCCAATCCACCTCTCCGGTCGACGAATCCGTGATCTGCGATGTGGCGCATGGCGCGTCCGAGGATATCGACGCCGCAGCCAAAGCCGCGCACGCCGCCTTTGCCGATTGGCGCGATATGCCTGCCACCGAGCGACGTAAGGTTCTCATCCGCATCGCCGAGGGTATCGAAGCCCGCGCCGAGGAAATCGCGCTTTGCGAATGCTGGGACACCGGACAGGCCTACAAGTTCATGTCCAAGGCGGCATTGCGCGGTGCCGAGAATTTCCGCTATTTCGCAGATCAGGTCGTGCAGGCCCGCGACGGTCAGCACCTGAAATCTCCGACTTTAATGAACATTACCACCCGCGTGCCCATTGGGCCGGTTGGGGTGATTACGCCTTGGAACACGCCCTTCATGCTGTCGACTTGGAAGATCGCGCCAGCCCTGGCAGCAGGCTGCACGGTCGTCCACAAGCCCGCCGAAGCCTCTCCCGTGACGGCGCGGCTTCTTGTTGAGGTCGCCGAGGAGGCAGGCCTGCCGCCCGGCGTTCTCAACACAGTAAATGGCTTTGGCGAAGGGGCGGGCAAAGCGCTTTGCGAGCACCCGCTGATCAAAGCCATCGCCTTTGTGGGTGAAAGCCGCACTGGCAGCCTGATCACCAAGCAAGGGGCCGATACGCTCAAGCGCAATCACCTCGAACTGGGCGGCAAGAACCCGGTGATCGTCTTTGATGATGCCGATCTGGATCGCGCTCTGGATGCGGTGATCTTCATGATCTACTCGATCAATGGCGAGCGCTGCACCTCCTCCTCGCGCCTCTTGGTGCAGGATACCATCCGGGAGGAATTCGAGGCCAAGCTGGTGGAGCGGGTGAACGCCATCAATGTGGGCCACCCGCTGGACCCGGCGACTGAGATTGGCCCGCTGGTCACCGAAGAGCACTTTAACAAAGTCACCAGCTATTTCGATATCGCCAAAGCGGACGGCGCGACCGTCGCTGCCGGTGGCGTCACAGTGGGGGATGAAGGCTACTTCGTCCGTCCGACGCTGTTCACGAACGCCAACAACCAGATGCGCATCGCGCAAGAGGAGATCTTTGGCCCGGTCCTGACGGCGATCCCCTTCAGCACCGAGGACGAGGCGCTGCAGATCGCCAACGACATCCCTTACGGCCTGACCGGATACGTCTGGACCAACGATCTGACCCGGGCCTTGCGCTTTACCGACAAGCTGGAGGCGGGGATGATCTGGGTGAATTCCGAGAATGTCCGCCACCTGCCCACGCCCTTTGGCGGGGTCAAGGCCAGCGGGATAGGCCGCGACGGAGGGGATTGGTCCTTCGAGTTTTATATGGAGCAAAAGCATATCGGCTTTGCGACTGGTCAACACAAAATTACCAAACTGGGAGCCCTCTGATGCCTGTCCCCGCACCGAACCTGTACCCCGATTTCAACACCATCCGGCTGAGCCATGTCTGCCTGAACGTCAGCGATCTGGCCGCATCGCGCAAGTTCTACACCGAGATTCTCGGCCTGCAGGTCACCGACGAGACGGACAGCCACGTCTACCTCCGCGCCATGGAAGAGCGGGGCCACCATTGCGTGATCCTGCAAAAATCCGACCAGCCCGGCACGGTCGAGGTCATGGGCTTCAAAACCTTTGACGAAGACGATCTGGACAAGGCAGAGGCCTTTTTCCAATCCAAGGGCCGTCCCACCAAATGGGTGGAGCGTGCCTATCAAGGTCGCACGCTCCTGACCTCGGACAATATGGGCATCCCGCTCGAATTCTATCACAAGATGGACAGGCTCGCGCCGATCCACCAGAAATACGCGCTTTATCGCGGGGTGAAGCCCCTGCGGATCGACCATTTCAACGTCTATAGCCATGACGTGGATGCCTCGGTGGCCTTCTACTCCGAATTCGGCTTTCGCGTGACCGAATACACCGAGGATGAAGAGAGCAAGAAGCTTTGGGCGGCCTGGATGCACCGCAAGGGTGGTGTTCACGACATGGCCTTCACCAACGGCACCGGCCCGCGCATGCACCATGTGGCCTTCTGGGTGCCGACGCCTTTGAACATCATCGACCTGCTCGATCTGATGTCGACGACCGGATACGTTGCCAACATTGAGCGCGGTCCGGGGCGGCACGGCATTTCCAATGCCTTCTTTCTCTATGTCCTCGATCCCGATGGGCACCGGATTGAGATCTATTGCTCGGATTACCAAACCGTCGATCCCGATCTTGAGCCCATCAAATGGGACCTGAAGGACCCGCAGCGCCAGACCCTTTGGGGTGCACCAGCACCCGAAAGCTGGTTCAAGCATGGGACCGCGTTCGCGGGCGTTGACCTCAAGGAGTCTGACCTGAACGCAACCCCGATCATCGCGCCATGAGCCTGGGTCTGTCCAAGCCTGAACTTCTGCGAGAGGCGGCCCTCGTGGGCGGGCAGTGGATCGCAGCAGAGGGTGCGGGCATTGCCGTCACCAATCCGGCGACGGGCGAGGCCATCGGGTATGTTCCGAACCTTGGCGCGGTGGAGACCGAGACGGCCATAGCCGCCGCTGAGGCGGCCCAGGCCGGATGGGCCGCGCGCACGGCCCGTGAGCGGAGCCAAATCCTGCGCCGCTGGTACGACCTGATGATGACCCATCAGGAGGATCTGGCCCGCATCCTGACCGCTGAACAGGGCAAACCGCTGGCTGAGGCTGCGGGCGAAATTGCCTATGGCGCGTCCTTCATCGAATGGTTTGCGGAAGAGGCGCGCCGCGCCTATGGCGACATCACGCCGGGCCATGCCCCGGACAATCGCATCCTCTCGGTCAAACAGCCAATCGGCGTCGTAGCCGCGATCACGCCTTGGAACTTTCCCAACGCCATGATCACCCGCAAGGTAGGCCCCGCGCTGGCCGCAGGCTGCGCAATGGTGCTGAAACCGGCCGCGCAGACCCCGTTTTCAGCCCTGGCGCTCGCGGTGCTTGCCGAAGAGGCAGGTGTTCCACCCGGGATATTCTCGGTCCTCACCGGCCCGTCGCGCGAGATTGGCCGCGCCATGACTGACAGCCCCGTGGTGCGCAAGCTGACCTTTACCGGCTCCACCGAAGTGGGGGCGCAGCTTTACGCCCAATGCGCGCCGACGATCAAGAAACTGGGGTTGGAACTCGGCGGCAACGCGCCCTTCATTGTCTTTGATGACGCCGATCTCGACGCGGCGGTCGAAGGCGCCGTGATCGCGAAGTTCCGCAACAATGGCCAGACCTGCGTCTGCGCCAACCGCATCTATGTGCATGCCGGGATTTACGACGCCTTCGCCGAAAAGCTCGCCGCCAAGGTCCGGACGCTGCCAACGGGCAACGGCTTTGACGCGGGCGTTGTCTTTGGCCCGCTGATCGATGACGCAGCGGTGGAGAAGGTGGCCGAACATGTAAGCGACGCGACCTCCAAGGGCGCGTCGCTGGCCTTGGGCGGCAAACGCCACGCGCTCGGCGGCACCTTCTTTGAACCCACGATCCTGACAGGTGTGACATCGGACATGGCCGTCGCGACGGAAGAGACCTTTGGCCCCGTCGCGCCACTTTTTCGGTTTGAGACCGAGGCCGAGGTGATCGCGGCAGCCAATGCCACCGAGTTTGGCCTCGCCTCTTATCTCTACAGCCGCGATCATGCCCGTGTCTGGCGTGTCTCCGAGGCGCTGGACTACGGAATGGTCGGGGTGAATACCGGGCTTGTGTCCACCGCCGAAGCCCCCTTTGGCGGGGTTAAATTGTCAGGTCTGGGACGCGAGGGCTCTCGCCACGGGCTCGATGACTATCTTGAAATCAAATATATCTGCATGGGCGGTATCGACCCTGCGTTGGAGGCCTGAATCATGCGCTTTGCTACCTATTCATCCGCGGGCGAAAACTTTTACGGCGCGGTCACCGAGACCGGCATGATCGCCCTGAACGACGCCTTCCCGGACTGGCCCACGCTTATTGATGTGATCAAGGCCCAGGGGCTTGGGGCGCTTGAGAGGGCCGCCGCTGGCCGCTCTGACACACATACGGATGTCCAGTTCGAGATGGTCCTGCCCAATGCGCCGCGTATCCTCTGCGTGGGCGTGAACTTCCCGGACCGGAACGCGGAATACAATGACGGCAGCGCCCAACCGAAATACATGTCGCTCTTTCCACGCTTTGCCTCTGGTTTTACCGGCCATGATCGCCCGCTCATCCGTCCACCGGAAAACCACACGCTCGACTATGAGGGCGAGGTGGCGATCGTGATTGGCAAAGCCGGGCGGCGGATCAGCCAAGAGGACGCCTATGATCATATCGCGGCCCTGACCATCTGCAACGAAGGCACGATCCGCGACTGGGTGCGCCACGCAAAATTCAACGTCACGCAGGGCAAGAACTGGGACCGTTCCGGCGCGATGGGCCCGTGGCTGGTGCCTTTCACCGATCCCGCGCAACTGGACGACGCGCGGATCATCACGCGCGTGAATGGCGAGGTGCGGCAGGACGATGTCCTCAGCCGCATGATGTTCCCGATCCGGCGCGAGATTGAATATATCTCGACCTTCATGACCTTGCAGCCCGGTGACATCATCGTCACGGGCACGCCCACCGGCGCGGGTGCCCGGTTCGATCCACCGCGCTATCTGGCTCCGGGCGATGTGGTCGAGGTCGAGGTGAACACCATCGGCACTCTGCGCAACACCGTCGAGGATGAGGTGGTATGACACCCGAAGATCACGCCCGCGCCGCCGATGACCTTTTGAAAGCGGAAGAGACCGGACAGCAGATCGGCCTCTTGACCAAACGCCACCCCGAGATGGGGTTGGACGATGCCTATCAGGTTCAAAAGGCGATCTACCGTGCCAAGCTGGCGCAGGGGCGCCAGGTGATCGGCTGGAAGATCGGCCTGACCTCGAAGGCGATGCAATACGCGCTGAATATCGACATCCCCGATAGCGGTATCCTCTTTGACGACATGGCCTTTGACACCGGCGCAACCGTGCCCAAGGGGCGCTTCATCCAGCCCCGCATCGAGGCAGAGATTGCCTTTGTCATGAAGGACGCCATCAGCGGCGCGGATCTGACCCGCGAGGACGTGCTGGCCGCGACCGATTTTGTGGCGCCCGCGATCGAGATCCTCGACACCCGCATCGTCCGGCAAGACCCTGATACCGGGGCGACGCGCAAGGTCTATGACACGATCAGCGACAACGCGGCCAATGCGGGCGTGGTTCTGGGCGCGGCCCGCCATCCCGCTGATATCGACCTGCGCTGGATCGGCGCCATCGTCAGCCGGGACGGCGAGGTCGAGGAAACCGGCCTTGGGGCAGGGGTGCTGAACGACCCGGTGGAAAGCGTGGTCTGGCTGGCCCGCCGCATGGCCGATTACGGGCAGGCGATTGAGCCGGGCCAGATCATCCTGTCGGGCAGCTTCATCCGCCCGGTCGAATGCCCGCCCGGCAGCGAGATTGCCGCTGATTTCGGCGGGTTCGGCTCTGTCGCCCTGTCTTTCGCCTGAAGGACGCGCCATGCCCGCACCCCGCAACCCGTTCAAGCACGCCATCGCCAAGGGAGAGCTGCAGATCGGCTGCTGGCTCGGCCTTGCCGATCCTTACATTGCCGAGATCAGCGCCGGTGCCGGCTTTGACTGGCTGCTGATCGATGCGGAGCACGCGCCGAACGACCTACGCTCGGTCGTGGCTCAGTTGCAGGTTATCTCGGGGCGGGGCAGCCATCCGATTGTTCGCCCGCCCATCGGCGATACGTGGATGATCAAGCAGTTCCTTGATGCCGGCGCGCAGACCCTGCTGATCCCGATGGTCGAGACCGCCGATCAGGCGCGCGACCTCGTCGCGGCCGTGACTTACCCGCCTCGTGGCGTACGGGGCGTCGGCTCCGCGCTGGCGCGGGCGTCTGATTTTGCTGCGATCCCGGATTACCTGACCACAGCGCGAGACGAAATCTGCCTGCTGGTGCAGGTGGAAAACCAAAAGGGGCTTCAGGCGCTCGACGATATCCTTGTCGTCGATGGCATAGATGGCGTCTTTGTCGGCCCCTCCGATCTCGCGGCTGATATGGGGTTCCTAGGCCAGGCAGGCGCGCCCGAAGTGAAGACAGCCGTCCGTGACGCAATCACAAGGATCGTTGCCTCCGGCAAGGCCGCCGGAGTGCTGACCTTGGACACCGATTTCCAGCGCCAGTGTGTGGACTTGGGCGCTCGTTTCATGGCCACCGAGATCGACGTCAGCCTTTTTGCCCGCACAATGCGGAGTGCGTCAGCCGCGGCCAGAGACCGACTCTCGGGCTCGGGCCAGGAAAACGACTGACGAAGCATACTTCGGAGAAATATACCTGATGATCCAATCTCGGATCATTCCGATCAGACAGTATCTTAGAGGTTGGGGCCAACGTCCCAAGTCGGTTTGCAGGAACTTGTGATCCATGGAGGAAGGGACATATTGCTCCACGGGATCAACTGCGTAACCGCTGAAGCTGTGCACTTTGTGTGCAAAGCAAATTTGAGGTCCGCAAAGCGGGCCATAGCAGCCACATGCGCAGACGCAGCGAATTCACACTCTGTCCGCACCACAGTCAAAAACAGCCCACCGGAAAGGTAGGCTGTTTTGTCGAGCGATTTCTAACTCAAACCTGGCGCACCGCGCCTTTGGCTGCGCTGGTGGTCAGCTTGGCATAGGCCTTGAGCGCGGTTGAGACCTTGCGTTTGCGCGGTGCTGCGGGAACCCAGCCTTTTTCGTCTTGCTCTGCGCGACGCTGGGCCAGTTCCTCATCCGACACCGCCAGGTGGATCGAGCGGTTGGGGATGTCGATCTCTATCCGGTCGCCCGGACGCACCAGACCAATCTCACCGCCTTCGGCCGCCTCGGGTGAGACATGGCCGATCGACAGGCCCGACGTGCCGCCCGAGAATCGACCATCGGTCAGCAACGCACAGGCTTTGCCCAGACCTTTGGATTTCAGATACGAGGTCGGATACAGCATTTCCTGCATGCCCGGCCCGCCGCGCGGACCTTCATAGCGGATGACGACCACATCGCCCTCTTTGACCTTGCCGGTCAGGATGTCACTGACCGCCTGGTCCTGGCTTTCGCAGACATAGGCCGAGCCGGTGAATTGAAGGATGTTTGCATCCACACCGGCGGTTTTCACGATACAGCCGTCACGCGCGATGTTGCCGAACAGAACAGCCAGACCACCGTCCTGAGAAAACGCGTGTTCCTTGGACCGGATCACGCCGCCCTTGCGGTCGGCATCCAGCTCTTTGTACCGGTTCGACTGGCTGAAGGCCTGCGTCGTGCGCACACCGCCGGGGGCTGCCTTGAACAGTTCCTGCGCCTTGGGATTGTTGGCGATCTTGATGTCCCAGTTTGCAATTGCCTCACCCATCGTTGCCGAATGGACGGTGCTGCAATCCTCGTGCAGAAGGCCCGCGCGGCTCAACTCGCCAAGGATCGAGAAAATCCCACCGGCGCGGTGGACGTCCTCCATATGGACGTTCTCGGTATTGGGGGCGACCTTGCACAGGCAGGGCACGCGGCGGCTGAGGCGGTCCATGTCGGTCATGGTGAAATCGACGCCGCCTTCGTTGGCGATGGCCAGCAGGTGCAGAACCGTATTGGTCGACCCGCCCATGGCGATATCCAGGCTCATGGCGTTCTCGAACGCGTCAAAGGTCGCGATCTCGCGCGGGAGAAAGCCTTTCTCGTCCAGGTCATAGTGCCGCTTGGTAATCTCGACAATGCGGCGGCCGGCCTCCAGGAACAGCTCTTTGCGGTCCGCGTGGGTGGCGAGCGTCGATCCGTTGCCGGGCAGGGCCAGGCCCAACGCTTCGGCCAGGCAGTTCATCGAGTTTGCCGTGAACATGCCCGAACATGACCCGCATGTGGGACAGGCGTTTTCCTCGATATGCTGAACCTGTTCATCGGTCAGCTTGTCATCGGCGGCTGCAACCATCGCATCAACAAGGTCGATCTTCTTGGCATCCAGATCGGCGATGTCGATCTTTCCGGCCTCCATCGGGCCACCCGAGACAAAGATCACGGGAATGTTCAGGCGCATGGCGGCCATCAGCATGCCCGGCGTGATCTTGTCACAGTTCGAGATGCAGACCATCGCATCGGCGCAATGGGCGTTGACCATATATTCGACCGAATCCGCGATCACCTCGCGCGAGGGCAGCGAATACAGCATTCCGTCATGGCCCATGGCGATGCCGTCATCCACGGCGATGGTGTTGAATTCCTTGGCGACACCGCCCGCCTTCTCGACCTCGCGTGCGACCATCTGGCCCAGATCCTTCAGGTGCACATGGCCCGGCACGAATTGCGTGAACGAGTTGACGATGGCAATGATCGGCTTGCCGAAATCGTCGTCGCCCATACCGGTGGCGCGCCACAGGCCGCGGGCTCCGGCCATGTTGCGGCCATGGGTGGAAGTTCTGGATCGGTACATTGGCATGATGCTGTTTCCCTTTTGCCCCGGGTTGCAATGACCGGGGTGCGTGCGTTATAGCGCACGTAACACATGTGCGTTATAACGCACAAGGGAAAACACGTTGCCGAGGCTTGCATGGACACCGATGACATAACGCTGAAACTGAGGGACGTCCGCGCCGCATCGGGGTTGAGCCTGTCAAAAGCGGCCGAGCTGACCGGCGTGAGCAAGGCCATGCTGGGCCAGATCGAGCGTGGCGAGTCGAGCCCGACCATTTCGACGCTGTGGAAAATCGCCAAGGGGTTCCAGCTGCCGCTGAGCGCCCTGATCGGCACGGATGCCCTGCGCGATACCAACGACGGCGACCTGTTCCGGACCGTAACCTTTCCCGGGAGTATCGCGGTCAAGATCGTCTTTCCCTATGATCCGGCGCTGGGCGCGGAGACCTTTCACGTCGACCTGTCGCCAAACCAGCGTTACGATTCCGCAGCCCACGCGGCAGGGGTGACCGAGGAAGTGTTCGTGTTGAATGGCACGCTTGAGGTGCTGCGCGGCGGCGATTGGGTGCCCTTGCAATCCGGGCAAGGGTTGCGGTTTGCCGCCGACCTGCCTCATGGCTATCGCGCGGGTGATGTCGGGGCTACCTTTTTGAACATGCACCATTATGTTCCGACCAATGGCCGCGATCTGGCCGCAGGTGCGCCAGCCATGGGGCCACGTCAATGATGGACGCAGTCTTGGACGGCCTGACAATCGCGGACGCGGTTGGATCATTCGGGGCCCTGATCGTTGTCGCGGCGTATTTTGCGACCCAGATGCGAATGATGAACTCGGCGGATTTGGCCTTTCCGGTGCTTAACCTTGTGGGGTCGGTGCTGATCGTTTTCTCGCTTTTGCAGAATTTCAACCTGGCGTCGATGTTGATCGAGTGTTTCTGGATCGTCATCAGCATGATCGGAATTGCGCAATTCCTGAGGTCCCGAAAGGCGGAATAGGCCCTGTTTTGAAGGTCTGTAGACCTTATCCAGTCTTGAACCCCGTACCTGCCGCGTATAGGGAAACGGCAAGCGTGCTCAGGAGAGGCTTTGATGCAGGACGATCCGAAAACACTCGTTTCCACCGAATGGCTGGCCGCACATCTCAAGAATCCGGACCTGCGGATTCTGGACGGTTCGTGGTATCTGCCGCAGCAGGGGCGCGATGCGCGGGCTGAATATGACGCGGGCCATATACCGGGGGCGCGTTTCTTCGATATCGACGATATTTCCGACCAACGCTCGGATCTTCCGCACATGGCCCCTCCGGTCGAAAAGTTCATGTCGCGCATGCGTGCGCTGGGCGTCGGGGACGGGCATCAGATCGTCGTCTATGACGGCGCCGGGCTGATGTCTGCGGCGCGTGTCTGGTGGCTGTTCCGGCTGATGGGTCAGGAAAATATCGCGGTTCTGGATGGCGGTATGCCCAAATGGCAGGCCGAAGGGCACGAGGTCGAGGACCTGCCGCCGGTCATTCGGGACCGGCACATGATGGTCCGGGTGCAGAACCACCTGGTGCGCGACGTCACGCAAGTGTCTGCGGCGGCCAAACTGGCCGATCACGAGATTATCGACGCCCGTTCGGCCAGCCGCTTTGCCGGGGCCGAGCCGGAACCGCGCGAAGGATTGCGGTCGGGTCACATTCCGGGGGCGCGCAACGTGCCCTTTGGGGATCTGCTGAACAAGGACGGCACGATGAAGTCGCCCAAGGATTGCCGCGCCGTGTTCGAGGCCGCGGGCGTAAACCTGTCCAAACCCGCGATCACGACCTGCGGGTCCGGTGTAACGGCCGCGATCCTGAGCCTTGCGCTTGAACGCATCGGCAAGAAAGACCATTCGCTTTATGACGGCTCCTGGGCGGAATGGGGTGCCTTCCCGACCCTGCCCGTCGCAACCGGAGAGACCTGATGTTCCACAACCTCAAACCGCAGCCCGCCGACAAGATCCTGGCGCTGATGCAGATGTACCGCGAAGACCCGCGTGATCAAAAGATCGACCTGGGTGTCGGCGTCTACAAGAATGCCGAGGGCGTGACGCCCGTGATGCGCGCGGTCAAGGCCGCTGAACAGCGGATCTGGGAAGAGCAGGAAACCAAAGCCTATACCGGTCTGGCAGGTGACCCGGCCTATGCTGATGCGATGATCGGCCTGATCCTCGGCGACGCAGTACCGCGCGCCAATATCGCGGCCGTGGCCACACCGGGTGGCACCGGGGCCTGCCGCCAGGCGTTCGAGCTGATCCGCATGGCCAATCCGACGGCCCGGGTCTTTGTTTCGAACCCGACCTGGCCCAACCACCTGTCGATCCTGAACTATCTTGGGATCGAGACCGTCCCCTATCGTTACTTCGATGGCGAGACACGCGGCGTCGATTTCGACGGTATGATCGAGGATCTGAATTCCGCCAATGCGGGCGATGTCGTGTTGCTGCATGGCTGTTGCCACAACCCGACAGGGGCCAACCTGAACATGGTGCAGTGGCAAGAGGTTGTGAACGTGATCAACGCGCGCGGCCTGGTTGCGATGATCGACATTGCCTACCAGGGGTTTGGCGACGGCCTGGAAGAAGACGCGCAGGCCACTCGGCTTGTTGCGTCCTCGGTCAAGCATTGCCTGATCGCGGCGTCCTGTTCCAAGAATTTCGGCGTCTACCGTGAACGCACCGGCCTGTTGATGGCCATCAGCGCCGATGCCGGGCAGACGGGGCTGAACCAGGATACGCTGGCATTCCTGAACCGGCAGAACTATTCGTTCCCGCCGGATCATGGCGCGCGCGTTGTGACCACGATCCTGACTGATGACGCCCTGCGCGCCGAATGGCAGGCCGAATTGGAAGAGGTCCGCCTGTCGATGCTAGGCCTGCGCCAACAGTTGGCGGACGAATTGCAGCGCCTCAGCGGCTCTGACCGGTTCGGCTTTATCGCGCAGCACCGTGGCATGTTCTCGCGTTTGGGCGCGGCACCGGAACTGGTCGAAAAGCTGCGCGTTGATCACGGGATCTACATGGTTGGCGACAGCCGCCTGAACATTGCCGGGCTGAATGCCAGCTCGGTGCCGATCCTGGCAAAGGCGATCATCGACGTCGGCGTCTGACCCAGACCACCGGACAAAAGAAGGGCCGCGCAGATTTGCGCGGCCTTTTTCTTTGCATCACCCAAAGAAAAGGCCGGGCGCGAACGCCCGGCCGTAAAGTGTTTTTCTCTGGTCTTAGCCCTTCGAGAATTCAGGGTAGGCTTCCATACCCAGCTCGCCCATGTCCAGGCCGTTGATCTCTTCTTCTTCGCCAACCCGCAGGCCAACAGTTGCCTTGAGGATCGAGAAGAGGATGAAGCTGACCACGAAGACAAAGATGCCGATGGCAGCAAAGCCGATGATCTGGGTCACAAAGTTCGCATCACCGTTGGTCCATGCGACGATGAATGTCCCCCAGAAACCCGCGATCAGGTGAACCGGGATGGCACCGACAACGTCGTCGATCTTCATCTTGTCCAGCATCGGAACGGTGAAGACCACGATCACGCCACCGATTGCACCGATGATCAGCGCCTGGAACAGCGACGGGGCCAGCGGTTCGGCGGTGATCGAAACCAGGCCGGCCAGAGCGCCGTTCAGAACCATGGTCAGGTCAACCTTGCCGTACAGAACCTGTGTCAGGATCAGCGCGGCAACAGCACCGGCAGCAGCGGCCATGTTGGTATTGGCGAAGATACGGCTGATGTCGGCCATGTCACCGATGGTGCCCATTGCCAGTTGCGAACCGCCGTTGAAGCCGAACCAACCCAGCCACAGGATGAATGTACCCAGGGTTGCCAGCGCCAGGTTCGAACCCGGGATCGGAACAACCTTGCCGTCCTTGTTGTATTTGCCGATACGCGGGCCCAGCACGATGGCACCGGCCAGCGCTGCGAAACCACCTGCGGCGTGCACCAGGGTCGAGCCTGCGAAGTCGCTGAAGCCCATTTCGGACAACCAGCCGCCGCCCCACTGCCAGGACGCCTCGATCGGGTAGATGATGCCGGTCAGGACGATCACGAAGATGAAGAACGGCCACAGCTTGATGCGCTCGGCCACGGTGCCCGAAACGATCGACGCGGTGGTAGCGCAGAACATCAGCTGAAAGAAAAAGTCCGAACCGACCGACGCATAATCCAGCGCGGTTTCGGTGTCTGCCAGGCCTACCGGCTCAAGCGAGGTGGGCGCGATTGCACCGAAGATGCCGGGGATGATCCAGGCATCGCCGGGATACATCAGGTTGAAGCCGACCAGCCAGTACATGATGGCGGCGAACGAAAACAGGCCCATGTTCTTGACCAGCTGCATGGCGACGTTCTTGGAACGCACCAGGCCGGCTTCGAGCATGGCAAAGCCCGCGGCCATCCAGAACACCAGGAAACCGCCAACCAGGAACAGCAGCGATGTCAGGATATATTGCGTGTGTTGCGCGGTCTCGCCGGTTGCGGCGGCCTCTTGCGCAAGACCCATCTGCGGCAGCGCGACAATCGCGGCGGCAGGGATGAGAGATTTCATCAGGTTCATTGTCAGTCCTCGAATGATTGTGGGTTGAGGGCGCTTACAGCGCTTCCTCGTTCGTTTCCCCGGTCCGCACGCGCATGGCCTGCTCGACATCGAGGACGAAAATCTTGCCGTCACCGATCTTGCCGGTCTTGGCGGTGTTGGTGATGGTTTCGACGATCTGGTCGGCCATCGCGGCAGGTACCACGATTTCCAGTTTGATCTTGGGTACGAAGTTCACGGCGTATTCGGCCCCACGATAGATTTCTGTGTGACCCGATTGCGAGCCGAAGCCCTTGATTTCGGTCACCATCATGCCGCGCACGCCAGCTTCGGTCAGTGCTTCGCGCACCTCCTCCAGCTTGAACGGCTTGATTGTCGCAATGATCAGTTTCACGTTTGTCCCCTCTACTACTCCGGCCATACCGGTCCATTTGCATCTGCAGAAAAAGAACGTGACCAAGCCCTTTAAGGAACGGATTCGGCGGCAAAGCGGCGCGGAAAACATCGCAAAGTTGCACATTTTTTGCACAAACGATGTGTTTTGATTATTAATTGGGCAAATTGCGAAGGGGAAATCGGCGAATTTCACACCTCTACATAGTCGTGCGACCGAGGTATTGTGCGGCAAAAGAACAAGCGGGCAGAATTTGAGCATGACTGAGTCCAAGCGTCGCAAGCCGCCACTTGTCGCGGATAAACGGTATCCTTCGGGCGCCCGTAAAAAGGCGTCGCCCAAGCGTTCGACAAAGCCTGCGGGCAAGAAATCCGTGGCGCGCAAGACCAGCACCCGCAAGACCGGGCGCAAGACCACCCGTAAAAGATCGGGTGGCGGCGGTGGCCGGGGCAAGGGCGGGATCTTTCGCCGCCTTTTGCGCTGGATCACGCGCCTTGTCTGGGGGCTGACCTGGCGCGTCGGTGCCATTGCCGGGCTTTTGATCGCGTTGGCGGTGGGTGTCGTTTACACGTCGCTCCCCGATCTTGACGCGCTGCTGGACGGTCGCGCGCGCGGATCGGTTACCCTGTTGGACCGCGATGGCAAGGTCTTTGCCTGGCGCGGCGACCAGTTTGGCGGGGTGATTACCGCCGATACCGTGTCGCCGCACCTCAAGAACGCGGTGGTCGCAACCGAGGACAAGCGTTTCTATCGGCATTTCGGGGTCAGCCCGCGCGGTGTTGCAAGTGCGGTTCGGATCAACCTGAGCGAGGGCCGCGGGCCGCTTTCGGGCCATGGCGGGTCCACGATCACGCAACAGACGGCAAAGCTGCTGTGCCTTGGCGTGCCCTATGTCCCCGGTGAATGGGAATCGGAGGCAGCCTATGAGGCCGACTGCCGGCAGGGTTCGCTGTGGCGCAAGGCCAAGGAAGCGATCTATGCCATCGCGATGGAGGTCAAGTATTCAAAGGACGAGGTTCTGACCGTCTATTTGAACCGTGCATTCCTGGGGGCCGGTGCGCGCGGGTTCGAAGCCGCAAGCCAGCGCTATTTCGGTAAATCCGCCGCCGAGGTGAACCCGGCCGAAGCAGCGATGCTGGCCGGGCTTCTGGTGGCGCCGACCCGCTATGCCCCGACCAACAACCTGCAGCGTTCGCAGGATCGGGCCAGGCTGGTGGTCGGGTTGATGGAGGATCAGGGCTATTTGACCACGGAACAGGCCGCCACGGCACGCAACAACCCGGCGCAATTGTCCGAAGCTGCGGCGGCGCGGGCGGGCGGATATTTTGCTGACTGGGTCATGGCCAGCGGGCCCGAGTTCTTTACGCGCAACACGACCGAGGACGTTGTCATCCGCACGACGCTGGATCAGCGGCTGCAGAAATCCGCGGAAGAGGCGCTGAAATATATCTTCCAGGAGAAGGTTCGCGAAGGATCAAAGGCGCAGGCGGCGATTGTCGTGATGTCGGCGGATGGGGCGGTGCGGGCCATGGTCGGCGGGCGCAAGACACGGGTCTCGGGTGCGTTCAACCGCGCGACGCAGGCGTTGCGCCAGACCGGATCGTCGTTCAAGCCCTTTGTCTATGCCACCGCGCTTGAGTTGGGGTATTCGCCGCTGGATACCGTCATGGATGAACCCTATTGCGTCGATATTCCCGGATCGGGCCAGTGGTGCCCCAAGAACTATACCAACAAGTTCTATGGGCGCGTCACGCTGGCGGATGCCCTGAAAAACTCGTTGAACATCCCCGCCGTCAAAGTCGCCGAGATTTCGGGTCTGGACAATGTCCGCACGGTCACCAGCGAATTCGGTATCGAAAGTGACCTGGCGCAGGGTCCGGCCCTGGCGCTGGGCGCGTCCGAAAGCACGCTGATTGAAATGACCGGCGCCTATGCGGGCATTCTGAACGGGGGGTCGTCGGTTGAACCTTACGGTCTGACCGAGCTGAAGCTGCTGGGCGACGACACTCCGGTCATGGTGACGACAACCGGGATTGGCGAGCGCGTGATCCGGGAAGACGCCGCGCGGCAATTGACCTGGATGATGGAGCGCGTGGTTTCCGAAGGGACCGGCCAACGGGCCAAGCTGCCCGGTTGGCAGGTCGCGGGCAAAACCGGAACGACCCAGGCGGCGCGGGATGCCTGGTTCATCGGGTTCACCGCCGACTATGTGGCGGGTGTCTGGATGGGGTATGACGACAACACGCCCTTGTCAGGCGTGACTGGCGGCGGTCTTCCGGCGGAAATCTGGAAAGAGACCATGCTGCGCGTGACCGATGGCATGACGCCCTCGCCGCTGCCTATGCTGGCCCCCGAACCGCCGGTGCGTACCGCACAGCCCAATAACACGCGTCGTCGTCGGCAAGGCGGCGGCGGTTTCGCGCAGGCGGTGGATAATTTGCTAAAGGATATCTTTGGCGGAAACTGACGCCCTGGTGCGGTTGGGCGGCGCGTGCTGCGCCGCCCGTATCGGGGTCAGAGGCTGGTGTCCAGCGCGGCGATGATCGCATCGCCCATTTCCGTGGTCGAAACGGGCGCGACGCCCTCTTCGGCCAGCAGGTCCGCGGTGCGCACACCATCGGCCAGCACTTTTTCGATGGCGGTTTCCAGGCGCGATGCCTCGTCACCCTGGTCAAAGCTGTAGCGCAGCGCCATGGCAAAGCTGAGGATACAGGCAATGGGGTTGGCCTTGCCCTGTCCCGCAATGTCGGGGGCCGAGCCGTGGACCGGTTCATACATCGCCTTGGGGCGGCCATTGGCCATCGGCGCACCCAAGGACGCCGAGGGCAGCATGCCAAGGCTGCCGGTCAGCATCGCCGCACAATCCGACAGGATATCGCCAAACAGGTTGTCGGTGACGATCACGTCGAATTGCTTGGGCGCACGCACCAGCTGCATCGCGCCATTGTCGGCATACATGTGGGTCACTTCGACCTCGGGGTAATCCTTGGCGACCTCGTTGACGACGTCACGCCACAGGATGCCCGATTCCATGACGTTGGCTTTTTCCATCGAACACAGCTTTTTGTTCCGGCGCATCGCCAGCTCAAAGGCCGAGCGCGCGGCGCGTTCAATCTCGGATTCGGTATAACGCTGGGTGTTGATGCCCACGCGTTCATTGCCTTCCTCAAAAATGCCGCGCGGCTCGCCGAAATAGACGCCCGAGGTCAGCTCGCGCACGATCATGATATCCAGACCGGCCACGATGTCCTTTTTCAGCGACGAGAAATCGGCCAGGGCGTCAAAGCACTGGGCCGGGCGCAGGTTCGAATACAGGTCCATTTCCTTGCGCAGGCGCAGCAGGCCGCGCTCGGGCTTTACGCTGAAATCCAGATCGTCGTATTTCGGGCCGCCAACGGCGCCCAGCAGAACCGCGTCGACCTCTTGCGCTTTGGCCATGGTTTCGTCCGACAGGGGCTTGCCATGGGCGTCATAGGCGGCACCGCCGACCAGATCCTCGCTCACGTCGAATTCCAGGCCACGGTTTGCACCGAACCAGTCGATTACGCGGCGCACTTCGGCCATGACTTCCGGGCCAATTCCGTCTCCGGGCAGGATGAGGAGCGAGGGGTTGGACATGAAGGATCTCCTTGCGATTTGACAGCACAGGCCCTAGCGCCTGTACCGCAAAGGGTCAATGAGACCTTCCCGCCAAATCCATCGGAATGGGCATTCCAGCCGGGAAATCCACCGATGTGAACCGGCGAATTGAACCCGAGGTGCCGGTCAGACGGGTTTTAGGCTTGGTTTAAGCCCCTCGGCCAACAGGTCCCAGACCCGGCGGATGCGGGGCGTTTGCCGCATCGCCTGGGGCGCGGCCAGCCAGACAGGCAGAACCGGGATGTCGACATCAAACGATAACAGCTCGACCAACGGATCGGCCAGGGCCACCTGAACCTGGCTGAAACCGATCCCGCAGCCGGCGCGGACCAGTTCCCAATAGACGCTTTGCAGATCGCAGCGGGTGGCGAAATCCTTGCGGCTTGCGGGCCACCCTTTTTCTCGCATGGCGGCGATGATCTGCGGGTTGGCGTCGAACCCCACCAGATCGTGCGAGAACAGGTCTTCGGGCGACGTCGGACGTCCGGCCCTGTCCAGATAGGACCGGGCCGCGCAGAAACACAGCGGCACGTCACCGATGAACCGGGTCACGATATCGGCCTGCTGCGACCGGAACATGCGGATGGCAATATCGGCCTCGCGGAACAACAGGTTCTCGGCGGCGTCGGTCGCGACGATATCCAACTGGATGGCTGGTTCGGCCTGACGAATCTGGGCAATGATGGGTGGCAGGATGTGATGCGCCATGAAAACGGACGCGGTGATCCGCACCGACCCTTCAAGCTGCTGCGCCTGCCCGGCGGCTGTCAGGTTCAGGTCGTTCATGGCGGCGTGCATCTGCCGGGCCATCGGTATCAGCCGTTCGCCGATCGGGCTCAGCCTGAGCCCGCGCGCATGTCGTTCGAACAACGAAACATCCAGAACCTGTTCAAGAGACTGAATCTGACGGCCAAGCGTCGGCTGGCTGCGTCCCAATTCGCGGGCAGCGGCAGACAACGAGCCTGTTTCGGCCACGGCCAAAAAGCTTTGGATCAGTGACCAGTCGGAAAGGGCAAGTGATTTATCCATACGCAAATGAATACATGATCTGCGTTTTCCGGCAATTCCATTTTGTTTTTGAATGGATAACTTCGGACCAAACAGGAGAGCATCATGCAACAGACGGTTCTTGTACTTGGCGCATCCGGGCGGTTTGGCCGACATGCCGCCGCCGCCTTTGGGTCTGCTGGCTGGGCGGTGCGCAGGTTCGACCGGCGGCACGACGACCTTGGCACGGCCTGTCAGGGCGTGGATGTGATCGTGAACGGTTGGAACCCGCAATATTACGACTGGGCCACGACGGTTCAGGGGCTGCATCAGCAGGTCATCGACGCCGCCGCCGATTGTGGGGCCACCGTGATCGTGCCGGGCAATCTTTATGTTTTCGGCCAGGACACGCCCGGCCCGTGGTCGGGGGCGACACCCCATATAGCCCAAAATCCACTTGGCCGGATACGGATAGACATGGAAGAGGCCTATCGCAGGTCAGCCGTTCGCACGATCGTCCTGCGGTCGGGGGATTTCATCGACACCTGTGCCTCGGGCAACTGGTTCGACATGGTGCTGGCCAAACAGATCGGCCGCGACCGGTTCGTCTATCCGGGCAATCCTAGTATTGCGCATTCCTGGGCTTTTCTGCCCGATGTGGCACGGGCCGCGGTTGCGCTGGCCGAGATGAGGTTCGACCTGCCCCGGTATGCAGATATCCCGTTTCCCGGCTATACCGTCACCGGCACTGAACTGGCGCATTGTACCGGCAGTGTCATCGGCAGGTCGCTGCGGGTCAGGCAAATGCAATGGTGGCCGGTTGCGCTGAGCCGACCGGTCTGGCGTTTGGCACCGCACCTGGTGGAAATGCGATACCTGTGGGACACGCCGCACAGCCTTGATGGCGCGTTTTTCAACGAATGTCTGCCGGGGTTCGACCTGACCCCGCTGCATCAGGCGCTAATGGCAGCCACGGCTGAACTGCCGGGTGGGTCGCGGGCCAATCGGGGCGTTCAGTCGTCGGCTCGGGCGGCGTGATCTTTGCTGCCCCTTAGCGGGCGGTCAGATCAACCCAGATCAACCGGTGCCGGCTGGCAAGCATCGCGGCGTCATGGGGGATGCCAGCCGCATCAGTCCAATAGACACCGGAGGCTTCGATCTGCCAATCCGCCGAGGGCAACAGGTAGTCGACCCGCATATCTCCGACGCCTTTCCAGCGAACCGTTGCCGTTGACCCCGTTGAATCGCGGGGTTCGGCATCTTGCAGGCGTGGGTCCGTCAACAGGCCGTGGATGGCCTGCTTGTGCCCCTCACCGTTGATCGGGTCCAGATTGGCATCCCCGGCAATCACAAAACGCGCCGTTGGCGCGGGGCCAAACGCGCCGTCAAGAAACAGCGGCCAAAACCGGATTTCGTCGCGGTTCCGCAACCCGTTCCGGTCTTCGGGCCCGTCAAAAACGGGTGGGCTGGCATGGAAGGTCATGACAGTGACCCGCCCGCCCGGCGCGTCGACCGGGATCACCCAATGGACCGTGTTGGACAGTCTTTGAACCGAACGGGCCTGTTCCGACGGAAAAGCCGCGCCATCGACGGTCGGCAAAGTGGCCCCGGGCAAGTCGCGCCACAACAGGGCCGAGAAATCGGCAACGCCTTCGGTGTCGATCGGGTAGCGGGACAATACGGCCACGCCGCCCTGCCCGGTGAAACGGCCCCAGCCCTGCGCGTCTGCGGGGCCGTGGGTTCTGCCGTCGCCGTCCAGATCCAGGTCGGTTTCCATCCCGGAATTTGGCCGTGCGGCAAAGCTGTGGGGAAAGTCCGCGCCTTTTTCGCGCAACCGTTGCTGCAGGGCTGTCAGGGCCAGACCGTCATGGTCCCAATCCAGCCCTTGCAAAGATACGACATCGGGATCGGTGGCCAGCAAAACGTCAACAACGGCGTCCACCTGATCGTCACCGCGCCTGATGTCGCGCAGCAACTGGCCGGGGCCCTTGCGGCTGAGTTCGGTGTTGAAACTGGCGATGCGCAGCGGGTCTGCCTGTGCCACACAAGGCAACAGCAACAGAACCAGCAGGCGGATCATGCGGTTTGGGTGGCCTCGGAAGTGGAATACGCCCGGCGTTTTTCAACGATCAGCCCGGCAATCCGCAGCGTGGCCATGCCACGCATGATCATGCTGGCGGGCAGAAACGCCCATGCGCTGAGCGTCCAGATCAGGGTCTGCGGATTGCTCAGCGAAATGGGGCTGATGAAATCACTCAGCACCTTGATCAGCGCCGGGATCAGGAAGGGCAGCAAAATACCCACCGAGATGTTCAGGCGCCCGTCACGTTGCAGGCGCGCAACCACGTCGCCGCCTTTGGTGGGGTCAAACAGCGGCAGGTTGGTCCAAACGTTGAACGCGCCGTTGCCGGTTGGCCAGCCGCGCATCTTTACCGCATAGGCAAAGCTGGCAATGGTGACCAGCGCGGCGACATAGGCGATGCTGGCGGTGATCCGCACCAGTTCCACAAGGGGCTGGCTTGCATCGGCTGGCAGCATCAGGACGACAAGCCGCACCGGCGAATAGGGGAAATCGGCCACATTGGCGACCGCCAGGCCAATCGAATAGACCGCACCGGTCAATTCTGAGGGGGTATAGGCGTTCTTGCAGATCAGCGTCAGGAAGCTGACCATGGACATCAGCCCGACGAACCGCAGCCGGTTGACCGGCGGGGCGTCACGGAATTCGATAAAACTGGGAAAGGCCGAGTTGTATTCGGCAAAGGTCAGGATAAACGCGAGGATCGCGAGAAACACGACAATCTCGGTGCCATTCGATGTTGAAGCAGGCAGATATAGCGCAGGTGTAAGCACCAGAAGTGCCACCAATAAACCGCGTATCGCCGCCCCTGAAGTGCGTGCAATCACTTTCCGAACCCTTTCCAAACTGGACTAGCCGATTCTTTGCCGACCTATTTCCAACTTGTGCCCGCCTGTTGTTTCAATTCGACGGTTGCCTCATTAGCGCCAGACTGGCGATCATCGGCAAACAGCTCAAGCCACGGCGCAGAAAACACGGGATTTCAGGCGAAATGATGGCGAAACTGGTGCGGCTTTGCATCATTGCTGTCGCAAATTCGACGTGTGTGAAGAAGTACCTTCTACATGTTGTGGTTGCCGGGAATTTGACCCCAAGAATGCGAACGGGGCCGCCAAAGCGACCCCGTCAGGTTGAGTATCCCCAGAATCATCCCCAGAATCAAACCCAGGGGCGGGCCTGGCTGGCGTGATCCTCGAATTTGTCGATGTGGTGGTCTTTTTCCATCGTCAGGCCGATATCGTCCAATCCGTTCAGCAGGCAATGCTTGCGGTGGGGATCGATGTCGAAGGTGATCTCGACACCGTCGGACGTGGTGATTGTCTGATCCTCCAGATGCACGGTCATGCGGGCGTTTTCGCCCTTATGCGCGTCATCCATCAGAATCGCGTGATGCTCTTCCTCGACCACGATCGGCAGGATGCCGTTCTTGAAGCAGTTGTTGAAGAAGATGTCGGCAAAGCTGGTCGAGATCACAACCTTGATGCCGAAATCCTTGATCGCCCAGGGCGCGTGTTCCCGCGACGAGCCGCAGCCAAAATTGTCACCTGCGACCAGAATCTCGGTGTTGCGATAGGCGGGTTTGTTCAGCACGAACTCTTCGTTCTCGCCGCCGTGGTCATGATAGCGCATCTCGTCAAACAGCACGACGCCAAGGCCGGACCGTTTGATGGTTTTCAGATGCACTTTGGGAATGATCATATCGGTGTCGATATTGATCAGCGGCATCGGGGCGGCCACCCCGTGGACTTTTTCAAACTTTTCCATGTTCACACTCCTGCGGGAGAGGGCCGCGCCCATGCCCCGCGTTTAAGCTTCGTTCGTTTCCGTTGTGTCGTCTTTGGGTACGTTCTTGAGAAAGAGGGCCATGAAGACCAGGCCGAACCCGTTGAACAGCATCTCGATGCCCAGCAGGATGCCCAGAAGCTGCAGCAGAACTGCGGGTTCTTCGGCAGCATAGGTCCAGATGACGCCCGCCAGAACGATGGACAAGATGCCCGAGATCAGCGTTGGCCAGAAGAACTGCGTGCCTTTCATCTGGAACGACAGGATCACCCGCGCGATCCCGCCCGCCATGAACAGGATCAGCATCACGGTGGCCAGCGTCAGCGTGCCCTGCAGCGGGTGATCCAGGAAGGACCAGCCCAGAAACAGCATGACCGCACCCATGATGAGTGACAGAATTTTGTTGCCGGTGCCTTCGACGGTGAACCCGCCAACCACCTGCAGCGCGCCCGAGATCAGCAGCAACACGCCGGTCACCACCGTTACGGCAATCGAAGCCACAACAGGTGCGCCCAGCACAAATATGCCGAACACGATAGACAAAAGCCCCAGCAAGAGCCATTTGACCCAATCACTCATCTGTTCATTCCCTCAAAAGTTGATTTATGAGGGCAGCTTACATCAATTCGCGTACATCTGTCAGCCGTCCCGTGATTGCCGCTGCGGCAGCCATTGCGGGGCTCAGCAGGTGGGTGCGTCCGCCCCGACCCTGACGGCCTTCGAAGTTGCGGTTTGAGGTCGCTGCACAGCGTTCGCCGGGTTGCAATTGGTCCGGGTTCATAGCCAGACACATTGAACATCCCGCCAGGCGCCATTCAAAACCGGCCTCTTTGAAGATTTCAGCCAGACCTTCCTCTTCGGCTTGCGCACGTACAAGGCCCGAGCCCGGCACGACCATGGCGCGCAGACCGTCCTTGATCTTTTTGCCTTTCAGGATTTCGGCCGCGGCGCGCAGGTCTTCGATGCGGCCATTGGTGCACGAGCCGATGAAAACGGTGTCGATTTCCACATCGCTGAGTTTCTGACCGGCTTCCAGACCCATGTATTCGATCGAACGACGGGCCGCTTCGACCTTGCCGCCTTCGAAATCTTCGGGCTGGGGAACGGTCGCGGTGATCGGCAGCACGTCCTCGGGGCTGGTGCCCCAGGTGACGACCGGTGCGATGTCTTCGCCGCGCAGGGTGATGACTTTGTCGAAATGCGCGCCTTCATCGGTGAACAAGGTTTTCCACCAGTCCATCGCGGCCTCCCACTGGGCCCCTTTGGGCGCATGCGGGCGACCTTTGACATATTCAAAGGTGGTCTCGTCCGGCGCGATCAGGCCTGCACGCGCGCCGCCTTCGATGGCCATGTTGCAGACGGTCATGCGACCTTCCATCGACAGGTCACGGATCGCTTCGCCGCAATATTCGATGACATATCCGGTGCCGCCAGCGGTGCCGGTTTCACCGATCACGGCCAGGGTGATGTCCTTGGCGGTCACGCCCGGCTGCAATTTGCCGGTGATCTCGACCTTCATGTTCTTGGATTTCTTCTGGATCAGCGTCTGGGTGGCCAGAACGTGCTCGACCTCGGACGTACCGATACCGTGGGCCAGCGCGCCAAACGCGCCGTGGGTTGCGGTGTGGCTGTCGCCGCAGACAACGGTCATGCCGGGCAGGGTCCAGCCCTGTTCGGGGCCGACAATGTGGACGATACCTTGACGCACGTCATGCACCGGGTAGTAGTGAATGCCGAAATCCTTGGCGTTTTTGTCCAGCGCCTCGACCTGAATGCGCGATTCGGGGTTTTCGATCCCGTTCACGCGGTCGGGTGTTGTGGGTACGTTATGGTCCGGCACGGCGATGGTCTTTTCCGGCGCGCGTACCTGGCGACCTGCCATGCGCAGGCCTTCGAAGGCTTGCGGGCTGGTCACTTCGTGAACCAGGTGGCGGTCAATATACAGCAAACAAGTGCCATCATCGGCTTCGTGCGCGACATGGGCATCCCAGATCTTGTCATAGAGTGTCTTGGGGGACATCGGTCCTCTCCCGGTATTTAGATGAGAAATGGCTGGCGAAATGGCTTAGGCCGCCGATAGGCAGGCCAGAACCGTGCGGGCAGCCCCATAGAACCGCTCGCGCAGACGCGCGCGATCTTCCAGATTCTGTTCTTGGGCCACATTGAGTCTCATGCGCCTCAGATATATCGGCCCCGCATGTCAATCAAGGTTCAATCCGGTGACGGGCTTGCATCCTTGGACAACGCTGTCCAAGCTGGCCAGCAGGAGACATGTATGAACCAAGACCTGATCCCCAGCTCTGTGTCCGATCTTTACGATAACATGGTCGCGGCGTTTTCCGCCCAGCTTGAAAACCTTGTCGATCTGATCGCGACGCCGGGCTGGCGGCAATATCAGATAATCATCATCCTGGCCCTGTGGGCGCTGGCCTATGTGCTGAAGCTGCTGACGCAGAGCCGGTGGGATGCCTGGGCGCGGGCGCGCACGGGGTGGCCGAAATGGCGGCTGCGCACGCTTGTGCAACTGATGCAGCGCCTGACGCTGGTCTATTTCGTGCTGATGTCCTGGGTCGTTTACCTGCTGATGCAGCATATCACCTGGCCATCGCGCAGCTATGTCATCGGAGTGATTGCCACGCTGTCCGCCGCGTGGCTGGCCATTGCGCTGGTGGCGCGGCTGGTGCGCAACCGGACGCTGCGGCGGATCTTCAAATGGGCGATGTGGGTCTATGCAACGCTGGTTGCGCTGAATCTGACCGATGATGTCGCCGGGTTTCTGGATGGCGTCGCGCTTTCGTTTGGTGATCTGCACATCTCGGCGCTGGGTATCCTCAAGGCGGTGCTGCTAATCGGCATCCTGCTGACGCTGGCCCGTATCGGCACCCGCGCGGCCGAGCGCGGTTTGACAAGCAACAATGACATATCCCCGTCGATGCAGGTCCTGCTGGCCAAGGGTATACAGGTGCTGCTGTATGGTGCGGTCTTTCTGGCCGCAATCCGCACGCTGGGCTTTGACCTGACCGGTATTGCGCTGTTGTCGGGTGCCATCGGCGTGGGGATCGGGTTCGGGCTGCAAAAAGTGGTGTCGAACCTGATCTCGGGGATCATCATCCTGATGGACCGGTCGATCAAACCGGGCGACGTGATCTCGTTGGGGGATACGTTCGGGTGGATCAACGCGCTGGGCGCGCGCTATGTCTCGGTGGTGACACGGGACGGGCGGGAATACCTGATCCCGAACGAGGATCTGATTACAAATCAGGTCGTCAACTGGTCGCATTCGGACCGGTTTGTGCGGCTGGATCTGGATTTCGGCACCAGCTATGACGACGACCCGCACAAGGTGCGCGCGACGGCAATCGGGGCGGTAAAGGCCGTGACGCGGGTGCTGAGCGGCGGCTCGCACGAGCCGGTCTGCCATATCACCGGCTTTGGCGACAGCAGCGTGGACTATGTTCTGCGCTTCTGGATCAGCGATCCGACCAAGGGGCTGACCAATATCCGGGGCAATGTCTATCTTGCGCTGTGGGATGCCTTCAAGGACGCGGGCATTTCCATTCCCTTCCCGCAGCGCGAGGTTCGGGTGCTGTCCGGCGACGCAGGCACGCAACAGATCATCAAAGAATGAACCGCCCTACTGGCCGCCAAACCGCCATTCATTGAAATGTTGCATTCCTCTTGCTACCTTAATAATACCCCCGCGCCGGGGTTTTGCGGCGCGCAGCAAAGGAGGACTATGTCCTGTCTCTACATACCCAGGCGGGTTTGCCTGCCGAAGATGGGGCCAGTGTAATGGCCCACTCTCAGTCAATCAGCGACAAGCTGCTTGAGCGTATCCTTTCCTCACTTTCCGATGACAAGGCCGAAGACGTCGTGCAGATCAACCTGCAAGGCAAGTCGTCGGTTGCGGATCACATGGTGATTGCCTCGGGCCGGTCGACCCGTCAGGTGGCGGCCATGGCGGAAAAGCTGACGGATCGCATCAAGCAGGAATTCGGTTTCACCTCAAAGGTCGAAGGCAAGGATGCCGGCGATTGGGTGCTGATCGATACGGGCGACGTGATCGTCCATATCTTCCGCCCCGAAGTGCGCGAATTCTACCAGCTGGAAAAGATGTGGCTGCCCCAGGGCGGCAGCGCCTCGGCGAACTGAGGCGCCATCCCGGCCCGCATTAAGGGGCCGGAGGCGAGAGAGACATGCGTATCAGCATCGTTGCGGTCGGGCGATTGCGCGCCGGACCGGAGAAGACCCTGCTTGACGATTACCTGACCCGTTTCGACCGGACCGGCCGCGCGCTGGGCTTGGGTCCGGCAAAGGTGATCGAGGTCGAAGACAAGAAAAATGCCGGCATGGGCGCCGAGGCCGCGCTGCTGCGCAAGGCGCTGCCCAAGGGTGCGGTGATCTGTGCGCTGGATGAACGGGGGCGGGTCATGTCCTCGCCCGATTTTGCCAACAAGCTGGGCGGATGGCGTGATGCAGGCCGTCAGGATCTGGCGCTGATCATCGGCGGGGCGGACGGCATAGACCCTGATCTGCGGGCCGAGGCCGATTTTTTCATCTCGTTCGGCGCTATGGTCTGGCCTCATATGCTGGTCCGTGTGATGCTGGCCGAGCAACTTTACCGGGCCGCAACCATCCTGTCGGGTGGCCCCTATCACCGGGTCTGAAACGGGTCTGACATGGCGCAGCTTTTGATCGTGTACCATTCGCGCACCGGTGGCTCGCGCCAAATGGCCGAAGCCGCGGCCGAGGCCGGGCAGGGCGAGGCGCGCATCGTTTTGAAGCCCGCGGATCAGGCCGGGCCGCAGGATCTGCTGGCGGCGGATGGGTATATCTTTTGTGCGCCCGAAAACCTGGCCGCCATTTCAGGCGTGATGAAGGATTTTTTCGACCGCAGCTATTACCCGGTTCTGGGCCGGATCGAAGGACGGCCCTATGCCCAGATGGTATGCGCCGGATCGGACGGGCAAAACGCCGCGCGGCAGGTGGCGCGGATTGCAACCGGCTGGCGGTTGAAAGATGTTCAGCCGCCGCTGATCATCTGCACGCATGCACAAACCCCCAAGGCGATCCTGGCAGAGAAAACCATCCCGCAAGACCAGTTGCAGCTTTGCCGCGACATTGGGGCGGCGATGTCTGCGGGTTTGAACCTGGGCGTGTTCTGACCCTAATCGAGCGGAACCAGGGTGGTTTCGGTGTTCCACCCGTCGACGCTGCATCTTGCCTGCACCTGAACCTGGGTCGCTCCGTCCGGAAGGACGACGCCGCCAAGTGACCTGGTAAAGGGCTGCTCGGTTTCATGCGGGTGGTGCAGCACGCGCATCCCCAGTTCATTGCCATCCATATCCAGAACCCGCCACACGTCGGCATAGTGGTCCCAGCCGGTGTCGGGGTGACGAATAGTGACGTCGAATCGCCACGTGTCACCATTGCGCGAGGCCGAGACATTCTCGATCAAAGGCGGGTCGGCAAGGGCGGGCGTGGCCAATAGGGCGCTGAGAATCAGGTATCGCATGGTCCGAAAATACGGTCTGGCCAAACCCCATGCGATCACGTCTGCGTGTCCTGTGGTTTGTCCAAAAGGATCGAGCGGGATTGCGAGGCAAATTCGCGCCGGTACAGGACGCCGACCGTGACGGCGGTGCTTATCAGCAGCGCGATGGGCCCCAGAATCCAGGCGACCGAGGCCAACGCGATATAGGTCGCCCGCAGGCCCCGGTTGAAACTGCGTGCGGCGGTGACGCAGATCTCGGCCGCCTGCGCGGCCCGGGGATAGGCATGTGGATCTTCCGGTTCATTCGGCACCGCCGCCATCATGACGGCGCAATATCCGAACAGGCGGTGTGCCCAGACATATTTCAGAAAGGCGTTGGACAAAAACAGCAGTATGATCAGGATCTTGATTTCCCAGACCAGGGCGGGGGCACTGCCGATGGCCAGGTCCTTGGCGACCCCGGCCAGGCGCTCGGTATTGCCAAGCAAGGCCAGCCCGCCCCCGATTGCGATCATTGTGGTCGAGGCGAAGAACGTACTGCCCTGCCGCATCGTTCCCACGACCTGGGCGTCAAACATCCGTGGCTGGCGGGTCACCATCTCTTGCATCCACCCGCGGCGGTAATCATCCATGATCATGGCAACAGACGGCTTCGACGCGGGCGGGTTGTCGATCCGCCATCCAATCCACAGCCAGGCGCCGATCAGGAACGCAGTGGCGACAAGGTCGAGCGGGGAAAACAGCAATATTCGGTCGATCAGGGACATGGCGCGACAGTACGTCCGGCACGAGCAACTTGCCAGAACCTAAAATTGGTAATATTATTTTACCAAACGGAGGGTCAGCCATGCAAATGCCTCAGCCAAATCCCGATATCCTGTCGCGCAAGCGCGCGGTGCTTGCACGCCTGCAGCATGTCCTGCCGCAAGATGCGGTGATACACGAGCCGTCGGAAACGCGTGCCTATGAATGCGACGCGCTGACGGCCTATAAGTGTCCGCCGATGCTTGCCGTGCTTCCGTCGACGACCCAACAGGTCGCGGATGTCCTGCGCATCTGCCACGAGGAAGGCGTGCCGGTGGTGCCACGCGGCGCCGGGACATCCCTGGCCGGTGGGGCCTTGCCGACGGCGGATTGCGTCATCCTGGGCGTTGCCCGGATGAACGATGTGCTTGAGGTTGATTACGACAACCGCTTTATCAAAGTGCAGACAGGACGCACCAACCTCAGCGTGACCGGTGCGGTCGAGGAAGAGGATTTCTTTTACGCCCCCGACCCCTCGTCGCAGTTGGCCTGTGCGATTGCAGGCAATATCGCGATGAATTCCGGCGGGGCGCATTGCCTGAAATACGGGGTGACCACCAACAACCTTTTGGGTGTCACCATGGTGATGATGGATGGCACTGTCGTCGACATTGGCGGCGCTTACATGGATGCGGGCGGGTTGGACCTGCTGGGCGTGATCTGCGGCTCGGAAGGGCAGTTGGGCGTCGTGACCGAAGCCACCTTGCGCATTCTGCGCAAACCCGAAGGCGCGCGCCCGGTTCTGATGGGGTTCGACGACAACGATGTCGCAGGCCAATGCGTGTCGGACATCATCAAGTCGGGCATCCTGCCCGTGGCGATCGAATTCATGGACCGGTTGTGTATCGAGGCCTGTGAAAACTTTGCAAAGGCCGGCTATCCCGATTGCGAGGCGCTGCTGATCGTCGAGGTAGAAGGCTCGGACGCCGAGATCGACAGCCAATTGGCAAAAATCGTCGAGATTGCCAGACGTCACAACCCGGTTGAACTGCGCGAAAGCCAATCGGCCGATGAAAGCGCGCGGATCTGGCTGGGGCGCAAATCTGCCTTTGGGGCGATGGGGCAGATCAACGACTATATGTGCCTTGACGGCACGATCCCCGTTTCGGCGCTGCCGCAGGTTTTGCGCCGTATCGGTGAATTGAGCCGCGAATGCGGTCTGTCCGTGGGAAATGTCTTTCACGCGGGCGACGGAAACATGCATCCGTTGATCCTGTTCGATGCCAACAAACCGGGCGATCTTGAAAAATGCGAGGCTTTTGGCGCCGAGATCCTGAAGCTGTGCGTCGATGCTGGCGGATGCCTGACGGGCGAACACGGCGTGGGCATAGAAAAGCGGGATTTGATGTTGCACCAATACAGTCAGGGCGATTTGCAGGCGCAAATGGCCATCAAGGATGTGTTCGACCCGAAATGGTTGCTGAACCCGGCCAAGGTCTTTCCGCTTGAACTGACCGAATCCCGGCGCGCGCTGCCTGTTGCCGCGCAATAGCGCCCAGGCCGGTTGCCCGTATACCTGAGACCCCCTTTGTTGGAAGTGACGCAGAATGAAACCTGAATCCGAGGCTGAACTGGCCGAAATCGTTCGCGGACTGGAAGGCCCGGTGCGCGTCGCCGGAGGCGGCACGCGTGGCGTGCCCGGCCCCGACGCGACGCTGACCCTGTCGCATTTGCGGGGGATCACACTTTATGAGCCGGGCGCGCTTACGCTGGTTGCCAAGGCCGGAACACCGGTGGCCGACATCGAAGCGGCGCTTGAGGCCGAAGGCCAGCAGCTGGCCTTTGAGCCGATGGATCACCGTCACGTATTGGGCACTGACGGCACGCCGACGATTGGCGGCGTTGTCGCGGCAAACATTTCTGGGCCACGCCGCGTGCAGGCGGGCGCGTGCCGTGATTTCCTGCTGGGTGTGCGCTATGTCGACGGGCAAGGCCAGGTCATCAGGAACGGTGGCCGGGTGATGAAAAACGTCACCGGATATGACCTGGTCAAACTGATGGCCGGGTCCTGGGGCACGTTGGGTGTCCTGTCCGAAGTGTCGCTGAAGGTTCTGCCCAAGCCCGAGGCAACGGCGACTCTGTCGGTTCAGGTTCCCAATGCCGAGACCGCCGTACAGGCGTTGTCGGCCGCGTTGAAATCGCCGTTCGAAGTGTCCGGTGCGGCCTATGACCCGCAGGCCGGTCAGGCGTATCTGCGGATCGAAGGCTTTGCGCAATCCGTAACCTACCGCCGCGCGCAGTTGCAGCAGGCCCTGGACCCGTTCGGCCTTGTATCCGACGCCGAAAGCCCGGCGGAACTTTGGCAGGCGCTGCGCGACCTGCGCGGTTTTGACCAGGCGCAGGGCGATGTCTGGAAGATATCCGTAAAGCCCGGCGATGCGCCCCGGATAGCCGGGCGCATTCAGGCCGAAAAGTTGATTTTCGACTGGGGCGGCGGGCTGATCTGGGCGCTGGTTGCGCCGGGAACCGACCTGCGCGACCGCCTTGGTGCCTTTGAAGGGCATGCGACGATCATACGCGCTGACGCCCAGACAGAACGGGCGCTGGGCCGGTTCCAGCCCGAACCGCCAGCCCTTGCCGCCCTGACACGCAGCCTGCGCCACAAGTTTGACCCGCGCGGCGTGTTTAACCCGGGTTTGATGGGATAGGAAAATGCAGACAAGCTTTACCGAACAGCAATTGCAGGACCCTGCCATCCAGCGCTCGAACGAGATTCTGCGCAATTGTGTGCATTGCGGGTTTTGCACGGCGACCTGCCCGACCTATCAGGTTCTGGGTGACGAGTTGGACAGCCCGCGCGGGCGCATCTACCTGATCAAGGACATGCTGGAAAACAACCGGGTGCCGGATGACAAGACGGTCAAGCATATCGACCGGTGCCTGTCCTGCCTGGCCTGCATGACGACCTGCCCGTCGGGTGTGCATTACATGCACCTTGTGGACCACGCACGCGCCTATATCGAAGAGCATTACAAACGTCCCTTCTCGGACCGGGCGCTGCGTTGGGTTCTGGCCCGGATATTGCCTTATCCGATGCGGTTCCGGTGGGCGCTGATCGGGGCCCGCCTGGGGCGGCCGTTCCGGTTTTTGATGCCCGACGCACGGCTGCGGGCGATGCTGGACATGGCGCCGCGCCACATCCCGCCAGTCAGCCGCAATGACGACCCGCAAAGCTTTGCCCCCACGGGCGCGCGAAAACGGCGGGTCGCGCTGATGACGGGCTGTGCGCAAAAGGCGCTGAACACCGATATCAACGACGCCACCATCCGTTTGCTGACGCGGCTGGGTTGCGAGGTTGTCGTGGCGCGGGGCGCCGGGTGCTGCGGTGCGCTGACGCATCACATGGGCAAGACCGATGAAAGCCATGCCGCCGCCGCCGCAAATATTCGCGCCTGGGCGCAGGAAATGGACGGCGAAGGGTTGGACGCTATCGTCATCAACACGTCGGGCTGCGGAACAACCGTAAAGGATTACGGGCACATGTTCCCGCAGGGCGAACTGGCCGAGGACGCAGCGCGGGTTTCCGGGATTGCAATGGATGTCAGCGAGCTTTTGATGCAGTTGAACCTGCCGGAAATGGCAGAGCGCGACATGACAATTGCCTATCATGCGGCCTGTTCGTTGCAGCATGGACAGCAGATCAAGACCTATCCGAAAGACCTGCTGAAACGGGCCGGGTTCCGGGTCGTGGAACCGGCCGACAGTCACCTGTGTTGCGGCAGCGCCGGAACCTACAACCTGATGCAGCCGGAAATCTCTGCCCAACTCAAACAACGCAAGATACGCACGCTGGAAGCCCGGCAACCGGATGTGATCGCCGCCGGAAATATCGGCTGCATGATGCAGATCGGGTCGGCAACGGATATCCCCATCGTGCACACGGTCGAGCTGCTGGATTGGGTAACCGGTGGCCCGGTGCCCCGCACGATGCGCGCCGACGGCCCGTCGCAGGGCGCGGTGCCGATCCTGCGCTAGGCCGTCACTGATGCAGCAGGGCATCAGTAAGGGGCCAAAAAGAAACCCGTGATCCACGCCCTATTTTCGCCGCAGGTCGTTCGTATGACTTTTGGTCGGAACAAGTGGCCGGAGAACCGCGTGCGGAACTGGATCAGGGTGATTGCATTTGCCTGTCTGCCGATGTCGGCGATGGCGCAGGATACAGGGCTGACAAGCCTGGAAACCTCGGATTCGGGCCGGGACTGGATGGCTGTCGGGCGGCTGGACATCGATGGCACCGGTTTTTGTACCGGCGCCCTGATTTCACCAACGCTGGTCCTGACGGCGGCACATTGCCTGTTTGACAAGGTCACGCGGCAGCGTATCAACCCATCACAGATCGAGTTTCTGGCCGGCTGGCGGCGGGGCCGGGCCTCGGCCTATCGCGCGGCGCGGCAGGCGGTTGTTCACCCTGACTATCAGTACGACGCGGGCGCCTCCGCTGGGCGGGTCCGCAATGACGTGGCCCTGATCGAGCTTTGGCAGCCGATCCGCAATACAACCGTCATACCTTTTGAAACCGGCGAACGTCCGTCGCGGGGCGAAGACGTGGGCGTCGTCAGCTATGCCCATGACCGGGCCGAAGCCCCCGCCCTGCAAGAGGTCTGTTCCGTCATGGCGCGCCAGTCCGGTATCCTAGTCATGTCCTGTGACGTGGATTTCGGCGCATCCGGCGCGCCGATCTTTTCGTTTTCCGGCGAGCGTCCGCGTATCGTTTCCGTGGTCTCGGCCAAGGCCGAGCTGGACGGTCAGCGGGTGGCCCTGGGAACCGCGTTAGAGGAATCGCTGCACCTTCTTCAAACCGAACTGGCCGAGGGGCGGGGGTTCGGGCTTTCCGCCTCGCCCGGTGATCCGGGCAAGAACCTTGGCGCAAGGTTCGTGCGGCCATGACACGCGTGCTTGTCTGCCTGATTGCGTGTCTTGTGCTGGGGGCCACCGCGGCTGTGGCGCAAACGGCTGACAAGCGCCGGCTGACGGATCGTGACGATCTGTACGGCTGGGAAGCCATCGGCCGCCTGGATATCGGAACGCGGTCATTCTGTACCGGGACGCTGATTGCACAGGATGTCGTTCTGACAGCCGCCCATTGCGCCCTGGACAAGGCGACCGGGCGGGCCTATGCGCCCGGCGAGGTAACTTTTCGCGCCGGGCTAAGCGATGGGAACGCGCTGGCGGAACGAAAGGTTGTTCAGATCGCCACATTGCCAAGTTACGTGGCAAATGCCCCCCTATCGGCGGACAGCGTTCGCGCTGATGTCGCGTTGATGCGGCTTGACGGGCCGATCCCGTATTCGGTCGCGAACCCATTTGCCATGCATAGCGGGCGCGTCGCCGGAAACGAGATCAGTGTCGCCTCGTACGGGCGCGGGCGCGCCAATGCCATAACGCGCGAACGGTCCTGCCGTATTCTGGAACGGCGGCAGGGTCTGATCACCTTTAACTGCGATATCACCTTTGGGTCCTCGGGGTCGGCCATCCTGGCCCGGAACGGCCCCCGCTGGCAGATCCTGTCGGTTGTTTCGGCCGTCGGATCGGATGGCCGCCGAAAGGTCGGGTACGGCATGGAGCTGGGGGGCATCGTGTCGGACCTCAAGGCGATATTGCGCCGCGACGCGCCGCGGCCGCAGGCAACGATCCGCAGGTTGGGCGTGGGCTCGGGAAAATCCAGTTCGGGGGCAAAATTCGTCAGCCCCGGCGGGTCTTGAACTCGGTCAGATCGCTACCCATGTGAATTATACCGGGCCGCCAGATTTGGGGTCCGGGATATCTCACCGCCCGTCCAATCGGAGGGCACTGAATCGTAAATCGCTCTGACTTGAGGATACGAAATATGCGTAGTTTTGATTTTGCACCGCTGCACCGCGCCACCATCGGTTTTGACCAGATCGCCGATATGATGGATCGCGTTCTGACCAATGACGTGGCTCAGCCCAGCTATCCGCCTTATAACATCGAAAAGACCGATGCCGACACCTATCGGATTTCCATAGCTGTCGCCGGATTTTCGGAATCGGACCTTTCGGTCGAAGTGAAAGAGAAAGCTTTGATCGTGGCCGGCAAGAAAGCAGCCGAGGACAAGGACCGCAGCTATTTGCATCGCGGTATTGCCACCCGCGCGTTCGAGCGCCGGTTTGCCCTGGCCGACCATGTGCGTGTCACGGGCGCCAGCCACGAAAATGGCATGCTGCATATCGACCTGAAGCGCGAAGTGCCCGAGGCGCTAAAGCCGCGCCGGATCGAGATTTCTTCGGCGAAAGCCATAGAAAAAGACGTGGTTGACGCCAAGGCGGTCAACTGAACGGCCTGATGTTTTAGCGGCGGTTGTCTCCTCCCTGACCGCCGCAACACACGCCCCGCGATCCTCCAGTCGCGGGGCGTTGCTTTTGGACCCCTTTGCCTGATCGTCAGGCGATGGGAATGCGCAGTTCCTGACCGGGGAAAATGATGTCGGGATCGCTGATCAGATGCGCATTGGCACGCTGGATGACCGAGACCTGGCCGGGATTGCCGTAATGCGCCTGTGATATCGCCGTCAGCGTATCGCCGGGTGCGACGGTATGGTTCCGGTACCCGATATACCCTGCAAGGATGCGCGGCCCGAAAAACACCGGAACATGAACGGTGGGAATACCGCCTTCACCGCCCGCGCTGTCGTCCTTGACTGTGACAAACAGCCGGTCGAGCTGAAAGTTGGGGTTCTCGGGGATGTCGATCGTGGCCTGAAACTGTCGCAGGGCGATGGAGCCGGCAACAGCCGCCCCCGTGAATTCGACATGACCTTCGCTGACGCTGATGGTCAAATGACTTTCAAAGCCAACGGCATTTCCGGCGATCATGATGGTCTGGCCGACAAGGTCGAAGGGTTTGGGCTGAAGAACTTCAATATTCATGACTGAACTCCTTGAACTGTCCCCACTGAACCATAACGCGAACACCGCCACGGACCAAATCGGACCGGCAGCAAACAGCCTGTTTGCACCAGCGTCGCGTGGCCTGTTTCGGGGTGCCCCCTGCGAAGGGCGGCGCAACATCAATTGGGCTAGCGGCACGAAAAAGGCCCCGCGAAATGGATTCGCGGGGCCCTTCTGTGGGGTCTCAGGGCTCAGTTGCCGCCGGTCACCGGACCGATGGACCAGAACATGGTCTCGCCCGAGGCGTCGTCTACGCCGTCATTGTCGGTGACGACAAACGCCTCGCCCGAAGGCAGGATGGCCAGGCCTTCGACCTTATCCAGGACGTATCCGCCGGTCGATGTCAGGTCGGGCAGCAAGTCGCGGACCAGTTCCTTGCTGACAACCGGCAGTTCGCCACCAAGCGGTGCCGGGGTCATGTCGGACAGCGGCACGCGATAGACTTTCTTGGTCACGGCACGGTGGTCGTGCTGATTGTCGCGTTCCACGACATAGACATGGTCACCAAAGGCCGCGATTTCCGACATGCCGACCCAGCCTGTATCCGGCTCGGCCTTGGGATAATGCACCGCGCCCCATTCCTTGGTCTCAAGGTTATAGGCAACAAGCTTGATATGGTTTTTCGGGTCGTCCTTCCATTCGCGCTGAACGACCATCCACAGGGTGTCGCCGACCCTGGTGATGCCTTCGAACCCAAAGCGTTTTTCGACCGCCATCAGCTCTGGCGGCAGGCCGATTTCGCCCTTGCGGTCCTTGATCAGACCATCCGCCGAGACATGATAGATCGCATGCGGAATGACGCGGTCCGTGCGGCCTTCTGAGGCGACGTAAAAGCCGCCCTTGCCGTCCAGCGTGATGCCCTCAAGGTCCAGCTTCTGCGCCGGGGTGCCGTTTGCCCGGTGAATGCGGATCACGTCTACGATACGCGCGGGTTTCTGGCTGGGATCGATCTTGAAGATCGACGGTTGGAAGCCATAAAAGCTGTCGTTGACGGCGTAAAGCATACCGTCCTCATCCGCGACCAGACCGGACAGGGCACCCCATCCGATCAGCTCATCCGTGCCTTCCGAGGTAAGGTGCGGATAGGCTGCGGGGGCGTCCTGATATTCGAAGATGCTGACATGTGCGCGCGGGCCGCCATCTTCGATCAGGTCTTTTTCATTGGCTGAAACCAGCAGGTTGCGTTCGGGGATCGCAACATAGCCTTCCGGCCCAACACCCGAGGGCAGCAGCTGTTTCAGAACCGGGTTGGCCGGGTCGGTGGCGTCATAGACCCCCACGACCGAGGCGCGCTCGGCCCCGACAAAGATCATCGGCGTTCCGCCGAACGTGGCCGCGGTCACGCTTTCCGGCTCAACGCCTTTGCTGTCGGAACGCTTGTCGGGATAGTGGCCGATCTGGATGATGGCCTTTTCGAAATCGGTGCCGTTTTCATAAACAACGGTGCCGTCCTTGTGAAAGATCGTCCAGCCGCGCGAACCGCCCTCGTAATCACCTTCGTTGGCGGTGGCAAAGTGGTTGTCGTCGATCCACTTCACCGCGTCCGGTTCGCGCAGGCGGCCCGGCTGGCTTTCGGTGAAGATCAGCGCGCCGCGTTCATCCGTGGCGTCGATGCCGTCCAGATCCACGCTGCCGGCCGAGAAATGGCTGATCACGGTGCCGTCCTTGCCGACCACCGCGATGTGGTTGTTTTCCTGCAAGGTAACGACCGTTTCGCCCAGCCCGTTGATGTCAACGAATTCGGGTTCGGGGTCGGTTGGTGCAACTTCGGCCAGTCCGGTCAACGTGGCCATTTTCAGGCCCGAACAATCCAGCGCGCCGTCTTTCAGCGGCACCAGCGCCAGCGACCCGGCGGGCAACTGCGGGATGATGCCATCATTCAGGTCTTCGTCCCGCTCGTTCTCGATGGCTACGGCAACAAAGCTGCCATCGGGGGCGATGGCAACGCTGTCGGGTTGACCGCCCAGGTCACAGGCGGCGGTTTCAGCCTTGCCCGCGATATCGACCGAGATCAGCTTGCCCGACGGCGCGGTATAGCTTTCCGAGGTGTTCACACCGACAAAGGCCGTCGTGCCGACGATCCCGACCGATGTCGGCTCGCCCCCAACGTCCATCGACCCCAACGGAGCGGGGCGCGCAGGGTCGGTGATGTCGACCATCCCGATCACGCCCAGCGGGCTGTCGGTATAGACCAGCGTCATGCCGTCCGCCGTCGCCGCGATGATTTCGGGCGAGGTTTCACGGCTGGTATCGGCCCCCTCGGCCATGTTCTTGACGACCGGGAAAGACGCAATTCGGTTGAAATTCATTTCTGCCGTGGCCTGACCGGCGGTCAGGGCAAGGGCAGATGTCAGGCAGATATGGCGCAATGACATCGGTGGGACTCCCCTCTCAGTTGGATGACAGGGGGATGAACGCGGGTCATTGCAGGGATGTGACGGTTTGTTTGCAGTTTTGTGACAAACCGACATGCCCCGGCCTGGTGAGCCGGGGCAATTTGGGGTCAGACCGACAGGCAGACGTATTTCATTTCAAGATAGTCTTCCATCCCGTGATGGCTGCCTTCACGTCCCAGGCCAGACTGTTTTACTCCGCCGAACGGACCCAGCTCGGTCGAGATGATGCCGGTGTTCACGCCGACGATGCCATATTCCAGCGCCTCGGCCACCTTGTAGACGCGGCTCAGGTCCTTGGCATAGAAATACGAGGCCAGACCAAAGATGGTGTCATTTGCCATCGCGATCACGTCGTCTTCGTCCTCGAACTTGAACAAGGGCGCCAGCGGGCCAAAGGTTTCGTCCTGCGCAACCAGCATATCCTGGGTCACGCCGGTGACGATCGTGGGCTGAAAGAAGGTGCCGCCCAGGTCATGGGGCAGGCCGCCCGTCAGCACCGCGCCGCCCTTGGCGGTGACATCCGCGATATGTTCCTGCACCTTGGTGACCGCGTCGGCATTGATCAGCGGGCCCGTGGTGATGCCGTCAACCAGCCCGTCACCGACGGCAAGCGCCTCGACCGCGGCTTTCAGTTTGGCGGCGAATTCATCATAGACGCCAGCCTGCACGTAGATGCGGTTGGCGCAGACGCAGGTCTGGCCGTTATTGCGGAACTTGCACAGCATCGCGCCTTCGACGGCGGCGTCCAGATCGGCGTCGTCAAACACGATGAACGGCGCGTTCCCGCCCAGCTCCATCGAACATTTCATCACCTGATCGGCCGCCTGCCGCAGCAGGATGCGCCCCACCTCGGTCGAGCCGGTAAAGGTCAGTTTGCGCACGCCGGGGTTTTCACAGAACTCCTTGCCAATGTCGCTGGAGCGCGAGGATGGCACGACGTTGAACACACCGGCGGGAATACCCGCCTGTTCCGCCAATACCGCCAGAACCAGCGCCGACAGCGGCGTTTCCGCCGCGGGGCGCGCGACGAATGCACAGCCGGCGGCCAGGGCCGGCCCGGCCTTGCGCGTGATCATCGCATTGGGAAAGTTCCACGGCGTGATCGAGGCGGCAACGCCGATGGGCTGTTTCAGAACCATGATCCGCTTGTCGCGCTGGTGGCCGGGAATGGTCTCGCCATAGACGCGCTTGGCCTCTTCGCCGAAGAATTCGATGAAGGACGCGCCATAGCCGATCTCGCCAATCGCTTCGGCCAGTGGCTTGCCTTGTTCCGCGGTCAGGATTCTGCCCAGGTCTTCGGCGTTTTCCATCATCAAATCGAACCAGCGGCGCAGGATGGCGGCGCGTTCCTTGCCGGTCAGCTTGGCCCATTCCTTTTGTGCGGCCTCGGCCTGCGCGATTGCGCCCGCCACCTGCGCGCGGCTCAGGTCGGCCACCTGGGCCACGACATCGCCGCGTGCCGGGTTGGTTACGGCAAAGGTTCCATTGTCGCCGTCCACCCATTTTCCGCCGATATAGGCTCTGGTTTCCAACAGGTCGGGGTTTTTCAAAAGGGATTTCAGATCGGTAATCGTGTCCAGCATGGCGCGGTCTCCGGCAGGTATGAGTCGGGCGTACACAAACAGGTGGCGGTGCGATTGTCCATGACCACCCATACTGGCGGATCGGTCCAGATTTGATCAAAATCGGGCGCCGCGACGGCAGTGTTTTCGCGGCATTGCCTGAAACTTTCGGCCCGGACACGTTCGCGCCTATCTTTTTCGATACGATTTTGCCAAAGTCCCGGTATTTAGAGACCCGAGGGGATGTAAATAGCCGTAACATCCCCTATCTTATTGGGTGCATAAGGAAAACAGGGATAGGCAGATGTCGAACCAGCAATTCGAGGCGTTGATCAAAGAGACTCAGACCAAGGTGCAAGAGTCGCAGTCGCAAATCGAAGGATTAACCTCACGCATTGAGGCCGCGCGCGCCAAGATTGGCACCGCCGAGGCGGATATCGACATCGAAAACGCCACGCTGGAAGACGTGCATGCCCATACCGAGGTGATGAACGCCAATATTGCCGAACTGATCATGGGTCTGGACGATGTCACCAGCGCCTTTTCCAAGGATTTCGACGAGATGCGATCGAAAACCGGGTGGGAGTCGTTTGTTGGCATTTTCGCCAAAGGCAAATCCGAGTCGATGCGGCAGGAGCGGATGCGCACCGCCAATATCGACGACAAGCTGCAGGACCTGATCGCCAAATCCGACGTGATCGTAAAGCTGTTGGAGGGTCAGCTGTCGGTGCTGGAAGAACAGCGCGTCAAGGTCGAGGACAACCTGACCGTCACGCTGGATGACCGTGAGGCGACGGTGGCCGAATTGGAGGCTTTGCGGGCTGAGATTCAGGGTATGGACCCGGCCATCATCACGCTGGAGAACAAGATCAGCGTCGAACAGGACGCCGCCGCGCGCACCCAATTGGAAACCGAGCTGGCCGAGTTGAACAAGCAATACAATGCCAAGGTTCAGGAAGAGCAGGTCAAGCTGGCGAAAAGCCAAACGCTGGAGCGCTATATCGAGAAGGGCAAAACCTGGGTCGATTCACTGCAAAACCAGGCGGCGACGCAGATGGTGTTGATCAACAAGCTGCAGACAGACACGCAACAGCGCGTGGTGCTGTATGACGCCCTGACCAAATCGCTGAAAACCGCGCAGCAGCAGGACGTGGCCCACCGCATCAACGAGATCGGCGTGCAGACGGACCAAGAGGCGCAAACCGCCATGGCCGCCATCGGCACCGCGACCAATCAGAAGATGGCCGACATGCTTGAGGCGCATGAGGACCACATGGTCTTTGCCCGCGACGTGCTGGAGAAAAAGGCCAAGGCGGATGAACGCTTTGCCCGCCGATTTGCCTCGATTGTCGAGAAGCATGATAAGAATTTGTATGGGGGTTAACCCCTGATGTGGAGCTGGAAAGTATTTCGCAGATTTGGCCTCTTGGGCTTTTTGATCACGATTGCAGGGGGACTAGTCTCTTTTCTCTCTGCCAATGGTATTAACTTTGCGGAAATTGGTGCTAGCACGCCTTTTCAAGTAACCAGTCAGGACAAACTAAACGGAATAGTGTTATCGGGACTGTTTTTAGCGCTCCTTTTTTCTTTGTCTGGATGTTTCGGAAATCTCGCCAGAGCGCTCTTTTCGATTACTGCTCACACCATCCGGAACCGCGAACCTCAGTTCTTCAATGCGCGCCAATCGGAGGCCAACATGGTCTTTAGTTTTCTTGAACTCGACGCATTCGGAAGAGTGCCTTCCGTCAAGGATGAAGGCCATTGATTTCTGAAACTGGAACGCTGTCGAAAGCCGCGAAATGACTAACCCCACCCAAGACCATGTCGGCCTGACCGACACCTTCGCCTCACGCCGCTATTTCCGCAAATTCGAGGTGATCACTGTCCACCTCCTACGCGTGGCCGCGACGATGGAGGCCGAGGGGGCGATCAGCAAGCAAGAGGTGCGGATCGTGTCGCGCTACCTCTCGGGGCTGCTCTACACCTTCCGCGCGCTTTCCATGAAATACCTGCTGGTCGGGCGCGATACGGGGCGGTTCTTTGGCAGCCTCGCGATGGACAAACGCGACAGCGGATTTCCGGTGGCGGCCGAGCTGCTGACCATGGCCAATGACGCGCAACAGGCGCAGGTGCATCTGGCGAATATGCCCTCGGAAGACGATCTGAAGACAGACATGGTCCGCACTATTATTGGCGACCGGGAAATCCCGACCAAGCTGCAATTCGCGCTGTCGCAAAGGCTCTATTACGAGGAATTGCTGAAAGGGCAGCTGTTCTGGGCCCGCAACGATCCCGAATGCCACTGGATCGAAAACGAGGGCGACCGGCGCAAGTTCATGGTCCACTGGGCGGTTTATGACAGCCAGATCAACCTGCCGGTCATCTACCTGATGCAGTTGGAGGATAGCGGCAAGACGGCTTTGCCCAAGGATCAGCGCCGCTGGCCCGAGGTGCAGGCCCATCTGATGGCGCAGTCACTTGGTGGCTTGAAACTGGTGACCATCGCCAAGGGCTTTGACCAGGATTTCGACGACCTGCACCCCAAACACCTGCGCCGCATTCATGTGGGGCCGATGTATTCCTCGACCTTTACCGAGCAATCCGGCCCCTTGCGGCAGGTGCTTGAGGACGCGCAGTCACCGCAAGGGCAGGATTGGGCGCTGGCCTGGACCACCGAGGAACTGGAAAGCGAAGAGGTGATCGAAGAACGCGCCGGGTGGTTTTCGACCGTCGAGCGCGAGGTGTTTGCGCTGGACCCGTTTGGCGGGCAGGGGGCCGAGACCGGGGCGACACGCACGCAGCGATCGATCATCCTGCCGCAGCGCCCGTTTCAGGTGCTGGCCGAGCGCAACCCGCCGGGCTTTGCCGATGTGGCCAAGTTTGTTGTCAGCAAGGCCGGGCAGGTGCTGCGATACTAATTTCCCTCCTTACGGACCCTTCCAGGGTCCTGTCGGGCAGCGGGACGGGAGTATTTTTGAAAAGATGAAGCAAGGGCGGATTTAGGGATGAGTTTGACGTCAGATCAGATGGAATTGCGCGAAGACGATATTCGCAAGCATTACCCTGCGGCGACCGCCTTGCTGAACGGGTTTGAACACGCGCCGCGTATTGCCAAAGCGGTTGAAGCGGCGGTCGAACGGTCCCCGGGGGTGTCAACGGCGCGGCGGTTTCGGTCTACCACGCCGGGTCTGGTAACGCGGCGCACCGTGCGGGCGGATGGGGTGCATCTGGTTGAGCGGATCGAGGCCTCGGATGATGGGGATACGCTGGTCTCGCCGCCACAGGCCACCGCGCAGCAGGCCATTCGGCGCGCGATTGCCATCGCTCTGGCCGTGGCCGATGCCTATGCCGAGCAGACGCCGCTGGCCGATTTGAAAAGGGCCAATCTGGCGGGGGATCTGCCTGTTGCGCGCAAGACCGAGTTTTCGGAACTGCTGACGGCTGAGGCTTTGATCACCTCTCATACTTTCGGCAATGCGCTGGCTTACCTGATGTCGTCGCATTTGGGCGAGACCACCGTGGACATTGGAGAGATCGAAGAGGTCCTGACCGATAACGGCCAGCTTGCCCTGCACGGTGCGTTGTGGGAGCTGGATCAGGTGCTGGCCAACCATGCGCCCGATGATGCGCATTTGATCGCGGCCATCAGTGCCTATGCCGAGCAGGTGATGGACAAGGTCGCCCTGCGCGCAGGGTCCGCTGGCCATCTGTCCCCGTTCCAGAGCGCGGCCTGGCATATCGAGGCCGACGATCTGACGATCCGGGGGTTTGAGCCGGCCTCAAAAGCGAAATCCACCACCCTGACCATGACGTTCAAGAAACCGAATGAGGTCGTGGGCAACCACATCGCCAAGTATCAGGCGATGAAGCTGGCCAAGATGGTAATGGCCTATGACTTCGACCGCCGCCTGAACCCGTTTGCGGAGCTTGGCGGGTTCATCTTTACCTTTATGGGCGACGGTAAGCCGGGCACCGGCAAGACCACCCTGATCCAGATGATGGCGGGGCTGATCAACGACTATTGCCAGAACGCTGGCTATCCGTTCCGTTATCAGAACCTGAGCACCGACAATATCGACAGCTATCAGGGCAAATCGGGTCAGAACGCCAAGGCGTTTATCAACACGATCATCGACCCCTCGGTCATCGGTTTTGGCACCATCGACGATATCGACCAACTGGCGGGCAAACGCGGCGACCGGCAGTCGTCAGCCGGGCAGCTGGAAATCACCGCTGTTCTGATGGAGAGCTTTGCAGGCGCCAACACCGTCGTGCGTGGCAACTGCACCTTTGGCATGTTCTCGAACTACCCCGAAAATGTCGACGACGCCCTGCGCCAGCGGGCGGGCGCGCGGTTCCTGGTGGACGGGCCGCAAACGCGCGAGGATTACATCGACATTCTGCACCTGCTGATGGGCCGCAACCACGACATACCCTTGGGTGAACACGAAGCCTATGCCGCGCAGGAAATCAAAAAGGCCGTCGCCGCCAGTTTCGAAAGCCACGCCCGCCCGCATGAAGACGCGCTTTTGCAGGTCTATGATCGTGTCTCGGGCGAGATCGGCCAGATGGACACGATCGCCAAGCTTGGCACCTACCTCAAGGCGATCCAGCAGGCGGATGAACGGTTCACCGGTCGCGCGATCAAGAACATCACCGACGCGGTCAAGGTCCGCGCGATGGATTTCGAACTGCCCGACGAATGGATGGAAAACCCCGACCTGTTCCTGTTCCGCGACTACGACACCAAGAAGGCGATGATCGAGGAGCTGCGCCAGCCGATCACGGTCGAGATGGTGATGCAAGAGATCAACCGCTATGCCGATAGCGAGTTCCGCTATGCCGACAAGAGCGACGAGGTCGCCATCGAAAACGCCGTCCGCGAGATGGGCCGGATGGAAGAGGCCAAACGGCGGTATCTGGAGGGGAAAGGGTGAGCAGTTACTTCGTAATCGTTGTCTTTTTTGCTTTCAGCATGGTGACTTCCGGTCTCGTCGGTTGGCGTGCAGGAAAGACAGCTTCGAATAGAGCTGGCTTCATTGGGTTTCGCGCAGTGATGATGACTGTGGCGTTGTTTTTCACAGTGGTTCCACTCGCAACTGTTGTGGTCGCAACTATTTTGGCAGGCGGCGCGGAAAGCTTGAGCCACTTTTTGAACATGTGGACCGCCGCAATGTCCATTATTATTGTCGGCATCATTATCGGATCGGCGATCCTTTGGGCAATATTGGTATTGAGTATCCTGTTTTGCCTAGCAGCACTGTCAATCAGCAGCCGTAATTCTGGCACTGGTGAAATAGGCTCAGAACGACAGTCATCCCGGTTGGCTCAGCAGGAAGAATTTCTTTGGAACGTTGGGGAAAAGAGCGCTCGACAGGAAGGTGGCCAATGATACGCCTCATCAAAAAAGGCCTGATGTTCGGCAACCTAGTCCACATCTCCAGCCCAGCCTTAGTCGAGCGGTATAACCGCGCGCTGCAGCATCTGGCGGGTAAGACCACGGCGCTGAAGGATTTCCATGTGGATATCTCGGGCTATTCGCCGGAGGTGGGGATTGAGCTGGAGGACGAGCTCTACCTCAACCCCAACGGGGTCAACCGGCAGTTCATCCTGCTGACGACCGAACAGAAGCGCGCGCCTTTGCTGAACGTCAAATTCTCGACCTCGCGCGATATTCTGCGCGAGTTTATCGAGATGAACGAGGCGCAGTTGTTTGCCCTGACCGCCACCGATGCGGTGGCCGGAGAGCTGGTGAACTCGGTCTTTAAACTCAGCACGCCGCGCGACCTGTTGAACCTGCGCAAGATCGAGATTGAGGCCGACACCGCAGGCGGCACCCTGCGCAAGGCCGAGCAATTGGCGGGTATGGTCGAACAGTTCAAAACCGCCGAGGATGCGTGGTTCGACGATGTGCTGATCGCCAGGATGATCGAAACGGCCAAGGAAACTGGCGACGTCACCCGCAACCCTGTCCACTTGCGCCATACGGAGTTTGAGCAGCGCAACTTCTGGACGGCGCATTTCGGCGGGCTGTACCTGTTCCCGGATTTGGATCATCCGGCGGCGATTTGCATGGGCGACAAACCGGACGATTTGCCGATCAAATACACGTTCGATCCGTCGCAGCGAAACCAGGTCGCCAAGTTCCTGGACTATAACGATCTGGTGGAACCCATCGTCAAGGCGCGCGGGGTGGATGCCGCCGCGATCCTGCAGCAAAAGATGGACTTTCTGACCGTTGCCGCCGCCGCGGATGCCGATGTCGATCTCAGGGGGCTGGACCGCAGTGACATGCGGCGCCTTGCGCGAAACCACGCGGACCAATTGCCCGAGGCTTATCACGGGTTGGCGCAACTGCTGCGCTGGGCGACCGATGGCGGGCGCTGGCCGCGGATCACCTCGGATCATCCGGCCTATTTCTACACGCTGCGCGCCGCGGATACGCCGAACCGCGATCTGGTGAACATGCTGTTGGCCGAATTGGCGCCGCTGGATCCGCGCCAGATGTTCATCTGCCACAAGGAACTGTTCTATGATACCTACGCGGATTGGCCCGAATCCAAGAAAGCCTATGTTGCCGACTTTCTCGCGCGCGAGTATCAGGTGGACAAGGCCGGTGCCCGCGCCGCGCTGTTCGGGCATGAACCGGACATGAGCGGTGATGACCGCGTCAGTGAGGCGGTGATTGCACGCGTCGGGCCCTGGGGCGCGGTAGGAAGGGGTTGATATGATCGGTGCGATGCGCCTGTTTCTGGTCCTGTTGGTCATCCAGGCGATTGGCTATGTCGCGCTGTCGTTCTATTCGCGCGGGGTGCGCCGTCGCAAGCTTGAGACCTGGTGGGACGAAAAGGGAAAGAAGGGCAACAAGCAAGCCTTTGTCGAACGGGGTTTGCATGTCTATGACAATTCGTTCCGGCGCAAACTGATCCTGGGCGTCTTTGTCGTTCCCTGGGTGGCAATCGGTGCGTTGATTTATATCGTGAATTACATGTGAGGTTTACGGCATGGCCTATCTGAAATGGGCAGTCATTCTGATCTTTTGGGGCACGGTCGCCGCGATCCTGCAATATTCGTTGCCGCAACACGATGTGGTGCGGATCGTCAACACATACGAAGAGCGTCAGGACCTGACCGACTGGACCCGCATTTTCTGGTCCGAACCCGAGGACCAATCGACCAGCCTGTCCAATCGTGATGTTCAGTTCATCCAGGCGGTTCGTGCCAACGGCAAGCCGATTGTCTATCGCAACGAGGATACCGGTTGGGGTTGGCCCTTCTATTTCAAGTTCGATACCGCCAATCTTTATACCGAGGCGAATGACGCAAAGTCGACCAAAGACAACCCGGAATGGGTTGTCGTGACGCATTACGGCTGGCGAAACGAATTCATGTCGATCTTTCCCAACGCGATCTTTATCAAACATGTCGAAGGGCCAGATGTTCGGATCATTCCGTGGTTCAACATTGTCTTCCTGACGCTGTTTTTTGCGTTGCTTTGGGCGATCTGGGTGCGGTGGCGCCGGTTTCGCCAGGCGCGGATCGACCCGATGTTGGAAAATGTCGAAGACGGGTTCTATGCCGCCGGAGATGCAATCGAAGATCGCCGCAACAGGGTCCGCCGGTGGCTGGACAGTTGGAAGTCGAACTAGATCAGGGCGCAAAACCGTTGCGTTGACGTTGCCGTCCAAAGGCGCGGCACCTTATTTGCGTCAACGTACAACGAATTCGGCATGAAGCGCCCCGGCCGCCTTGATGGTTTTCAAAATGTCGATCATGTCCCGTGGCGACACGCCCAGGGCGTTCAGCCCCGCCACGACCTCGGACAGGGTCGTGGATTCCGGGAGTTCCGCAAGACCGGTCCCCTCGTCTTCTTCTATGTCGGCAACCGTCCTGGGAACGACGACTGTTTCACCCCGCGCAAAGGGGTTGGGTTGAACGGCAATCGGGGCTTCTTCGACCCTGAGTGTCAGGTTGCCCTGCGATACGGCCACGCGCGAAATTCGCACGTCGCGCCCCATGACGATTGTTCCCGACCTTTGGTCAACAACGACGCGGGCCTTGCGTTCCGGTTCGACCAGGATGTTTTCAATCCGCCCGATGGCATGCGCGGTCGAAGGTGCCTGTGTCGCCGCAATATTCAGTTCGACCGTGCCAGAATCGCGCATGACCGCAACGGCCCGGTTGAATTCCGAGTTGATTGCGTTTTCGATCCGCCCGGCGGTTGTGAAATCTGGTTCCCGCAAGGCAAGCCGCATCTGGGTCAGGGCCGAAAGCTCGAAGTCTATTTCCCGCTCGATCCGCGCGCCTGAAGGAATGACGCCAGAGGTCGGAACGCCCCGGACCACGGCGGCCGCGTCACCCTCGGCCGCTGCGCCACCGGCCAGGACCGTACCCTGCGCAACGGCGTAAATCTGCCCGTCTGCTGCATTCAGCGGTGTCATGACCAGCGTCCCGCCCAAAAGGCCCTTGGAATCGCCAATCGCAGAAACGGTTACGTCGATCTGGCCCCCAACCCGGGCAAAAGGCGGCAATGTCGCTGTCACCAAAACAGCAGCCACATTCTTGGGGCGAAAATCCTCGCCATTCACGTTGACGCCAAGCCGTTCAAGAATACTGGACATGATTTCTTCGGTGAACGGAGAGTTCCTGAGCCCATCGCCCGTACCATTCAACCCGACAACGAGGCCATACCCGACCAGATCGTTCCCGCGCACCCCATCGAAATCCACCAGGTCCTTGAGGCGAATGGCGCCAGCACAGGCAAGGCTTGGACAAATCAACAGCAGAAAGACAAAAACGCGGATCACAGGAAGTTCACCAGGGACAGGCTCGCGTTGCGAACGGTTACGGAATAAAGGCTTTCCAGTTGATACTGAACGGTTTGCAGCTTGGCCGCGGTCTCGTACGGGTCGGCCTCGATCAGGGCGCCGCGTGCATATTCCGCACTGGTTTGCGCGGCAGAATTCCGGGTCGTGGCTTGTTCGACGCGTGCCTCGGCGGCGCCGACTTGCGCGCGCAGGTTGACGATCCCTGAATTCGTGTTGGCCAGGTTGGTTCCAAGCTGAACAAACAGGGCGGTGCGTTGGTCGGTCGGCATGGCCAACGCGTCATCTGCGACCAGTGCGGCGATGGCGACGTCGCGCATCGCATCCTTGAGCGTCTGGTCATTTGCGGTGATCGTAAGGTTGATACGTTCATTTTCCGAAATCTGCATCGGGGCGAGTGGCGTTGCAGAACCCTGGTAAATCGTCGCCTCAAACCCGGCGGGATCGTTGAACCAGTCTTCGGCGGCCTGCCTGATATCGGTTGCAGTGGTCAATCCGGTAAATTCAACCTCAAGCGCGGCCAGCAACGCATCAGAGGAAGCCAAGGCTGAGACATCCGTCGCGGTACCAGAAAACAGGCTGCGCCCGCCCGCCCGCGTGTTCAGGGCAGAAACCATTGTATCCAGCTCATTCCGGGCCAAAACCGAGGCCTGTTCATGGGTGACCGATTGGTTGGACGTGCCAAAGGACAGCAAGGCGGATGTGACCTCGCCCGCGGATTCAGCAAAGGTCGTCAGGCTCAGTTGTGTCGCGTCGGTGAACAGCTGTGCTTCGGCTGTTGCTATTGAGAACGCATCGAGGCGTGCAAGATTGTGATCAAGGTCAAGCAAATGCGAGTAGTCACCGCCGAGATGGCCTGACAGATCCTGCACCTGTCCGGTCGACATTTCATAGGACAGCGTTTCGATCTGTGTCTTGATTTCCGTACTGCGCGTGCGCAGGGTCAGGCCCCGTGCCAGATCGCCAATTGAGGTCAGTGTCATGGTCAAAGTCCCAGCAAAGTGTCCATCAGTTCGTCAACGACGGAAATGATCCGCGCATTTGCGGCATAGGCCTGTTCGATCTGCATCATCCGTTGCAACTCGGCATCTGTGTCAACGCCCTGTTCGGCCACCATGGCCTCCATCTCCAGTTGTGAGCTGGTCGCGAACGACAGGCGCTGTTCGGCCGTATGCGCGTTGGAACCTGCCTTGGTTATCAAGGCTTCGTTGACATCTGCGGCCCGCATGAGGCCGGTGCCGAAGGTTCCGCCGGAAACGGCGCGCGCGGTTGTCAAAACCGTGCTGAAAGCCTGAAGTTGGGTCGCGTCACCCTGATCGCCCGATGCCGCCGCACCAAGCCCGCTGCGCAGCTTCCAACTGTCGCCGCCCGCCTCGGGGTCGACCACGGTGTTCAGTTCGATGCGCAGGGCAAGACCGGCAGGAGCTGCCGCATCGAAACGGCTGCCTTCATCCGTGAACAGCCCCGGGTCTGCTGCGGTCAGCGTCGGATCCAGGCCCGGTGTTTCAAAACGTTCGATAAGATCACGCGCAACCGTATCGAGCTGCTCTTGCGCCTCAATCGACAGCTCATCCCGGATTTCGAACTGGGCCATAAGGGCCCCGCCGCGAATTTGCGCGGACTCTCCGCTGACGCGTACCGGGTTTCCATCCAGCTCGAGCCCTGACAGCAACCCGTTCGATACCGTCATATGGGGCATCGTATCGCCGGTTTGGGAAAAGGAAAACTCGGCGGCCGAACTGTCCAGAAGGATCAGGCCACCGTCGGAATACAAAGAGATACGATCATTGTCGCGCGCGATCACGTTTACCGGGATCAGCGCGTTGACGTCGTCGACCAGCGCCTGCCTCTGGTCCAGAAGGCTTGAGATGTCGCCACCGGAATTTCGCAAGGCCGGTATCTTGGCGTTGAGGGCCTCGATATCCTTCAATGTCGTATTCAGCGTGTCCACGTAAGAACTGATCGTGCGGTCCGCGTCCGATCGCATTTGCCGCACCCCTTCCGAGGCGGTATTGAGCGCCGTGGCCAGGTCGCGACCGGCCTGCGCGACCAGGTCAAGCCGCTCATCCGAATCCGGAAGGCTGGCGGCGGTGATCAGGCTGCTTTCAAAATCCGCAAGCCGGGCGGATATCGACGCCGAATCATCACCTGAACCAACAAGGTTTTCGAACCCGGTATGAAATTCGGAGACAGCCGCGCTGTGTCCAAGGTCGGCATCGGCCGAGCGCAAGTTTGCAATAAGAACCGGGTCTTCGTTCCGGGTTATGCCAACGACACTGACCCCGTTTCCGGATATGGTGCTTGAGGCCAGCTCAAGCGATCGCTGTGCATATCCCGGGGTCAGGGCGTTTGCGATGTTCCCGGATACGACCGCGGCGCCCCGGCTGGCGGCGTTCAACCCGCTCAGCGCATTGTTCAGAGCTGTCGACATGTTCATGGATCAGGTTCCTTTCTACGGGTCAGGCCACAATCAGCGTTTGATGTTCGTGGTCTCCTGCAGCATTTCGTCGACGGTCTGGATCACCTTGGCGCTTGATGAATAGGCGCGTTGGGTCTGGATCATGGATGTCAGTTCGGTTGCGACATCGGTCGTAGATTCCTCGCGCGCGAACGAGATCAGGTCGCCGGTCGGGCCGTCGCCCGCGTTCCAGAGAAAGAACGTACCGCTGTCCCGTGACGGGGCGTAGGTCTGGCTGTCCAATGCCGTCAGCCCGTTGGGATTTGGAACATCGGCAAGTGGTATCTGGTACATGCGGCGGCTGATGCCGGTATCATAGAAGGCATAGACATATCCGTTTTCGTCGACTTCCACGCTGGTCATCGTTCCGACCGCGGCCCCGTCACGGGTGATCGAAACGGGCGCAAATGTATCCGACAGCTGAGTAATTCCGTTGGCGTCGCCGATCTCGCCAATGTTGATTTCCATCGGGCCGCCCGCCACGTTGACGACGAAACTGCCGGTCGCGGGGTCGTAGGCGCCGCCGGTGACCGCGGTGACACTGGCCAGGGTTCCGCCGGCTGTTCTGCTGTCGGTGAAGGTCAACGTGTATTCACCGATCGTCGCCCCGCCCGAGGCCGAATCGCGCAGGATCATGGTCCATTCGTTGCTGGACCCCGACGCGGGAACGGTGGGAACCAGTTCGATATCGACGCTTTCAGACTTGCCCAGGTTGTCGAAATATTCGACGGACAACGGCTGGGTATCGCCGGCCGCGCCTGCGTCGGTTGCCGTTGCGGGCAGGTTCATACGCAAGTTCATTTCGGTTGTCGGTGAACCCGAAAGCTGATTGACGCTTAGCTGTACGGGTTGCAATGCGGCAGGCGTATCCCGCGGAACCGAGGGGATCGAGCCGTCGGCAGCAGCAGGCCAACCCAGCAATACCAGCCCCGATTCGGTCACAAGGTACCCATCTGAATCCGCCCGGAAAGACCCGGTTGTTGCCAGCAGCATCTCGGTCGTGCCGGACCCGATCTGAGAGCTTTGCATAACCGGGATCATGCCGCGGTCGCGCACGGCCAGATCCGTGGAGTTGTCGGTTGTGACCAACGACCCGCGCTGATCGATCAGGCGTTGTGTCGTGGTCCGGACGCCACCGGCCGAATAAGCGCCACCCTCGCCGGCGGTGACCATCGAATGAAAATCTGTTTCGACCCGTTTGTACCCATAGGTCGAAGAATTGGCGATATTGTCGGAAATCGTTGCCAGTCTGTTAGCGTTGGCCTTCAACGCGGCCACACCGGCATTGAGCGAAGAGGAAATGGTCATCGCGCGCCCCTTTGTTGCGTCTGTCGTTGCAACAACAGGTAACGCACGCCCCCTTAACAGCGCGCTAACAGCTAAAATGCGTTCTATCGTTTGCGCTAGGGCGTGCGCAGAAACACGACCTCGATCCGGTTGTTGCGGACGGCCATGGGGTTTTCGTCGCTGAGTGCGCGATCGGCGTGACCGGTGATCCGGTCCAGCCGCTGCGCCGTGACGCCCTTGTCCTGCAGCATTTGCCGAACAGTCAGCGCCCGCTGGGCCGACAGGTCCCAGACCTGTTTCCTGGCCACCACGACAGGCGCAGACCGAACGTGCCCGTCAACGGCGATCCTGTTGGTCACAAGGTCTGAGGAACGCGCGATCAGATGTGCCAGGGTGCGCATCAGAGGCGTCGGTTGGTCGGTGCCGGGTTCGAACAACGCGTCGTCCTCGGTGTCGAACAGTTCGACGACCAGCCCCCTGTCAGTCACGCGCGTTACGATATGCTTGAACACCTTGTCGGATACCATGCTTTCGCCGGTGCGCCCCAGCAGCCGGGCCTCAAGCGACGTGAATTCTTCCAGCGTGCCCGGACCGCCGCCCTTGGGGTCAACACCGGCAGACCCCCTGGCCCGCCTGGACGCCGTGGGGTTGCGGTTCGTTGCCCCGGACCCGTCCATGACCATGGTCTTTTCCGAGAACATATTGTCACCGCCAAAGGCCCCGTCACCGCCGCCCGATACCGGATTGACCGGTATGGTGGGCGAAAAGTAATCCGCCAGCCCCTTGCGTTGCTTTTCCGTCGTCGCGTTCAATAGCCACATCAACATGAAGAACGCCATCATGGCCGTGACAAAGTCGGCATATGCGACTTTCCACGCGCCACCATGGTGGCCATCGCCACCTGACACACGTTTCTTCTTGATGATGATTGGCGCCGCGTTGGTTTGCGCACCCATCTCCACCACCTGTAAAATCACCCGAGGAAAGATGTAGCATCCGGACCCTTAAGGCCGCCTTAACACTTAAAACTGTCCGGAAATCAGCCGCCGCCCTTTATCGTGGACCGGCGGCAGCCGCGCGGCGCAGAATCAGGGACAGGTGCGCGAAACTGTTGTCGGTGCCTTCCGGTTCCGCCTTGCCGAAGAAACTGTCGAGCTCATCATGGACCCGCACGGCCTGGTCCAGCACGGGGTCTGCGCCTTCGGAATAGAGCCCCGCCTTGATCATGACCTGGGATTGTTCATAGGCGCCAACCAGCTTGCGCGCCTCGGCGATCAGCCGATTCTCGTCTTCGGATGCGGCGCGGGGCAAACTGCGCGAGACCGACCGGCTGAGGTCGATTGCAGGGAACCGCCCCCGCTCGGCAATATCGCGGCTCAGGACGACATGACCGTCAAGAACGCCCCTCAGGATGTCGGCGACCGGCTCATCCATGTCCGACCCGGCGACAAGAACGCTGAAAACCGCGGTAATGTCGCCTTGGTCAGCCGTTCCCGGCCCGGCCCTTTCGCACAGCCCGGCGATCAGGGGGGTGACGGATGGGGGAAACCCGCGCAGCGAGGGCGATTCGCCCATCGCGACCGCGATTTCGCGATGGGCTTCGGCAAATCGTGTGACGGAATCGACCAGAAACAGCACGTTCAGACCCTGGTCGCGCAAATACTCGGCAACTGACATGGCAGACCAGGCGCATCGCCTGCGCGTCAGGGCGGATTGGTCCGATGTGGCCGCCACGACGACGGCCCGCCCCAGCCCATCGGCGCCCAGCGCTGTTTCCACGAATTCATTCACCTCTCGCCCGCGTTCCCCTACAAGCGCAATCACGACGGCATCCGCTTGCATCGACCGTGCCAATGTTGCCAGCAGAGTGGACTTGCCCACGCCAGACCCGGCGAACAAGCCGATGCGCTGACCCTGAACGATCGGCAGCATCGTATTGAGAACCGCCAGCCCGGTATTCATCCGATCACCAAGCGGTTTGCGGTCGACCGCGCGCGGAGGCGCCTGCATGATGTCACGCTCGGCGCTACCGGGCAGCAAAGGGTGCCCGTCCAAAGGCTGACCATAGGGGTCCACGACCCGCCCCAGCCAATGCAAACCGGGGGCAAAGGCGCGGGATGTTTCCAAAACCACGCGGTCGCCCAGGCAGACGCCGTCCGGGGCCGCACCGGGCATCATGTGGATGTGATCGGCCCCGACATGCAGGACTTCACCCGTAAGCGCCGCGCCCGATTTGCGCTGCAATGTTAGCCGGTCGCCGATGCGCGCCTGATGCGTCAGGCCAGACACTTCGATGACCCCTCGGGCCACCCCGGTCACCAGTCCCACGTGCCGGACCGGGTTCAGCCTGTCGAATTCGTGTTTCAAGAGCATCGGATCGAGATCGGACATCATGAGTCTCCAACTGGTGTCTGAAAACGGTTTCTAAAGGAATCGGGGTTAAGCCTTGATTGAAATTGATCGAGGGAGAAGCCCCGATGTTCTATGACCTGAACGTCTTTAAGACAGCGTACGCATTGGCAACTCATGCCGGACAACGGCAGGCCGTCATTGCGCGCAACATGGCCAATGCGGATACCCCTGGTTACCAGGCGCGCGATATCCAGGCCTTTCAGACAGCATTCGACGACAGCGCCCGGACGGCGGACATGGTTGCCACCCGCGGGGGCCATCTGCACGGCCACGGATCCGGCGGGCAGGTCTGGGCCGAACATGTGGTCGGCGATGCGGGTGACCCGAACGGCAACGCGGTCTCGCTTGAGGAAGAAATGCTCAAAGCCGTCGAAGTAAAGCGGCAACATGACCGCGCGCTGGCAATCTATCGGTCGTCGATCAACGTGCTGCGCAGCAGCCTTGGCAAAGCGTAAAGGGGCGTGTGATGAGCGATTTTTCACACTCCCTGTCGGCCTCGTCTAGCGCCTTGCGCGCGCAGGCCGCCCGCCTGCGGCATGTGTCCGAGAATATTTCCAACGCCGATACGCCGGGATACCGGCGCAAGACCGTTCCGTTTGAAACGCAACAGCAACAGGGTGTCGACCTCGTGACCGCTGGCCGGGTCAAACTTGACCGGCGCGCGCTGAGCCGCATCCATGACCCAAGTCATCCCTTGGCTGATGAAACCGGTCATTACCGTGGATCGAATGTCGACCTGATGATCGAGATCGCGGACGCGCGCGAGGCCCAGCGCAGTTACGAGGCCAACCTCAAGATGTTTGACCAGACCCGCCAGATGTCGGCGAGCCTGATGGATTTGCTACGAAAATAAGGGAATGCCAGAATGGAAATTCGACCTTTTACCGCCGCTCAGAGTTATAACTCGGCCCGCCCCGCCACCCAGCCTGACCCGGATCATGCCGGGGCAGGCGCAGAAATGCGATCCACGTTTCAGGATTTCGCGGCAACGCTGAAGCACAGCGAGCAGGTGGCTGAATCCGCGATGGTCGGGCAGGCGGACCCGCACGCCTTGGTTCAGGCCCTGGCCCAGACGGAACTGGCCGTCGAAACCGCCGTCATCGTGCGCAACAAGGTGGTCGAAGCCTATCAGGAAATCCTGCGGATGCCGGTCTGAACCATGCTTAGCGAGGGTCTTTTCTATGACATCGTGCGCCAGTCGCTTTGGGTGGCTGTCATCACCTCGGTGCCGATCCTGGCGGTCGCTTTGGTCGCCGGCCTTACGGTGGGCCTGTTCCAGGCGCTGACATCCATCCAGGAAATGACGCTGACCTTCGTGCCCAAGTTGATCGCAATCGTGGTCGTCTTCTGGGTCTCGATGGGCTTCATGACCCAGACGCTCGTAACCTTTTTCACCGCAACAATAATTCCGCTGATCGGAGGTGGCCGCTGATGGACACTGCATATGTCACACTTTCACGCCAGTCCGGCCTTGTTAACGAAATGCGGCTTGTCGCGAACAATATCGCCAATGCCAATACCACCGGCTACAGGCAGCAGGGGTTGGTCTTTTCGGAATTTGTCCGCGATGTCCCCAATGTCCCGTCGATGTCGATGAGCCGCGCCGAAGTGCGCAACACGTCTTTGCAGCAGGGTGTCCTGACGGAAACCGGCGGCCAGTTCGATTTTGCCATCGAGGGCGACGGGTTCTTTCTGATCGAAACGCCTGCGGGGAACCGGCTGACGCGGGCTGGCAGTTTCGCTCCCAATGCCGAGGGCGATCTTGTGACCCTGGACGGGCACCGTGTTCTCGACACCAACGGCGCCCCGGTCTTCATTCCCCCGGACGCCCCATCAATTGATGTCGGCGGCGATGGAACGCTGAGTGTGAACGGGCAGGCGCTGGGTCAGATCGGCGTGTACCGCACCGAAACACCGCTGGATCTTGTCCGCGAGGGAAACACGCAGTTCCGGCCCAAGGGCGATGTCGAACCGGTTCAGGACCCGGTGGTCCTCCACCGCTATCTTGAGGGGTCGAACGTCAACGCCATCGAGCAGGTCACCCGTTTGGTCGAGATCCAGCGGGCCTATGAACTGGGGCAGAGCTTTCTCGAAACCGAAGATGAACGGGTTCGCGGGGCCCTCAAGGCGCTGATGCGCTGAATTGAAACAGGAGAATTCGCCATGCGCGCCTTGAAGATTGCAGCCACCGGAATGACCGCCCAGCAAATGCGGGTCGAGACCATTTCGAACAACCTGGCAAACATGAACACGACGGGTTACAACGCCCGCCGCGCCGAGTTCGCTGACCTGCATTATCAGCAGATGGCCCGGGCCGGGACGGTCAACGCATCGGACGGAACGGTCCTGCCGACCGGCATCCAGCTGGGGCTGGGTGTGCGGCCCGCCGCGGTTACGATCGAACTGGCGCAGGGGGGGCTGTCGGCCACCGGCAACGATCTGGACGTGGCCATCGACGGGCGCGGTTACCTTGAGGTTACCTTGCCCAACGGAACCGCTGCCTACACCCGGGACGGCAGCCTGAAACGGTCGGCCGAAGGGCTGATCGTGACATCGGACGGCTTTGCAGTCGCGCCGGAAATCACCATCCCCGACGATGCCCGGTCGATCTCTATCAACGCCGAGGGCGAGGTCTATGCGTATTTCGATGATACGGCCGAGGGTCAGCTTTTGGGCGAATTCACCCTGGCCAGTTTTTCGAATGCCAAGGGGCTGGAGGCGATCGGCAGCAACCTGTTCAAGGAAACCGAGGCGTCGGGTGCGCCGACGGTAGGTGTCCCGGGCGAAGACGGCATGGGAACACTGCGGCAGGGATACCTTGAAGACAGTTCAGTAGACGCCGTGCGTGAAGTGACCGAGCTGATCGAGGCCCAACGCGGGTATGAAATGAATGCCAAAGTCATCTCTGCCGTCGATCAGATGATGGGCGCCACGACACAGGTGCGGTGATGCGGTTTCTGTTCCTGTCAGCCCTGCTTGCCATATCAAACGCCGCCCTGGCTGAGATCGTAGTCCCGACCCGCACGATTCGGCCCAAACAGGTCATTTCAGCCGCGGACCTCGAGATCAAGCCGATGGATGTGGCCGGCGCGGTTGCGGACCCAAACCTGTTGATCGGCCAGGAAGCGCGCGTGGCGCTTTACCCGGGCCGACCGGTTCACGCGGCCGATGTGGGCGCGCCAGCGCTGGTGGACCGCAACGATGTTGTGACACTGGTTTTCGTCACCAGCGGATTGTCCATCACAACCGAGGGCCGAGCGCTTGGCCGCGCGGCCGTCGGGGAAAGGGTTCGCGTGATGAACCTGTCTTCGCGATCCAGCGTGACAGGTGTTGTTCGAAACGACGGACAGATTGAGGTCAGATAATGCCAAAACAGAACTTGCTTGTGCTAACTCTCGCCGTGTTGACCATACCGGCCTGCGGGCGGTTGGATCATCTGGGAAAACCACCCAGCCTGACACCAAATACCGAGTCGCCGGAACATGTCGCCATGCTCTGGCCCGGCCTCCCTCTGCATTCTCAGTCGCAACGTGTGGTCGACCGGTCCTCGCTCTGGAGCGGTGGTCAGCAGTCGCTGCTGGGTGACCAGCGGGCGATCAAGAAGGGCGACATCATGACAGTGGTGATTGAACTGGACGAAAAGGCCGAAATCTCCAACGACACAAACCGTTCGCGGTCAGGGTCCGAAAGCCTGGAGGTGCCAAGCCTGTTGGGGCTGCCGCAGCGCGCTGCGGACAAGCTTCCGGAAGGTGCATCCCTGGACGAGGCGGTATCCATTGATTCCGGGTCCAGCAGCCAGGGAAAGGGCTCGGTCAAGCGCAAGGAAAAGCTGACACTGCGTGTTGCGGCGACCGTTATCGACGTCCTGCCGAACGGTGTCCTGTCGATATCAGGCACCCAGGAGTTGCGGGTCAATTTCGAACTGCGCGAGCTGCTGGTGTCCGGATATGTCCGCCCCCAGGACATCTCGCGGCAGAATGAAATTACCTATGACAAGATCGCCTCGGCGCGCGTTTCCTATGGCGGCCGCGGTCAGATCACCGACATGCAGCAGCCACGATACGGGCAGCAAGTCCTTGATATGCTGCTTCCATTCTGAGGTGCCAGTGTGATTGCAAAACTACTTCCTGTCATTTTCCTGATCGTGGGGCTGGGTGCGGGCGTCGGGGCCGGCGCCTTTCTGGCGCCGGGTAAAACCGCGCAGACCGAAGCCGAAGGCGATGCCAAGGATCAAAAACCGAACAAGACCGAGGACAAGGCCAAGACAAAGGCAAAAGATGCCAAAGACAAAAAGGACAAGTCCGGCAAAGCTGCGGAGTTCGAATATCTGAAGCTTACCAAGCAATTTGTCGTTCCGGTTCTGGAGCGGGACGAGATTGCGGCGCTGGTCACCTTGTCGGTCAGCCTCGAAGCCAAGCCCGGTATCTCCGAGGCATTTTATGCGATCGAGCCCAAGTTGCGCGATGGGTTCCTGCAGGTGCTGTTCGACCACGCCAATACGGGTGGATTTGCCGGTGTTTTCACCGAGTCAGACAATCTGGACGTGTTGAAGAGATCCCTTTTGGAAGTGGCGAAAAAATCGATGGGCGATGACGTTTCGCGCGTATTGATCATGAGCGTCAGTCGGCAAAACACCTGAAGCACTGAGGCCGGGCTCAGCGCCTGCGTCAAAAGGACTGTTCTGCCTGTGATTTCAGTTTTGCAAGACGGCGGTGTTCCGAATTGAGTCTGTTCAGCTCGGCCACGGCCTGTTTGCGCCCGAACGCGGCGCGCAGTTGGTTCATCGCGGCGATCTTGCTGGCCCTCACACGTGCCAGTTCCATGTTCAGCTTTCGTCGTGTCGCGGATTCCCATCCGTGCCACAGCATGTCGGTCCCGGTGATTGCATAGCCGGTGCCCTGGGTGCTTTCGGCCCGGACCTGCTGCAACTGTCTGTCCAGCTTGGCAAGTTGGCTCTGAATGCGGCGCTCGGCGTCCAGGATCGGGCGCAGGCTTTGGTATTCCCGGTCGAAAATGGCACCGGTGACTGCTGACAGGTCCGAAAGCGTATTGCGGGTCATTCAACTTGTCCCTTCGCCCTTTTGCGCATCGCCTCGGCAAAGCGAATGGCGGCTGCGACCGGTCGGTAATGCTCTTCTGAAATCTGCTGGCCGATATCCACGGTTGCATGCAGCGCCCGCGCCGTTGGCGGGTCAGAATGCAGCGGAACCCCGGCCTGGGCTGCGGCCGTGCGAATGGCCGCGGCAATCTCGTCAACACCCTTGGCGACGCAAACCGGCGCAGCGCCCGGCGCGCGGGACCATGCCAGCGCCACGGCGTAATGCGTCGGGTTGACGATCACGACATCTGCCTTGGGGACCTCCGCCATCATCTGGTTCGTTGCGATATCCTGTGCCTTTTGCCGCCGCTGCTGCTTGATATGCGGATCCCCCTCGGAATCCTTGGTTTCGTCCTGGATCTCTTTCCGCGACATCCGGTTTTTGCGGATATGCTCGGCATATTGCCAGGCATAGTCGATGGACCCGATGGCCAGGGCGACAGCGACTACGATGAACATGAACTGAAACAGCAGTGACATCATCAGCGGGGCAGATGATTGCACAGGCATGGCCGAAGCCGTGAGGATCGTGGCCAGGTTGCCATGCAGGAAAAGCGCCAGGCAAATGCAATATATCAGGAGCTTGGTAAAGCTCTTGGCAAATTCGAACAATCCCGCACGGCCGAACTTGTTTTTCGCGTTCGAGATGAGTGATATCCGCGACATGCGGGGTTTGAGCTTGTCGGGCGCAAACACCATGGCGCGCTGGGCAAAAAGACACAGCAGAACTGCTGCGGCGGGTATGGCGAACACCGTGGCAACCGGGGCAAGCCCGGTGGAAAGGACCCCTCCGACAAGGGCGGATGACGGGCCTGACACCAAAAGCGCGGAAATCCTGTCAGGCTGGTCGAGCAAAACCATGAGAAGATTTCCCAATTGCCTGACCGCGGTGGGCCCCGCGACCAGCAAGGCAAGAACCAGGCCCGAAAACCCGGCAACCATGGTCAGGTCGTTGGATTTGGCCACCTCGCCCTTTTTGCGGGCCTTGAGCAGTTTTTGCGGCGTCGGGTCAAAGGACTTTTCGCTGTCGTCGTCATTCTCGCTCATGGCGACCACCCGAACGGGTCGAGCGTGAATTCGAACAACGCCCCGGACCAGACCGACAATATCAGGGGCGCCCCCGAGAAAAGCAGGAACAGCCCGGCAAATGTAATGGCCGGAGCACCGACGAAAGCGACCATGAGCTGGGGCATGGCACGGTTGATCACACCCAGCGCCAGGTTGTAGATCAGCGAGGCGATGACAAAGGGCATGGCCAGCCCAAAGGCCAGGCGAAAGCTGTTTGCAATTTGCTGCACGCCCCAATGCGACAAATCCGCAGCGATCGGAACGGTGCCCATTGGGAACAGGGTGTAACTGTTGATCATGTATTGGGCCGCGCGGACATGGAGCCCCAACAGAACAGCAAGAGCCAGCCCGGCTATGGTCAGAAGATACCCCATTGCCGGAACCGGTTCGACCGCGGCACCCCCCAGGATCTGTGACAGGGATGTGGCCTGGGCGGCGATGGACCCTGCGGTTTGCAGCGCCAGAACGAACAGGCGCAAGCCCATCCCCATGGCAAGCCCGACCAAAACCTCGGAACCGGTCAGCCAGGCCAGGCTGGACAATCCGGGCTCATAGGTGGGCAGCGGAACCGCCGGGGCCACGATCAGCGTAAAGGCAACCGCGCAACCAAGTTTGACCCGCGCCGGTATGCTGGTTTCCCCAAATGCCGGCAACAGGGACACCAGTGCCGACACCCGCAAGAACACGACAAACAGGTGCCAGATATTCTGCCCGATGACGTGCAGCAACTCGGGCGGAAGCGCGATCATGCGGGCACCGTCCCGACCAGGGCAGGCCGCGCCTCAAGCCCGATCTCCTCAAAGGACAGGACCGGGTTTGAAATGCCGCGCGCGTGCATGATGGTCCGCAACAACCGGCGCCGCCTGGTCGAGGTTACAAGGGCCGGATACAGCCCATTGTCGCTTGATTGTGCAACGCTGCCGACCACCTGGTCGCCCAGCCGGTTGAACAGATCCGGCGGCAAGGCAACGTCAAGCCCGGCATTGGGCGTTTCGATCTGGTAGGTGGCAAACGCTTCCTCCCATTCCGGTGCCAGTTGTATCAGCGGGATCGACCCGTCCTCGCGCTTCATTTCGGAAACAAGCTGGAACCCGAGTTTCTGACGCACCAATTCGCAAATGGCCTCGGGCTGCGTCGTTGTCAGCCGCGCCTCGGCGATGCTTTCCAGGATCAGGGCCATGTTTCGGATCGATACCCTTTCGTCCAGCAACAGGCGCAACACGGCATGAAGCGTGTCGATCGGCACTTTGTCGGGGATCAGTTCGTCCAGCAGCTTGCGGTTGGCTTCGGCGCGGACCGGATCGCTGAGCCGGGTCATTTCCGACAGCAGGCGCCGCAGGGACTTCAGGGTCAGCAGGCGCGCAAAATTCTGTTTGATGATCTCAAGCAGGTGCGTGGCCAGGATTTCGGGCGGCGCAACGATGGTGGCCCCGCTCATCGCGGCCATTTCCTGGTCTTTGGGCAGAATCCAGCGGGCCGGCGCCCCGTAAACGGGCTCGGTCACGTCGTTGCCTTCGGGCAGAAGATCCGGGCCATCCTGTACCAGGGCCAGGACGAGGTCCGGGTTGAGAACGCCGCGCGCTTGTTCGACGCCCTGAACCTTGATCACATAGGTGCCCTTGGGCAGATCGGCCCGATCTGTCAGGCGGATGTCGGGCAGGATCAGCCCAAAGCCCGAGGCGACATAGGTGCGCATATTGGCAATTCGGGCATCCAGGCCGGTGCCGGGGTTCAGGACCATGCTGACCAGATCAGGGGCGAATTCCAGATGCACGTCATCAAGGTCGAGTATGTCGCCAATGGCCTGCGGTGTTTCGTGGTCTTGCTTCTGGGTCTGCGCCTGCGCGGCCTCGGTCCGTGATTTCTGCTTTTTGTGAACATCAAAGGCGGTAAAGCCCAGCACGGCTGCGCCAAGGATAAAGGGAAGAAACGGCAGACCGGGCACCAGCGCAAACAAGACCATGAGCCCCGCAACAGTGCCCAGGGCGGCCGGGTGCCGCCCGAGTTGCGAGAATATGGCGCTGTCGGTTGCGCCCTGCGTTCCACCCCTGGCCAGTAACAGCGCGGACGCGATCGAGATGATTACGGCCGGGATTTGTGACACCAGCCCGTCGCCGACCGTCAGGATCGCATAGGTTTCGAACGCAGAGGCAATTGGCATGCCGTGCACCGCGACACCCATGATCAGCCCCATCACGAGGTTGAGCAGCGTGATCAGCAACCCGGCAACGGCATCGCCTTTGACAAATTTCGATGCGCCGTCCAGCGACCCGAAAAATGTGGTTTCCTGTTGCTCACGCTCGCGCCGTTCCTTGGCTTGCTGGTGGTCGATGGCCCCCGCCGACATGTCGCTGTCGATGGCAAGCTGCTTGCCCGGCATTCCATCAAGAGCAAAGCGCGCGCCAACTTCGGCCATCCGCGCGGCACCTTTGGTGATGACCATGAAATTCACGATCAGCAGGACCCCGAAAACCACCAGGCCCAGAAAGATGCTGCCGCCCATGACGAATTGGGCAAACCCTTCAATGACGTCACCAGCCGCGTTCGGCCCGGTGTGACCCTGGCCGATGATCAGCTTGGTGGATGACACATTCAGGGACAAGCGCAGCATCAGCGACGCCAGCAGAATTGTCGGGAACGAGGAAAAATCCAAGGGCCGTTCGATAAACAGGGTCAGCGTGAAGATCAGGATTGCCAGTGCAAATGACGCGGCCAGCCCGACATCCAGCACCCATGCCGGCATGGGCAGGATCATCATCACGATGACCGTCATGAGCGCCAGCGCCAGCAGGACTGTCGGGGAAAAAAGCGAACGGGCATCAATGCGGGGCACGCGGTTCTCCTAGTTGAAGGCAATAAAGGCGCGCACGTCGCCAGCCGCAGGCAAGAGCGACCCCAACGCGCCCGGCCGGGCGCCTGCGCCGCCCGCCTGATGCGAAATCAGCGGTGCGGCCGCGCCAATGAACGGATCGCGCTCCTTGGCGGCCAGTTGCACGGGGGCGTCTGGTTCTAACCCTGCAAGGACAGTCTGAAACCGCGTTGCATAGGCGGTGGCCAGCGCGGGCGTGCGGGAATGATAGGCACCGGCGGCCCGGTCCCAGGACCCCAGTTCGGCGTGCAGCTGTTTAAGGAACCGTGCGGCATATGTGGCGTTTTCGTCCGGATCGAACATGGCGTCGATGGATCGAAAAGCCTTGCCGTGCCACCGGTAATTGATCTGGAAACAGCCGATGTCGAAACTGCGGGCCCCTGATTTGAAGATGTCGAACACGTAAGATTTCGCCTCGGCCTCAGACGCGAACCAGTATCCTTTGCCTTCTAGGTTGATCGTCCAGGGCCAGGGTTCAAGCCGGTTGTTCCGGGTCCGGCCGGTTTCGACGCGGGCAATGGCCCTGAGGACGTTCAGCGGCACGCCCTCGGACTGGGCCGCGCGACGGGCGGCAAGGTCGCAAACACTGTCTGGCCGGGCTTTGGTCAGCGCAAGCGCAGGCTGTGCCATGCCGTAAAGCGCGGCCAGCAAGGCGATCGTGATGTGGTGTCGTGGCATTCTGCCGGTCCCGGATTCTGCTCAGGTCCGGGCAGCCTAGCCAATGATCCGTTTACAGACCGTTATCGGCGATTCAATTGCGGTCGATCCGGCGGCCAAAAACGACGCTGGTATTGGTGCGCAATACGCCCGGAATGCGCGCAAGGTCATCGACCAGAATATCAAGATCCTCGATCCGGGGGGCTTCGGCAGACAAAAGCAAATCAAATTCGCCGTTGATCGACAGGCACAGCTTTACCTCGGGATAGGTCTCGATCCTTTTGATGATGCGCGTTGTTTCGTTCTGCTGCACCTCCAGCAGTACGATGACCTGCACTTTCGGGGCATCCTCGGTTTCGCGCAGAATCACGGAATAACCTGCGATGACGCCGCGATCTTCCATCCGGGCGATACGCTCGTGCACGGTCGTGCGGGCAACGCCCAGTTTGGCGGCGATCCGCGTGGTGGAATCGCGCGCATTATGTTGCAGGGCGTTTATGATGCGGCGATCCAGCTGATCCATGGCGGCTCCGTTCGGGATATGGCCCGTTTTATGTTGGTTGGGCGCCAATACTCAAGGCTTGCGCGGGTGTTGGCCACGCAGATCGCCGATGCGGATGGATTTTGTGCGGGGCCTGGGATGTGCCGGGTAACGGCGGTGGGGGCAAAGCCGGGGATGGTGACGGGCCCGTGCCGAAATGGGCGCGCGGCACTGATGCCGTTGAGTTTGCCGGCCAAACCTCCTATCTCGGGGTCACGATCGTACAAAGGAAAACGCGGTGGCAAATACGCTGTACAAGAATGACCTCCCGGACGGGCTGGACCTGGGCCCGGTTGTGGCCATAGATTGCGAAACCATGGGGCTGAACCCGCATCGCGACCGTTTGTGCGTGATCCAGATGTCGGGCGGCGACGGCAACAGCCATATCGTGCAGGTCGAAAAAGGCCAGACCAGCGCCCCGAACCTGTGTGCCATGCTGGAAAACCCGGACGTGCTGAAGCTGTTTCATTTTGGCCGCTTCGATATTGCCGCAATGTATCACACATTCGGCGCGCTGGCCGCGCCGGTGTATTGCACCAAGATCGCCAGCCGCCTTGTGCGTACCTATACCGACCGGCACGGGCTGAAAAACCTGTGCCAGGAACTGATCGGCGTCGATATCTCGAAGCAGCAACAGATGAGCGACTGGGGCGCAGAGAACCTGACCGATGCGCAACTGGACTATGCGGCCTCGGACGTTCTGTACCTGCACCGTTTGCGCGATGCCCTGAACAAGCGGCTGGAGCGCGAGGGGCGGGTCGAGATGGCGCAAGCCTGTTTCGACTTTCTTCCTATGCGTGCCAAGCTGGACCTCGCCGGATGGCCTGAAACGGATATTTTTGCGCACTCATGACCGACAACGACGCATTTCTGAGAACCGCACGACAGGTCGTCACCGACGAAGCCCGCGCGCTGGACACGCTGGCCGAGGGGCTTGACGACCAATTTGCCGAGGCCGTGAACCTGATCCTGGGCGCAAATGGCCGGATCATCGTCAGCGGTATCGGCAAATCCGGGCATATCGGCCACAAGATCGCCGCGACGCTTGCCAGTACCGGCACACCGGCCTATTTCGTGCACCCCGCCGAAGCCAGCCATGGCGATTTGGGCATGGTGTCCAGGGGCGACGTGGTCCTGGCGATATCCAACTCGGGCGAAGCGCCGGAACTGGCCAATCTTCTGGCATTTACGCGACGGTTCGGCATCCCGCTGATCGGGCTGTCCAGCAAACCCGAAAGCACGCTGATGCAACAGGCCGACGTGCATCTTCTGATCCCGTCCCTGGGCGAGGCCTGCGGGTTTGGCATGGTGCCGTCGATTTCCACGACCCTGACCCTGGCGATGGGCGATGCGCTGGCCATCGCGCTGATGAAATACCGGGATTTCAAGCCCGAGGATTTCAGGGCCTTTCACCCGGGCGGCAAGCTTGGGGCGCGCCTGAGCACGGTGCGCGACCTGATGCATTCCGGCACGGCCCTGCCGCTGGTGTCGCTTGACACGCCCATGGGCGACGCGCTGATCGAAATCAGCCAAAAAGGGTTTGGTGTCGCGGGCGTGAATGATGCGCAGGGCCGTTTGGCAGGCATCATTACCGATGGCGACTTGCGGCGGCACATGGACGGGTTGCTGGACAATGTGGCCAAGCAGGTCATGACCCAGGACCCCACGACCATATCCCCCGATGCGCTGGCCGAAGAGGCTGTTGCAATCATGAACCGCTACAAGATCACCTCGTTGTTTGTGGTGGACACCGACAGGCCGGGCCAGGTTCAGGGATTGCTGCACATCCATGACTGCCTGCGGGTCGGTCTGGGCTGACAGGAGGCTGAGGTGGACCGCTATTCACGCATGGTGCAGTTGCTGAAGGTCCTTCTTCCGCTGGCAGCGATCCTGTTGCTGTCGACGGTCTTCCTGTTCTCGCGCAGTATCGAGACAAATGTATCCGGGCCCTTTACCCAGCAGGACATCCGCGAACGGATCGAAGGTCAGGTCGTCACCCGCCCGCATTACCGAGGCACCACCCGAAAGGGCGAAAATATCCGGGTCGATGCGCGCAAGGCCACGCAGGGGGGCAATGGCACCTCGGCGACCGCAAATGAATTCCATGGCCGCTTTGACCTGTTGAACGGCGGTATCATCACGCTGGATTCCAAGACCGGGTCGATACGCCCTGACAAGGGCACTGCAACCTTCGTTGGGGATGTCGTCATCACCACCACCGACGGAATTCGGGTCACGACGGATTTGCTGAACACATCGCTTGACGAGATTCGGGGCGATACACCCGGTCAGGTGGACGGAACCGGCCCGATTGGAAATTTCACCGCCGGGCGCATGACCTTTGGCGCTGACAAAAAGGACGGCCCGGTCCATATTCTTTTTACAGATGGCGTTAAATTGGTATATGAGCCGGAAAAGGCAGAAAGATAACCTGTGTTCGATTTTCGTTTAGTCCCAGTTTGCATCGCCCTTGCCGCCGGTATGGCCCCGGCATTCGCACAAGAAGCACAGGTTGCTTTCGGATCGGTGAAAGCCGACCCGACGCTGCCGGTCGAGGTCACGTCGCAAACGCTGAATGTAAACCAGGAAACCGGGTCGGCCGAATTCGTGGGCGAGGTGCTTGTCATTCAGGGTGAAATGCGCCTGACGGCTGAACGCGTTCTGGTCATCTATAACCAGGAACGGTCAGCGATCGAGCGTATGGAGGCCACCGAAAACGTTGTGCTTGTCAGCCCGCCGGATGCAGCCGAGGGCGATTGGGCGGAATACACGATCAAAAGCGGCGTGATCGTGATGAAGGGCAATGTCCTGCTGACGCAGGGCCCCAGCACGATCAGTGGCGATCAGATGGTCGCGAACCTGTCGGCGGGCACCGCGACGATGTCTGGCCGGGTCAAGACCATTCTTCAGCCGGGTGGCAACTGATGGCCCGTCCCAACCTGTCAGTGGCCCAGGGCGCATCGGGTCTGAGGATCGAGAAGCTCCGGAAATCCTATCGCAAGAAAACGGTTATCCGTGACGTCACCATGACCCTTGACCGGTCCGAGGTCGTTGCCCTGCTTGGCCCGAACGGATCGGGAAAGACCACGACCTTCTATTCCGTCGCAGGCCTGGTGTTCCCCGAGGCCGGAACCGTCACCATTGATGGCCAGAACGTCACAACCCTGCCCATGTACCGGCGCGCGCGCATGGGCATCGGCTATCTGCCGCAAGAGATGTCGATCTTTCGCGGGATGAGCGTCGAAGACAATATCGCGGCGGTTCTGGATATCACTGTGGACCATGCCCACCGGCGAAAGGAACGGCTGGAAGAATTGCTGTCCGACTTTTCCATCGAACACCTGCGCCGCGCGCCTGCACTGGCGCTGTCGGGTGGTGAGCGCCGCCGGGTCGAGATTGCGCGCTGTCTGGCGGCCGATCCGAAATACCTGCTGTTGGACGAGCCGTTTGCCGGTGTCGACCCGATCAGCGTCGGCGATATCCGCCATCTTGTGGCCGACCTGAAAAAGCGCGGGATCGGGGTTCTGATTACCGACCACAATGTCCGCGAAACCCTTGAGATCGTTGATCGCGCCTATATCCTGCATGACGGCCAGGTGCTTATGTCAGGCACCCCCGATGAAGTGGTCGAAAACGAAAACGTCCGCAGGGTCTATCTTGGTGAAAATTTCCGTATTTCATGACCTTGCGCGGATTTGCGCCGGGTGCATGCCGGAAATCGCGTATATACACACCTGTTTTGATTGACTCTTCCGCCGTCTCTTGCCTCAATTGGGCCATGGCAATTCTTCGGTTCCAGTCTGGATCTCGATGTCCCTTCACTGAAGGGCCGGATCAAAGGCAACCGCTGAATATGTCGCTACCCCCCACCCGATAAAAACACGTATGCCGCGACCCGCGGCTTCAGAATGGGTGTGAATTGTGAAGGAGATCACATGCGTTACCAAATCAGCGGAAAACAGATTGACATCGGTGCCGCCCTGCAAACCCACGTGCAGACCGAACTTGGCGAGGTTGTTGGCAAATACGCCCAGCGGCCGACGGATGCCAATGTCGTCTTTTCCCGTTCAGCGCATGAATATGTTTGCGAAACGACCGTGCATCTGTCCACCGGCCTGACGGCGCAGGCCAAGGCCCACGCGACCGAGATCTATGCGGCCTTCGAGGGTTGCTGCGACAAGATGGAAACGCAGCTTCGGCGCTATAAGCGTCGTCTCAAGGACCACCACAAGGATCGGTCCGAACCGGTTGAACTCTTTGGGGCGTCGTCCTATATCCTCGCCTCTGACGAATCGTCTACGGCCGACGAACCCGAATCTCTGCAGCCGATGATTGTGGCTGAGATGGAAACCAAGATCCCGTCGCTGAGCGTGGGTGAAGCCGTGATGCAAATGGAACTTGCAGGCGCCCCGGTGCTGGTGTTCCGGAACGAGAACAAGGACGGATTGAATGTCGTTTATCGTCGTGAAGACGGAAATATCGGCTGGATTGATCCGTAATAGGCAAGGTTAACAGGCGCCCTCCCGCGTATGCGGGGGGTGACGCCACGGAGCATGACTATGGAGCTTTCGAGCATTCTCAAGCCCGAGGCGGTGCGCGTTCTATCCGCCGCCTCCAGCAAAAAGCGGCTGTTTCAGGAAATCGGTGACGTGGCGGCCGGAACGCTTGGGCTGGACCCGCAGGCAATCGTTGATGGTCTGCTGGAACGTGAAAGCCTGGGGCCGACCGGGGTTGGCCACGGTGTCGCCCTGCCGCATGCGCGCCTGTCCGGGCTGGACGCCGTGGTTGGTGTGTTCGTGATGCTGGAAAAGCCGATGGATTTCGGTTCGGTGGATCGACAGCCGGTCGATCTGGCCTTTGCGCTGTTTGCACCTGAAGATGGCGGCGTTGACCACCTGAAAGCGCTGGCTCTGGTGTCCCGGACCCTGCGCGAACAGTCGATATGCGCCAAGCTGCGGGCCAATCCCGACCCGGTTAAGCTGTACGCTATCCTGACCGCGCCGCAATCCATGCAGGCTGCCTGACCTGCGGATTTACTGACCAAACACGTTTCGTGCTGACACAAAAAAGGCCCCCGATGCCGGGGGCCTTTTTGTGTTGGAATATCGCCGGGTCTCAGCCGCCGGTGCCCATTTCAAGAGTCCACCAGATCTTGCCGCCGCCTTCCTGATGCCAGGAAAAGCCCATCTGCGTCGCTTTCGGGTCCATGATGACCGACCGCGGCCCCGGTTCCTGCATCCAGGCGGCCAGGGTTTCGGTTTCGGTTTCGTAGGTCTCCGAAATCGCCTCGCCCAGGAAGGTGCCGTAATACCCAACCCGCTGGGCCCGATCCAAAGGCGATGACCCGTCAGAGCCGAAGTGCCAGGGGCGGTTCTGGCGCGACATGTCCTTGGAGTGGGTTGCCGCCGCCGCGTTGAGCTGGGCGTTCAGCTGCACAGGTTGAAGCCCCGAGGACTGGCGTAGGGCATTGACCGAATCAAGCATGCGGTATTGCAGCTTTTCGGGATTGCCGCGAATTTTGTAAACGGTCGGCAGCGGGCGTCCGTCTGCGCCCAGGGCCGTCGTGCCGCTGGTGTCGGTACATGCCGCAAGGGCGAGGAATGAAATCAATAGAAAAGAAACAATGCGCGTCATGATCGGCCTGATTGTGGTTTCGTATTGGGGAATAGCCTGCCTTGCCGCCTTGAGTAAACGCGCAATGACACAACCTCGCGTGATTCTGCCGGTTTGATTTGCGACTGAAGCATTCTGGCAATAAAATGGTCCAAAATTTGCATCCAATCATAGCAAGGGACCGTTTGATATGGTCAAGAAACACATTCGTCTGTCCACCCGCCGCGGTTTTCTGGCCAGCGCGGGCGCTGCGCTTGCCGCACCTGCGGTCGCGCAATATATCCCCGGCGACCCGCTGCGCCCCGCCCCCGAAGCCGAGCCGGCGGTGCGCCGCAACGTTTCGGGCTTTCGGGCGCTTGAATGGCAGCCCTATTTCTCGAACACGAAAAACGGCGCCATACTGGTGGATACGGTTTCGCGGGCATTGCACTATTGGTCGGACGACCAGTCGGTTTACAAACTTTACCCCTCGTCAGTGCCTTTGACCGAGGAATTGACCCGGCGCGGCAGGACAAGCGTCATCCGCAAGGTCGAAGGGCCAAGCTGGTCGCCGACGCCGTCGATGAAGAAACGAAACCCGGAATGGCCGGACTATATCCCGCCGGGGCCCGATAACCCGTTGGGAACGCATGCTTTGTATCTGGGTTGGAAGTATTACCGCATCCACGGAACGCATGACACGCGCAAAATCGGGCGCAGATCGTCCAACGGTTGTATCGGTTTGTTCAACGAGGACATCGCCGAGCTGTTTTCAATGGCGAAGGTCGGCACGCAAGTGTTGCTAATTTGACGACATTTTCGCGCGCGAACGCGCCCGAGGTTCAAGTTGCAATTGCATTCCCGTGCCATTGCTGATTAGAAAAACCCACGAGGTAAGTCTTGGGTGTGCGGTTCCTAATGATGGAATCGCGCAAATTCTGGAGGTTAATATGAAGAAACTCGTTCTCGCCGCTGCACTGACCGCTGCTGCTTCGACCGCTTATGCAGGCAACCTGGAAGAGCCGGTTGTTGAAGCACCTGTTGTTGTAGAAGAAACTCAGGGTTCGTCGCAGGGCATCATCCTGCCGCTGATCCTGCTGGTTGTCGTTGCCGCAGCTGTTGCTGCAAGCTAATTCGACAAGCGACATTCAAAGAAAAGGCGGTGGGTCAAACCACCGCCTTTTTTTGTGCCGCCACCCTGTCAGGGTTCGGTCGGGGCCGGACATTTAGTCCAACCAGCCTTGCAGGTTTTTCGTGATGACCGCGCCCAGCGCCGCGATATGGCTGTCCTGGTCGTTGAGGCAGGGAATATAGGTAAAGCTTTCGCCCCCGGCCTCTTCAAAGCTTTCGCGGATTTCTTCGTTTATTTCTTCCAGCGTTTCGATGCAGTCGGCAGAGAATGCCGGTGCGATGACGGCGATGTTCTTTTTGCCCTGCCGGGCCAGCGTGGCCACGTGATCCACCGTATAGGGTTTCAGCCATTCCTCGGGTCCAAAGCGGGACTGGAATGTCGAAACAAGCTGATCGTCCGCCCATCCCAGCCGTTCCTTCAGCAGTCGCGTGGTCTTGGCGCATTGGCAATGATAGGGGTCGCCCTGCTGCAGGTATCTTTCCGGCATGCCGTGATAAGAACAGACCAGGATATCCGGCTGTGTCGGCATCGCCTCATAGGCCTGCTCGACGGATTGCGCCAGGGCGTCGATATAGGTGGGATCGTCGAAATAGGCAGGCACGGTCCGGCTGGTGGGTTGCCAGGTTTCTTCCATCAGCGCCCGAAAGAACTGGTCATTTGCCGTGGCAGTGGTTGCACCGGCGTATTGCGGATATAGCGGGAAAAACAGGATGCGGTCGCAGCCTTCTGACACCATCTGACGCACCTTGGATTTGGTCGAAGGATTGCCATAGCGCATGCAGAAATCGACCATCACCCGATCGCCATAGCGGTCCCGCATCGCATCGCGCAGCTTGGCTGTCTGGTCCTTGGTGATTGTCATCAGCGGGCTTTCGCCCTTGTCGTGGTTCCAGATCGACTTATAGGCCTCGCCCGAACTGAACGGGCGCTTGGTCAGGATGATGGATTGAAGGATCGGTTGCCATTTCCAGGCCGGATAGTCGATGACCCGTTTGTCGGACAGGAATTCGTTCAGATACCGGCGCATCGACCAATAGCCATAATCGTCGGGGGTACCAAGATTGGCCAGCAAAACGCCGACGCGTCCTGACTTGACCTTGGGGTGGTCCGAGGGCGCGTTTGCGGGTCGGGTTGCTTCGGTCATTGGCTGCTTCCTGAGTTCTGGCATTCCGCACTGAGATAAAGGGAAAAAACCTGTCGTCAATCAGGCAGTTTGCCTTCTTTGGTTCCAAGCGCTTCGGCAAGGCTGTGGCGGGCCGAGCCCGGTCTGAGCGGTTTTGGTTGGCTGGCATCGGGGGACCACCCCGTCAGGCAAACCAGGTCAAAGGTCGCCATCAGGCGGCCTTCGGGCGTTGCAAAATGTTGCGCGTACAGGTGCTGCGCCCGTTCGAAAACGGCCCGCCGTGTGGGGTGTTTCAGGCGGTTTGCCAGAACATTTGTCTCGGCCATGGCGCGCAGGTCGTGCATCAGGTGATAGATATCGCGATAACTGGCCTGACGGCGCGCCAGATCAGCCACGGGAAGGGCCAGACCGGCCCTTTGCAGCAGCCCGCCCATGTCCCGCAGCTCGGCCATCGGGGCGACGCGGGGGCTCAGCCCGCCCGAGGTTTCGACCTCGGCCTGGCCCAGGGCCGCGCGCAGTTCGTGCAGGGTTTCGCCCCCCAGGCAGACCACCAGTATCAGGCCATCAGGCCGCAAGGCCCTGTGGCATTGGATCAGTTGGCCAACCGGGTCATTCGCCCAATGCAGCGCCATCGCGTGGATCACAAGGTCATGCGCGCCAGGCGTCAGGGACAGCGTTTCGTCATCCGGGACGATCGTCGCCTGCGGCAGGATGCCCTCCCAGAGATGGGCAAAGGGTGTCACGACCGCCGGAGCCGTAAAGCTTTTGTTAACCATGGAGAGGCGATCCTCCACCTCATCCACGCAGGCGCGGTGCAGAAACAATGCGTCGTCCTGAATACGGGTGCGGTGCAACGCAAGTGTCTTGCGATCAAACAAAGAGGGCGGATTGGACGCTGGCATTTTCATAGGCCGCAATTATCGCATGTTGCAGCGAATTCAAACCGCCGTTGGGTTGGTTTATCCACCGCAGTGTATCGGGTGCGGAGCGCTGACGGAAACGGATTTCGGGCTGTGCGCTGCCTGTTGGGTTGATACGCCGTTCATTGGCGGCACCGTCTGCGACAGCTGCGGCACACAGGTGCCGGGCACATCCGACGGGCACCGGATTACCTGCGATGACTGCGTCAGGTCGCCGCCGCCATGGCGGGACGGGCGTGCGGCGCTGTTGTACCAGGGAAAGGCGCGGTCGCTGATTTTGGCGCTGAAACATGGTGACAGGCCCGAGCTGGCCCGGCCAGCCGCCCGATGGATGGCACAGGCGGGCCAAGACCTGTTCCGCCCCGGCATGCTGATCGCGCCCGTGCCCTTGCACTGGTCGCGGTTGATCCGGCGAAAATACAATCAGTCTGCGTTGCTGGCGCAGCATATCGGCCGCGATACCGGGCTGGAGCATTGCCCCGACCTGCTGGTCCGCAAGGTTCGGACACCAGTGCTGGACGGTAAATCCGCCGCTGAAAGGGCTGAAACCGTCGCCGGGGCGCTGATGGTGCATCCGGGCCGGGGCGACCGGCTGCGTGGTCGCGATGTCCTGCTGATCGATGACGTGATGACGTCCGGGGCCACCCTGTCCGCCTGTTCGCGGGCCTGCCTAGCGTCCGGCGCACGTAATATTTTCGTGTTGGTGCTGGCGCGCGTTGCCAAGGATACCTAATTCCCCCAGAATTACGCCAACTCAGGGGAACGGATCATGAAACCGGTCGAAATCTACACCTCGCCGCTTTGCGGCTTTTGCCACGCGGCCAAGCGGCTGCTGAAACAGAAAGGCGTCACGTTCAATGAAATTGACGTCTTGCTGCATCCCAAGCGCAAGCCCGAGATGATTGAGCGGGCAGGCGGGCGCCGCACGGTTCCGCAGATTTTCATCGGCGAAACCCATGTCGGCGGCTGCGATGATCTTTTTGATCTTGATCGCGCGGGCCAGTTGGATGGTCTGCTGGCCGCGTGATGAAGACGGCGCTGCTGCAAATCACATCGTCTGACGACCCGGCCGAGAATTTGCAGGTCGTCCAAGCGATGATGTCAGACGCCGCAGGGCAGGGCGCCCGGTTCATCCTTACCCCAGAGGTCACGAATTGCGTGTCCACCAGCACGACGCGGCAGCGCCAGGTGCTGCAGCATGAGGAAGACGACGCGACGCTTGCGGGGCTGCGCGAACAGGCGCAAGCCCTTGGCGTGTGGCTGTTGATCGGGTCGCTGGCCATCAAGACGCGTGACGCGGACGGCCGTTTTGCCAACCGGTCCTACATGGTCGGCCCGCAGGGGCAGGTCGTGGCCCGGTATGACAAAATCCACATGTTTGACGTGCAGGTCACCGAGACCGAGACATTTCGCGAATCGGCAAATTACCGCCCCGGCGACCGGGCGGTTGTGGCCGAAACCGACTTTGGCGCGGTCGGGATGAGCGTCTGTTACGATCTGCGCTTTGCACATCTGTATGCTGGCCTGGCACGGGCAGGCGCGCGTATCCTGACCGTTCCGGCCGCTTTTTCACCGGTTACCGGTGCCGCCCATTGGCAGCCGCTTTTGCGGGCGCGGGCCATAGAAAACGGGTGTTGGGTACTTGCTCCGGCTCAGACCGGGACGCATGCCAAGACCCGCGGCCGGACCCGCCACACCTATGGTCACAGCCTTGTCGTCGCACCCTGGGGAGAGGTGCTGATCGACGCAGGGACGGAACCGGGCATTCACATTTTCGAATTGGATGATACTTCTGTAACAGAAGCGCGGCGCCGAGTGCCGTCTTTGTCCCATATCCGTCCTTTTGACGGACCCTGATCCAGAACCGGACCATGAACGACGAAAACAATGCCCTTGCGGTGACGCTGTTCAGCGAGATTCTTGCCGCCGACCAGCTTTTGCGGAACCGGCTTAGCCGGGTTCTGCCCAAGGGCATGGAGATTTCGCATTTCTCGGTGCTCAATCACCTGGTCTTTGTCGGCGGCGAACGCAGCCCGGCGCAGCTGGCAAACACGTTCCACGTGACGCGTGGTGCCATGACCAATACTTTGGCCAAGCTGGAATGGGCCGGCTATGTGCATGTGCGCCCCGATTGGGATGACGCCCGGCGAAAGATGGTAGCCATCAGCCCGGCCGGGCGGCGGGCCCGCGAACAGGCGATCTCGTCCATCGCGCCCCTGATCAACCGCGTCGTTGGCGACCTGGGGCGGGAACGCGTTCGCAGCACGCTACCCGTGCTGAGGGACCTGCGGCAGAAACTCGAAGACGAGTGACCTCAGCCGGGTTTGACGCTGGCCGTCACGTAATTGACGCTTAGGTCCCGGTCCGAGATCGACCATGTCCACAGCACCGGGTTGAACACGAATCCCTTGCGGTCCACCGGGTCCAGCCCTGCCTGGCGCAGCAGGTCGAACAGCTCATCCGGAGTGATGAACTTGTTCCATTCATGCGTCCCGCGCGGCAGCCAGCGCATGATCACCTCGGCGCCGAAAATGGCCATCGCATAGGATTTCGGGTTCCGGTTGATGGTCGAACAAATCTGTAACCCGCCGGGTTTCAGCAATTGTTGCGTGGCGGTCAGGTAGGACAGCGGGTCGGCGACATGTTCGACCACTTCCATGTTCAGCACCACGTCAAACTGTTCGCCCGCGGCGGCCATGTCTTCGGCCGTGCTGTGGCGATAGTCGATTTCCAGACCGGATTGAGCGGCATGAATACGGGCAACGGGCAGGTTCCCTTCGGCGGCATCCGCCCCGACGACCATAGCGCCCAGCCGCGCCATCGGCTCGCTCAGCAACCCGCCGCCGCAGCCGATATCCAACAGGCGCAGGCCCTCGAAAGGTTTCGGTGCTTTCAGGTCGCGGTCAAACTCGCCCGCGATCTGCTGCGTGATATAGTCCAGACGGCACGGATTCAGCATGTGCAGCGGTTTGAATTTACCATGCGGGTCCCACCATTCCTCTGCCATCGCTTCGAATTTTGCGATCTCGGAGGGGTCGACCGTGTTCGGATGCGCTTGCATTCCTGTCTCCGTATGCTCTTTTACGTCCCAAGGACTATATAGGGCCATAATGGACAAGTACCCGGACCAAAAGCGCGCAGTTCAATATCTTTACCCGCCGATTGACCCGTTCGATCAGCGTATGGTCGATATGGGCGACGGGCATCGTATCTATGTGGAACAATGCGGCAATCCCGATGGGGTGCCTGTGGTTGTCCTGCATGGTGGCCCGGGCGGCGGGTGCAGCCCCGCCATGCGGCGGTATTTCGACCCGAAAACCTATCGGGTGATTCTTTTCGACCAGCGCGGGTGCGGACGTTCGCGGCCGCATGCCTCGGTCACGGACAACACGACCTGGCACCTTGTGGATGATATCGAACGGCTGAGAACGTTGTTCGACATTGACGAATGGGTGGTGTTTGGCGGCAGCTGGGGTGCCACGCTGGCGCTGATCTATGCGCAGTCGCATCCCGACCGGGTCAGCCGGCTGGTGCTGCGCGGCGTTTTCCTTATGACCCGCGCGGAGTTGGATTGGTTTTATGGCGGCGGGGCGGGAAAATTCTGGCCCGAGCAATGGGCGAAATTCACCGCGCTTTTGTCCGAGGCCGAGCTGTCGGACACGATCGGGGCCTATCACCGGCGCCTGTTCTCGGGCGACCGCGCCACCGAAATCCTGTATGCCCGCGCCTGGTCCGCCTGGGAAAATGCGCTGGCGTCAATTCATTCGAACGGGGCAGCGGGTGAAACCCCGGGGGAATATGCGCGCGCCTTTGCGCGCCTTGAAAACCACTATTTCATCAACGAAGGATTCCTGGATCGGGATCAGCAGATTCTGAACCGGATGGATCGGATTGCGCATATTCCGGGCTTTATCGTTCAGGGCCGCTATGACATGATCTGCCCGCCTCAGGCCGCCTGGACCCTGGCAGAGCGTTGGCCGAATGCCGAGCTGAAAATGGTGCGCCACGCGGGCCACGCCCTGTCCGAGCCCGGCATAAGTGCTGAACTGGTCCGGATCATGGACCGAATCGCAGAGGGGACGGTATGACCCGGATTGATCGCCGTGCATTATTCGCGTCCGGTGCCGCCGCCGCCTTGCTGGCCGCGACCGGGGCGTCGCTGGCGGATACGCCCAAGGCGGGCGGCACGCTGCGTCTGGCGGTTCCGCGCGATGGCAGCCTTGAGAAAGTCGCGCGCGGCGCGGTATTCGATACGCTGACCGAGATCGCGCCAGATGGCACGTTGCGCGGCGAGTTGGCGACCGGCTGGCAAACCGAAGAAAACGCCCGCATTTGGAGCTTTGATATTCGCGCGGATGTCGTGTTTCACGACGGCACAGCCTTGTTGGTCGATGATGTCATGGCAGTGCTGGCCGAGCTGGGACGGGTCGAGGCCCTGTCCCCCAACCGCGTGAGGTTGGAGCTGGCCGCGTCTAATACAGGGCTGCCCTTTCTGTTGGCTGACAACCGTTTCGTCGTAACGCGCGACGGGCACGGCGTGACGCCTCTGCAGGCGGCGAACGGAACCGGATGTTACCGGGTCGAGCGCGCCGAGGATGGGCGGCATTTCCTGGGTCGCAGGGTTGCGGGGCACTATAAGGATGGTCAGGCCGGTTGGGCCGATACGCTGGAAATCATCGTGATCCCTGATGCCCGTGTCCGGGCAGAGGCTTTGCGCGACGGATATGTAGACATCGCCGCTTTGCCCGAAGGCGACGATCTCAGGGGTCAGCGCGGGTTGCGGTATCACCCCAGCGAGGCGGATATGGCGCTGGCCGTGGCCTCTCATGTCGGGATGCCGCGCCAGATCGCTCAGGGCCGTGCCCTGGATGATGGCCGCATTGCAGAACGGTGGTGGCTGGCGTAAATCCGGTCACGTTTTTCGCCGGGGGTTGCAGACTCGGGAACTCCTGCGTATATGCAGTTGCAACAGCGGCGCGTTGGACTTCTGGTCCAAGGCTCCACCGGAAAATTCGACGGGCCGCGCGCCCGTTTTTTTGTGCCCGATCGATAGGGTAGAGAACCTGATGACAAACGACCTGATAGCCAAAGCGGCCATTGACCGGCGACTGGCCGAGATCATCACCCCCGTGATCGAGGATCTGGGGTATGAACTCGTCCGCATCCGTTTGATGAGCGGCAAGACCACCACGCTGCAAATCATGGCCGACAAGCCCGATGGCGGTATCGAAGTGGATGACTGCGCCGAGATTTCCAACGCGGTCAGCGCCACGCTGGATGTCGAGGACCCGATCCTTGACGCCTATACGCTTGAGGTTTCCAGCCCCGGTATCGACCGGCCGCTGACCCGCCTCAAGGACTTTGAGAATTTCGAAGGGTACGAGGCCAAGATCGAAACCGCCGAGCTGATCGACGGCCGCCGCCGTTTCAAGGGTGAATTGGCCGGGATCGAAGGGGACGAGGTTCTGATCAACATCCCCGAAGGGTCCGAGACCATTACCATCGGTCTGCAATTCGACTGGCTGAGCGACGCCAAGCTGGTCCTGACCGATGACCTGATCAAGGAAATGCTGCGCCAGCGCAAAGACGCGGGCGCCCTGAACGAAAACGCTTTCGACGAGATTGAGACCGAAGGGTCCGAAGAGGAGACGAACTGATGGCAATCACCTCAGCCAACCAGCTGGAGCTGCTGCAGACCGCCGAGGCCGTGGCCCGCGAAAAGATGATCGACCCCGGTCTGGTTGTCGAAGCGATGGAAGAATCGCTCGCCCGCGCCGCCAAGAGCCGTTACGGCGCTGAAATGGACATTCGTGTCTCGATCGACCGCAAGACCGGCAAGGCGACCTTTACCCGCGTGCGCACCGTGGTCGAGGATGAAGAGCTTGAGAATTATCAGGCCGAAATGACCGTCGAGCAGGCCAAACAATACATGGAATCGCCCGAGGTTGGCGACGTCTTTGTCGAAGAGGTTCCTCCGGTCGAAATGGGCCGTATCGCGGCACAATCCGCCAAGCAGGTGATCCTGCAAAAGGTGCGCGAAGCCGAGCGTGACCGTCAGTACGAAGAATTCAAGGATCGTGCGGGCACCATCATCAACGGTGCGGTCAAGCGCGAGGAATTCGGCAATGTCATCGTCGATCTGGGCGGTGCCGAGGCCGTTCTGCGCCGCAATGACAAAATCGGTCGCGAAAGCTATCGCCCGAACGATCGCGTGCGTGCCTATATCAAAGAGGTTCGCCGCGAGGTTCGTGGCCACCAGATCTTCCTGTCGCGCACCGCGCCGGAATTCATGGCCGAGCTGTTCAAGATGGAAGTGCCGGAAATCTATGACGGCATCATCGAGGTCAAGGCCGTGGCCCGCGACCCCGGCTCGCGCGCCAAGATCGCTGTGATTTCCTATGACGGTTCGATTGACCCCGTCGGTGCCTGCGTCGGTATGCGCGGCAGCCGTGTGCAGGCCGTTGTGAACGAGCTGCAGGGTGAAAAGATCGACATCATCCCGTGGAACGAAGATCAGCCGACTTTCCTGGTGAACGCGCTGCAGCCTGCCGAGGTTTCCAAGGTGGTTCTGGACGAAGAAGCCGGCAAGATCGAAGTTGTGGTGCCCGAAGAACAACTGAGCCTTGCCATCGGTCGCCGCGGTCAGAACGTGCGTCTGGCCAGCCAGCTGACCAATCTGGACATCGACATCATGACCGAGGCCGAAGAATCGGCGCGTCGTCAGAAAGAATTCGAAGCCCGCACCCAACTGTTCATGGAAAGCCTCGATCTGGACGAGTTCTTCGCACAGCTGCTGGTGTCCGAAGGCTTCACCAATCTCGAAGAGGTTGCCTATGTCGAGATCGACGAACTGTTGGTCATTGACGGCGTTGACGAGGGCACCGCGCAGGAATTGCAGACCCGTGCGCGTGAATTCCTTGAGGCGCAGGCCAAGGCCGCCCTGGACGCGGCCCGCAGCTTGGGCGCCGAGGACAGCCTTATTGAATTCGAAGGCCTGACACCCCAGATGGTAGAAGCGCTGGCCAAGGACGACGTGAAAACGTTGGAAGACTTTGCCACCTGCGCTGACTGGGAACTGGCCGGTGGCTGGACCACGGTCGACGGCGAGCGCATCAAGGATGACGGTGTACTGGAGCCCTTTGGCGTGACGCTGGAAGAGGCGCAGGATCTGGTCATGACCGCGCGCATCATGCTGGGCTGGGTTGATCCGGCCGAGTTGGAACAGGCTGAAGAAGATGTCGACGCCGATGTTGCCAAAGAGGAAGCCGAGGCCTGATCTCAGGGCCTCGGGTGGCGCAGATGGGTCGCGGCGGCGTCCATAAGGATCGGTCCGAAGGACCTGAGCGGAAATGCATCGCCACCGGCGATATTCAGCCTAAATATGGGTTGATACGCTTTGTGACGGGGCCCGACGGACAGGTCTATCCCGATGTCGCGGGAAAATTGCCGGGGCGCGGGGTCTATGTGGCGGCAAGCCGCGAGGCGCTGGACAAGGCCGTGAACAAGAAATTGTTCACGCGCGGGTTCAAGGCGCAGGTCGCGGTGCCCAAGGACCTGACGGACGAGGTCGAGAAACAGATCGCGCGCCGCGTGGTTGAATTGCTCAGCCTTGCGCGCAAGTCCGGGGATGCGGTCGCGGGCTATGAAAAGGTCAAGACGTGGCTGGATCGGGAAGAGGCGAGTGTTCTGCTTCAGGCCGCCGACGGATCGGGGCGCGGCAAGTCGAAACTCAGCACGCCGCACTTCGGCAAATATATCGGCTGGCTGACGGCGGACGAGTTGGGACAGGCATTTGGGCGCCAAACCGTGATTCATGCGGCGCTGGCCTCTGGCGGACTCGCCAAACGTGTTGTAGAGGAAGCGCAGCGCCTGCGTGGCTTGCGCGAAACGGATGACGGCGGCAGGGGCCGCTCGGAAGGGTAAGAAGCTTTATGAGCGATAATGACGGCAAAAAGACATTGGGTCTTCGTGGCGGGGCACGCCCCGGAAATGTGAAACAGAGTTTCAGCCACGGGCGTACCAAGAATGTCGTGGTGGAAACCAAACGCAAACGCGTGGTGGTTCCCAAGCCGGGCGCCGGCAAACCGGGTGGCGGAGCAACGCCCTCGGGTGATCCGTCGCGTCGCCCCGCCGGTATCTCCGACGCTGAAATGGCCCGCCGGATGAAGGCCCTTCAGGCTGCCAAGGCGCGCGAGGCCGAAGAGGCCGCCGCCCGTGAGGCCGCCGAAAAGGCGCGTGAAGAGGAACGCGCCCGTCGCCGTGCCGAACAAGAGGCCAAGGAACGCGAACAGCGTGAGGCCGAAGAGAAAGCCCGCGCCAAGGCCGAGGAAGACGAGCGCAAGCGCAAAGAGGCGGAAGACGCCGCGAAACGCGCAGCCGCGGCACCTGCCGCCGAAGAACCCAAGGCGGCCCGTGGTCCGGTCAACAAACCAGCCCCGGCCGCAGCGCCGCGCAAGCAGGACCGCGAACGCGAACAGCGCGGTCGTGGCAAAGGCCGTGACGACAACCGCCGTTCGGGCAAGCTGACACTGGGTCAGGCCACCGGCGGCGAAGGCAACCGCCAACGCTCGATGGCCGCGATGAAGCGCAAGCAAGAGCGCGCGCGCCAAAAAGCCATGGGCGGCACGGTCGAGCGGGAAAAGGTGATCCGCGACGTTCAGCTGCCCGAGGCCATCATGGTGTCCGAGCTGGCCAACCGTATGGCCGAGCGTGTGGCTGATGTCGTCAAATCGCTGATGAACATGGGCATGATGGTCACGCAGAACCAGACCATCGACGCCGATACCGCGGAACTGATCATCGAAGAGTTCGGCCACAAGGTGACCCGCGTATCCGATTCGGATGTCGAGGACGTCATCAAAGAGGTCGAGGACACGGACGAAGATCTGAAGCCGCGTCCGCCGGTCATTACCATCATGGGTCACGTTGACCACGGTAAGACCTCGCTGCTGGACGCAATCCGCGACGCACGTGTTGTTGCAGGCGAGGCCGGTGGCATCACCCAGCATATCGGCGCCTATCAGGTGAAAACCGATGGCGGCACCACGCTGTCATTCCTGGATACTCCGGGCCACGCGGCGTTTACGTCGATGCGGTCGCGCGGTGCTCAGGTCACGGATATCGTGGTTCTGGTGGTTGCGGCTGACGACGCCGTGATGCCGCAGACGATCGAGGCAATCAACCACGCCAAAGCGGCCGAAGTACCGATGATCGTGGCAATCAACAAGGTCGATAAACCGGACGCCAACCCCGACAAGGTGCGTACCGATCTGCTGCAACACGAAGTGATCGTCGAGAAAATGTCGGGTGAGGTTCAGGACGTCGAAGTCTCGGCCATCACCGGACAGGGTCTGGACGAATTGCTGGAAGCCATCGCGCTGCAGGCCGAAATTCTGGAACTGAAAGCCAACCCCGACCGCGCCGCCCAAGGTGCCGTGATCGAGGCGCAGCTGGATGTGGGCCGCGGCCCCGTGGCCACCGTTCTGGTTCAGAACGGCACGCTGCGCCAGGGCGACATCTTTGTTGTGGGCGAGCAGTACGGTAAGGTCCGCGCGCTGATCAACGACAAGGGCGAACGCGTCAAGGAAGCTGGCCCCTCGGTCCCGGTCGAGGTTCTGGGCCTGAACGGCACGCCCGAAGCCGGCGACGTGCTGAACGTGACGGAAACCGAAGCACAGGCCCGCGAAATCGCCGAATACCGCGAAAAGGCTGCCAAGGACAAACGCGCCGCCGCCGGTGCCGCGACCACGCTTGAGCAGTTGATGCAGAAGGCTAAGGAAGACGAGAACGTCACCGAACTGCCCATTCTGATGAAAGCCGACGTTCAGGGTTCTGCCGAGGCTATCGTTCAGGCGATGGAGAAGATCGGCAATGACGAGGTGCGCGTGCGTGTCCTGCACTCGGGTGTGGGCGCGATCACCGAAACGGATGTCGGCCTTGCCGAAGCATCCGGCGCGCCGATCTTTGGGTTCAACGTCCGTGCCAACGCATCGGCGCGGAACACCGCGAACCAGAAGGGTGTCGAGATCCGGTATTACTCGGTGATCTATGACCTGGTGGATGACGTGAAAGCGGCCGCTTCCGGCCTGCTCAGCGCCGAGATCCGCGAAAAGTTCATCGGCTATGCCGAGATCAAAGAGGTCTTCAAGGTTACCGGTGTCGGCAAGGTTGCGGGCTGTCTGGTCACCGAAGGCGTCGCCCGCCGGTCTGCCGGTGTGCGTCTGCTGCGCGACAACGTGGTGATCCACGAAGGCACGCTGAAGACGCTGAAACGCTTCAAGGACGAAGTGGCCGAGGTTCAGTCGGGTCAGGAATGCGGTATGGCGTTCGAAAACTACGACGATATCCGCCCTGCCGACGTGATCGAGATTTTCGAGCGCGAAGAGGTCACCCGCACCCTGGATTGATCCGGGAAAGCGGAATGAACAAGAAAAACAGCGGTCCATTGTGGCCGCTGTTTTTTGTTGTTGTTACCGCTGTTTCAGCGGCGCGAATGTGCCGGGATGCAGGATGATGTCGAAATGGTGCATTCCCTTTTGCAGATCGAAGCCGACAGAATGCCCGGCCTTGCGCAGCAACTCCGCATAATCGCGGCTTTGACGAATAAATTCGGCCGTGTCCCGTTCGGCGACGGTGATCCGGTATCGCGGCCCCGGCGCGGGAAGGTGCAACGCGGGTGACAGGTCGTTTATTTCAACCGGGGTCAGGTGCAGCGTATCGTTCACGGGGGTCAGGCTGATAGGCTCAAGATCATAGACGCCGCTGATCAGGATGACATCGCGCACCCGCATGCCTGCTCGGGCAAGGGCATCGGACGCGGTGGCCATGACCATCGCGGCCAGATGGGCACCGGCGCTGTGCCCGGACAAGGTGACCTGCGACGGGTTGATCCCCAGTGACCTGGCCTGTGCGGCAAGCCACAGCAAGGCATTCAGGCATTCCTGGACCATCTCGCCCAGCCGGGCCTTTGGGGCCAGGGTGTAGTTCAAACAGGCAAAAGCGTGCCCGTTCTGCACCAGCGCCGGGGCCATCATGGCCGACTCGCGCTGGCTGAGGGCCTGCCAATATCCGCCATGAATAAAGACATGCAGCGGCGCATCGACACCCTGTGCCGGGAAAAAGTCCATCACCTGTGCCGGGCCATCGCCATAGCGCAGGTTCTCACGCGGTGACAGGTCATTGCGGGCTTGGGCGCTCAGCGCGCCATAGCTGGCAAGATAGGGCGCAAGGTCGCCGCCCACCATCGAGCTTGGCGCATATTGCTCTTCAAGCTCGGCTTGGGAAAACCCGCGATACAGCATCAAACACCCCTGTTTCCGTCAGGGTATTCCTTGGACAGCGCGGGCGTGAAATCAACCGTTTTTCATGTCCAGTCCAGAACAACCTTGCCCGATTGCCCCGATTTCATGGCGGCGAACCCCTTGGCGAATTCATCGACGGTGAACCGATGCGTGATCACCCGGCTGACGTCCAGACCGTTTTGCAGCATGGCGATCATCTTGTACCAGGTCTCGAACATCTCGCGGCCATAGACGCCCTTGATGGTGATGGCCTTAAAGACAATGCGGCTCCAGTCGACGGGCGACTTGCCGGGGGGGATGCCCAGCAGGGCGATCTTGCCGCCCATGACCAATGCCTCGACCATCTGGTCCAGCGCGGCTTGCGAGCCCGACATCTCAAGACCGACGTCAAAGCCTTCCTTCATCCCGAGATCTGCAATCACGGCCTTCAGGTCTTGGCGGCTGACATCGACGGCCCGTGCGGTTGGCACCACATGTTCGGCCAGTTTCAGGCGGTCGGGATTGATATCGGTAATCACCACATGGCGGGCCCCGGCGTGGCGGGCAACGCCTGCTGCCATGATGCCAATCGGCCCCGCGCCCGTGATCAGGACGTCTTCGCCCAGCAGGTCGAAGCTGAGCGCGGTGTGTACCGCATTGCCCAACGGGTCTAGGATCGCGCCGATCTCGTCCGGGATGTCGTTCGGCAAGGGTACGACGTTGAAGGCGGGCAGTTTCAGGTATTCAGCAAACGCGCCCTGTTCGTTCACGCCGATCCCGCGGGTGCCTGGGTCAAGGTGGAACTTGCCCGCGCGGCTCTGGCGGCTGTCAGTGCCGATCAGGTGACCCTCGCCCGAGCATCGCTGCCCGATTTCAAGCCCGGTCACGTTGCGCCCCAGCTCGACGATTTCACCCGCGAATTCATGCCCGGTGATCATCGGAACCGGGACCGTATGTGCGGCCCAGTCATCCCAGTTCCAGATATGGATATCCGTACCGCAGATACCGGTTTTGTTGACGCGGATCAGCACATCATCGGGGCCGATCTCGGGCACCGGGGCCTGTACCGCCCACAGCCCTTGTTCGGGCCTGGACTTTTCCAGCGCCTTCATCGTGTTTGCACGCATCAGATCACCCCCAGATCCTTACCGACCTTGCCGAAGGCGGCCAGCGCCCGGTCCAGCTCGTCCTTGGTCAGGGCCGCATTCATCTGTGTCCTGATCCGGGCCTGCCCGCGCGGGACGACCGGAAAGAAGAAGCCCGAGACATAGACGCCTTCGTCAAACAGGCGTGACGCCATGTCCTGCGCCAGCGTCGCCTCACCCAGCATCACCGGGATGATCGGGTGTTCGCCCGGCAGCAGGTCAAAGCCCAGCTTTTCAAGCCCGTCCCGCCAGTATTTGGCGTTGCCGAACAATTGCTTGCGCAGCATGTCACCTTGTTCGACAAGGCGGATCGCCTCGAGACCGGCCGCGACGATCGAGGGCGGCAGCGAGTTCGAGAACAGATAGGGCCGCGCCCGCTGCCGCAGCAGGTCGATCACTGGCTGCGGCCCGGCGATATAACCGCCGATTGCCCCGCCAAGTGCCTTGCCCAAGGTTCCCGTCAAAATGTCCACATCGACGCCAAAGTGATCCGGCGTACCGGCACCGTTTGGCCCCATGAAACCGGTGGCGTGGCAGTCGTCGACCATGACAATCGCATCGTACTTGTCGGCCAGTTCACGGATTTTCGGCAGGTTGGCCAGGTAACCATCCATTGAAAACACGCCATCGGTCGCGATCATGATATGCCGCGCGCCGTCCTCGCGCGCCTGTTTCAGCCAGGCTTCGAGGTCGTTCATGTCATTGTTCATGTAACGGTACCGCTTGGCCTTGCACAGCCGCACACCGTCGATGATCGAGGCGTGGTTCAGGCTGTCCGAGATAATCGCGTCTTGAGGCCCCAACAAAGGTTCAAACAGCCCGCCATTGGCATCGAAACAGGCGGCGAACAGGATTGCGTCATCCTTGTTCAGGAACTGGGCCAGTTTCTGTTCAAGCTCGCGGTGGATGTCCTGCGTGCCGCAGATGAACCGGACCGAGGCCATGCCAAACCCCTTGGGCTCCATCGCGCCTTTGGCGGCATCGATCAGGGCCGGATGATCGGCCAGACCCAGGTAATTGTTGGCGCACAGGTTGATCACCTGTTTGTCGCCCACCGTAATCTCACCGCCCTGCGGCGAGGTGATCATTCGCTCGCGTTTATACAGACCTTCGGCTTCGATCTGGGCGAGTGTGTCCGTGATATGGGACAGGAATGCATCTGCCATGGCGGCCTCCGTTTGACTGAGTCGCACGTCTAACATAGCGGATGAAATTCCCAAATAGGGGAATTGCAGTATGAAGGAAAAAAATCCGTAAAGGCGGAATTTTGCCGGTTCAGGCGTTTTTCACGATCAGGAAAACGCGGGCAGGAAGGTCGGCGGATATGGAATGCGCAATGTCGGCGGCATAGCGCGCGGTATCGCCTTGGGTAAGTTCGGAAACCGCCGTGCCCGAGGTGACGCGGACCGTGCCATCCAGCACTGTCAGCTGTTCGCGCGCGCCCCGTGCATGCGGTTGGCTGTTCAGGGCCCCGCCTGCATCAAACCGAATGTCATAGACCTCGTGCCCGCCGGCCTCTTCGGGCGGTGAAAGGATGCGAATACTGCATTTGTCGCCCATATTGTCGATGCTGGGGACCTGGGCCTTGCGCAATATTTCGATCTGGTCCGAGGATTTGCCGTCTTCCAGCAGCCCTGCGAAATCGACCTGCAGGGCACGGGTCAGATTCCAGAGGGTCGATATGGTGGGGCTGCTTTCGCCGCGTTCGATCTGGCTGACCATCGAACGGGACACGCCGCTGAGATTGGCCACCGCTTCCAGTGACAGCCCCTTGGCGCGGCGCGCCTCTTTCAGGCGGGCGGGCAGGCGGGTCAGAATATCGTCAGGGTTGTCCGTCATGACGGAATCCATGCGCCTTGTGCAGGCAGATGTCAATTCGGACCGTGACGGTACGTCTTGCGGGACAGGCTCTTGCCGCAGGTGCATAATGCCCGCGAATCCCGGAGGAGAAACTCATGACCGATATCGTTATTCTCGACGGTGCCCGCACCGCAATAGGCACTTTTGGCGGCGCGCTGGCCTCGACTGCGCCGATTGACCTGGCAACCGTGGCAACAGAGGCCGCGATGGAGCGATCCGGGGTCGAAGGGGCGCAGATCGGGCATGTCGTGTTCGGGCACGTCATCAATACCGAGCCCCGCGACATGTACCTGTCGCGGGTTGCTGCGATGCAGGCGGGGATACCGAACGGGACGCCCGCCATGAACGTGAACAGGCTGTGCGGTTCGGGGGCGCAGGCGATTGTGTCGGCGGTTCAGTCCTTGATGCTGGGGGATGCCGAGTTTGCCTTGGCCGGTGGGGCCGAGAGTATGTCGCGCAGCCCCTATATCGTCCCGCAGGCGCGCTGGGGCGCCAAGATGGGCGATGTCACCTCGATGGACATGATGCTGGGCGCGCTGAACTGCCCGTTTGGCACCGGCCATATGGGAGTGACGGCCGAGAATGTGGCCGACGAACACCAGATCAGCCGGGCGCAGATGGACGATTTTGCGATGACCAGCCAGACCCGCGCCGCGGCGGCGATCGAGGCCGGGTTTTTCGAAAGCCAGATCGCGCCGGTGCAGGTCAAGGTCAGGCGCGACATGGTTGACTTCAAGGTGGACGAGCATCCCAAGGCGACCACAGCCGAGGCATTGGCGGGATTGCGGCCGGTCTTCAAGAAGGATGGCCGTGTCACAGCAGGCAATGCGTCCGGCATCAATGACGGTGCCGCGGCAATGGTTCTGGCAACCGCCGACGCCGCCGAGAAGGCCGGGTTGAAGCCCAAGGCGCGCGTGATCGGCTATGCGCATGCCGGGGTGCGACCCGAGGTGATGGGCATCGGCCCGGTTCCCGCAGTGCAGAACCTGTTCCGCAAGACAGGCCTGTCGGCGGATGATTTCGATGTGATCGAAAGCAACGAAGCCTTTGCCGCGCAGGCCCTGGCGGTCAATCAGGAGCTTGGTCTGGACCCGGCGAAGGTGAACCCCAATGGCGGTGCAATTGCGCTGGGCCATCCGGTGGGGGCAACCGGTGCGATCATCACCTTGAAGGCGCTTTATGAATTGGAGCGTGTCGGTGGGTCGAAAGGTTTGATTACGATGTGCATTGGTGGCGGTCAGGGGATCGCCATCGCCATAGAGCGGCTCTGAGCCCCGGGCATGCGGGGGGCTGTCTGCCCCCCATCGCGCCACTGGCGCGATTCCCCCCGAGGATATTTCGGGCCAGATGAAGCAGGCGGAAAACGTCAGCCGAACGTCATGAACACCAGCATGATCACCGCGCCCGAGGCAGCGCCGATCAGTGCGGGGGCCAGCCAGTCGGCGAAACGGGTCTTTTGCGGCTCTTCCTTGTGGGTTTGTGCGATCAGCGCGTTTTCGACCAGCGCGGGCAGGCGCGGTCCGAAACGTGCAAGGACCAGAGCGGTTCTGCCGAAGTCGCGCAGGGCGGCGCGGGGGCCGATTGATTGCTTGATGTAGTCTTCGACGACCGGGCGGGCGACTTCCCAGATGTTGATATGCTGATCCAGCGAGCGGGCCACGCCTTCGACCACCACCATCGTGCGTTGCAGAAGGATCAGTTCGGTTCTTGTTTCCATGCCGAACCGTTCGGTGACTTCGAACAGGTAGTTCAGCAGGCGGCCCATCGAGATATGCGTGGCATCCATGCCGAAAATCGGCTCGCCCACGGCGCGCAGGGCGCGGGCAAATTCGTCGACATCCTGGCCGGCGGGAACATAGCCGGCTTCGAAATGCACCTCGGCCACGCGTTTATAGTCGCGGCGGATGAAGCCGAACAGGATTTCGGCATAGACCCGGCGGGTGTATTCGTCGATATGGCCCATGATGCCGTAGTCATAGGCGATAATGTCCCCGTTTGCGGCGACCTTCAGGTTGCCCTGGTGCATATCGGCATGGAAATAGCCATCGCGCAGGGCGTGCAGCAGGAACAGGCGCAGCACGCGTTCGGCCAGGTCGCTGCGGGCGTGGCCCGCGGCGTCCAGCGCGTCATTGTCGCCCAGCGGAATGCCATCAGCCCAGCTGAGCGTCATGACCCGGCGCGCGGACAGGGACCAGACCACCGGCGGCAGCCAGAACCCGGTGTCGTCCTTGGTGTTGGCGGCGTATTCCGAGGCCGCGGCGCTTTCCAGGCGCAAATCCAGCTCGCCGCGCACAACACCGTCAAAATGTTCGATCACCTCCATGGGGCGCAGGCGGCGCGCGCCGGGGGCGAACAGGTCAACGATCCGCGCGGCGAAATAGAATGCGTCCACGTCCTTGCGAAAGGCACGTTCGATTCCGGGGCGCAGGACTTTGACGGCGACATCCTCGCCGGTGCTGGCCAGCTTGGCCTTGTGGACCTGGGCGATCGAGGCAGCGGCGATGGGTTCGCTGAAATCGCTGAACATGTCGGAAAGGGGTTGGCCTAGTTCTTTCTCGACCTCTGCCATGGCTTCGGCCTTGGGGAATGGCGGCAGCTTGTCCTGCAGGACGCGCAATTGCTCGGCCAGTTCATCGCCGACGACGTCGGGGCGTGTCGAAAGGACCTGACCGAACTTGATATAGGCCGGGCCAAGTGCGTTCAGGGCGCGGGTTGCGGGCGGCATCTCGGGGTCACCCTTGTAGCCGAGCCATTGGAACGGCTTGCCCAGAACATGCGCGAGGATGCGAATTGCCTTTGGTGCCTCGAACGCATCAAGCACCACGTTCATGGCGCCGGTGCGTTCCAAGGTGGCGCCCGTGCGTATCAGCCGAATGATGTTGTGTGGGCCGCGCATCAGATCTTCCAGCCGGAATGCAGCGCGGCGATGCCCAGGCTGAGGTTGCGATATTTGGCGTTTTCGAAACCTGCGGCGCGCACCATGGTCAGAAAGGTTTCCTGATCGGGGAATTTGCGGATCGATTCCACCAGGTACTGATAGCTATCATAGTCGCCCGCGATGGCTTTGCCCATGCGGGGAATGACGTTGAAGCTGTAGAGATCGTATAGCTTTTGCAGACCGTCATTGGGCAATTGGCTGAATTCCAGCACCATCAGGCGGCCGCCGGGCTTTAGCACGCGGTAGGCTTCGTTCAGCGCCTCTTGTGGGCGGGTCACGTTTCGGATGCCGAATGAGATCGTGTAGACGTCAAACGTGTTGTCTTCGAAGGGCAGGGACATCGCGTCGCCCACCACCCAGTTCAGGCTGTCGGCCATCTGATCGGCCTCGGCGCGTTGGCGGCCCTCGACCAGCATGGGTTCGGTCAGGTCCAGAACGGTGGCATGCCCGTGGCCCGCGCGTTTCAGAAAGCGGAACGAGATATCGCCCGTGCCGCCCGCGACATCCAGCAGGCGCTGGCCGGGACGGGGCGCAAGCCAGTCCATCATGGCGTCTTTCCACACGCGGTGGATGCCCATCGACATGACATCGTTCATGACGTCATACTTGGAAGCAACCGAGTTGAACACGCCCTGTACGCGCCCGGCCTTTTCGGTTTCGCGGACGGTTTCAAACCCGAAATGAGTGGTCTTGTCGCTGTTGTCGGACATAAGCCTTGCCGTTTGTCGAATTTCGCCTCTGTTATAGGGCGTTGATACCGGGGCACAATGCGGCCCTTTGGAATAGGAGGCGTCTAATGCCCGAATTGCCCGAGGTCGAGACAGTAAGACGCGGCCTGACACCCGCGATGGAGGGCGCCATCATCGAACGGGCGGACGTGAACAGGCCGGATCTTCGCTGGCCGTTTCCCGACCGCATGGCCGAACGGCTGACGGGGCAGCGGATCGAGCGGTTGCGGCGGCGGTCAAAATACATCCTGGCGGATCTTGGCAGCGGCGAGACCCTTTTGATTCATCTGGGCATGTCCGGGCGCATGACGGTTTCCGGTGACCCGCTGGGGCAGTTCGTGCATGATCATCCGCCGATGCAAAAGCATGATCATGTGGTATTTCACATGGCCAACGGCGCGCGCGTCACTTTCAACGATCCCCGGCGGTTCGGTGCGATGGACCTGTTGCCCACGGCCACCGCCGAAGACCACAAGCTGCTGGCGATTCTGGGGCCCGAACCCTTGGGCAACGACTTTCACGAACAGCACCTGATTGCGGCGTTCCGGGGCAGGAACACTCCGGTCAAGTCGGCGTTGCTGGATCAGGGAATCGTTGCCGGGCTGGGTAACATTTACGTTTGCGAGGCTCTTTACCGGGCCGGTGTGTCGCCACGTCGCAAGGCGGGCCGGATTTCCGCAAGCCGCGTTGCCCTGCTGGTGCCGATTATCCGTCAGGTGTTGCAGGAAGCCATCGAAGCAGGTGGGTCATCCCTGCGCGATTTCCGGCAAGCCGATGGAGAACTTGGATATTTTCAGCACAGCTTTGATGTCTACGGCCGCGAAGGAAAGCCATGCCGAAGCGATGGATGCGGGGCAATGATCCAGAGAATCACCCAATCCGGTCGCTCATCCTTCTATTGCGCGCAATGCCAAAGATAGCTTGATCGAAGTTTTTCGCGTGATAAGGAATCGTACCTGAACGGAACAACCGAAAGCTCGTACCTCATGGCTTTTGAGACGATCATCGTCGAAATCGAAGACCACGTCGCCCTTATCAAGCTTAACCGACCGGACGCGATGAATGCGCTGAACACCCAATTGCTGGGTGAGTTGTGCGCAGCGCTGGAAGAAGCCGACAGCAATGACAAGGTGCGCTGCATCGTCATTACCGGCTCGGACAAGGCCTTTGCCGCCGGTGCGGACATCAAGGAGATGTCCGAAATGAGCTTTGTTGATGTTTCGAACATCAACTTGTTTGCCGATGCCAACGACCGGATCACCGCGATCCGCAAGCCGATCATCGCCGCGGTTGCGGGTTACGCATTGGGCGGTGGGTGCGAGCTGGCCATGCTGTGCGACTTTATCATCGCGGCAGACACGGCCAAGTTCGGTCAGCCTGAGATCAACCTGGGCGTCATTGCCGGGTTGGGCGGAAGCCAGCGGCTGACGCGCTTTGTCGGCAAGTCCAAGTCGATGGACATGAACCTGACGGGCCGGTTCATGGACGCCGAAGAGGCCGAGCGCGCGGGGCTGGTGAGCCGTGTGGTCCCTGCCAAGAAACTGTTGGAAGAAGCGACCGGCGCTGCGCAGAAGATTGCAGAGAAATCCCAGTTGACCGCGATTGCCGCCAAAGAGGCGGTGAACCGCAGCTACGAGGTTGCGCTGAGCGAGGGCATGCTGTTTGAGCGCCGCGTCTTTCATTCCATGTTCGCGACCGAAGACCAAAAGGAAGGCATGGCAGCGTTTCTTGAAAAACGCGCCGCGCAGTTCCGCGACAGGTAAACGCCCAATTTTGGGCTTCGGAAATGGCGGGCCTGGCCCGCCTTTTTCTTGTGCGGTCTTCAACAAGACAGAATCGGGTTGGCAAAGCCGGTAAACTTAGGTAGAGACCGCCGTCATACATGCGCGTGCGGCCCGCCTGGCCCGACTCACACTCGTGATTTCTGATCCGGTGCGGATAACTCCGTGGCGCGCAACCCAAGATAACCGTACCGAACAAAGGTCAGAAACACATGGCTAACTCGCCCCAGGCTAAAAAACGCGCGCGTCAGAACGAAAAGCGTTTCGCAATCAACAAAGCACGTCGTTCGCGCATCCGCACCTATCTGCGCAAAGTCGAAGAAGCGATTGCTTCCGGCGACAAAGAGGCGGCAACCGCTGCCCTGCGCGCAGCTCAGCCCGAGCTGATGCGCGGCGTCACCAAAGGTGTCTTCCACAAGAATACCGCAGCACGCAAAATGTCCCGCCTGTCGTCGCGGGTCAAAGCGCTGGGCTGACATTTGCCTTGACCTCAGGTCAGGTAAACAAGGCTGAACTATTTAAAAAGGCGTCGCGCATTGCGGCGCCTTTTTGCTGTTGCCGGAAAACCGCGTCTACACAAATCTGAGAGATTCTTTCGGCCAAACAGCCGAGTCAATATCAGAGTTTCGTTGCCGCGCACCTGTCGCTCTTGTTACCACTGATTCAGCGATTCACTCGCTTGGGGGGACAGGCTGTTCCAACGATCTGACTGACGGGCATCAGGATGATCAAGGAACGAATGTCGGCAACCGGCCAGAGCCGGTTTGACGATCTGCTACGGGTTCCCGGGTTTACCGGTGACCTCGGCCCTGTCGAACAATTTGAAGGTGACGCGCATACAGGCGCCGGACTCGTTCTTATTTGGAACGTGGCCTGATCTGGATTGCGCTACCAAATACGGATTGATCGCCGAACCTTCTGGTCCGGCGCCGCAATACCTTTGCGTGAGTGAACGCCATAAAACGGGCCGGTCATCCGGCCACAGTGATAAGGCCGACAGGCCAATAAAGAATGGGATGCGTGAGGCGCTTGATGACACAAGAAAAATGGGGACTACTGCGTAACAAGTTGCTGAAGACCGTCGGCCGGAACAATTACACCACCTGGATCGAGCCGCTGGAGTTTCAGGAACTGCAAGACGGTGTGGCGGTTTTTTCCGTACCGACGAATTTCATGGGAAACTACGTCAGCCAGAATTTCGCTGATCTTATCCTGTATGAACTGAATACGTCGGGTGAAACCGTTCAGAGGCTGGCGTTTCGTGTCGCGGCCAATTCTCCGACCCGTCCGGTGCCGGTCGCGGCAACAGGCGCGGCATCGCCTGCGCCCGCCACGCAACAAGCCGACATTCCGCATCGCGCCGAACCGGGCAATGACGCGCTGGATTCGCTGCAGGCCGCACCCTTGGATACGCGCTTTACCTTTGACAGCTTTGTGGTCGGCAAGCCCAATGAACTGGCCCATGCCGCCGCGCGCCGCGTGGCCGAAGGCGGCCCGGTCACGTTCAATCCGCTGGTTCTGTATGGTGGCGTTGGCCTGGGTAAGACCCACCTGATGCACGCCATCGCATGGGAGCTGAAAACCAAGCATCCCGAGTTGAATGTTCTGTACCTGTCGGCTGAACAGTTCATGTACCGCTTTGTTCAGGCGCTGCGCGAACGTCGGATGATGGATTTCAAACACCTGTTCCGCTCGGTCGACGTTCTGATGGTCGATGATGTGCAGTTCATCGCGGGCAAGGATTCCACGCAGGAAGAGTTCTTTCACACCTTCAACGCGCTGGTTGATCAGAACAAGCAGATCATCATCTCGGCCGACCGTGCGCCGGGTGAGATCAAGGATCTTGAGGATCGGGTGAAATCGCGCCTGCAATGCGGTCTGGTCGTCGACCTGCACCCCACCGATTACGAATTGCGCCTGGGCATTTTGCAGAACAAGGTACAGCAATACAGCAGCACCTATCCCGACCTGAGCATTGCCGATGGCGTGCTGGAGTTCCTGGCCCATCGCATCTCGACCAATGTGCGCGTTCTCGAAGGTGCGTTGACGCGGCTGTTTGCCTTTGCCTCGCTGGTCGGGCGGGAAATCGATATGGAACTGACGCAGGATTGCCTGGCCGATGTTCTGCGCGCATCCGAGCGCAAGATCACGGTCGAAGAGATCCAGCGCAAAGTGTCCGAGTATTACAACATCCGCCTCAGCGACATCATTGGCCCCAAACGGCTGCGGTCCTATGCGCGCCCGCGTCAGGTGGCGATGTATCTGTGCAAGCAACTGACCAGCCGGTCTTTGCCCGAGATTGGCCGCCGGTTCGGCGGGCGGGATCACACCACGGTCATGCACGGTGTCAAGCGGATCGAAGAATTGAAAGTGACCGACGGGCAGATTGCCGAAGACGTCGAAATGCTGCGCCGGTCACTGGAAGCCTGAGTTACATCCCCAATCCACTCAGCAACGCCCTGGTTCACCAAAACCGGGGCGTTTTCATGTGCGCAATTGCCCACGGTCAGCCGCGATCTGTGCCCGCAGCAGCACGAGGCCCTTGACGCTTGGGCCATTCCGACCCAGAAAACCATAAAAAATCCTTGTGCCTCAGGGCTGAACCGCTAACGTGCCAGTCCCGCCCATGAAAGCACTCAAGTCAGAGGAATTGAGGGTATGAAGATCAGCATCGAACGCGGCACCCTTCTCAAGGCCGTCTCGCAGGCCCAATCCGTTGTGGAACGTCGCAACACGATCCCGATCCTTGCCAATGTGCTGATCGAGGCCGAAGGCGACCAAGCCCTGTTCCGAGCCACCGATCTGGATATCGAAGTGGTCGACAAGGCGACCGCCCAGGTGGAAAAGGCGGGTGCCACCACCGTGGCTGCCACGACGCTGCACGAGATCGTGCGCAAACTGCCAGACGGGGCGCTGGTGACGTTGACAGCCGACAGCGCGGCGGGCCGGTTGACCGTCGAGGCGGGCCGGTCGAACTTTTCCCTGGCGACGTTGCCGAAAGAGGATTTCCCGGTCATGGCCTCGTCCGAGTACCAGTCGAATTTCACCGCTTCGGCGGCGATGTTGCGGCGGCTGTTCGACAAGTCGAAATTTGCCATTTCGACCGAGGAAACCCGGTATTACCTGAACGGTGTCTACATGCATGTGGCGGATGGGCCCGAGGGCGGCAAGGTTCTGCGCTGTGTTGCCACCGACGGTCACCGACTTGCGCGCATTGATGCGGATGTGCCCGAGGGCGCGGCGGACATGCCGGGCGTGATTGTTCCGCGCAAGACCGTGGGCGAGTTGCGCAAGCTTTTGGACGATGATGAAATGGATATCGCGGTTTCGGTCAGCGAAACCAAGGTGCGGTTTGCGACGCCGGATATTACGCTGACGTCGAAGGTCATCGACGGGACCTTCCCGGACTATACGCGGGTAATCCCGCAGGGAAATACCCGCAAACTGGAAGTGGACGCGGCTGAATTCGCGCAGGCGGTGGATCGTGTGGCAACCGTTTCCTCGGAACGTTCGCGTGCGGTGAAGCTGCAACTGGATGGGGACAAGCTGGTGCTTTCGGTGAACGCGCCGGACAGCGGTGCGGCCGAGGAAGAGCTGGCCGTGGCGTACGGCGATGAACGGCTTGAGATCGGGTTCAATGCAAAATACCTGCTTGAGATCGCCAGCCAGGTGGATCGCGAGAACGCCGTTTTCATGTTCAATTCCGCCGGTGACCCGACCCTGATGCGCGAAGGAAATGATCAGAGCGCCGTCTATGTCGTTATGCCGATGCGCGTCTGATCGCGCAGGCGCGATGCCTCCGGCGGGAGTATTTTTGAAAAGATGAAGGGAGGGGTCATGGGATTGGCCCTGACCGAGCTTACGGTCTCGCATTTCAGGTCGCACAAGCTGGCGCGGTTGTCGCTGGATGGGCGACCGGTGGCCATTCATGGGCCGAATGGCGCGGGCAAGACCAATATTCTGGAAGCGGTATCATTGTTTTCGCCCGGTCGCGGGTTGCGGCGGGCGAGCGCGGCCGAAATGACGCGCAGGCCAGAGGCGCTGGGCTGGAAGCTGAGCGGGGTGCTGCGGGTCCTGGGCCGTGGGTTTGAGGTTGAGACATGGTCGGAAGGCGGGTCTGCGCGGCAGGTTCGTATTGACGAGAAGGCATCGAGCCAGATTGATCTGGGCAACCTGGCGCGGGTGGTCTGGCTTGTCCCGTCAATGGATCGGCTGTGGATCGAGGGGGCCGAAGGGCGAAGGCGGTTTCTGGATCGGATTGCGCTGAGCTTTGACCCATCCCATGCCGAGGCTTCGCTGACGTATGAAAAAGCGATGCGCGAACGCAACCGGCTGTTGAAGGAGCAGGTGCGGGATGCCCATTGGTATGCGGCGCTTGAGGGGCAGATGGCCGAGACAGGGTACCGCATTCATGCCGCGCGTATTGCAGCATTGGATCATTTGCGTGCGGCGCAGGACCGGGCCGAAACCGCATTTCCCTCGGCCGAATTGTCGTTGGTTCAAACCGAAGGGGCCATGCCCGAGACCGTTGCTGATTTGTCCGAGGCACTGGCAGAGAGCCGGTTTCGGGACTTGGCGGCGGGGCGCACATTGGTTGGGCCGCATCGGTCAGACCTGTATGGGGTGTTTGCGGCCAAGGGCGTTCCGGCCAAGGATTGTTCCACAGGTGAACAAAAGGCCCTGTTGGTTTCGTTGATCCTGTCCAACGCACGGGCGCTGTCCGGGATCGTCGGTGCGCCGCCGATCGTGTTGTTGGACGAGGTGGCCGCGCATCTGGATGCCGGGCGTCGCGCGGCGCTTTATGATGAGATCTGTGCGCTGGGCGCTCAGGCCTGGATGACGGGCACCGGGCCTGAACTGTTTGCGGAATTGGGCGACCGGGCCCAAACGCTGATCGTGACCGAAGGCGAAGAGGGCTCGGTCGTGTCGGCTTAGATCGCTTTGTCTCAGTTGAATCGCAAAACGCTTTAGGCCGGTTCGTTGACTTTGCGTTCCCACAGGAAGCCGCGCATGGCCTCATCGACCGGGGTTTTGGCCATGTGGTTGACGTAGTTCGACATTGTCTTCTGCGCCAGACCCAGCACGACGTCCAGAACCGCACGGTGCGAGTAACCGGCGTCAAAGAACGCTTGCAGTTGTTCCTGGGCCGGATTGCCGTGTGTTTCCATCACTTGCAGGGTGAAGCTGCGCAGCGCCTCGAGCTTGGGCGAGGGCAGCGGGGTTTCGTTGCGCAGGGCCTCGGTGATCTCGTCCGAAACCTTCATCATCTTGGCGATGCCGGTATGGGCGGGGACACAGTAGTGGCATTCGTTTTCAACGTTGATGGTCTGCCAGACGACGGTTTTCTCGTCATTGTCGAAATCGGTCTGCAGGAAGAGGCCGTGCAGGACCTGATAGCCTTCCAGGTGCTGCGGGCTTTCGGACATTACCTTGTGCAGGCCAGGCAGGCGGCCAAAGGCGGCCTGCGATTTTTCCAGCAGCGGTTTGGACGCTTCCGGAGCGGATTCGAGGTCGTGGGACGGGAAGTTGGCCATTTCTAATCTCCTGATTTTGGCGCGTTTGGTCGTATTTAGGGTTTCTTGAGCGATCACTCAAGTATATATTTGAGCGAACGTTCAAGAAACGGTGAGATGATGCCCCGCAAACCCTCATATGACCGCGATGCGTTGATCGATCAGGCGCGTGACATTTTCTGGCGTCACGGTTGGGCCGGTACGTCGCTGAAGGACCTTGAGCGCGAGTTGAAGCTGAAACCCGGCAGTTTCTACGCGGCGTTTGGGTCGAAAGATGCGCTTTATGCCATGGCGCTGGAGCGGTATGCGCGGGATGGGGTGACCAACCTGGAGGAGATGGCGCAGCTGTTGGGGCCGCTTGGTGCGCTCAAGGCCCAGTTGCGCCGCGTGATCGACGCATCGGGCGCGCCGACCAAAGCCTGCATGCTGGCCAAGACATATGCGGAATTGCAGGCCAAGGATCACGAACTGGCGGGCCAGGCGCGCAGCCATATGGTCACGATGAAAGCCTGTTTTGCGGACCTGTTCCGCCGCGCGCAGGCGGCCGGAGAGATATCGCCGGATCATGACCCGGACCGTCTTGCGGCGCGGTATCAGTCCGATCTTTTGGGTCTGCGTCTTTCGGCAGAGCGTGACGACGTGAACGCGTTGGAAATCGCCGAGGATATCGCCGCAGATATTGATCGGCTTTGAAACGCAAATAAAGCGGATCAAAACCACAAAATATGGGGGGAGCGCGTGACAACCCCCACCAGAAAACGTATAAGTTACCAAAATAATATAGGTACTCACGGCATGTCCGAAGACGCACAGGCACCCCAGGAATATGGCGCCGATTCCATCAAAGTTCTCAAAGGCTTGGAGGCGGTTCGCAAGCGCCCCGGCATGTATATCGGTGACACGGACGATGGCTCGGGTCTGCACCACATGGTGTACGAGGTTGTCGACAACGGAATTGACGAGGCTTTGGCGGGTCACGCCGACCATGTGACGGTGAAAATTCACGCCGATTCCAGCGTTTCCGTCAGCGATAATGGCCGTGGCATCCCGGTGGATATTCACCCCGAAGAGGGGGTTTCAGCGGCCGAGGTCATCATGACCCAGCTGCACGCGGGCGGTAAGTTCGACAGCAATTCATACAAGGTGTCTGGCGGTCTGCACGGCGTGGGCGTTTCGGTGGTGAACGCCCTGTCCGATTGGCTGGAGCTGCGCGTTTGGCGCAACGGCAAGGAACATGTCGCCCGGTTTGAGAGCGGTGAGACAGCCGAACACCTTAAGGTGGTCCAGGAATGCGGTGATCGCACGGGAACCGAGGTCCGTTTTCTGGCCTCGACCGATACGTTTTCGAACCTCGAATACTCGTTTGATACTTTGGAAAAGCGGCTGCGCGAACTGGCCTTCCTGAACTCGGGCGTGCGGATCATCCTGATCGATGAACGCCCCGCCGAACGGCTTGAGACCGAGCTGTTTTATGACGGCGGCGTCAAGGAATTTGTCAAATACCTTGACCGTTCGAAAACGCCTGCGATGCCGGAACCGATCTATATCAAGGGCGAACGTGACGATATCGGCGTCGAAATCGCCATGTGGTGGAATGACAGCTATCACGAAACGGTGCTGCCCTTTACCAACAACATCCCGCAGCGGGATGGCGGCACCCATGTGGCGGGTTTCCGGGGCGCGTTGACGCGGACCATCAACAACTATGCGCAATCCAGCGGGATCGCGAAAAAGGAAAAGGTCAGCTTTACCGGTGACGATGCACGCGAAGGTCTGACCTGTGTGTTGTCGGTCAAAGTGCCAGACCCGAAATTCTCATCCCAGACCAAGGACAAGCTGGTGTCGTCCGAAGTGCGCCCCGCAGTCGAGGGTCTGATGAATGAAAAGCTGGCCGAGTGGTTCGAAGAGAACCCGAACGAGGCCAAAGGGATCGTCGGCAAGATCATCGAGGCCGCGCTGGCCCGCGAAGCCGCCCGCAAGGCCCGCGAACTGACGCGCCGCAAGACGGCGATGGATGTGAATTATCTGGCCGGCAAGCTGAAGGATTGTTCCGAGAAAGACCCGTCCAAAACCGAAGTCTTTCTGGTCGAGGGGGACTCGGCCGGCGGGTCCGCCCAAACAGGCCGGGATCGTCTGACCCAGGCCGTTCTGCCCCTGCGCGGGAAAATCCTGAACGTGGAACGTGCGCGTTTTGACCGGATGCTGTCGAGCCAGGAAATCGGCAACCTTGTCATGGCGCTGGGCACTGGCATTGGCCGGGATGAGTTCGATATCTCGAAACTGCGCTACCACAAGATCGTCATCATGACCGATGCGGATGTCGATGGCGCGCATATCCGGACGCTGCTGCTGACCTTCTTCTATCGGCAGATGCCGGAATTGATCGAAGGCGGGTATCTCTATATCGCGCAGCCACCGCTTTATAAGGTGTCGCGTGGCAAGTCTGAGGTGTATCTGAAAGACCAGGCCGCGCTGGACGATTACCTGATCAACCAGGGTGTCGAGGGTGCTGTTCTGAAGCTTGGCTCGGGCGAAGAGATCGTGGGCCAGGATCTGACCCGCGTTGTCGACGAGGCGCGGCAATTGAAGCGCGTTCTGGACGCTTTCCCAACCCATTACCCGCGCCACATTCTGGAACAAGCTGCCGTTGCCGGCGCCTTTGTGCCCGGCGCGGTTGATGCCGACCTGCAAGGCGTGGCCGACAAGGTTGCCGCCCGTCTTGACCTGATCGCGTTGGAATACGAGCGCGGCTGGCAGGGCCGGATCACCCAGGATCACGGTATCCGCCTGGCTCGCATCCTGCGCGGCGTTGAAGAGGTCCGCACACTGGATGGCCCGATGCTGCGCTCGGGCGAGGCCCGCAAGACAGGCAGCTTTACGCAGAGCCTGCAAGAGGTCTATAGCACCTCAGCCACACTGATCCGCCGCGATCGCAGCCAGGTCATCCACGGCCCTCTGGATTTGCTGCGAGCCATTCTGGACGAAGGTGAAAAGGGCCTGTCCCTGCAGCGATACAAGGGGCTGGGCGAGATGAACCCCGATCAGCTTTGGGAAACCACGCTTGACCCGGACGCACGCACTTTGCTGCAGGTTCAGGTGGACGACATGGTCGAGGCCGATGACCTGTTCACCAAGCTGATGGGTGACGTCGTCGAACCGCGCCGCGAGTTCATCCAGAAAAACGCCCTGAGCGTCGAGAATCTGGATTTCTGAGTAATATTAATATTTTGTGTTCGCCGGGGGTCGTTTCCCGTCATCAATGCCAAAGCACAGGGCGTCCCTTGGGGACGCCCTGTGCCGTGTTTGGAGATCAGCTTTCGGTGCCGCGCGACAGGGCGTCCATCAGCGTGCCCAGGTTGTGCCTGAACATCGCCAGATAGCTGGTGGCCGGGCCGCCGCGTTCAGACAGGGCGTCCGAGAACAGGCGGCCGCCGATTTCGATGCCGGTCTCGTCCGAGATCTGCTGAACCAGGGCCGGGCTGGTGATGTTTTCGACAAACAGCGCCGCCGCGCCTTCGGCCTTGAGCTGGTCGATCAGGACAGCGAGGTCTTTCGCGGAAGGTTCGGCCTCGGTGTCGATTCCCACAGGTGCCAGGAATGTCATCCCATAGGCGTCCGCCAGGTAACCAAACGCATCATGCGCGGTCACGACGGTTCGGCGGTCTGCGGGCAGAACGGCCAGTTTAGCCTTGGTTTCCGCATCCAGAGCCTCCAGTTCAGCGATGTAGGCGTCGGCATTGGCAGCGATCTCGTCGGCATGTTCGGGCATCGCCTGTTTCATCACGTCGGCCACGTTGGTCACGTAAATCACGCCGTTCGAAAGGGAATTCCAGGCATGCGGGTCAATCTCGCCCTCAACTTCAACCGGAGTGATCCCGTCGGTGGCAACATGCACGGACGCTTCGGTCCCGGATTCTGAAATCAAGGTGTCGGACCAGGTCTCAAACCCAAGGCCGTTGACAAAGATGATGTCCGCCTTGGCCACGGCCTTGGCGTCGGCAACCGATGGCTGATAGACATGCGCGTCGGCGTCGGGGCCGACAATTGTCGTCACCTCGGCCAGATCGCCCACGACCTCTTGCACCATATCACCAAGGATCGAAAAGCTGGCGACGACGTGCACATGGTCGTCTCCGGCCAAGGCCGGGACCGCCGCAAAGGCCAAAAATGCCGAGGCCATTCCGGCATACAGGGATTTCGTCAGGGTCATTTCGCACTCTCTTCTTGTTGGATTTGCGTCAAGGGAAGGTCTTTTGCAGCAGATCGCTTGCGCAACGGCCTGCCAAAGCCAAGGGGGCCGAATATCGCCGAGAACAGGAAAAACGCCCCCGCGACCAGCACGATGGCCGGGCCGGACGGTGTTTCCGGGAACAGGTAGGACAGCGTAAGCCCGATCCAGCAACTGGCCAGGGCAAACAGAAAGCCCAGCACAAGCTGCGCCGTAATGGTGCTGGCCCAATAGCGGGCGGCTGTTGCGGGCAGGATCATCAGGCCAACGGCCATCAGCGTGCCCAGGGTCTTGAACGCGGCCAAAAGGTTCAGGACCAACAGCAGCATGAAACCCTGATCAACCAGCCAGGGGCGGCGGGTCTGGGTTTCAAAGAAGATCGGGTCGCAGGTGCTGACGATCAGCGGGCGCAACAGGAAGGCAAAGGCCACAAGCGTCACCGTTGCGACACCGCCCACAAGCAGCATCGAGGCGTCGTCGATCCCGAGGATCGAGCCGAACAGGAAGCTTTTCAACGGCACCGCCGACCCTGCCGCCGACAGAATGAAAATCCCGACAGCCAGTGCGATCAGGTACAGGGATGCGAGGCTGGCATCGCTGCGCAGAATGGTGCGGCGGGCCAGAAATGCGGTCAATAGGGCAACGCCGACCCCCGCAATCAGGCCGCCGACCAGCAGCGACATGACCGAAAGGCCCGCGGTGACAAAGCCGATGACGATGCCCGGCGTGATCGCATGGGCCATGGCCTCGCCTGCCAGCGACAATCGGCGCAGAACCAGGAAGGCGCCAACGGGCGCGACCGATACAGACAGCACCGTGGTCGCCACGAAAGCGCGGCGCATGAAGGCAAAGCCCCACATTTCAGCGAAAAGATCAAACATGCGCGGTCTCCGCTGCGGGGGGCGTGCTTCGGAACATCCACGCGGCCTGGCTTTCCGACAGATAGCCCTGCGCGACCAGGCGGTCCGGGGTCAGGACGTCGTTTACGGGGCCATGGGTGGCCTCGCGGCCACCCAAAAGCAGGGCGTGGCTGCAATGATCCAGAACAGATGACAGGTCGTGGACCACCAGAACCACCGCGCGGCCCTCATCCTGCCACCGTCGGATGATGGACAGCAGATGCGCCTCGGTGCTTTGGTCGACGGCGGCAAAGGGTTCATCCAGCAAGATCAGCGGGGCGTCCTGCATGATGACCCGTGCAAACAGGGCGCGCTGAAGTTGCCCGCCTGACAGCATGTGAAGCGGACGATCGGCAATATCCAGAACACCTGCATCGTCCAGCGCGGAAACCATCCGGTCTCGCGCCGCGCTGTCCAGCCCGAACCGATGGCCAAAACCGCGCCAGGCCCCCATCGCGGCAAGATCCCGCACGCGAATGGGAAAGCGCCGGTCGAACTCGGTCATCTGCGCCAGGTATCCGATTTCAGCGGGGCGTCCCTTGGGCCAGTTCAGGCTGCCGGACAGCGGATCCATCAGGCCCAGCAGCATTTTGACAAAGGTGCTTTTGCCAGACCCGTTGGCCCCCAGTACGGCCAGGGTGCTTCCGGCCTGAATGTCCATCGACAGGCGGCTGAACAGGGTCAGGTCGCGGTATCCAAGCGACAGGTTGCGGAGTTCAAGAACGGCAGACATCAGATCACCGCGTAGATGGCGAGCCAAAGCAGCGCCGACATCATCAGGGCACCAGCCACAAGCACCGGAACGCTGAGCTCGGTCAGGCATCGGCCCCGGCTGGTGGCGGCGTCAAAGTGATCGCCCCGCCGTGTCATTGTCTGCCCCGACGGGACAAGGTGCGGTCAGTTGAAACTATGACCAGAGACGCACAGCGAGTGCTGCCGAATGTGCAGGGCCGGGAACCAGTGTTTTGCAATGACAACAGCATCGCCTCCTCCGTTCGGACGGGGGCGAAGCGAGTGCAAGTGTTTGAACGGCAGGAACCGCTTGAAACATTGTCATCTCCCTCTGGGACACCCCGCCCAGGTCTAAAATTCGGATGGCAGGTCTCCTGACTTGCGGGTCAAAGCTGTCCCGATCCTTCCCAGGCGAATGCCCAGTGGACGATCTCGGGTCGCTCACCGCCTACAGTTGCGGGGGCAGTCACGGATTTGGCCACTTGCATGGCCGCACCGTATTCCCTTTTATCCCAACCGGCAGTGTGCCAGCGGGAACCATCCCGGCGACTGAACACAATTCGGTTTGATTCGACAAGAACAAACATTTTTGCCGCAAGGCACGCGCGTCATTCCGCGAACCGGCGCGATCAACGGGGGGCGGTTCAGACCCGCTGTTGCGGCGCGGGTACGGGTGCGAACCGCGCGCGTGTCCGGTTGGCAAAGGCGACCAGGGTCAGCATGACCGGAACTTCGACCAACACCCCGACGACTGTCGCAAGCGCGGCCCCCGAATGCAGGCCGAACAGGCTGATGGCCACCGCGACCGCCAGTTCAAAGAAGTTCGACGTGCCGATCAGCGCGCAGGGCGCGGCGATCCGGTGCGGCACCCGCAGGGCAAAGGCGGCACCGTAGGCGACAAAAAAGATGCCATAGCTTTGGATCAGGATCGGCACCGCGATCATTGCGATCACCGCGGGGCGGTCCAGGATGACCTGGCCCTGCAGTCCGAAAAGGATCACCACGGTGGCGATCAGGCCAACCACTGAAACAGGTTTGATCCGCGCGAGGAATCCCGCGATCCGCTCTTCGTCGTGCAACCGGCTGCGGGTCCACAGCCCGGCGGCCAGAGGCAGCGCCACGAACAGCACCGCCGACAGGATCAGCGTGTTCCAAGGAACCTCGATGTCAGTGACACCCAACAGGAAAGCGACGATCGGGGCAAAGGCGAAGACCATGATCAGATCGTTCACCGAAACCTGCAGCAACGTATAGTTCTCGTCGCCCTTGGTCAGGTGTGACCAGACAAAGACCATTGCGGTGCAGGGCGCCGCCCCCAGCAGGATAAGCCCGGCGATGTATTGCTGCGCATCCGCAGGCTGTACAAACGGGGCAAAGACCACATCGAAGAACAATACGCCAAGAGCCGCCATGGTGAATGGCTTGATCAGCCAGTTGACGACCAGAGTGATGGCCAATCCCTTGGGTTGGCGGGCCACGTCCTTCAGGCTGGACGGGTTTACTCCGATCATCATCGGATAGACCATGGCCCAGATCAGCACTGCAACGACTAGGTTCACATTTGCGACCTCGGCGGCGGCAATCGCGTCGACAAGGCCGGGGGCCATGTTCCCCAATACGATCCCCGCGATCATTGCCAGCGCCACCCAGACGGTCAGGTATCTTTCGAAAATGCTCATGCCTCAGCCTCGGATTGTGTGTTTTTTTGTAAACGGCCAGCGGCCAATGCACTTAGGGCCACCATCACCGCCGCAGTGCCAAGGCACGCGGGAACGCCGCCAAGCTGGTAGGTCAGGCCAGACAGTACAGTGCCAAGAAGCCGCCCGCCTGCGTTGGCCATATAGTAGAACCCGACATCCATCGTGACCCGCTCGTCCTTGGTGAAGGCAAGGATCAGGTATGAGTGCAGCGAAGAATTCACCGCAAACAACGCCCCAAAGGCGAGCAGGCCCAATACCAGCGTCACGGTCAGCCACAATGCGGGTTGTCCCGCAGCCCAGGCGGCTATCGCCAGCAGCGCCGGAATGGCCGCCAGCGCGCTGGCCCAGTGACGCGCGGCTGCGATCAGATCAGCCTCGCTGCGGTCCGCGGCCCGCAACAGGCGCGGGGCCGAGGCCTGAATGGCCCCGTAAAAGATGATCCACAGCGCCATGAAGCTGCCGATCAGGAAAAACGTGGCCCGGTTTCCCTCTTCGGTGCCATCCGACAGGACGGCGTAGAAATAGACCGGAATACCGACCACGAACCAGACATCCCGCGCGCCGAACAGGAATACGCGGGCGGCTGACAGCCAGTTGATATTGGACGACTTCGAAAAGACCTCAGAGAACTTGGCGTCTTTTCGACCCGCAGGCAGGCCAGCAGGCATGGCCAGGGCCACCGCGATCAGGATCACGAACAGCACCGCGGCCATGGCCAGAGTTGCCACCGTGAAACCCGCCAGCGCCAGCAGCCCGGCCCCCAGCAGGAAACCCAGGCCTTTGACCGCGTTCTTTGACCCGGTCAGCGCCGCCACCCACCGGAACAGCCCGTCGCCATCTTTTGGGGCCAAAAGCTTGACCGCGGATTTCGAGGACATCTTGGCAAGGTCCTTGGCCACGCCTGACAGCCCTTGCACCACCATGACAAACGCGACCGAAAAGCCGATTTGCCATCCGGGGTCCAGCTGCGCCAGCGCCAACAATGCCACGACCTGCAATCCCAGCCCCGCATACAGCGTCGAGGCCAGGCCGAACCGCGCGGCGATCCAGCCTGCGGAAAGGTTGGTGGCCATGCCCGCGAACTCGTACAGTACGAAAAGATAGGCCAGTTGAACCGGTGTGAAACCCAATGTGTGAAAGTGCAGCAGCACCAGCATCCGAAGGGCGCCATCGGTCAGCATAAAGGCCCAATAGGCGGCCGTGACCGCCACATAGGCCGACAGCCCGGATGGCTTGCCGCCAGGTCTGCCGGTTGCGGTCATAATCCTTCGCCCACCATGCGCGCGACGTCGACCAGACGGTGCGCATAGCCCATTTCATTGTCATACCAGGCGTAGATTTTGACCTGCGTGCCGTTCACCACCATGGTCGAGGGTGCGTCCACGATAGAAGAGCGTTGATCGTTGGTGTAATCGGCCGAAACAAGCGGCCGTTCCTCATAGCCCAGGATGCCTGACAGAGGTCCTTCGGCGGCGGATTTGAACAGGGCGTTGACTTCCTCGGCGGTGGTCTCGCGTTCGACTTCAAAGACGCAATCGGTGATCGACGCGTTAAGCAGCGGAACCCGGACCGCGTGACCGTTCAGCTTGCCGGTCAGTTCGGGATAGATCAGGGTGATCGCCGTGGCGCTGCCGGTACTGGTCGGGATCAGCGAGTTCAGCGCCGAGCGGGCGCGCCGCAAGTCCTTGGCGGGTCGGTCCACGATGGTCTGCGTGTTGGTCACGTCGTGGATCGTGGTGATCGCGCCGTGACGAATTCCCAGCGCCTCGTGCAGCACCTTGACGACCGGCGCAAGACAGTTGGTCGTGCAACTGGCTGCGGTCACGATACGGTGGTGCGCGGGGTCGTATGTGTCTTCGTTGACGCCATAGACGATATTGGCTGCGTTGCCATCCTTGACGGGGGCAGACACGATCACCTTTTTCACGCCACCCTCGAAATAGGGGGCCAGCTTGGCCTCGGTCTTGAAGACGCCGGTACAGTCGATCACCACATCTACACCATCCAGCGGCAGGTCTTCGATCCGCTTGGCGTTGTGCACCGGCAGGCGTGTGCCATCTATGGTGATCGCGTCCGCATCCGCGGCGAAAGCCGCCTGCCAACGGCCATGCACGGTATCGAATTCCAGAAGATGCGCATGCATCGCCGGATCGCCGACGGCATCGTTGATCCAGGCGATTTCAGCGCCGCTTTCCAGCAACGGCCTGAGGGCCAGTTTTCCCATCCGGCCAAGGCCGTTCAACGCATAGACAGTCATCGTATTCTCTTTCTTCCTTTGGCGTCGCGGATCAGTGGTTGATCGCGATATCGTCGACGGCTTTTTGCAGCGAGATGCGGTCAAGCTGCTGGATCGGCAGCGCCGAAAACGCCCGAATGCGGTTTTTCAGTGTTCCATAGGCCTGTTGAAAGGCAAGGCTCTTTTCCGCTTCGGTTCCCGAGACCTTGACGGGGTCCGGCATGCCCCAATGGCCGGAAATCGGCTGCCCTTCCCAGGCCGGGCATTCTTCGTTTGCGGCCTGGTCGCAGACGGTGAACACAAAGTCGAACTGGGGGGCATCTTCCCCGATGAACTCGCTGACATTCTTGGAGCGCAGCGTTTCGACGTCGTGCCCTTTCGCACGCAGAACCTCCACCGCGAACGGGTTCAGTTCCGAGCTGGGTCTGGTCCCTGCGGAATAGACGTTAAAGCGGTCCTTGCCGGCGTCGCGCAACAGGCATTCGGCAAAGATCGAGCGCGCGGAATTTCCCGTGCAGATGAACAATACGTCATAGGTCGTGTCAGTCATCGGTGTGTTCTCCGGATCGTCATGAGGGTAAACGCTAAGACAGATTTCGGGGCGACCGCGGCAGCAGTCCAGGAACAGCGCATCCATCGTTTCGCGAATCCCGCCCATGTCGGCCTGATAGAACAGCCACGTCCCATCGCGGGATTGCGTCACCAGCCCCGCTTGCATCAATGCAGACAGGTAAGAGGACAGCGTGCTGGGTTTCACGTCCAGCGCGGCGGCAATCTCACCGGCGGGGACCTTGTCGGGATACCGGCGCATAAGCAGCCGGAACACCGCAAGGCGTTGCGCATGTCCAAGGACCGAAAGGCGGAGAGGGATCGTTGTTTCCATATTTCGCGTTTTATCGAAATAAAGGATTTCCGCAATATGATTCGAGCGGTATTGTGCCTGGTTTCGTGTGAAATTTTTGCGACAGATCGGGCCGTGGCCTTGCATGTAGCGGTTGTGAAAGCGCTGTATTGCAAGTGAAAACCGGACCGGGGCACGCAAAAATAATGCAAGACTGATATGATCTAGGTCAATTCTGTTAAGCTGCAATCGCGGTAAGCACGATCCTGCAAAGCAAGTTACCTAAGCGAACATAGGTCACCAGCACATGGGTACAGTTACCAACAGGCGCGCCTTTCTCAGCGCGCGCATTTTGCGTCGGAAACCCGACGCGATCAGGCCGCCGGGGGCCATCGAGGACAGGTTTGACGATCTGTGTTCGGCGTGTGGTGATTGTGCGCAGGCCTGCCCCGAAGAGATCATCGCGTTCGGGCAGGACGGTTTCCCATATGTCCAGTTGCAATCCAGCCCCTGCACCTTTTGCGGCGATTGCGCTCGGTCCTGTGCGACCGGCGCGCTGGATGTTGACCATATGGATGCCTGGCCCTGGCGCGCCAGGGTCGAAGATACGTGCCTGTCCCTGAACGGTGTCAGTTGCCGGGTGTGTCACGACAACTGCGATCACGATGCGATCCGGTTCAAGCTGCAACTGGGCGGTCGTGCGCAACCGGTTCTGGACCGCGATGCCTGCGCGGGATGCGGCGCTTGTGCCGCGTCCTGCCCGGCAGGGGCCATCGCGCTTGAACGTCAACCCGAACACCAAACGAAAGCAGCCCAATGAACATCTGCGGATGCCTGATACATGTTGCACCTGACCGCGTTGACAGCGCCCGTCGCACCGTCAGCGACACCGCCGGTGTCGAAATTCACGCAGCGGCCGAAGATGGCCGCTTTGTCGTCGTCGTAGAGGATACGCCGGATCGACTGGCGTCCGAGACCATCATGGATTTGCATCAGATCCCCGGTGTGATCTCGCTCAGCCTTACCTACCACCATTTCGAAGATCTCGCGGAAAGCACTCCGCGCCCTGATGCCCCAAGCCAACCGACAAGCAGGAGGCCCATGCCATGACCATCTCTGAATCACGTCGTACTTTCCTCAAGTCCTCCGCCGCCGCCGCGACCGCCTCGGCCGCGGGTATTCCCCTGGCCGCGGGCGACGCCGCAGCACAAGCCGCGGGCCCGGACATTCGCTGGGACAAGGCCGCATGCCGGTTCTGCGGTACCGGCTGTTCCGTCCTGGTCGGCACCAAGGAAGGCCGCGTCGTCGCCACCCAAGGCGACCCGGACGCGCCGGTGAACCGGGGCCTGAACTGTATCAAGGGCTATTTCCTGTCCAAGATCATGTACGGCAAGGACCGCCTGACCACGCCGCTTTTGCGCAAGTCGAACGGCCAATATGACAAGAACGGCGAGTTTGAGCCCGTATCCTGGGACGAAGCCTTTGATGTCATGGCCGCCAAGTGGAAAGAGGCGCTGGCCAAGAAAGGCCCGACCAGTGTCGGCATGTTCGGCTCGGGTCAGTGGACCGTCTGGGAAGGGTACGCCGCGGCCAAGATGATGAAAGCCGGGTTCCGGTCGAACAACATCGACCCCAACGCGCGGCACTGCATGGCCTCGGCCGTGGTGGGTTTCATCCGCACCTTCGGCATCGACGAGCCGATGGGTTGTTATGACGACCTTGAACACGCGGACACCTTTGTTCTGTGGGGGTCGAACATGGCCGAGATGCACCCGATCCTGTGGTCGCGCCTGACCGACACGCGCCTGACCAAACCGGGTGCCGAAGTGCATGTTCTGTCTACCTTCGAACACCGCTCGTTCGAGCTGGCCGACAATGGCATGATCTTCAAGCCGCAGACCGACCTGGCGATCCTGAACTATATCGCCAACTACATCATTCAGACCGGCGCGGTGAACGAGGACTTTGTCAAAAACCACGTCAATATCACCAAGACCGCCACCGATATCGGCTATGGTCTGCGTGAAAACAACGCGTTGCAGCAAGAGGCAGAAAACCCGAACTCGGGCAAGTTGGAAGCGATCAGCTTTGAAGAATATGCCGCGTCGGTCGCGCCATACACGTTGGAATATACTGCGGAATTGTCCGGTGTTCCTGCGGCAAGCCTTGAAAAGCTGGCCAAGCAATATGCCGATCCCAACCGCAAGGTCATGAGCCTGTGGACCATGGGTTTCAACCAGCACACCCGCGGGTCGTGGGTGAACTCGTTGATGTACAACGTCCACCTGCTGGTCGGCAAGATTTCCGAGCCCGGCAACTCGCCCTTCTCGCTGACCGGCCAGCCCTCGGCCTGTGGTACGGCGCGCGAGGTTGGCACCTTTGCCCACCGTCTGCCCGCCGACATGGTGGTGATGAACGACAAGCACCGTGAGATTTGCGAGACCGCCTGGAACGTGCCCGAAGGCACCATTCCGGCCAAGCCCGGCTTTCACGCCGTATTGCAGCACCGCAAGCTGAAAGACGGTGACCTGAACGCCTATTGGGTGCAGTGCAACAACAACATGCAAGCCGCGCCCAACATGAACGAAGAGGGCTATCCCGGCTATCGCAACCCGGACAACTTTATCACCGTGTCCGATCCTTATCCGACGGTGACGGCGGTTTCGGCCGACCTGATCCTGCCCACCGCCATGTGGGTCGAAAAGGAAGGTGCCTATGGCAACGCCGAGCGCCGCACCCAGTTCTGGCGCCAGCAGGTCAAAGCGCCGGGCGAGGCGAAATCGGACCTGTGGCAGGTGATGGAATTCTCGAAACGCTTCACCGTCGAAGAGGTCTGGGGCGAGGAACAGCTGGCCAAGATGCCCGAACATCGCGGCAAGACCATGTATGACGTGCTGTTCGCAAATGGCAGCATCGACAAGTTCCCGCTGTCCGAAACCGCCGAAGGGTTCGACAACGACGATGCCGAGCATTTCGGGTACTACGTCCAGAAAGGCCTGTTCGAGGAATACGCCGGTTTCGGGCGCGGCCATGCGCATGACCTGGCGCCGTTCGAAATGTACCATCAGGCGCGGGGCATGCGCTGGCCGGTCGTGGACGGCAAGGAAACGCTGTACCGCTTCCGCGAAGGCTATGACCCCTATGTCCCCGAAGGCGCGGACGTAAAGTTCTATGGCCACAAGGATGGCAAGGCCAAGATCATCTTTGCCCCATATGAACCGGCCGCCGAAGAACCTGATGCGGAATACGATCTGTGGCTGTGCACCGGTCGCGTGCTTGAACACTGGCATTCGGGTTCGATGACCCGGCGCGTGCCCGAGTTGCACCGCGCCTTCCCGGCGGCCGTTGTCTATATGCACCCCGAAGACGCCAAGGATCGCGGCGTCCGTCGCGGGCAGGAAATCGTGCTGTCGACCCGACGCGGCGAAGTCACCAGCCGGGTCGAGACCCGCGGGCGCAACAAGATGCCGCGTGGCCTGGTTTTCATGCCGTGGTTTGACGAAGGGCAACTGACCAACAAGCTGACGCTTGATGCGACCTGCCCGCTGTCCAAGGAAACCGATTTCAAAAAGTGCGCCTGCAAGGTCGAGCGCGCATAACCGGCCCGGATCGCAAAGGTAATCCCCATGTCCCTCGCCGGAACACCCCTTTCGCCGCAAAGGCGCCGTTTCCTGCAGGATTCGGCGCGTGCGGCGGGCGGTTGCATCGTCGCCGGATCGTTGCTGGCCTATCTGGCCCGCGACGCCCGCGCGTTGCCGGCCGAGGCCCTGCGCCCTCCTGGGGCATTGCCTGAAAAAGAATTCCTGTCCGCCTGCATCCGTTGCGGTCTGTGCGTGCGGGATTGTCCCTATGACACGTTGAAACTGGCCGAGCTTGGCGTCGATGTCGTGGCCACGGGTACGCCCTATTTCACCGCCCGCGACATTCCCTGCGAGATGTGTGACGACATCCCCTGCGTCGCGGCCTGCCCCACGGGCGCGCTGGACCCCGGCCTTGACGATATCGACGACGCGAAAATGGGCGTGGCCGTGTTGGTCGATCAGGAAAACTGCCTGAACTTTCTGGGTCTGCGCTGTGACGTCTGTTACCGCGTTTGCCCCGTGATCGACGAGGCGATCACGCTTGAGCTTTCGCACAATACCCGATCCGGTCATCACGCGATTTTCGCGCCCACCGTCCATGCGGACCGGTGCACCGGGTGCGGGATGTGCGAAAAAAGCTGCGTGCTGCCCGAAGCTGCAATCAAGGTCCTTCCGGCCCGACTGGCCCGCGGCAGCTCGGCTGAGCATTATTTGAAAGGCTGGGAAGAAAAAGAGGCCAAGGGCGGGCCAATCGTCGAAGGGCTGATTGATCTGCCCGACAGGCTGCCGGGACCGGGCACGGATAACCTGGTGGCACCGGGCGGGTTTGCTCCGGGATACGATTTGCCGGGTGTCGGCCAATGAGCGCGCGTGTCCAGATACCCGTCGGGCACGAAGCGCAAGCCGCCAAGGGCTGGATCGGCGCGCATCGCTTTTTGTTGCTGCGACGCCTGAGCCAGGCTTTCTTCCTGGTCCTGTTTCTGCTTGGGCCCTGGTTCGGACTGTGGGTCGTGCAAGGGACATTGGCTGGGTCACTGACACTTGGCGTGTTGCCACTGACCGACCCGCTGGTCCTGCTTCAAGGCATGGTCGCAGGGCACTGGCCCGAGGTGACCGCGCTGGTCGGTGGGCTGATCGTTCTGGTCGCCTATGCGATGATTGGCGGTCGGGTCTATTGCGCGTGGGTCTGCCCGATCAATCCCGTGACCGACGCCGCTCATTGGCTGCATCGCCGTCTGAACCTGCCCAAGGGCTGGCAGCCGAAACGTTCCACCCGGTTGTGGGTGCTGGCCATGGTTCTGATCGTGTCCGCGCTGACCGGGGTCATTGCGTGGGAGCTGATAAACCCGATCACGATGCTGCACCGTGGCCTGGTGTTCGGAATGGGCTTTGTCTGGGCCATGATTGCCGGGATCTTTGTCTTTGACCTTTTCGTCGCGCGCCATGGCTGGTGCGGGCATATCTGCCCGGTCGGGGCTTTTTACGGGCTGGTCGGTTCGAAAAGCCTGCTGCGGGTCAGTGCCGCCAACCGCTCGGCCTGCGATGACTGCATGGATTGCTATGCGGTGTGCCCCGAAAACCAGGTGATATCCCCCGCGCTGAAGGGCAAGCCGGGCAGTTCGCCCGTGATCCTGTCACCCGATTGCACCAATTGCGGCCGTTGCATTGATGTCTGCGCGGTCGATGTCTTCACCTTTACTCACCGGTTCGACGACAGCCTCGTCGCGCCTTCCGATCCAGTTGCCGCGCCAGAATCGCGCGCCGCCAGACCTATTTAAGGGAGTGCCATGATGAAAAAGCCAATCGTTACAGGCGGAATAGCCCTGATACCAGTATTGCTCCTGAGCGGGCTTGCACTTGCGCAATCCGCCCAGGTCGACTCGCTCCGGGGCGCCGAAGTCGACGAACCCGTCGTGCTTGACCAGGTGCATCGCAACGTCGAAGGCCGCATGCAGCGGAATTACCGACAACAGCCGCCGCTGGTGCCGCACAAGATCGATCAATACCAGATCGACCTGCGCACCAACCAATGCCTGTCCTGCCACGACTGGACCAAGGCAGGTGAACGGGGCGCCCCGACCTTGTCGATGACCCATTACCTGGATCGTGAAGGCAACGAATTGGATCAGATCGCGGGCACCCGGTATTTCTGCAACCAGTGTCACGTTCCGCAGGCTGATGCGCCTGCGCTGGTCGATAACGACTTTCAGCCCTCCTCTGGCAACTAATCCAAAACCTGTCTGAAAGGAGTACTGAAAATGGCCGATTCTCCCGAAAAAGGCGGTTTTATCCGTCGCATCTGGACTTGGTTCTGGACACCCGCAGCCATGCTGAGCGCCGGGTTTCTTCTGATCGCGGGGTTTCTTGCGGGCATTCTGTTCTGGGGTGGCTTTCACTGGACGCTGGAACTGACAAACACCGAGGAGTTCTGTGTTTCGTGCCACACGATGGAAACCAACCTGGGCGAATACCGGGAAACGGTCCACTACAACAACCACTCGGGTGTGCGCGCAATCTGTTCGGACTGTCACGTTCCGGATGAATGGAACCACAAGATCAAGGCCAAGATCATGGCGGTCAAGGACGTGTACCACGAACTGGCCGGCACCATCAGCACGCCGGAAAAATACGAGGATCACCGCCTGAGCATGGCCTCTGCCGTCTGGAAAAAGATGAAAGCGTCAGACAGCCGCGAATGCCGGAACTGTCACAATTTCGACTACATGGATTTCACCATCCAGGAAACGCGCGCGGCGTCCGAACACCAGCGAGCGATCGACAATGACATGACCTGCATTGACTGCCATCAGGGCATCGCCCACAGCCTGCCGCCGGGATACCTTGAGAAATATCAGGAAGTTACCGAAGCATTGAATGCACAATCCGTGCCCAAGGCACATCAGCAGGCAGCCGCCGACGGGGCCGATATCCGGTCTTTCCTGACCACCCGTAAAGATTGAAAAGAGGCAAGACATGCTCGAGATTCTCGGAACCATAGGTGGCAATATCCTTAGCCTGCCGGGCATTCTTGGCCTCGCGCTGGGTATGATGACCCGGCGCCTCTGGCTTGGCGCCCTGATGGGGGCCATGGTGGGGGTCGCTGAAACGGTGGTCTTTGCCCATTGGGACTTTTCCCAGATCGGCACCCTGGACCTGTTGATTGCCGTGGTCGTAGGTCTGTGCGCAGGCAGCCTTGGCTGCGCAATCCGCCTGAAAGGCAGCACGGTCTGACCTGAAGCCAACCCGGGGGGCGTTCCAATTCGGAACGCCCTGATTTCTTTGCAGACCCGGCGTCCCGTTGGTCGGCCCCATCCGCGGGAGGCGTGGTGCAAGAATTATAGCGTACCTGACCGGAAAGAGTTCAAGCCCAAGACGCTCTCGCCGCTTCTTCGAAACGACGGCCGCCCAGCATTTTGTCCCTGAGGTCTTTGGCGTTTCGCTTCGCGAAAAGCCAGTGGCGGAGACGAAGTCCGTATAACCCCTGTTTTCTGGCGTTCGCTGTAATTCGTTACAATTCGTTTTATCGCATGTTTTATAGTGCATTAGTTTCATCCTCACTCGTTGGCGTTCACGCGCGTTCATCCTAAATCAAGAAAATATGTGGGAACGAACGTGGGAACGAAATGTCGCTAAGTGTTCAAAAGGTCAAATCGGCACCGCCAGGAAGGCATGGCGACGGCCGCGGGTTATTTCTCTATGTGAAGCCGTCAGGCGCACGCTCTTGGGTGTTGAGGTATCAAGTACAAGGACGCCGGCGCGACCTGGGTTTGGGGTCGTATCCTGACGTGACCCTTGCAATGGCCCGCGACCGCGCAACGGAAGCCCGGCGGCTCATTGTCGAGGGGGAAGACCCGATCGCCAAGAAACAACAAACCAAAGCCAAAACTTTCAAAGAAGCGGCGCAGGAACTGATCGAAAGCAAAAGGTCCGGTTGGAAGAATGCAAAGCACGCCGCGCAATGGACGTCGACACTCGAAACCTACGTGTTTCCAAAGATCGGGCAAATACAGGTTAGCAAGATTGAAACCGCTGACATCATCGGCACGCTGACACCGATCTGGTCTGAAAAACCCGAAACCGCCAACCGTGTGCGCCAAAGGATTGAGGCAGTTCTGGACTACGCGACCGCCCTTGGCATCCGTGCCGGAGACAATCCAGCACGTTGGCGGGGCCATCTGGATCACCTCTTGCCCAAACCTACAAAGGTGCGAGCGGTCAAGCATCACCCAGCATTGCCTCATGCCGAAATTGCAGCTTTCATGTCCGACTTAGGCACCCGGAGTGGCGTCGCCGCGCGCGCATTGGGCTTCACTATCTTAACCGCGGCGCGATCCGGCGAGACACGCGGGGCGACGTGGGCCGAAATCGATCTGGACGCACAACTCTGGACCATTCCTGCCGAACGGATGAAAGCGGGCAAGGAACATCGTGTGCCGTTGAGCGACGCGGCTATCGCGTGTCTTGGTGCGCGCCGTAATGATACGGTGCTGGCCTTTGAAAGCGAAATCAAGCCTGGAAGACCCATTTCCGACATGAGCATGACAGCGGTCCTGCGCCGAATGAAGCGCAACGACATCACAGTACATGGCTTTCGGTCCACTTTTCACGATTGGGCGGGCGAGACTACTGGCTTCCCACGCGAAGTTATTGAAGCGGCGCTGGCCCATGGCATAAAAGACAAGGCCGAAGCAGCCTACGCACGATCAGATTTGTTCGACAAGCGGCGCGATCTGATGGAAGCGTGGGCTTCGGTAGCAATGAAACGCGAACTGGGCGGCAATGTTGTGACTTTGTCGTGATAGAGCCAATGGGGAGCGTTCTGCTACTGCGAGAGCTCTCACCAAAGGCTTAAATTTGCGCTTTCGCGACTGGAAGCTCAGAGTTTTGGTTCTGAAAGGCCGCTTTGGCTAGCACTGGACGTTCGCTGCACCGGGCATGAATGTCTCACATGCGGACGAAGCCGCCTTGCGCTACCGCAGCTATTGCTGATGCAGCATCCGTTTGCATTCACGGCGCACCTTTTTGCTGCGTTGCAACTTACGTCACCCAAGCGGTCACTCGGGGATGCTGTTGTCACTGCTGTTTGTCACGGCGGTAATTCGATCGTATGGCCTTGCAGTAAGGTGTGCAAAGCTACACGAAAGTAAAACCTCAAGAGGCACTTAGGATGCGCCAAGAGTTTCGTACCTTCTCATCCTGTTGCCAAAGAGCGGCATCAGCGAGACGTATATCATGTACCTCATGCAACGGCGGTGTACCTAACCCAGTTATGATCCAGTCTATGAGCGAAGTTCCGAGTCCATATCGGCGCAATATCCGGGTGATTTGCGACTCTGCTAGTCAGCTCAGCGCAAAGTGGTAAATCCGGCTGCTCATTGTGCCATGCGTACAGCATCGCTGCGAATACATCAGTTGGAGAAAGGCAGTCGCCGCAAAGGCCTTGTTGATTTTGCAGTTCCCGTTCCAATAGGCGAAAGGCTTCCTGATTTCGGGTAAACCCAGCGCTTTGGATAGCCTGAATAACTTCGGGATTGTCTGCATGTGGAATGTTGACGAAACGGCGGGGATAGGACCGTCGAAGCGTTCCTTCATAGATGTTTACAGCAAGAAAGACGGTCCAACGATAAAACGCAGCCATATCCGCAATACTAAAGTCGGATCTGTGGAAGGCATCGGGATGGTGTCTTTCTAGCCAAAACAGGATTGCTGCAACCTCGGTCAATGTCTCGCCCGTCTCAAGTTCCAAAACAGGGATTTGCTTCCAGGGGTTTGTTTTTACAAACTCCTCCGGTAAGGGCGTGCTGGGCGTGCTTTCGATCGAAACCAATTCATAGGGAATTTGCAGCAACGCCAAGACAGCTTCAATGACGAAGCTGCCGGAGCCGAGACGTGCATGCAGTCGATAGTTGCTCAATTCGTGTGATCCAAATAGTCTTGCAGACGAACCAAAGCGCGTTCAGGAATATCCTGTGGTAGATCTTCTGACTTGGCTTTTTGCTCACCCACTTCGATCAACATCACCATGCCCATTGCATAATGCGGAGTGCATTTGATGCCGTAGAGACCGTCGACATCAAATGTCACAGTGATTTCTTCGTTCAGCTTGCCTTTGATCGGCGTCGCCCCCTCTGGTACCATCCCTTCGATGCTGACCGCATCATGGCCTGGGCGTGTCGCCAAGAACTTTACGCTGTCTCCAACCTGAACATTCAAATAAGGCGGTTCATAGATCATGGATCCATTGGCATTCCGGTTCAGCATCTGAACTTCATACATTTCAGCCAATGCCAAACTTGGTATCAATAGTAACAGGAACGAAAGCATAAAGCGCATGGATCACTCTCCTTTATGGGCGCTGTGGAACCGAATAACTGGCGAGCCGTCGAAAGGGTCGGTCATAAAGTGACCGCAGACGCCGAATGTTTGTATCAAACGTTCTTCAGTAAGGATTTCAGCGGGCGTGCCGAGAGCATCGATTTTTCCAGCCTGCATGACACAGATGCGATCACACATCATCGCTTGGTTCAGATCATGCAGTGCTACGACTTTTGTGATGGGCAGCTCTCTGACAAGGTGCAAGATCGCCAGTTGATGTTTGATATCCAGATGATTTGTCGGTTCGTCCATTAGCAAAACCTTCGGCTGCTGGGCCAAAGCACGGGCAATTTGAACGCGCTGACGTTCGCCACCGGACAAGGTATGCCAAACCCGATCTTCAAACCCCTGCAAATCGACCGCTGCCAGCGTATTCGCGACGATTGCTTCGTCGTCGTGGCCCCAAGTCTGCAGCGCCGACAGGAAAGGCGTGCGACCCAGTTCAATTGCGTCGCGCACGGTGATGCGTTCTTCGGTATCAGCGTGTTGCTCTACCAGTGCGAGCCTTTGTGCGATCTCTCGTTGTCGCAACCCCGCCATTGGGGCATCACCTAAGAAGACACGACCCATGCTAGGAAATCTGACCCCGGCCAGCATTCGCAGTAGGGTTGATTTGCCCGAGCCGTTGGGGCCGATCAGCCCCAGCATTTCGCCTTCATTCACGGTCAGGTTTGCGCCTGAGACGATCGCTTTCCGTTTGATACGCCAGCCGAGGTCTTCGCATCGCAAGATCATACTGCTGCCCTCCGCCCGATCAGGATCAGGGCAAATACTGGCGCGCCAACCAGTGCTGTGACCACACCAATTGGCAGAACTTGCCCTGGGATCACTGTGCGCGAAATCACATCAGCGCAGATCAAGAAAATAGCGCCAGCCAAAGCCGAAGCTGGGATCAAAGCACGATGGCGCGTGCCAACGACCATCCGCATGGCATGCGGGATCACAAGCCCGACAAAGCCGATGGATCCGGTGATCGACACCATTGCCGCGGTCATAAGGGCAGCAATCCCGATCAGGCCAAGTTGCACGCGCCGAACCGCGATACCGAGGGATGCCGCGCTGTCTGCGCCAAAGATGAAAGCATCCAGCGCCCTAACATTAAAGAGACAGGCTATCAAACCAAACAAGGCGGCGGGCACAACCACAACTGTATCAGGCCAACGAACTCCGCTTAGGTTTCCCATGAGCCAGAACATGATACCTCTGGCCTGTTCCGCGCTGGCGGATTTGGCAATGATGAATGCGGTTAAGGCGTTAAAAAGCTGAGACCCAGCGATCCCCGCCAAAATGATGACGCCAGCGGCTCTTAACCCTGTGCCGCCGCCAGCGACCTGGGCCAGCATTGCGACAAAGGCAAAGGCAAAGATAGCACCTGCAAATGCGCCAGCGGACATCGAGATCGCGCCGCCTCCGATGCCAAGAATTGCGACGGTGACTGCGCCAGTCGAAGCGCCTGCAGAAATGCCCAACAAATAAGGATCTGCCAGTGCATTCCTCAACAAAGCCTGCAAAACGACACCAGACAGGGCCAAACCAGCACCGCAGCAAGCGGCTACAACAGCACGTGAAAGCCTGTAATTCCAGATAATTCCGGAATCGATGCGATCTACTGCATAGTCTGCACCAATTATTTTATTGGCCAGCACCTTGAGAACAACGTCCATCGGGATGTGGGTTTCGCCTAAAGCCGTGCCAGCCACCAAAGCAAGAAAAAGAAGAGGCGGCGCGATCACCGCCCACTTCCAGATATTGCGAGAGGCCGACCGGACAGGTATCCGGTCGGTCACACTCATTTCAGGTCATAGCTTTCCAAAGCGTCCGCAACCTGACCCAGTGTCAGGATCGCGCGAACGGTTGGGCTCATCGCGTGTGCATCGATGGTGATGATGCGGCCTTCTTTCACAGCGGTCATTTCAGAGGCAACTGGGTCTTCCATCAGGAACTTACGCTTCATTTCGATATCATCCGCTGGGAAGCGGCGACGATCCATTTCAGCGATGACGATGAAAGAAGGATCTGCTTTGGCGATGGTTTCCCAACCAACCAGTGGCCATTCCTCATCAGATTGAACGACGTTCTCAACGCTCAGTTTGTCCATCATGTAGGCAGGTACACCTTTTTGACCTGCAACATAGGGATCTGCTTCCATATCGGCGGAAGAGAACCAGAACAGGCCTGACGTCCCTTCGGGCAGATCTAGTGCAGCCGCTTTGGCAATTGCGTCGGCTTCGGCGGCTTTCAGCTCTTCCACCAGTTCGGCACCACGGGCTTGAACATCGTAAATTTCAGACAGCTGAGAAATCGATTTGTAGAAGGTCTCTGTTGAAAAAAGCTCAGACCGGGTGCCGTCAACACCTGTCAGATTGTCCTTTTTCTCACAGTCCGTCGGCATGGTGTAGGTTGGAATGCCAACATCGTGGAACATTTCCCGTGTTGCAACGATACCTTCTGCGCCAACGTGCCATTCATACATGACGGTCACCAGCTCTGGTTTTTTGTTCACAACGCTTTCAAAGCTTGGATCATTGTCTGCTAGACGCTCGATACCAGCGTTCAGTTTTTCAAACTCAGGCAGAACTGGGTTGAACCAAACAGATGTACCGGCAACTTTGTCGCCAAGGCCAAGCATATACAGAAGTTCGGTCGTAGACTGACCGATGGTGACGGTTGAGGCAGGAGCCGCGTCAAAAGTCTGGTCATAGCCACAGTTAGAAATTGTCAGCGGATAGTTTGTTTGTTGCGCCGCTGCGGCTGTCGTTATCAGTGCAAGTGCCATCGCCCCTGGCACATAAAGCGTTTTCATCATTATTAGGCTCCTTCGCCAATGTTGAGCGAGGTCACCGGGAAGGGACGCGCAGTTGAAAAGATCAACCTAAACCATAATGCCACGATCCACCCCGAACATCCCCGTCCGGTTAAAGTGTCTTCGTCGGCAGGTCTCCTGACTGATGGATCTTTGCTTTATTTCGCCTTCCCAAGCACGTAGGCTCAGTGGATATTGAAATGTGGCTCGCCATCTACAGTTGCGGGGGCAGTTTCGTTTAACGCACAAAGTACGCCGCGAATTCCCTATTAATTTCGTAAGAAAACCGACGAACTGATTACTGGGCTATGAAACTATTTCGGTCAACCCCATAATTTTCAGGCGACCTGTAAGTTGGCAAGCCCAACTGCGCTGCGCAAAATCTAAACGACCGGATTTCTGGCCGCGCTGCGGTTCTGCAACTAATGCAGCTGCAGAGAAATTTTCGCCGCGAGCACGCGCAGCACGAATATCAAATTGGCAGGTTGGGCTCGCTGCCGCCATTAGATCGGTCGCAGCATGCTTGCCTGACAGGTTGCGCGCCCACACCAGGGACGGCCCAGAGCCGACCTTTGGCGGGCCATTTAGATGCTGCGGCTGCAGCCCGCTTTGCCGACATTCGCCGCGCTTGCTCGGTTTCTGCCACCCAGAAGGTCCGCACCGCGGGACGAAGCGACCTTTCAACCTTGAACTTACGGGGTCCGCTTTGGGCGCGAACGAATGTAGTAATACTTTGATGAGACGGTAAAGCTGACGTTGGCTTCAGGAGCTAACAGCCTTCTCAGACTCGCTTGCCTCAGTTAAGGTTAAGTGATTGCAAAAAACGACAGGCATGACCCCCAGTTGGAAACCTTCACAACAATGTGCCCAATGAACTGTCATCCGACGCTCTGCGGGATGAAGGTCACTAAACACGACGACGGGCAGGTTCTTATTGAAGGGGATGAGACGAATCCCGACAGCGCAGGCTTCCTCTGCATGCGGGGAAAGGCTGCCCACGAGATCGTGGGGAACGACAAGCGCCTGCTGACACCGCAGATGCGCCGTTCGCGCGGAAGTGAGACCTGGCAAGATGTGAGCTGGGATGCCGCCATGGATTACATAGCCGCAAAGATGCAGGACGTGGGACGTGAGCGGGTCGGGTTCTGGCAAGCACACGGCAACTGGGGCAATGACTACGCATTTGGCCTCAAGCGCGCGCAGATGGATCGGTTCGCCAACTTATACGGCTGCCAGTATTGGAACCCTGCAATGATCTGCTGGGGTTTGGGTGGCTTTGGTGTTGGGATCACCGGTGCTCTTGAGACCTCGACCAAAGAGGACCTTGGCGCAAACTCTGAGCTTGTGATCCTCTGGGCGGCTAACACTGTGAGCCAGGCCAATACACTGCGGCACGTTGAAATCGCAAAACGGCGCGGAGCACGGATCGTCGTGATTGATGTGCGTCGCACCGAGGCATCTGCATTGGCCGATGACGTCATCCTCGTGAAGCCCGGAACCGACGCGGCACTCGCACTTGCAATGATGAACGTGATCTTAGCCGATGGGTCTCACGATACCGACTTTACTGCCGCAAATACGATCGGGCTGGACGCGTTGAGCGCTCATGTGGCCTCCATGACACCCAATTGGGCCGCCGCCATCACGGGCGTGTCGGCGCAGCAGATCGTTCAGCTCGCACGCCAATACGCGGCCACCAAACCAGCGATGATCGTCATCGGAGGATCTTCGCTCCACAAAGGTAGAAATACTTGGCAGGCGGCGCGCGCCATATCCTGCCTGCCCGCGCTCACGGGCAACTTCGGGGTCAAAGGCGGCGGCATAGGCCCGCGCCACGGAGGGCGCAGCCACGGCGTCGGCTTCAATGATGTCTCTGCGGCTGAACGGAGGCCACCCGGCAGTTACATTCCCAACCAGATGGAAGCTATTGTGGAGGCGCTGGAAAGTGGTGCGGTCAAGGTCTTCGTCACAATTGGCTCAAACGTGCTGTCTTGTTTTGCGGACACTGCACGCACCCGAGCTGCCCTTGCTAAGGCCGACTTGGTCGTTGCTTACGACATCTTCCCCAATCAAACGATCCGAGAATTGGCCGATATCGTCTTACCCGGGACGATATGGCTAGAAGAGATCGGCGCGAAATCCACAAACTCCCATGTTCATCTGTCTGACCGGGTTCTGCCTCCTGCGGGCGAGGCGCGCCCAGTCTATAATCTCTATAAAGGGCTTGCAGCGCGACTAGACGTCAAGGACGTCTACCCATGGGTCGATCAAGAAGCTGCTATTAATGCTGTGCTCGACCACCCTGCGACTGGTCATGCCACGGTCCAAACACTTCGTGCGAACGGCGGGCGCGTGCCTCTCAAGATCTCTCATGTAGCGTATCCCACCCTTGAGTTCTCAACCCCATCCGGTAAGATCGAATTCTTCTCCGAGCGCGCGCAAGCCATGGGTCTTCCGCCTTTGCCGATGCCGCCAAATGAACCGCCAGTCGATGGGCTCGCCCTTGCACACGGGCGCACTTTCGCGCAGTTCCACGCATTTTTTGATCACGGTCGCGCACTTCCAACCCTTGCTGCGAGAGAGGCGGAACCAGAACTCTGGATTGCCCCCGATGATGCATCGGCACGCGAGATCACGGATGGTGACTGTATAGAAATGTTTAACGCACGCGGCGCATTCCACGCGCGCGCCAAGGTCACGCGCCGAATGCCTGAAGGCACTGTCTGGATGCGCGACGGATGGCCCGATTTCAACACTTTGACTGAAGGAAGCTCCGTTTTGCCCGACGCCGCGCTCTCCGCGTTTCCATTCTCGGTTGGCCAAAACAACTACGGTGCCCGCGTTGAAATTCGGCCCGCAATCGCGAAGGATTGATACTTCGATGCCTGGATCGACGGGTGTAAGGACGGTTTGTTCGTTCGCATTCAAGGTCGGTTAATAGGAACCCTGGTACCTGCAAATGTCGGCTTCTGGTGCCTCGCGGTTTTTCCAGCAGTGTGCAGCATTTAACAGTTTGGGCTCGAAGCTGACATCTGACGGTTTTGGTTGGGCATTTAACCGGTTCTGGCATCTTCAATGACGGCTGTGCGGACGGAGCTGCCGTTCATTTATCGACAGCTCGGAACCAGATTTGGTAGGCTTTCCTTGTTGGAATTTCTCAGGAACGAAACCTCACATGCCCATGCCATGGACATATAGACACGCGTCAAAGGAATGGAGAGCGTTTCTCGATGATGCGAAAGAGCGCATGTGTCTAGAGTCAGACAACATGACCTACACCGCCGTTGACGCAGTACTCCAGGTGTTTCGCCGTCGCCTGACTGCACAACAGGGCTTGGACTTCGCGTCGGTTCTGCCAAGTGTGCTTCGTGCGATTTTCGTGAACAATTGGGAACCTGCGGCGCATCCTGCTCGCTTCTCCGAGCGGACTGAACTGACGAGCGAAGTAAAGCAGGTTCGCGTGAACCACAACTTGACCCCGGACAATGCGATCGAAGCAACTGCATGGGCGATCCGGCGCTGCACGAACAAAAGAGACTTCGAGCGTGTGCTTCAGAAAATGCCCGAAGGATCAGACGCATTCTGGCACGTCGACGTGGATGACGCTTCGGAACTTGAACAACGAATAATCTAGTTGCGACGCAGCATTCGGTGACTTGGGCTCTTCTGACACCTTCGCTGCATGATCTACGAGCGGCTGGTCTGGGAGGGTATGCCGTTCGCTGCGCAGCGCACCAACTCGAAAAGTGCGGACAAAGTAGCCGTTTGGTTTCGCCACTCACTGACTACCTTTCGTTGAAATGTAACTAAGACCTTTCGAAGAGCACTTTTCCATAAGTTGGGGGATGGCCCACTCACAAACCACCCCCCAGCCGCACTGGACTGCAATTGTCCAGGACGGTTGACTAAAACCCTTCAATTGCGGTTTCGACCTGGCCACAAAACTTATCAATATCGCGCTCAAGCATATCGCTTTCTCGGGTCTCATCTCTGACCGCAGATAGTTCATCTACAACAGCCAGCAAATCTTCTTCTGGAGCTGCCTCTGCGATGCGCACCAAAGCGCGAATAAGGGCGGCCGTTACGAGGCCATTACCCCGGGCAGCGCGTCTTAGAGCTGGCATAGAGTCGTGAAACAGTGCCTCAGCCGTGATGGACGGGTAAACCACCCGTACGTTTCCGTCATCATCCCGATACACACCCGTGCAGAGCTTTGACGACCACGCTCGAGCCAGAGACGCCGACAGTCGGTCGATGCAGACTATTGCGGTAAACGTGTCGTTGACACCCGGTGACAACGCCCGAAGTGCGATTTCAACGAGAAGATGGACAGAAAAGCGGATATCGCCATTAGGATCTCGCGCGGAGATTAACGGAGCTGCCGCTTGCACCAGATCATTAAGACTTTCGTCACTATCACCATAAACCTTGGCCAAAGTGTCCGATGGAACCATAAAGTCTCCTGGCTGCACATCAAAAACGACGACTGCTCCGGCTTCCTTGGCCGCACTCACTAGACCTTCGGTATTGATCGAATTCACATATCCAGTGCCCGAAGCCAAGACTTGGCGCTTGTCTCCCTCCTCAGGGACTGCCTCTGAAGATGGAGTATCTGCGCTGTTTTCGATTGCGGTGCTGACTTGGCGATCCAAGGCCTCAGAAATCCGCGCCGCCTCCTGATCAATGGTTACGCGCGTCGATACTGTATGAACGAAGAGCAACAGCAAAAGAACTGAGATGATCGAATAGACTATTCCAATCGCAACGGCCAAATTTACGGATGTGTCATCGCGTATCAGCCACAAGATCAACAAGCTGTATAAAAACGTCGCTCCAAGTGAGCCAACTGCAATCTGATTTACCCTGTCTTCGCCAAAACGCTGCAAGAGCCTGGGCCCAATTGATCCGGCTGCTAAGGTGTAGACCAGCAAAACAATGGAATAGACCATGACCAACGCGGACATGGATGCTGCCGAGATTGCGCTTAGTACATCGCTCGCAGTACGATTAGAAACGCTCAGCCAATCGGAAGCGGACCAACCCCAACTCGCGAGCGCTTGCTCCGTCTTGAAGACAATCCCAGCCACCAAAAGCCCTGAAAGACTAATGGCGGCAGGGATAGTTAGGAACCCACGAAAGTACCTCACTAATTCTCTAGGTGTTTGCATTCCTGTCTCCATTTACGACACGAGCTTTGTTCACAAACACAGCTCTACGAGAACCGGTCGGCCGCTTTTTTCAAAGCACTCTGCATATCGCCCCATGCAGCCTCGTAGCCCTTTTTGACATCTTCCCAGGCCTCGTCGCTAGTCGACTTCAAATCATTCAGTTGAGCCTCTGCGTCAGATCTTGCCTTGTAGAGCTTGCTGAGCTGCTCCTCGAGCTCGAGTTTGGCGTCCGCTTCGGCCACCTTCAGCTTGGCTTCGAGAACATCAATCTGGGCATTCCAACTATCCAGTTGCAGCTGTGCCTTTTTCTCGTACCCAACACGTGTCATCGTTTTTCCTTTCTTCGCAAACCTTGGTTCAAATCGAGGGGAGCCGCCAATTAGGCCGCAACAATTGCCTTGAGCATCCAGACGGCTTCCTCATGCTTCGCCATCCTGGCGTTCATCAGGTCCTCTGTAGCCCCATCGCCATAACGAGCGGCGGTCGCAGCCGTCTCACGCAGGTTCCGGACAATCGCTTCGTTGTCTGCGACCAATTGTTTGATCATGCCCTCTGCATCTTTAACCGTCTCTTCTTCGGTCAGCTTGGCTTGGCTAACCATGTCCGTGAACGAGATCGGTGCCACCTGACCCAACGCACGCACACGCTCGGCCAATTCATCCGCAGCTTCGAACAGGTCGCGATACTGACGCTCTGTTAGTTCATGGATCGGCAGGAATAGCGGGCCCACGACGTTCCAATGTGTGCCTTGTGTTTTCACCATCAGGACCATGGTATCGGCCAGTACTTCCGTCACCGCGTTGGCGATCCAGGCGTTCTTGTCGATGCCTGTGTCGTTGGTTTCTTCCTGAACTTCAGACTTTAAGACTTGCTGTATCATTTTCACTCCGTTTCGTTGCTTGCGGAGTAAACCTAAGAGCGATTCATAAAATTTCAAATAAAATCATATACTTAAGTTAGGTATCCGACACATCATGGGGCGCTTCATGATCCTGGGTATCCGGCACAACATGCCAAGATTGATGTAGACACACAGGCCCATTGCCATACATGCTTGGAGTAACTGACGTAAGCTACTGAGGTCATGCCAGTGTCTGATCAAAATCGACCGCCAAAGCGCACGGAAAAACTGCAACTGATGCTCGACCTCGAAGAGCTTAAAGCCATTGATGATTGGCGGTTCGAGAACAGACTGCCATCCAGAGCGGCCGCCATTAGAGAACTCATCCGCCGCGGTCTGATTTCCAATGAGTTTGAGGAACCACCTACTGATGCGCCTTCCGGTGAGTTTCGTGTTGTGGACGAGTGAAAAGACTATTCGCAGAACATCCCAGCGAAGTCCCAGTAAGGTTCGCTGTATCGCGCGCTCGGTTTTTTTGGATACCGCATAATGCTCGATCTTCTTTCAAAGAAACTGTGTCCGCTTTGGGCTCTTCAGGTTGTTTCGCCGCGAACGGTATCAAGAGCTGGTTCAAACCGACGTGCCTTTCGCTGCACTTTGCACCAATTAGAAAGTCGCGGGACATAGCTGCCGTCCACTTGGCACAAGGCAATAACCGCTCGCAGTCCACAGAGGGCACCAAGATTTACTGCGCTAAGTAGGCTCGCGCACAAAACGCAAAGCTGGCCTCAGGCAATTTCTTTGAAATCACAATTGATTTTGCAGCGAATGGCTCGGCTAAAACACAAAAGATCCAGTGTCAAATTTTGATTCAGCTGCTTTTCTCAATAGTGTTGGAAAGCAGAAAATTATTGATCGCACGGCGCCAATCATAAGGGTCAAGGTTGCAGAATGAAATTCTCGTATCTCCTTCACGATCACGTAACCCATCAACTTTACTTGCAATCACATTGCGCTGTGCGGCAAGCGCTTCGTCCAGCACAAGTCCGTATGCCTCCCAACGCGATGGAATCGCAATGATATCGACTGCTTGGTAAGCCTCTGCTGGATCTTCGGCGTGGCCCCGAAACTCGATGCGCGGGTCACCTTCTGCCAGTTCCTCAAGGTATGAACGCTGACTGCCTTCCCCGAAGATTAACAAGCGCGCCTCAGGCAATTGGGTTGACCGAAAGCCCTGGATCAAGACGTCGAAACCTTTCTGCTGCTCCAAACGCCCTATGGCACCAATTGTGGTTTTTGACTTGGGGGGCATCGTCTTTCGCGACAACTGCTCAAGATCAACAGTAGGAGGAACAACGGTCAGCTTTTCCGCAGAGACCAGGCGTCGCTCCTTCATCCAGTCCGATTGCGCGTGACTGACTGCGACCACCTGATCGAAGAAGGAATAGATCACCCTCAGCATGGCAAAGAACCGACGTTTGTGTGGGACATTCAGGGTGGTGAATGCCCGGGTGTAACTGTGTTCGACATGGACCAGCCGTGTGTCCAGATGCATCGCGCGAAGGGCCGAGAACGCGGGCAGGCTTCTCCAGCTTGGTACGACGTGGGACACAATGACATCCGCATTTAGTTTGCCCCAAGAAAATGCAGTCCGTTTGACCTTCAACACCTTTTGATCGACCGTTTCGGACAGATCTGACTGCGCCAAAAGATGGTCGAGCATCCGCATCACGCCACCCGCCGTGGTGTCGTCTACAAGGTGGAGTATCTTTTTCTGTGCCATGATTATACCTCACTCAGATCGATTGCACATTGGATTTCGTTTGCCCCAGCCGAGTGATTGGGCCGGGTCCAAACGTTTTCAACACGAAGGCTGCGGCGAAAGTGCTGAACGACTTTGCAGGTTCCTCCAACACCGGACGGAGGCTTTCCTGGACGCTTCGCGCAAACAACTCCCAAGCTGTGTCCCGGTCGAGGTTGGTGATCGCACGCCGTGCCAGATAACGCAGTTGATAGGCGCGGGCCGAGGGTTCGTGCCGCGCGAAGAACTCAGGGTTCAGCGGGCGCAGCTTCGCGACCATCCGCTCCCACGCCTCTAACTGGCGATCCAAAGCCGCAGACAGTCCGCCTGCGTTGATCCGATAGAGGGTCAGCAACCCCGGGATACCTTCGATCTGCCAGTCGGTCTTCAACATTAGCCGCATCCAGCATTCGATATCTTCGGATTGCCGGAAGGTCTCATCGAAGATCCAATCCCGCTCGGTCTCAAAACTCGGGCGGTACGCCAGAGCCTCCAGCACTGTTTTTCGAAAAACGGCTGCCGATCCGTTGCCGATTGGGTTGCGGTTCAGAACATGTGCTGCGGTCACATCCTTCAGGCGGGGTGCTTGCTTGATCCCCATCATGCACCCCGCCTCGTCGATCAAGGCACTGCCGGAATAACTTACCCCCACATCCGGTTCTGCCTTGAGATGGTGAATATGAGCCGCCAGCTTCTCGGGCATCCACAGATCGTCGGCGTCGCAAAAGCCGATGAACGCACCCCGCGCAGCAGCGATGCCGGTATTTCTGGCCCCCGCCAGCCCGCGGTTAGCTTGCCGGACAAGTCGCACGCGTGGGTCGCCTTGGTGAGTGCGGGCAATCTCCGAGGTCGCGTCCTGCGATCCGTCATCGACTATAATGATTTCGAAATCATCATAGGTTTGCGCCTGCAGTGAGGCGAGCGTTTCAGCCAAGGTTGCTTCGGCATTGTAGGCGGGTACAACGATGGATGCTGTGGGCATGGTGATCTCCTTCAGAATTCTCATGAAAACAACGCGCGTTTGATTGCTTGCGGCAGGATCGGGGCCAGTGCTGCCCCTGCTGCTGTGGGCAGGCCCCGACGCAACGGCAGCAGGAAACTGCGCGCATGAAGGCCTAAGCCGTTGCGTGTGAAAGACAGGGCCTGACCGTGGTGCCCCAACCGCAGCGCCCGGCGCGCGAGATAGCGCAGATAGACGGCCTCGGACGACCGCGACGGGAACACGCCATAAGACGCAGCCGTTTTTACCGCATAGCCCCGCCCAGCGCGCATCGCGTTCAAGTCCGAAGATAAGCCCCCAGCGCTCGTACGATACCAGACCTGGAACTGATCGACCCCTTTGATGGTGAAGCCTTCGCCTGCGAGGCGGATCAGCAGCTCCAAGTCTTCGTTATGCACTGTTCTCGTGTCCAACCCGCCAACGGCGTTGAAGACCTCTCGGCGGATCGAAAGATTGGACATGGTGCAGACCGGATTCTCAGCCAACAGATTCTGAATGGTCAGTGGCGAGACAGGAACGGTCGAGCATGTTTGAGAATCTCCAGGCTGATCGGCGAAGAACCGAATCTGCCCGAAAACCGCGTCGGACGACGAGGATTGGAAGGCTTCGTTAAGCTGCGCCAGCTTGTCCTTGTGCCACAGGTCGTCTGCATCACAGAACGCGAGTATATCCCCGTTGGCCACCTTGGCCCCATAGTTGCGGGCGGCACTTGGGCCATCAAACGGGCTGCTTGCGTCCCGGATGCGTGAATCCTGTTCAATGTGTTCCCGCACGACAGACAAGCACGCTTTGGAGGGGCGATCGCCGACGCAGATCGCTTCCCAATGCGTGAAACTTTGCGTGCGAATGCTGGTCAGCGTTTCGGCAATTGTGTCCGCATCGTTGTGAAACGGAACGATAATGGTAAAGAGGGTCATTGGAAGCCGAACCTTTCTGTTGTTTTGTGATCCCGAGGCAGCAGCACCCATGAGGCCGTCAACATCAGGGCAGCACTGGTCAGCAGGTATCCGACCGCCACTGGCATCAGCCCGAACGGCGCCATGATCACGGTGTTGAGGATCAATGCGAATGCAAGGGCCGCGCTGACCCGAAGCTCGGTAATCGCGCGATTTTCGGACCGCAGCCAACCCGCCACAGCGGACCAGATGACGCTTGGCAATGCGGCAAGGCACAGCACCGAGACCACCGGCGCAATCTGTTTCCACTCGGCCCCCAGCAGCAGCGGCACATAGACCGGTGCAAGGGCGGCTTGTAGCAAAACCAGCGGGCTCAGCACCAGGAGGGACGTGCCGAGCCCGTGACGCAACGCCTTGGTTTTATCCGGGGCTGCGCAAAGATGTGGGAAAAGAACAACTGAAAAGGCCTGCGTGAAAGATGTCGCCAAGCCGAGCCCGGCGTTGAAGGCCATGAAGTAGATGCCAAGACTCTCAGCCCCCAGTATCGCGCCAACCACAAGCTTGTCGGCCTGCAAACGCAGAACTTTGACGATCTCGACCCCCAGCACGGCCCAGCCGAAGTCAACAAATGGGCGAAGGGCGGCGAACCCATGTGTCGCGTCCGAAACCCAGGGGCGCAGGCGGCGCATCAGAACCAGCCAGATCGGTGCAGCCAGCAAACGGGGCAGCACCAAGGCAAGCGGCGAGGCCCAGAGCAGCGCCAGTAGCGCCGCCATGAGATTCGCACCAAGCACCTGCCCCCCGGCAATGGCTGCGGTTTGTTGCAACTTGCCTTCGCGCATCGCAAGCGCGGCCTGCACCAGACCTGCAGGCATGAACAGATACTCTCCGGCCAGAATGGCGAGCAGCAGAGCCAAAGTCTGATACCCCATCGCGTAAAGGACAACGGCAATTGCCACCTGCAGCAGAAACAGCCCTCCACACCAAACCCAGAAAATACGATGTGCGGTGTTGCAACGCTGTTCCAGATCGGCCTGTGGGGCCTGAATAATCCTCTGCCCCACGCCGTTCTCGGTCAGCGCCTTTAGGATATCCCCGGCCGCGAGGGCAGCGGCAGCCAGCCCTATAGCCTCGGGGCTAAGGCTGCGGGCCACGACGACAACGACCACAAGGCGCGACGCCTTTGCAGCCACTTCGGAGGCCGCATAGGCCAGCAAGTGCCGCAAGAAACCGGAATGTGCCAATCGCTGAGTCATGTCGCCAAATGTCCAAAAACAGTGTTGGGACCAGTTCTAATTGGCCGCGATATCCCTGTCCCAGACGCGGGAGGACAGCCATACGAACCATCCGGCGAGCGACCTATCCGAATGGGATAAGCGGCAATCCCGATGCCGGTCTGACGCACATCAAGACACTGCTGTAGCTGTGGATGCAGTTCAGGAGAGTTCAAAATGACACGACATTTCAAAGTTTTGGTTTTAGGGGCCGTCAGCGCGATTGCGCTGTCGGGGTGCAGCAGCATGAAAACCCCGCGCAACATCGAACCCGTCGCCAAAGGCGAAAGCTATCAGGCGCAGTACCGCGCCCCATCGCGACACCGGACAAATGCACCTTTGCTGCAGGCAGAGCATATGAACGGGCGCGCATGTATGCCTCAGACCGGTGATCAGGGCGCAAACGCCTTTGCCAAATGGTCCCAGCCCGCACTTAGCCCGCTGTTGGGCGAGAAGCTTTCGCGCAACGACATGGTGCAGATCACCATCGACGGGGATGAGCTCCTCAGTGACACCTATGTTGTGTCCCGCGATGGCGATCTGAAGCTGCCCTACCTGCCGCCCGTGCGCGCGCAAGGCAGAACGACTGAACAGGTGGAACGGGATGTTGCCCGCGTTCTGGTGGCGGCGCAGTTCTACGACAGCACCCCGCGCGTAACGGCGCGCATCAGCGATTTCGCCTCGGTCACTGTCGGCGTGAAAGGAGCAGTGTTCGAGCCCCACTCAGTCGAGATAGGAGGCATTCCAGGCGACGCGCTGGATCGGGGGCGTCAGGGCGTGCTGGGTGCGTCGACCGAGGCGCGCAACTTGTCAGTCGCCATTCGCGCCGCCGGAGGCGTGCGCCCAGATGCGGATCTGTCGGCGGTCGAGCTGCACCGGCAGGGCACAATCTATCGCATGGACCTGCGCGGCGTATTCGAAGGCTCGGACCCGACCGACATCATGCTGTTGACCGGGGATCAGATCGTGGTCAACAGTCGAGGGTGTTTTCAGGATGATCTGATGCGACCCAGCCCGATCAGCCCACCCGGCGTGACGCTCTATATGTCCAACCTCACACAACCTGCGACCGGAAACGCGCAGTCGGCCATTGGACGCGACGTGCGTGAGGTTCCTTATGGCACGCGCTACCTGCAGGCCGTAGTCGATACCAACTGCGTCGGCGGGGCCAAGACCACCAATGCCAATCGCAGCGCGGTCCTGTTCACACGAAACCCGATGACCGGAAACTCGATCGTCATTGAACGCAACATCGAAAAGCTGCTGCGACGCGGGGATCGGGATGACTATGACCCCTATGTTCTGCCGGGTGATGCGATTGCCTGCTACGACAGCAAAGTGACCGGCCTGACCGAAGTCGCCCGCGCGGTAGGCATCGTTGGCGCAGCGGCGCTGCTGGCCCCCTAAATCAACCCCGAGCGGGCGATGCTTTCGCCCGTTCCCATGCGGCGGAGACTGCAGCGAGTTTGTCAGTGATATCTTTGTGTTCCTTGGCTGCAGTCTCTACCGCAATTAACGCCTCTCGAAACTCTTCCGCACAGAAGGTCGCCGCACTGCCAGCCAGTTTGTGACAAGCCCGTGCGATTTGGTCTAAATCGGAATGGTCAAATGCTCCGGTTCGTAGCCGTGCAACGAACTCATCCCCTTCAGCAATAAATTTGCTATGCAGACGGGCAAAGACCTCGGGCCCGAGGCTGTCTTTCAACTCTGCCAAGGCATCAGGTTGCGCGCTTTGCGAAACCCGCCCTTCAGTACGTGTGACCACCGAAAGCGCCTTGCGCAGGGCATCAATCGAGATCGGTTTGCCAATGAAAGCCGTCATCCCAGCCGCGCGAAAAGTCTCAACTGCGTCTGGCAGGACATTGGCCGACACCGCAATAATCGGCACATCCGCCGACTGTCCCTGGCCGTTACGAATATGGCGCGCAGCGGTTGGCCCATCCATCACCGGCATGCTGATATCCATCAGAATCGCGTCGAACCTCTGACGGCCAGCCTTTTCGACGCCAACTTGCCCATTTTCCGCCGTCGTGACGCGATGTCCATCCAGCGCCAACATATTGCAGATGACTTCGAGGTTTATCTCGTTGTCTTCGACCACCAGCAGGTTCAGAGGGCGCACGGTCTCTGTATTGATCTGAGCAGCATCTAGCAGTTGGTCACGCGCAGACGGCTGCAACGGTATCCGCAGCCAGAAGACGCTGCCTTCGCCTAATGTGCTTTCCGCACCAACCTCGCCGCCCATCGCCTGCGCGAAACGACGGGCAATCCCCAGACCAAGCCCGGTTCCTCCGACCGTGCGACCGATTGAGGGATCGCTGGTGTAGAAGTCATCAAAAATGGCGTCGATCTCATCCTCGGCGATGCCTGCGCCGGTATCGATCACACGCACTTCATAGACATGTGCCTTACCCTGATCTGCCGGTTCACATCTTTCGACCTCAATCGACACACGGCCGTTTTCGGTAAACTTGATCGCATTGCCCACAAGGTTCAGCAGAATTTGCCGCAACCTTTGCGCATCAGCCGCAACATGCGGATAGGCCCCACCCACCCATTGCCACGAGATCGAGTTGCCGCGCGAAGCCGCATTGCCGCTTTGGCCATCCACCAGGTCCTGCAGCATCGCGTTCAGGTCCGTCGGTTCGTTCGCGACGGACAGTCTACCCGCCTCGAATCGAGCAATGTCTAGCACCGTATCTACATGGTTCTGCAATACCTGGCCCGAGATTTCCATGTTTCGGACAAACTGCGATTGCTGTTTGGTCGTGCGAGTATTTTTGAGCAGGGTGAGGTTGCCGAGCAGCCCGTTCAATGGCGTTCTGATTTCATGACTCATGACAGTCAGGAAATCCGACTTGGCCTTTTCCCCGGCAAGAGCGCGGTCGCGGGCCAAGACGAGCTCTTTTTGATCCGCCACACTTTGCGAAATATCTCGCACGAAGCCGATGACGATTTCCTCGTCCCCGGCCTGGGCGGATTGCAAAGCCAGTTCGACGGGAAAGACATCACCGTTCTTGCGCATCGCCTCAAGCTGAACGCGCCCTTTGCCGACGACATGTCGGTCGCCTCCGCTTTGCATCCGCTCTATGCCTTCATCATGGGCAGCGCGTAGATGCGAAGGCACGATCAATTCACCGATCGAATGCCCTTTGGCCTCTGACTCGGAATACCCGAAAATCGCGTGTGCCGCCGCGTTGAACTCCAGCACTTTGCCAGCGGCGTTCACCACGATTACGGCGTCCAATGATGTCGACAGGATCGTATTCATTCGCTGGTTGGCCTGCCGGATCGCGCGCCCCCGTCGAATGGCTTTGCGGTTAACCGCTAATAGATAGGCGCTGGCTGCGGCCAGTGTCAGGAGCAACCCTCCGGACAAAACGGCCAGTTGTACAAGGCTCAACGCGGTTTCTTCGCGTCTCTGGTCAGACTGGCGCGCGAAATAAGCGAGTGCCGAAATCGACAGTGCGCGTACTTGTGGTGCGATCCCCTCGGCGTTTCTAAGAAGATCCGGCAACTCAAGTCTTAGCCACTGATCCTCAGCGTCGATTGTGGGAACCGATACCTCAAGATAGTCAGCGACCCGCGCCAGAGGTTCGGAAAACTTAGGATCACCGCGCAGGGTTTCAAACAGCCGCGAGGTGTTCAGAATATCGATGCGGCTGTACAAAAGATCGAAACGACGACGTACAAGGTCCAGGCTTTCAGGCTTTAGCTCTGTATCCGAAACACCTGCCACAAGCGCGTTCTGGTAATACAGAAATTCAACCTCAACCTGCGTCAGCGTCCATTGCACGTTGTCCGTTTGGGCGGATTGCCGGTCGCGCAGGTCAGCTATCACCTTGACTGACAGTAAGACGACCAATGCAAGGGCACCTAAAACGGCGATACCGATGAGCCCGAAGGCCCACCGGCGTCGCGAGTGGTTTGGTTTTTCGGTCGTCAAGCTATTTCCTGCACCCACTGCCCGGGACTTTGTTGCAACCCCACGCTATTTCACGATCTCCAACCTGTCGAGTTGCCAGATGCTGCGAGAGTAAATCACCTCGGCCTGGTATTTGGTATCACTATCATAAGGGTAAACGATCCACAGCGGCCCCTTCTGTCGTCTGGACATGGCCGCCCCGTCCATTTCATAGGCGACAATCGGGTCCCGTGCTGAGATTGAAGCCACCGGAATTTCCACTGTGTAATCGTTGATTGCCGTTGCCCGGATCGTCGTACCTTGTGCCCCGACATGCTCCAATAGGACCGATAGCGGTACGCCGACAAAACTGGTCTCGGCTTCGGTCCAGATCGTCGAAGTTTCGAAGCTACGCTGGGGCAAGGCCTGCAGCATTTCCATATCGAACTGCGCAGTTCCTTCCGGCCCGGTCTTCGCGACATTACCAGATATGGTCAGAACGACGTCACCTTGCGGAGTTGTCAGGTCTTCTGCCTGAGCAGTAGCCAGACTAAAGGTGAAAGTTGCCGTGAGGATAGCAAATAGCATTCGCATCATTGTCTCCATTCCTTTGACCAAAAGAAACCAGAAAGAGGTTCGCCGCGACAGGGGGCATGGGGATAAGCACCTATCCGAACGGATAGGTGCCAATATCTCATGCTGCAGCAGACATAAGGTTCATGCGTTGACGAAGCATTGATTGGAACCCGTCGCGCAGCTCGGCGCGCTCTAACGCAAAGACGGTTGTCGCCTCAAGATAACCCGCGACCGAGCCACAATCGAAGCGCTCGCCTTCAAAAGCGAAGCCGCTACATCCGGTCCCTTGAATATCGGCCCCGATCGCATCGGTCAGTTGAATTTCATTGCCCGCACCAGGCGCCAGGCCATCCAGACGATCAAAGATCGAAGGTTGCAGGAGATAGCGCCCAACAATGCCAAACTCTGACGGCGCCTGATCGGCAGAAGGCTTTTCAATCAAACCGCGCAGATGCTGCACCCGGCCTGACCTGCGCTCGATATCGACCACGCCATAGGCACTGATCCGGTCGGACGGCACAGCCTCGGTCGCAATCATGTGACTGCCTTCAAACTTCTGGACCATTTGCGCCAGGACCGGGCGCTGCGCGTGGATCACATCATCCGGCAGGATCACGGCAAAGGGTTCATCACCAACAATGTCACGTGCCAGAGACACCGCGTGGCCCAGGCCGCGTGGGCTATCTTGTTGGACAAAGCTGTATGTCTCATCCTCAAGGTTCGTGCGGCGCAAGCGGTTCAGCAGGTTGGTTTTGCCACCATTTTTCAGTTTGCGCTCCAGCCCCGAGTTGCGCCCGAAATACGCCTCAAGCGCGGATTGGCCGGTTGAGGTGATGAAGATGAACTCCTCAACCCCAGCCGCGCGGGCCTCGTCCACCGCATATTGGATCAGGGGGCGGTCAATCAGCGGCAACATCTCCTTGGTCACCGATTTGGTAGCGGGAAGAAATCTTGTGCCCAGACCCGCGACCGGAAAAACAGCTTTGCGAATACGTGTCATTTCAATACTCCTAGATTTGATCAGTAAGCGCCTCTGCCCGACACGACGGCGCGTGCGGTCATTGCGATAAGGATGAGGTTCAGAAGAAGCGAGCGAGAGCGGACATAGGCCGTATCCAGCTCGATCATGCGGTCAAAGCCGATGCCGGCGCGGCCCGAAACCTGCCATAGGCCAGTGATACCGGGGCGCACCTGCAGGCGCTCCAGCGCTTGTTCAGGATAGGCGGCAACCTCTTCGGGCAGAGCGGGGCGCGGACCGACCAGCGACATATCCCCTTTCAGCACATTGAAGATTTGCGGCAGTTCATCCAGCGAGAACCGACGCAGAACCTTTCCGACGCGGGTAACGCGTGGGTCATTTTTGGCTTTGAAGCATACGCCCTCACGATCTGAATGGGCGAGCAGGTCCGCACGACGCTTTTCAGCGTCCTGCGCCATCGAGCGGAACTTGTACATCGTGAAAGGCACCCCGTTTTGACCAATTCGCGTCTGCCGGAAAAATGCTGGGCCGCGACTGTCCAATCGCACAAATGCTGCGATTACACCCATGGGCAGGGCCAGAACCGACAACGCGACCATCGCCAGCCCCAGGTCCAGGAAACGACACGCTGTCAACTTGGAAACGGAATCGCGTAACGCGCGCCCGAGAAACTCAAAATTGCCCAACAGGTATCTACGGGCCATACGGCGCGGCTCCATCGCCAGGCGCCATGCCCACTCCATCCGTGCGCGCCGAACGACACTCGGTGCGCGACGTACATTTCCAGCGAGGAAATCGAACAACGCACCCACGCCCACTGCTATGCGAGGGTCCAGTCGATGGCGGTATTGCGTGATCCACAGCTCCTGCAGCGGGACGCCCATTGCGACCAACAAGATGTCTGCGCCGGACTGGTTAATATCGTCAATGGCCTCATCAACGCGCGCGGCCCCTTCGTAGCCATCGCGCATACCGGCTACGGACAGATCAGGGATCATGTGCTGCAACCGAGTTGCCGCAGCCTGAGCCGTTCCGGGGCGTCCGCCCAGGAGGAAAACCGACTGACCCATCTGCGCGGCACGCTGCAGTAGCTTGGGAACAAAATCCGTGCCGTTCAGGTTCTCGACCAATTGAACACCTTGCAACTTCGCCGCGACCGCTACCCCAATCCCGTCAGGTAGGATCATATCTGCCCGGGCCAATGCCGCTCGATAGGTATGGTTGCGGGCCCGAATATTTGCGCAATGTGCATTCAGGAAGAACACCGTCCGGCGTGTCCCATCCAGCAGTTTCGAAATCACCTGTCCGGATTGGGCATTCACTATTGGCAACCCCATAATCTCTGTCTTTCCCAGAGCCGGGCCTGGTATTGGCTGCGCACCCTCATACATATCTTGGACTGACAGGAACTGCATGGAACTCTCCGATCAACGATGACAATCTGTGCCTTCAGACTGCCAATTTGAATTCGCAACCGATAGGCGAACATCAGGAGAGGAATCGGAGATTAGGTCTATTCAAGCGACCCCGCAGCACATAGCGTGGAGAAAATGGCCCACTCACCTATCCGATCGGATATTCACCTGCCCGACTGCCAGGCTTCATGCCATGCGCGCAAAGAACTATTGACGAACTTAGGGGTGGTTGGGGTAGACGGAGATTTGAGATGAAAGTTCTTATTGCTGACGACCACGAGCTTATTTTGGACACGCTCGTTGCGTTCATAGACGCCGCAGGCGGGATCGAGGTAGAGACCGCGCCGGATTTTCCCACCGCGAGAACCCTGATTGAAAACGACGGAGCCTTTGATCTGGTCCTTCTGGACCTGAACATGCCCGGTATGAACGGGTTGAGCGGGCTTGAAACCTGCATAGCCATGGAAGGCGCGCAGCACGTGGCCCTGTTTACCGGCGACACCTCGCGTGATCTGGCGCAACGCGCCCTGGAGCTTGGGGCAGCGGGTTTCGTCCCCAAAACTCTACCGGCAAAATCCCTGGTCAACGCGATCCGCTTCATGGCGATGGGGGAACAGTACCTTCCTGCGGGTTTCATGAACGCAGAGCAGCCGGAAGACTCCCACCCGATGGCTCAAAAACTGACCGAGCGTGAGCGGCAGGTTCTGAAAGGCTTGACCGAAGGAAAATCCAACAAGGAAATCGCCCGTGATCTGGATCTGTCCGAACCGACGATCAAACTTCATATGAAGACTCTGTACCGTAAAGTTGGTGTCAGCAATCGAACGCAGGCCGCCCTGGCCGCGCGTGAGGCCGGATTGTTCTAAGCGTCACTATCCGAAGGGATAGGGGGCGCTCCCAATCCCCTCGGCCCCTAGCCTGCTGAGCGAATGATCAGCGATAAGTTGCGGTGTATCACCCTTGCAAGAAAGGGTTTTTCCATGCCGCAACAGATTTCGAACTCCTCTGCTTCCACGCGCGACACGCAATTTCTGCACTGGGCGCGCATTTCGCGATCTAATTTCAGAACGCTCGGGTGGCGTCGGATCGTAAAAGGCGGACGCCTCAGCGACGCAGGCCGCCTGCCCCGTTATGTGGCTCTGTTCCTTCTGGGAACGAGCTTTATCTGGGCCCCGATCAGCGGATATCTGGCAACCGCGCCTGTGAAATACACCTCACATGCATCATTGATCCTGCCAGGATCTGGCGCTTCGGCTTCAGTCAATCTGGCCAATATCGGTCAGGCATCTTCGTACGCGAACTCTGCCTTTGCCAATGGGTCGATCAGCCCGACGGAAACATACAAACGTTTGTTGTCGGCCGACAGGATCCTCGATGCGGCGGCCAAGGCGGTAGAGGCTGACCGGGACGCGTTTGGTAAGCCGCGGGTTCAACTGGTCGATCAAACCAGCCTGATTCATATTGAGCTTCAGGCGACCTCTCCGGCAGACGCTCAGCAATATGGTGACGCCTTGGTGGCCGCCTTTTTCGCTGAGATTGACGCCCTGCGCGCTGATGAAATTGCGACCCGAGAGGCCAGCAATACAGGCGCGATCGAAGACTACACCCGCGCGATTCAGGGCACGCGGGCCGAGATCAAACAGCTGCAATCAGAAAGCGGGCTGATCTCGGTGGCGCAATACCAAGAACAGGTCGCCGCAAATGACCGTGCAAAGCAAGAATTGCGTACGCAGGAGAGCGAGCTGGCACGCCAATCGGAACGTGTCGCCGCGCTTCAAGTCGCGTTGAATCTGCCCTCTGATGCAGCGGCGGCAACGCTGAAACTCTATGCTGATGCGCAGTACCTGTCGCTGCTTGAGGACGTATCGGTGGGGGCTGCAAAGCTGGCGCAGGCCGATGCAACCTATGGATCGCGGCATCCGATCTACGTGAATGCCCAAAACGACTATGAAGGGGCGCGATCGGTTGCTTTGGAACGCGCGTCGCAGGTGACGGGCCTCACGGCCGAGCAGCTCGGTGGACTGGATCGCGCGCCGGAAGGGCAACGGGCGCAGTTGCTCAGTGAGTTGGTGCGCGAGGATGCCTTGCGTGCCGGATTGGAAGAACATGTCGCGACACTGCGCGAACAAGTCCGTCTGGAAACCCTGCGCCTGTCGGACCTCGCCCCCATCGCCGCTGAGCTGGAGGACCGTCAAAGAGATTTTGCCGTGGCAGAGGCCGTGTTCGCCTCTGCCATCGCTCGGTCCGAGTCGAAGAAGACCGATGTCTATGCCTCCTACCCGTTGATCCAAGTGCTGGAAAACCCATCGCTGCCATCACGCCCGTCTTCACCAAACAAGAAGATCTCGATTGCCGCGGGGATCGCTGCAAGCCTTATGCTGCTGATGGGTTTGGTTCTGGCATGGATCCGAAACCCGCTGATCTCAAAGCTGCTGAAAGACCAGAAAGAGGCCGCAGTTTGACGCGTGTTGCCCCTCAAACGCCAGCCGAAAAGATCGTCTGGTGTACGCTGATCTGGACATGGCCGTTCTACGGGCTTGGCGCGCTTTATGTCGTCGGTCCGGTGCTGGGTTGGATGCTGGCTGCGATGGCCGGGTTGTCACTTTATCTCGGCCCTGCGATCCGCTCAGATATGCGAGCAACGGGACCTGTACCCGCTATGGTCTGGATCTGGAGCGTTAGCATGCTGGTGATGCTAATCTCACTTTGGGCAGGTCACGCGGATTGGAACCTTGGCACCACCAAAACGATCAAATCGAGTATCGGATGGGCAAAGGGTTGGGCGCTGATCCCGTTGTTTATCCTAGCAGGGGCGGTTTTGCCAATACGGCGCGAGGTTTTGGTCAGAGGGCAATGCGTGCTGGGCCTTTGGACCTTATGCCTTCTGCCACTACTCATTGTCGCCCCTTATGCCGGACTGCCGCATCTGCTGTTTACGTCTCCACTGAAAGCAGTTGGCGGCCCGGGACCTGAATATTTCTCGGTCTACTTGTATACAATCGACCCCGCCAGCGGTACGCCGCGATGGCAATTCTTTGCGCCCTGGTCGCCCTTCGCTGCACTGTTGGGCGTCTGCATGGTCCTGTTCGCTTTGGAAGAAAAGCACCGCAGATGGAAGGCTATCGGTTTGACCGCCGGAGTTCTGATGATCTTGATGTCCAAATCCCGCATGGGCTTGGTTGGATTGGTGGTCTGCTCAATGTCACCGCGCCTCTTGCCCCTTGTCGCCCGCAGTTTGGGTTGGGTCTTATTGTCCGCAGTCGCGACAGCCGTAGCCGTTTGGGGCGCCGCCTTTGTCGATATCGGGAACCGAGCCCTCTACAGTTTCAAATCCGCGCGCGCCGACAGCACCCGTGTGCGTGAAACCTTGCAGCGTATCGCATATGAACGATGGCAGTCAGATGCGATGATCTTCGGGCATGGCACGGTCAGACCCGGAGCACATCTAGTTGAATACATGCCGATCGGCAGCCACCACACTTGGTACGGGTTGCTATTCGTCAAAGGGCTGACCGGATTTGCAGCGTTTCTCGTTCCCTTCCTCGGTCATTTAGCAATCGTCACCCTGGACGCCATAAAGTCGGAACGCGGGAGGCTGCCGCTCGGGCTGTTGCTCACAGTTCTCCTGCTGACCTTTGGAGAGAACGTTGAAATCCAAACCTATCTACTCTGGCCGACCTTACTGATGCTCGGATTGCATTTGCGAGAGGTCAAATCAGTGTGTCTGGGAAGCTGATACGCCGCTATGCCCGAAAGCACGCCACAGGAGTTGCGTGACAAGGCCGTCTTCGCGCTTTTGTGCCTGACGGGCATCAGGGTCGGTGCACTTATTTCTCTCCGCATCAAACACATCGACCTTGCCGAGAAGTCCGTGACCCAAAACCCGCGTGAGGTTGCGACAAAGTTTGGCAAGCCTATCGACACGTTCTTTGCGAAAGATTTTGAAGAGGCCGAAGCCGTTCTGACGTCATGGCTGACCTATCTGGACGAAACCGCTCTCTATGGCCCGGACGATCCGCTTTTTCCTGCAACCGCGCTGACCTGCAGTGCAAACACCGGATTTCAGGCAACCGGTTTCGATCGCCGCTCTTGGAAAAGCACAGAACCTGTCCGCAAGATCGTCAACACTGCCTTTAAGGCTGCAGATCTTCCAAATTTCGGCCCGCACGCGTTTCGCCACATGCTCGCGCGCCACGTCGCCAAAACCTGCACCTCCGTCGCCGAACTTGTCGCAACATCCCAGAACCTCGGCCACACAGACGTTTTAACGACTTTGCGCAGCTACGGCCAAATCAGCCGCGAACGCCAACGCGCGCTTGTTACCGGCGAGTCAGATGATGACGTTTTGGGTGATTGAAGCGCCAGGCGGGTAAAGCACAGTAAGGTGTGGGAATAAATGTGGGAACCAGCATATTGAATTATAGTTTTATCTATAAAATTCGATGCATTAATGAGTTTTTATGGCGGAGACGAAGGGATTCGAACCCTCGAGACGGTTTCCCGCCTACTCCCTTAGCAGGGGAGCGCCTTCGACCACTCGGCCACGTCTCCGCTGGCGGGTATATCCTTGCCAGTCACCCAGATACAAGGCGATTTTCCCGACCCGCGACATTTTTCTGAAATGCAGCTTGGCGGCCGTAAGTTGGCGGAAACTTGACCGCGGCAACCTGTGTGTCGCAGGCTGCGACGCCGCGCGGGTCTGGCTGGGGCCACCGGCCTTGCGGCACCTGAATTTGGCGTTGAATTGGCTGTAAACCTGCCGGGTCAAACAGAAACCTTGCCAAATGGACCATGTTCAAGGCATATTTGCGCAGGTTTAATCTATTATTGAACGAACAATAAAAGAATTTTCGAGGGGTAGACCGGGCAGCAGACGAGAACGTCTGACATGAACCTTTTGGGGGAAGGGGAACCGGTTTTGGTGTGGTTAAAGGTATTTTTGGTTACGTGGTTTGTGTGGGTGCTGCCAACGCAGGCATTATCGACCATAGGCGAGGTGTTGAGTGTAAAGCCCGGTGCGGAAATCACCAGGGCGGGCAAAACGCAACCTCTGCGGCAGGGAATGCAGGTCGCTTCGGGCGACGCAATTTCCACCAACAGCAGCGGTGTCGTGCAACTGGTCTTTGTGGATGAAACCAAGATTGCAATCGGGCCGAACGCCCGAATGACCCTGGACGTGACGATGCTGCGCGGCAACCGCAAGGCCAAAAGCTTTGCGGTTCAGGCGCTGGGCGGCAGTTTCCGCTTTATCTCTGGCAAAAGCAGAAAACGCGCCTATTCCATCAAGACGCCAACTGCCACCATGGCGGTGCGCGGAACAATCTTTGACATGTGGGTGGTCCCGGGCAGCCAAAGCGCAATGGTGGTGCTGGAAGGCACGGTACGCATGTGCGGTCTGCGCGGCGGTTGCCGATCGACGGGGCGGCAATGCAGCCTTTTTGCAACCAGCCAGCGCGGCAATGTCGGGCGTCCGATTGACCAGGGCGAGTACGAAAAGGCGCTGCAGCTGGGATTTCCCTTTATCGAGTCCCAGGCAAGATTGTTGCGCCCGTTCCAGGCCGAGGTTGAGGGCTGCGCGCGCGAGGCGGCCCCTGTGCGGCGCGCCAAGTCAGATGCGCCCGCGCCGCGCCAAAGGCAGGCGTCGAAGCCTGTCTCAAAGCCGGCACCTGCGGTTCAGAGGGATCCGTTCAGCCGACGGGATGTGCCGGCCGCGAACATCGATCCGGGGCGGTAGGTTGTGCGGCCGCGCGGCACCGGTTGCTGAAATCCGTGGCGGTTCAAACAGACCCGGATGCGTGGTCCGGGGGCAACGATGATTGGCAGAAGAAAAGAAAGGAACGGCAGGCGGTTCGCCTTTTTGCTGGTCGGGTTGGGCCTGATCCTGTTCGGGTGTTTCATCCGGGTCGTCGACCCCTATCCGGTTCGGATGTCGCGGTTGATCTATTTCGACGTGCTGCAACGGCTTTCGCCACGGGATTATGACCCCCAGATACCGGTACGCGTCGTGGATATCGACGAAGAGTCGCTGTCGACCTGGGGGCAATGGCCCTGGCCCCGCACCCTGCTGGCCGAGATGGTCGGGCGCCTTGGTGAACTGGGCGCCGCGGCAATTGCATTTGACATGCTGTTCGTGGAACCGGACCGGTATTCGCCAGCCCGTTTGGTGCGCGACCCGGCGCTGGCGGGGGTGTTAAAGGTCGACCGCGCGGCGGGCGAGATGGACAATGACGTCGCATTCGGCGAGGTGATCGCCCAATGGCCCGTGATCCTGGGGGCGGCAGCGCGTCTGACACCGGGGGACAGGCCGGTTTTGCCCAAGGCGGGGATCATCGAAATTGGCGAAACGCCAGGTCAGGGCTTGATAACCGTCCCCTATTGGACCCCGCCCGCAATCCCGCTGGACCGTGACGCGGCCGGGATCGGCGGGGTCAATGTCTCGCCACTGGGGGGAACAAATGTCGTTCGGCGCGTCCCGGTTTTGTGGGGTGGGCCTGATGGAATTCTGCCCGGCCTCGGCATCGAGGCGCTGAGGGTGGCGATGGGCGAAACCGTCATTCTGGCCGAAGGCGCACCGGACGAATCCGGTATCGTGCTGGGCGTCGAGGTTGGCGGATTTCGCCTGCCGACCACGGAAAACGGGGAAATCTGGGTCAGGTATCGACGCGACGTGCCCGATGCCTACTTGTCGGCGAATGACATCATGCTTGGCACCGATACCGCAGACCTGCGGGCGCAGATCGAAGGCAGGATCGTGCTGGTGGGCACATCTGCGGCGGGGTTGTTCGACATGCGCCAGACGGCGCTGGGGGAATCCGTGCCGGGCGTGTCGATCCACGCGCAGGTGATCGAACAGGTGCTGATGGGCGAAATGCTGAGCCGTTCGGACGTGACGGCCGCGCTGGAACTGCTGGCTTTTGTCGTGCTGGGGCTGGTGGTGACCGCTGTTATGTCAAGCTTTGGTGCCGTTGCATCATTCCTGGCCGGTGGGATTGCCGCCGCGGTTGTTATCGTCATCAGTTGGCTGGCCTTTCAGAACCAGCTGGTTCTGTTTGACGTGACCTTTCCGCTGATGGGCGGAATGGCCAATTTCGGGTTGCTGGCCGGGTATCTGTTCATATCCACCGAGCGCGAGAAACGGGTGATCCGACAGGTCTTTTCGCATTACGTCGCGCCGGAAATCCTGGAAGAAATGGAGGCCACAGGCCACCAGCTGCAACTGGGCGGGGAAACGCAGGAAATCACCGTCATGTTCTCGGATATCCGGGGCTTTACACCCTTGTCCGAATCTGTGTCGGCGACCGAGCTGGTGACCCTGCTGAATGCGCTGTTTTCGGAAATTGGCGACCAGATCCTGCAGGAACGGGGAACGATCGACAAGTTCATAGGGGATGCCGTCATGGCGTTCTGGAACGCCCCCTTGCCGGTGCAGGATCATCCCCTTCGGGCCGCGCGGGCGGCGTTGCTGATGCGGCAGGCGCTGGTGGCATTCAACGCGTCAGAGGTCATGCGGGGGCGCGCGCCGCTTGCCCTGGCCACGGGTTGCGCCTCGGGTCGTGCCTGCGTCGGCAATATCGGGTCGCGACGTCGGTTCAACTATACCGTCATCGGTGACGTGGTGAATGTCGCGGCCCGGATCGAGCAGACCTGCCGCCACGTGAACTATGACATATTGCTGTCCCGCTCGGTGTTTGACGTGGTGCAGCACGATCTCGCGATGCTTGAGGCGGGGTTTGTCGATCTCAAGGGCAAAAGCGACCTTGAACCCGTCTTCGTGCTGGTCGGGGACCGCGCGGCGATCAATCAGGACGCCTTTCGTGGCCTCGAACAGGTCCATGCCAAGCTTATCCGGGCCATACGGTCGCGCAAATCCTTTGATCATATCCAAAAGCTGTGCGCCGATTGCATCGCGATGGGAATGCGGGTCGACCCCGGCCTTGAGGGGTTTTACCGCGCATTGCCGGGGCGGGCGGCCGACTTCCGGTCCGATGTGCGGTCAGACCAATTGCTGTTCAGCCATCACAGCCCGGACATTTCCGGGCCCCGGCGGCACTAGGCGAACGAAAAAAGCGGGCCGCTGTCCTAATACACAGCGACCCGCTTTGATCAGAAAGGGTTATTGGTCTCGCCCCCTCGAATACTATCTAAAACAAAACAACCTAAACCTTTCGATATATTCGAGACCAATCCGCTGTTCCGATCCTTACGGCACCTTAGTGCCCCACTTTGGAGTGGACGACAGTGATGTAGTTCACATTAAGTTAATTTTTTATTACTGGCGCCAATCAAAAAATCCGGGTCCAGCCTCGGACAGCAGGTCGCGGGCCATGTTCCGGCCAATATCGGCACCATCCGCGACCGCGCCGCGGGCCGTTTTGGCGATGGACTCGCTGCCGTCGGGGCGCAGAACTTCGGCACGCAAGACCAAATCGCCGTCGCTGATCTCGGCCAGGCCTGCAATCGGGGTTTCGCACGACCCGTCCAGCGCGGCCAGCAAGGCCCGTTCGGCGGCCAGGCGCTGCCCGGTTTCCGCGTGGTGGATGGCTTCGAGCATTTCCGCCGCCCTGCCATCTGCGGCGCGCCGTTCGATCCCGATGGTGCCCTGGGCAATGGCGGGCAGCATGTCTTGGGTCGGGATGGCGGTGGCCGGGACCTCGGTCATGTTCAGACGCCGCAGGCCTGCCATGGCCAGAAACGTGCAATCAGCCACGCCATCGGCAAGTTTCTTAAGCCGGGTTTGCACGTTGCCCCGGAATTCGACCACCTGCAGGTCTGGTCGGCGGTTCAGCAACTGTGCCCGCCGCCGTAACGAAGACGTGCCGACAACCGCGCCCTGGGGCAGGTCGTGGATCGCGCTCAGGCTGGGCGATACGAAAGCATCCCGCACGTCTTCGCGCGGCAAAAAAGTATCCAGGACCAGACCGCCGGGCTGTTCCACCGGCATATCCTTGGTCGAGTGGACGGCAATGTCGATCTTGCCGCCCAGCAGGGCGTCTTCGATTTCCTTGGTGAACAAGCCCTTGTTCCCGATCTCTTTCAGCGGCCGGTCCGCGTCGATCATGGCGCGGTTGTCACCGGTCGTCTTTATGACGACGATCTCAAAGGCGTCCTGTGGCAGATCGAAGGCATCGCCAAGCCGCTGACGGGTTTCATAGGCCTGGGCCAGCGCAAGGGGCGAGCCGCGCGTGCCGATCCTGAGAGGCGAGGCGGGTGTGGGCAGGGTCAAAGTCATGATCACAGCTTTAGTCGCGTCACATTGCCCTGACAATGGGGGCTGAGCTTGACATTTTGTCGCCGAAGGCAGACCCGTTGCACCAAACCGGACGAGGGGGCGATTATGGCCGAGACAAAGAAATTGCTGCGTGCGCTTGCAGGAGAGGTCCTGGATGTGCCGCCGATCTGGATGATGCGTCAGGCCGGACGTTATTTGCCGGAGTACCGCGCCACCCGGGCGCAGGCCGGGGATTTTCTGTCCTTGTGCTATACGCCGGACCTGGCTGCCGAAGTGACTTTGCAGCCGATCCGCCGCTATGGGTTTGATGCGGCCATCCTGTTTGCCGACATTCTTTTGGTGCCGCAGGCGCTAGGGGCGGATCTGTGGTTCGTGACCGGTGAAGGGCCGCGCCTGTCGACGATTACGGCGCAATCCGATTTTGATCGGTTGAAGCCGGTTGCGGACATCCATGAAACCCTGTCCCCCGTTTACGAGACCGTGCGGATCCTGGCGCGGGAACTGCCCTCCGAGACAGCGTTGATCGGGTTTGCCGGTGCGCCCTGGACTGTTGCGACCTATATGATCGCGGGGCGCGGCACGCCCGATCAGGGCCCGGCCCATGCGCTGCGCCAGGAAGATCAGCCGCTGTTCGAAGCCCTGCTTGAGCGGATCACGGCGGCCACGATCGAGTATCTTTCGATGCAGATCGAGGCCGGTGCCGAAACGGTGAAGATATTTGACAGCTGGGCCGGCTCGCTGAAGGGCGCGGATTTTGAGAAATACGCCGTTGAACCCTGCAGGGTCATCACGCAGGCCATAAAAGAGCGCCATCCCGGCATTCCGGTCATCGGTTTCCCGCGCGAAGCTGGCAAGGGATATGTCGGTTTTGCGCAAGCGACCGGTGTCGATTGCGTCGCGCTGGACAACTCGGTTGCGCCGCAATGGGCTGCCGAGAACGTTCAGCGTGACGGGTGCGTGCAGGGCAACCTGGCCTCGTCGCATATGGTGACGGGCGGGCAGGCTCTGGTGGATGAAACGCGCGCGATTGTGCAGGCGTTCAGCAAGGGGCCGCATATCTTTAACCTGGGCCACGGGATCACGCCGGATGCCGATCCTGACAATGTCCAGTTGATGATCGACACGGTCCGCGGGACGTAGGCGGGCGAAGGGGGCCAGCCCCCTTCTTGGCCTTTGGCCAATTCAACCCCCGGGATATTTTTGGCCAGATGAAGGGGCGGACCCGCCTGGAGGGTCGAGTTCGGCCAGTATCTCGGCTGTGTGCTGGCCGCGGGTGGGGCTGGGCCTGGCTTGCCAGTCATAGGTGGAAAAGCGCGGCGCGGCGGCGGCTTGCGGGGCATCGTTTTCGGTAACCCAAGCCTGGCGTGTCTGGTTCATCGGATGGGCCTGTGCCTGGGACGGGCTGAGAACAGGCGCCACGCATGCATCCGTTCCGTCAAACAGGCTGGCCCAGTGATCGCGGGGTTTGCCTGCAAAGATCTGCGCCAGGCGTTCCGTCTGGTGCGGCCAGCGGGTGCGGTCAAACTGGGGGGTGAGGTTCGGGTCATCGGACAGGTTCAGTACATCCAGAAAGCAGGCGTAGAACTTGGGTTCGAGACATTGCACGGACAGGAAGCCGCCGTCGGCGCAGCGGTAGCAGCGGCTCCAATGGGGGCCGTCCAGCAGGCTTTGGCCGCGGGTTTCGGACAGATTGCCGCTTTGGCGCAGGCTCATGAGCAGGTTCATCATATGGGCCGAGCCGTCGTAGATCGCGGCGTCCACCACAGTTCCGGCGCCGGTTCGCCGGGCTTTCAAAAGGCCCGCCAGGAGGCCCGCCACAAGGTACATGGCCCCGCCGCCGATATCGCCGACCAGTGTTGCCGGGGTCATCGGGGCCTGATCCGGAGCGGAGGCGTACCACAGGGCGCCCGACATCGCGATGTAGTTCAGGTCGTGGCCTGCGGTTTCGGCCAGCGGGCTGTTTTGTCCCCAACCGGTCATGCGGCCATAGACAAGCGATGGGTTTGCGGTGCAGCAGACCTCGGGCCCGAGGCCGAGCTTTTCCATCACGCCGGGGCGAAACCCTTCGATCAGGGTGTCGGCCCCGGTGATCAGCTTGCGGGCCACGGCCAGGTCGGTCGTATCCTTGAGGTCCAGTTCGATGGACCGTTTGCCGCGGTCCAGAACGGAGCGGTCCGGCATTCCGGGGGTCGCGGGGCCGCCCTTGCGGTGGATGGTGATGACATCGGCGCCAAGATCGGCCAGCAGCATGGCGGCGAAAGGGGCGGGGCCCAGGCCTTCGAGTTCGATAACGCGGATTCCGTCGAGCATTGTAGATCTCCCTGGGTCTGAGCCTCGGGGTGGTCCGCGCTGATTGCAAGACCTGGATGTCACGACGTGGCGTTTGTGGAACGGGGCGCAGGGCCGGGGGCCGGGAAAGGGTGCGAATACTTGCCACCGTCCCCGCGGCGGCTTAGCGTCTGCAACGGGATGGATCGCGTGAGGAACGGATGCGGTTTTGGGTTTTTCTTTGGCTGGCGCTGGTGCTGGCCGTCGTGGCGATATTGGCTATTCAGTTGCCGCCGCCGGGCAGCTTTCGCCTGGCATCTGGCCCGCGGGGCGGTGCCTATGAGACCGAAGCCAATAAATATGCCGAAATTCTTGCGCGCGACGGCATCCATGTGGACATTGCCGAAACGGCCGGGTCTGTCGAAAACGCCGAGCTGATTGACCAGGGGCAGGTAGATGCCGCCTTTGTTCAGGGCGGCATCCCGGTGGACACTGAACGCGCCGAGGCGTTGGGCAATGTCTTTTTCGAGCCGGTGGTGTTTCTTGTGCGCGGTGATGCCATCATCCCGCGCAACCCCTCGCAATGGCGCAACCTGCGTATCAACAGCGGGGCGCCCGGATCGGGGACAGCCGCGACGTTCCGGGATTTCGAGACGGCGGTCGGGCTGGCATATGAGGACAACACCCATCTATCGATAGCTTATGCCGATGCGGCGGCGGCCCTGTTGGCGGGCGAGCTTGATATCGCCGTTTACGTCGCCCCCATCGACGCACCTTATCTGGTCGCGGCTTATCACGAACCCGCGCTCAGGGTGCTGGAGCTTGAATATGTCGAAGCGATCTCGCGGCGGTTGTCCTATGCGTCGGTGGTCACGGTGCCGGCCGGCGGGATGTCTCTGGACCCTGTATTGCCGCCACGGCCCGTTGACCTGATTGCGCTGCAGGCGCGGTTGCTTGTGCGGCCCGATATGCACCCGGCCCTTGTCAACCGGCTGACGATGGCGGCCATTGAATTGCACGGCGCACGGGGGATCATCACGAACCCCGGTGTCTTTCCGGGGATCGAAGGAACCGGGCTGACCGTGAACAACACGGCGCGCCAGTTGATCCTGGAAGGTCCCACGACCTGGCATAACTGGTTGCCCTATTGGATTGCGGCACAGATCAACCGTGTTTTGCTGTTGCTGTTGCCCTTCTTCTTTATCGTCGTGCCGTTGTTGCGGTTGTTGCCGCTGGCCTATGGCTATGCAATGCGCTGGCGGGTCTGGCATCACTATCCCGAAATCCGGCAGATCGAGCTGGACTTGGGAAAAGACCCCGGCATCACCGAACTGGACCAGATGCGCGTGCAGTTGCAAGACCTGGATGACAAGCTGGCGGCGCTGCGCCTGCCACCGGCCTATCGGCAGGTTCAATACGACGCGCGGTTGCATCTGGAACTGGTGCAGAAACGGATCGCCGAAATGAAAAGCGCCGCCTAGAGCGCGCGGCGGCTTGCGGGAGTTTCCTGCCTGAAACGTCGTGCGTTTTGGGTCTGTTCGGCCCCGGATCGGCGCGATAGTGTCGGCGCCAGAACGGGGACGCGCATGACTACTATTCTGTCCATCAAGGACCTGTACAAAACATATGCCGGCGGTTTCGAGGCCTTGAAAGGGGTGTCGCTGGATATAAAAGAGGGCGAGATCCTCGCTTTGCTTGGGCCAAACGGTGCTGGCAAAACGACCCTGATCTCGACCATATGCGGTATCACGACGCCAAGCTCGGGTACGGTTACGGTCGGCGGGCATGACATTGTCGGCGATTTTCGCGCCGCGCGGCGCATGATCGGCCTTGTGCCGCAGGAAATTGCGCTGGAGCCGTTTGAGAAGGTCTGGAACACGGTGCGGTTTTCGCGTGGCCTGTTTGGTCACGGGCCGGATAATGCCCGGATCGAAGAAATTCTGCGCAAGCTGTCGCTGTTTGAAAAACGCAAAAGCTCGATCAAGGAATTGTCGGGCGGCATGAAGCGCCGCGTCCTGATCGCCAAGGCGCTGGCGCATGAACCGCGCATTCTTTTCCTGGATGAGCCGACGGCCGGTGTCGATGTCGAACTGCGCAAGGACATGTGGGAGATCGTCGCCGAACTCAAGCAGGCCGGTGTCACCATCATCCTGACCACGCATTACATAGAAGAGGCCGAGGCCATCGCCGATCGTGTCGGCGTCATCGACAAGGGCAAGCTGCTGCTGGTGCAGGAAAAGAAGATGTTGATGGCCCAGATGGGCAAGAAACAGATCGAGGTCACGTTGACCGAACCGGTGGCCGCAATCCCTGCGTCGCTGGCGGCACATAACCTGACCCTGAATGGCGCAGGTGACACGCTGATCTATACCTATGACATCCATGCCGAACGCACCGGTATAACAACGTTGTTGAACGACGTGGCACAAGCCGGGCTGGTCCTGCGCGATGTACAGACGCGCCAGTCGAGCCTGGAAGAGATTTTCGTAAACCTTGTGTCGGGAGAGCCCGCATGAACTGGACGGCCATTGCTGCAATCTATCGCTTTGAAATGGCGCGGTTCTTTCGGACCCTGGCGCAAAGCTTTCTGTCGCCGGTGCTGTCGACCTCGTTGTATTTCGTGGTGTTCGGCACCGCCATCGGCAGCCGGATACAAGAGGTCGAAGGGGTATCGTATGGCGCGTTCATCGTGCCGGGGCTTATCATGCTTTCGGTTGTGATGCTGTCCATTTCAAATGCCTCGTTCGGGATCTATTTCCCCAAGTTTCTGGGCACCATTTACGAATTGCTGTCGGCGCCGGTAACGTTCATCGAGATCGTGATCGGCTATGTTGGCGCTGCTGCGACCAAGGCGTTGTTCGTGGGTGTGGTCATCCTGATCACCGCAAGCTTTTTCGTGGACATCCGCGTCGAACATCCGCTGGCCATGGCTGCGTTCCTGATCCTGACCTGTCTCAGTTTCTCATTGCTGGGGTTCATCGTCGGAATCTGGGCCAGCAATTTCGAACAGATATCCCTGATACCGCAGCTTGTTGTCACGCCGCTGATCTTTCTGGGGGGCACGTTCTATTCGATAACGATGCTGCCGCCGCTGTGGCAGACCATCACGCTGTTCAATCCGGTTGTGTACCTGATTTCCGGGTTCCGCTGGTCGTTTTATGGCCTGGCGGATGTTCCGGTCGTGTTCAGCCTGCTGGCCATTCTTGCGTTTACCGGGCTGTGCCTGGCGGTGATCTGGTGGATTTTCAAAACCGGTTGGCGCATCCGCAGCTAGGCCTGGGCGTGCGTTGCATTTTTGCCCATCGCGGTCACGAAATTGGATCACGTCGCGTCTTGGCCCGCCGCGGTCCCTTGTTTACGGGTTGTGGGGGCTCTACATCGGCATCCATGAAACTCAGCCTTCCGTTTCTCAAAAAGCAGCCCTGCGTGGCCATAGTGCGTATGTCCGGTGCCATCGGTCTGACCGGGCGCGGGGCGCTGAACGATACCACATTGGCGCCGGTGCTTGAGAAGGCGTTCCGCAAGGGCAAACCGGTGGCCGTCGCGCTTGAGATCAACTCACCCGGCGGATCGCCCGTTCAAAGCTCGTTGATCGGGGCGCGCATCCGACGTTTGGCGGACGAGATGAAGATACCGGTTTTTGCCTTTGTCGAGGATGTCGCGGCTTCGGGCGGCTATTGGCTGGCGGCGTCGGCTGACGAAATCTGGGCCGATGACAGCTCTGTGCTGGGGTCGATCGGGGTGATCTCGGCCGGGTTCGGCGCGCATGTCTTTCTGGCCCGGCAAGGGGTCGAGCGCCGCGTCCACACCGCCGGGCAGTCGAAATCCATGCTGGACCCGTTTTCCCCGGAAAAGAAAGAAGATGTGGAACGGCTTGAGCGGCTGCTGGGCGACATCCATCAGAATTTCATCACCCATGTCAAATCCCGGCGCGGTGACAAGCTGGATCAGGCTCAGGACCTGTTTACCGGTGAAATCTGGTTGGCCCGGCGCGCCAGTGAACTGGGTCTGATCGACGGGATCGGACACCTGGAACCCATGATGCAGGACCGGTACGGCGACAAGGTCAAGTTCCGCCGCTATGGGCTTCGCAAACCGATCTGGTCCCGGTTCGGGGCCACGCTGGCACAGGATGCAATCGCCGGGCTTGAGGAGCGCGCGGCCTATGCGCGTTTCGGTTTGTAACGTGATTATCAAGGTCGTTTTCCTTTTCCTCATCGCGATTGTCGTTCTGGCGATGTTCGGCAAGCTCCGCCTTCCGGGGCAGAACCGTCTGGACGCGGCCAAATGCCCGCGCTGCGGCCGTTTCAAGATCGGCAAAGGGCCGTGCGCGTGTGAAGAAAGGGGTCGAAAATGACGGCGTGGCTGCTTTCAGGCCTTGGGTTGCTGATCTTGCTGCTGGCCGGCGATGCGCTTGTGCGTGGTGCCGTCAACCTCAGCCTGCGACTGGGCGTCCCCGCCCTGATCGTCAGCCTGACAATCGTCGCCTTTGGCACCTCGGCGCCGGAATTGCTGATTGCGATCAGCGCGATCAAGGAAAATGCGCCGGGTATTGCGCTGGGCAATGTCGTCGGGTCGAACACGGCCAATATCCTGCTGGTCCTGGGTTTGCCGGCGCTGCTGGCGACGCTTCACACCAGCGAATGTGACAGCCGCAAGAACTATGTCTTCATGCTTTTGGCCTCGGTGCTGTTTATTGCGCTGGCCTTTTGCGGGACGTTCACCTTGTTCAGCGGCGCCATCCTGTTGTCAGGACTGGCCCTGATGCTGATGAATGCCTTCCGCGAGGCCCACGCTCACCGCAAGGCATGTGGACCCGCCTGCAGCGATGATGACGACCTTGAGGGCCTTGAAGAGGCCGATCCGAACATGCCGTACTGGAAGGTCTCGGTATACCTCATCCTGGGTCTGGTCGGCCTGCCGATGGGGGCGCATCTGCTGGTCGAAAACGCGACCGTGATCGCGCGGACCTATGGGGTCAGCGAAACCGTGATCGGGCTGACACTGATTGCCGTCGGCACATCGCTGCCCGAACTGGCGACGACGGTCATGGCGGCGTTGCGCAGGCAGGCGGATGTAGCACTGGGCAATGTCATCGGGTCGAACATGTTCAACCTGCTGGCCATCGTCGGGGTTGCGACCCTGTTCGGACGAATTCCGGTCGACCCCGAATTCCTGCGTTTCGACCTGTGGGTCATGCTGGGCGCGTCGCTTCTGCTGGTTCCGTTCGTATTCTTCAAACAGGATATCACGCGGATCTGGGGCTTGGTTCTGACCTTGCTCTATGCGATGTACATCATCACCCTACTGGTTTGATCTGACCCAAGGAAACCGCGAATGACCCGCGCACTTGTAACCGGCGCCGGCAGGCGACTGGGCCGCGCCATGGCGCTGTACCTGGCCCGGCGCGGTATGGACGTGGCCGTCCACTATGCCACCTCGCAGGACGCGGCCCTTGAAACCGTTGCCGAAGTCCAGGCGATGGGCCGAAACGCGGTTGCGCTGCCCGCGGACCTTCTGGATGAGGCACAGGTCAGTGCCCTTGTGCCCCAGGCGGTCGCGGCGCTGGGCGGTCCGGTCACCTGCCTGGTGAACAACGCGTCGATCTTTGAATATGACAATATCCGCACAGCAACCCGCGAAAGCTGGGACCGCCATATCGACAGCAACCTGCGCGCGCCCTTCGTCCTGACCCAGGCCATGGCCGAACAGGGGCTGAAGCCCGAACGCGACGATATGGGCGAACCCGTGGCCACGGGGCTGATCGTGAACATGGTCGATATGCGCGTGCGCAAGCTTACGCCCGAATTCATGTCTTACACGATTGCGAAAATGGGGCTGTGGGCCCTTACGCGCACCGCGGCACAGGCGTTGACACCTGCCATTCGTGTCAATGCGATCGGCCCGGGCCCCACGTTGCAAGGCCACCGCCAAAGCGCGGCGCATTTTCAGGCGCAACGCGAAAACACGATATTGGAACGCGGCTCGAACCCGTCGGATATCACCGCCGCGCTGGGCTATTTCCTGGACGCTCCGGCGGTAACCGGACAGTTGCTTTGCGTTGACGGAGGCCAGCATCTGGGCTGGCAAACTCCTGACATCGTGGGCGTGGAATAGACAAATCCGAGTCAAGTTTTGCACCGCACACCGGTGCGTTACCGTTCCGTTACAAAAATGTCTTTTTTTTCATACACTTGTCGCGCGCTAAAAAATTTATACAATAAAATCAAGGCATTACAATATTGCCCAATAATTGGGCAAATAACGGAAATGGCTTGATCACAAGGGAAATTCATGGCGCTGTCAAAGTTATCTGCACAGTTATCCACAGATTCCGTGGATTTGTTTTCTCTTGAACTGAAAGGCCCAAGATTGCAGCCCCGCGCAGAGAATCATATGTCCAAGTCATGACGCCTCAGGATGACCCTCCGATTGATACGCGGCCCACGGGCTATGCCTGTATCCAGAGCTATGTAAAGACGCTGGACAGCTCGCCCGGTGTCTACCGGATGCTGGATGCCGACAGTCGTGTTCTTTATGTGGGCAAGGCGCGCAACCTCAGGGCGCGGGTGTCGAATTATACGCGGCCCGGCCATTCGGGGCGGATCGAGAAGATGATCGCCGCAACCGCGTCGATGATGTTTCTGACCACGCGGACCGAGACCGAGGCGCTGCTGCTTGAGCAGAACCTGATCAAGCAGCTCAAGCCGAAATACAACGTGCTGCTGCGGGACGATAAGAGCTTTCCGAATATTCTGGTGGCCAAGGACCATGCCTTTCCGCAAATCAAGAAACACCGCGGCGCGAAAAAGGAAAAGGGTGCCTATTTCGGCCCTTTCGCCAGTGCCGGTGCGGTGAACCGGACGCTGAACCAGCTGCAAAAGGCATTCCTTTTGCGCAATTGCTCGGATTCGATGTTCGACAGCCGAACGCGGCCTTGCCTGCTCTATCAGATCAAGCGCTGTTCAGGGCCGTGTGTCGGGTTGATCACAGAAGGTGACTATCGCGAAAGCGTCAAGGATGCCGAACGGTTTCTGTCGGGTCGGTCGACCAAGGTGCAGGAGGAACTGGCCGAACAGATGATGGCGGCATCCGAGGCGATGGAGTTCGAACGCGCCGCCGGTCTGCGCGACCGCATCCGGGCGCTGACGCAGGTTCAGACGTCCCAAGGCATCAACCCGCGCGGCGTGACCGAGGCGGATGTAATCGGACTGTATATGGACAGCGGGCAGGCCTGTGTTCAGGTGTTCTTCATCCGCGCCAACCAGAACTGGGGCAACAAGGATTTCTATCCGCGCGTCGGGGCCGAGGTTTCGCCCGCAGAGACGATGGAAGCCTTTCTGGGGCAGTTCTACGACAATAAGGAGCCACCGCGTCAGTTGATCCTGTCGGACGGGATCGAAAACGCTGACCTGATGGAACAGGCTCTGGCCGAAAAGGCCGGGCGCAAGGTTGAAATCCTTGTTCCGCAGCGGGGTGAGAAACAGGAACTGGTGGCCGGAGCCCTGCGCAACGCGCGTGAATCGCTGGCCCGCCGGATGTCCGAAAGCGCCACGCAGGCCAAGCTGTTGCGCGGTGTGGCCGAGGCGTTCGAACTGGATGCGCCGCCCAGCCGGATCGAGGTCTATGACAACAGCCACATTCAGGGCACCAATGCGGTGGGCGGTATGATCGTGGCTGGCCCCGAAGGGTTCATGAAGAACGCCTATCGCAAGTTCAACATCCGCGGCGACGACCTGACCCCCGGTGACGATTTCGGGATGATGAAAGAGGTCCTGACCCGCCGTTTCACCCGTCTGCAAAAGGAAGATCCTGACCGGGACAAGGGGCTGTGGCCCGATCTTCTGCTGATCGACGGCGGGGCCGGGCAGGTAAGCGCGGTGCATGAGATCATGGCCCAGCACGGGGTCGAAGATATCCCGATGATTGGCGTCGCCAAGGGCGTCGACCGCGACCACGGCAAGGAAGAATTCCACCGTATGGGCCAACGCCCCTTTGCGCTGAAACGCAACGATCCGGTGTTGTACTTTGTTCAGCGTCTGCGGGATGAGGCGCACCGTTTTGCCATTGGCACGCATCGCGCGAAACGGGCCAAGGCGATCGGAGCGACCCCGCTGGATGAAATCCCCGGTGTGGGCGCGGCGCGCAAACGTGCGCTGCTGGCACATTTCGGCAGCGCCAAGGCCGTCAGCCGGGCCAATCTGGCCGATCTAAAAGCGGTCGAAGGGATCTCGGCCGGGTTGGCGCAGAAGGTTTACGACTTTTTCCACGACAAGGGTTAGGTCTTGCGCCCGCGCCACAGGATGTACAGGCCCGATGCAACGATCAGGGCGCTGCCAATCCACATGGACTGGTCCAGCCCTTCGCCAAACAGGAACACGCCCAGTGCCACCCCGAACAACAGTCGGGAGTAGCGGAACGGCGTAACGGCTGAAACCTCGCCGGTGCGCATTGCCTTCATCAGCGCGGCATAGGCCAGGACCCCCATGATGATCGCGCCGGTGACATGCATCCACGCATGGGCGGACAGGGAAACCATCGGCGCCCCTTCCCAGAACCGATAGGCGATTCCGGCGGCAAGGATCGAGAGGAACCCGTAGAACCCCAGTACCGCCGTGCCCAGCGTCGCCGGCGCGGCGCGGCTGGCCAGGTCGCGCCCGGCAAAACCGATCATGCCAAGAACAGCCAGCAGGGACAGGGCGGTAAAGCTGTCGCCTGTCGGTTGGATGATAACGACCACACCCGCGAGACCGACGAAAATTGCGCTCCACCGGCGCCAGCCAACCGTTTCGTTGAAAAACAACGCAGCACCCGCAACCACCACAAGGGGGGTTGCCTGCAGTATCACCGTGGCAGACGAGAGCGGTGTCAGGGCAATCGCAAGAACGTAGAACAACCGGCCCAGTACTTCGAACAGGACGCGGATTTTCATCGGGCGGGATAAGACGTCGGGGTGCAAAAGGCGCGCCCTGCGCCAGCCTGCCGCGCAGCCAAAGACCAGCGCACCACCGGCCCCGAACAGGATCATGACCTGCCAGATCGGCACCGCCGCGGTTGCGCTTTTCAGCAGGGCGTCCTCAAACGCGAATCCAGCCATGGCCGCAATCATCCAGGCGCTGCCCGCCAGGTTTGCCCGCGCGTCGGTCCGTATGTGGGCTGTCATGGCAAGCTGTGCTCCTGCGGGCTGGAAACGGATAGGTCGCCCAAGGGCGTATCCGGCGCAATCTGGTCCGATTTCAGCCCATAGCCAAGGCCATTTCCGTGATGGGAGCGATGCATGCGGCGCTTTGCCTTTATTGGCCCGCCGGGGCAGGGAATGGCGCGGAAAATCATGATCCCGTCTTTCCTGTTCCGAAACAGCGATGTAGGGTCCGGGGCATGAAATGGAACCTGCCAAACATTCTGACTGTATTGCGCCTGCTGGCCGCGCCGGGGCTGGCTGTGATGTTCCTGTACTTTACCCGGCCCTATGCGGACTGGTTTGCGCTGATCCTGTTCCTTTCGGCCGCGATCACCGATTGGTTCGATGGCTACCTGGCGCGCGCGTGGAAACAGGAAACCAAGATCGGGGCGATGCTGGACCCCATCGCGGACAAGGCGATGGTGGTGATCGCGCTTATGATTCTGGTCGGGTACTCGACCGAACACTGGACACCGTGGCTGGTGCTGCCCGCAACCGTGATCCTGTTCCGCGAAGTCTTTGTGTCGGGGCTGCGTGAATATCTGGGGGATGTGGCCGGAACGCTTAAGGTGACCAAGCTGGCCAAGTGGAAGACAACCGCGCAGATGGTGGCGATTGCGGTCCTGTTCTCGCAAGGGATATTCGAACACCACCTGGGCATGTCCGTTATGGGCATGGACCCCGCGCTTGTTGAACAGGTGTTGACAGGGCAGGTCAGCGACGAGGTCGGATTGCGCGGCTTTTACAACGGGATGGTCTGGTCGGGCCAGGTGGGGCTGTGGCTGCTGTGGATTGCGGCTGGTCTGACATTGATCACCGGCTATGATTATCTCATCAAGGCCATGCCTCATCTGAAGGAGAGTTAAGGGATGGACGTGCTGTATTTTGCATGGGTGCGCGAACGGATCGGCCTGCCGAAAGAGCGGGTCGAAACCGACGCCGCAACCGTCGCCGATCTGGTGACCGAGCTCAGCGCGCGCGAAGACCGCTATGCCGCAGCCTTTGCCGACCTGTCCGCGCTGCGCGTGGCGCTGGATCAGGAATTGTCGGATTTCGACGCCTCATTGGCGGGGGTGCGCGAGGTTGCCTTTTTCCCGCCGATGACCGGGGGCTGACACCATGCGCATCGCGGTTCAGGAACAAGAGTTCGACCTGGGCGCAGAGTCCAACGCCTTTGCCGACCGGGATACCGCAAACGGTGCCATCGTGACCTTTACGGGCGTTGTGCGCGACCTGGCCCAGGGCAATCTGGACAGGATGGAGATCGAGCATTACCCGGGCATGACCGAGCGTGCCATCACCAAAATCGCCGAAGAGGCCCGCACGCGGTGGTCGCTGGGCGATGTTCTGGTCATCCACCGCTATGGGCGGCTGGTGCCGGGGGACAGGATCATGATGGTCGCGACCGCGGCACCGCATCGCAAGGACGCGTTCGAAGCGGCCGAGTTTCTGATGGACTACCTGAAATCCCGCGCGCCGTTCTGGAAAAAAGAGATCACCACATCCGGTGCGGAATGGGTCGCCGCCAAGGATGAAGACGAAGACGCGCTGACCCGCTGGTAGCAGGCTCAGTCGGCGTTGTTGATCCGCCCGCGCAGTTCTTCGGCCTCGTGCCGGGCGGCGCGCAACCCGTCCATTGCCGCCGCCAGCTCTGCCTCGGTCTGCGTCAACTGGTTGGTCAGTTCCGCTTCGCGCTGTTGAAGATAGGTGATCGCCTGATCGCGGGTTTCCTCGGCTTCGTGCAATTCCTGGCTCATGCGGTCCAGGTCCGCCACGTCGCTTTGACGGACGCGGGACAGGCGATGGGCCAGCCAGTTTGCGAACCATCCCATGCAGAAGGCCGCGAACAGGATGATGGCCGTGGCGATGATGAATTCTGTTCTGTTCAACTTACTGCTCCTCCGAGCCCGCATCCGTTGCGTCGGTTTCAGGTGTTGCGCTTTCAGCTTCTATCGCGTCAAGCCCGGTTGGCGTATTGTCCACCGGCTCGGGTCGGATCAGGCGGAATTCGATGCGGCGGTTTTCTTCGCGACCTTCTTCGGTGTCGTTATCGGCGATGGGCTGCGTTTCGCCATACCCCACGGCCGAATAGCTTGACGTTGGAACGCGCCGTCCCCGCAGTTCGTTCAGGATGGATTGCGCGCGCGCCTGGCTGAGTTGCTGGTTCATTTCCTCGCGGCCCTGGCTGTCGGTGTGACCCTGGATTTCCATGCGGATCGGTCCGCAGTCGCGCAGGATGTCGGCGATGCGGTTCACGGTCTCGCGGGATTCTTCGGCGACGGTAGCCGACCCCGGTTCAAACGCGATCTTGTTGCCGGTTTGGATCTCGACAATCCGGGCCTCGCAGGTTTCGGGGTCGGGCAGGGCATCGGCGGGTTCTGGCGGGGCCTGGTAGGTGATGGCAAGCGTGTAATCCTGCGCATCGCCAAGCTTGTCGGCAAGCAACCCGGCGACAGTCGCACGCGCGCTCTCGTCGTGGGAAATTCCGCTCAGCTCGACGGCGTCGGGGGTTACGGTCAGAACCCCATTGTGCAGCTGCGACAACGCCTCCAGCCCGGCCAGAACGCGCACCGGCCAGTCCGATGGCAGGTCGGGGGCGATCCGGGTTGCCATATGGACCTCTTCAGTGCCAAAGGCGGCGCGGGCAAAGCTGTCGACCATGTCGCGCATGGCGTCGTCGCCCAGACGTCCGCGCAATTGCACCAGCCCCTCGGGGCTGCGGGTGGCCGAAAACTCGGGCGGTCCGGCCTGGGTGGGCGTTTCCGGCTCGGGCAGAACCGCGTGCAGTGCGAAGACATCCGGCAGTTTGTTTTCCAGCTCGCCCACGACCCTGTCAAACAGTCCCGGTGGTGTTCCTTGTGCCGCGATCAGGGTGATATCGGCATCGGACATGGTTACCGAGCCCTGGCCGATTTCGGCCAGTGCCGCGATGCTTTGCTTCGCGGCAAGCGACCAGCGCGGCGAAGGCACGCCCAGCCCGATCGTACAGGAATAAGGCCCGTCCATCCCCGCGGCCCGCGCTGCCGCGACGATCGTGTCGCGGGCCTCTTCGGTTTCGGCAGAGCAGGCGTCGAACTGGCTGCCCTGATCATCAATCAGGAACCGAAGCGTGAACGGTGTGATGACAGGCCGCGGCGCCGAGATGGACAAGCCGATGCGCAGGCTTGGCGGTGCCGACCGCGTCAGGCTTTGTTCCAGCCGGTCCTTTTCCTGCTGGCTGTCGGCGATGGCGGTGATCTTGACCAGGCCGGGGCTGGCCGAGATTTTGGCGCGGGGCAGGCTGGACAGCGCCCGAATTGCAAAATTCAGCGCATCGTCCCAGCCCTTTGGCTTGGGGTAATCCGCGCTTTCCATCAGGTCGGAAACCGATGTGCCGCCATCCAGGTCCTGCAAGCGTTCGACCAGGGCCTCGCGGTCCTCGCTGGCCGGGATCAGACCGATGACCGAGATACCGCTGTCGTTGCGCAGGATTTCAGCCGAAAACCGGGGCGGTGCCAGATCGGCGGTTGGGGCAACTTCCATTTCGTCGATGACCCGCGAGGTGTCGACCTCGGTGCCTGCGGCGGTCAGGGCGTTGAACCGCGTCGCCTCGTCCGGTGCGGTGCCTGTCAGCACCACCCGCAATCCGTCGGCCTGTACCTCGGCCCAGTCCAGCCCTTTCAGGTTCAGGGCCCGCCGCACGGCAAATTCCGATGCTTCCTCGGTCTTGGTCACCATGAGCCCGGCAGCCAAAAGAGACAGCAGGGCGGACACGGTAAAGATCGCGGCAACGGTGATGGAAAACGGCAGGCGCATGGGTTGGCTTGTGACTCCTCCGGCGATTGGACTGAACTCATATATCCCTGACGGCAGAGGTGCAATCAGAGCAGCAGCGCAACGCCAAGGAAGATCAGCGGAATCAAGCCGGTGTCCCGGTTGGCGCGGAACAGTTGCAGCAGCTTGGCGTTGTCTTCGGTGTCCAGCCCGCGCAATTGCCAGGCCATATGCCACCCCATGGCCCAGGGTCCGGCGATGGCCACCACTAGCGCGGCAAAGCCTGCGTCCGGCACGGCGGCGTCAATGATGGCCAGCCCCATGAGGGCCACGGTCGCAACCAAAAAGTACTTCAGCCATTTCGCAGTGTCCGTGCCAAACAACCGGGCGGTGGACTTGACCCCGATCAGGGCGTCATCCTCTGCATCCTGGTGCGCATAGATTGTATCATAGAACAACGTCCAGGCGATGCCGGACAGGTACAACAGAATTGCGGGTGACCCGACCGTTCCGCTATGGGCTGCCCAGGCCAGCAAGGCGCCCCAGTTGAAGGCTAGGCCCAGAAAAACCTGCGGCCACCAGGTGAACCGTTTGGCAAAGGGATAGATGGTGACCGGCAGCAGGGACAGTACGCCCATCGCGATAGCGGCGCGGTTGAAGGTCAACAGGATTGCAAAGGCCAGCAGGCATTGCAGCACCATCCAGATCACCGCTTGCCGGACACTGACCTGCCCGGACGGGATCGGGCGCGACCTTGTCCGCTCGACCCGGGCGTCGAAATCCCGGTCAGTGATATCGTTCCAGGTGCATCCGGCGCCGCGCATCAGAAATGCGCCCAGCATGCAGCCCACCGCGATCCACAGATCGCCCAGGCGCGCGTCGCCGCCCGCCAGAGCCGCCAGCGCCAGCCCCCACCAGCACGGAATCAGCAGCAACCAGGTCCCGATGGGCCGGTCGGCGCGCGACAGCCGCAGGTAAGGGCGGGCGAAGGCGGGCGCGTGGGTGTCGACCCAGTTGCCGCTGACGGCATCGGCGACCTGACCGTCTGGTGTTGGGGCATTGCCTTGCATATGTAAGGTCTCATGAGTGCAAAGATCAGACTGTATGTAGATCACCCTTTGGGTGCGGGGCAATCGGTTCCTTTGACGCGCGAGCAGGCGCATTACCTGTTCGGCGTGATGCGTCAATCCGTTGGCGGCCAGGTCGCCCTGTTCAACGGGCGGGATGGCGAGTGGCTGGCCGAGGTGGCCGAGGCCGGCAAGCGCGGCGGGGCGTTGACCTGCGTTGCGCAATCGAAACCACTGCAACTGCCCCCCGACCTGTGGCTGCTTTTTGCGCCGATCAAAAAGGCCCGCACCGATTTCATCGTCGAAAAGGCCGCCGAAATGGGGGCGGCCAGGATCATGCCGGTACAGACCGAGTTTACCAATTCCGAACGCATCCGGCAGGACCGGTTGCAGGCCCATGCGGTCGAGGCGGCCGAGCAATGTGGCGGCACCTTCGTGCCCGAAGTCACGGACCTGACCCGTCTGGACAAGGTGCTGGATGCCTGGCCGGACGGTCGGCAACTGATGTTCTGTGACGAGGCCGAGGTCGGCTCGGCCCTGCGGCTGGCCGGGCAGGACGGGCGCGCGCCCTGGGCCATTCTCATCGGTCCCGAGGGCGGGTTTTCAGCGCGCGAACGGTCGCGTCTGACCGGGTTGCCCTTTACCCATGTGGTCAGCCTCGGGCCTCGAATCCTGCGCGCGGACACGGCCGCGGTCGCTGCGCTGACGATGTGGCAGCAGGCGCTTGGTGACTGGGCCTGATGGCGAACGCATGCGACCTGACGCCCGGTGTTTTTCACGCCGCTGTGTTTTCTGTTTTGGATTCGGCGCCGCGTGCCTATATCGCGGTAAGACCCGATCCGGCGGGCCGCATCGCGCGGACCCCGTTCGGCACCAACAAGGAACCCGCGGCATGAGTTTCATACGACCCGAAGCCAAACTGACCCTGTGGCGCTGGCGCGAAGTTCTGGTGGCGGGGTTTGTGCTTGTCCTCGGCCTAAGCTGGATTGGCGGGCCCGGCGGTTTGCTGGGCTGGCTGGGTTGGGTTCTGGTGGCGGTTTCGCTGGCTCTTGCAGTCATCGGCATCCAGCGCGCGCGATTTCGTACCGGAGCGGGCGGTCCGGGCGTGGTGACCGTCGACGAGGGCCAGATCACCTATCTGGGCCCGCTGGATGGCGGCATCGTCGCCACCCGCGAGATCGAGCGGCTGGCGCTGGACCCGACCTCGAACCCTGCGCATTGGGTGCTGGACCAGCCGGGGCAGCCGACGCTTCACATTCCTGTGAATGCCGAAGGCGCCGAGGCGCTGTTTGACGTTTTCTCAAACCTGCCGGGTCTGAAAACCGAACAGATGCTGGCCGAACTGAATGGCGAAACGGTCCATCCCGTCGTCATTTGGGAACGCCGACCGATGCGGCCTGCCCATCTTCGGCTGCATTGACACCGGGGCGGTTTGCGCCCACGACTGACCCCAAGAAAGACACATCAGGATCGGAGCACAGGTCTCATGTCCATCCCCCAATCCGGCGGCGGGCCGATCGAACGCCACGAACAACTGGCCGAATATCTGGAATCGGGCTGTAAGCCCAAGCAGGATTGGCGCATCGGAACCGAGCATGAAAAGTTCGGCTATTGCAAGGATACCCTGAAGCCGCTGCCGTTCGACGGCACGCGCTCGATCGTGGCCGTGCTTGAGGGGCTGCGTGATCGCCACGGCTGGTCCGAGGTGCGCGAAGCGGGGCACCTGATCGGCCTGGAAAAGGACGGCGCAAATGTCAGCCTTGAACCGGGTGGCGCGTTGGAATTGTCGGGTGCGCCGCTGGAAACCATCCACGAGACCTGCGACGAGGTGAACATCCACCTGCGTGAGGTAAAGGATATCGCCGACGAGATCGGCGTGGGTTTCATCGGTCTGGGCGCCGCGCCGATCTGGACCCATGACCAGATGCCGCTGATGCCCAAGGGGCGTTACCGGCTGATGAACGACTATATGGAAAAGGTTGGCACCATGGGGCGCGCCATGATGCGGCGCACCTGTACGGTTCAGGTCAATATCGACTTTGGGTCTGAGGCCGACATGGTGCAGAAACTGCGCGTGGCGCTGGCGCTGCAACCGGTGGCGACTGCGCTGTTTGCCAATTCCCCGTTTTTTGAGGGCAAGGTGAACGGTCAGAAAAGCTGGCGCAGCTATATCTGGCGGCACCTGGATGATGCGCGGACGGGCATGTTGCCATTTGTGTTCGAAGACGGCTTTGGGTTCGAGCGTTACGTGCAATATGCGCTCGATGTGCCGATGTATTTCGTCTATCGCGATGGCCAGTATATCGACGCGCTGGGCATGTCGTTCCGCGACTTCCTTCAGGGCAAATTGCCAGCGCTGCCGGGTGAGACCCCGACCCTGTCCGATTGGGCCGATCACCTGACCACCGCCTTTCCCGAAGCGCGGATCAAGAAATTCATGGAGATGCGCGGCGCCGATGGCGGCCCGTGGCGCCGCCTATGTGCGCTGCCCGCGTTCTGGGTTGGCCTGACCTATGATCAGGGCGCGCTGGATGCGGCCTGGGATCTGGTGAAAGGCTGGGACGCCGAGACCCGCGAGGCACTGCGTATCGAGGGCGCCAAGGACGGTTTGCAGGCGCAGGTCGGTAGCATCAAAATGCACGATCTGGCCCGCGAAGTCGTTGCCATTGCCGATGCCGGCCTCAAGTCCCGTGCCCGCCCCGGTGCTGGCGGGCTGGTGCCCGACGAAACCCACTTTTTGAACGCGCTCAAGGACAGCCTTGAAACCGGCAATGTGCCCGCCGACGAATTGCTGTCGCGGTACCACGAAGAATGGCACGGCGACCTGACCCGGATTTATTCCGATTTCAGCTATTGATCGGCGCGCTCGGCACTAGGGGCCGGGTTTGCGCGCCTTGTGATCCGCGGGAACTGCCCGCAGCATGTCGCGCGGATCGGTCTGTCCGACCACCGCCATCTCGCTCACGGTGTCCGCGTCCGGCGCATTGCCATCGGGGCCAAGGATCGCGACCTCGACCGGGGACTGCGCCCGCCCGACCGAATTCAGCCGTTCGCGCCACCCGTGGGTGATTGCGTCCCGCGATGTCGAAACGCGACAGGGCCGTGTTGCGGACCGTCACGCCCGTAAGCAGGCGGCAAAAGACCGCCATCCACCGGTGCGCGCCTATGGTTTGGGGCCGCGATGTGTTATTATGCATGGATATTTGATCCATTTTGTACCCGCGGAGTGTGCCGGATGAGCGTCAAGATTCCCTCGAAGTTTACATTTGGTATTGATCTGGATGGCGGTCTCGATATCGACATTCCGACAAGCTATAGCATTGACATACCGACGGATTTCTCGGTCAGCGTGAAAGAGCTGGCGCCCATCGAGATACGGCCGATCGACCTGTCGCTGCGGCTGAAGGAAATCCCGTCGATACGCGGCCATCTGCCGGTGAACTACAAGATCGGGTTCAACCTGCTGGGGCGCGAAGTGGCCTGTGTTTCGTTGTGCGGGCAGGGGCAGTTCATCACGGAACCTTATGTGCCCTACCCGTGCGAGCCCAAGCCGCAGAAGCCTCAGAAACCACCGAAACCCGTGCCGGTTGGATAGGTGTGGCCATGGCAAAGAGCACCGGAAAAACCGCCAACCACATGTTCGAATTCATCGGTCCGCCCAGGCGTCTGGTGGCGGTTGGACAAGTGCCCGAACTGGCCCAGCCCGCGACGATAACGGGGCCGGTGGCCAAGTTGCTTTCTCCGGGGCGGCTGGCGCTGCGGGTGCGGCGCGCCGGGCGGCGCGCGGCAGGGATGAACCTGCGCCTTGCACCGCAGACCCCGCCGGGGAATTACAAGGGAAAGATTTCGGCCGGCAAGGCCAGCCATGCCTTCACGGCGCGCGTGTTGGCCAATACCAGCCTGGACGTGCTTACCGGTGCGCTTGATTTTTCCGGCCCACCCGGCGCGCGGCCCGTCGTGACACTGGCCTTTTCCAATAACGGCAATACCGACGTCGCCCTGCCGCGGGCGATTGCGGTTGCCCTGTTTGACGATGACGGGATCGAATCCGCCTTTGCCGCCAGCTATGCCAAGCCGCGCGACACGATGGATGCCTTTGTCTCGGCGTTTCATGGCAGGCTGCGGCAGGCGCATACCGGGATACTCAAGCTGGCGATTGCGCGCGGGTTTGGATCGCATGGGCCCGCAACCACCTTTTCTGCGGATTTCAGGCTGACCATCCCCGCAGAGATCGGGGCAGGACGCCGGTTTCACGGGATTGCCAGCACGGAATATTTCGACCTTCCCATTTCACTGTCCGTCACAAACGGAGCCGTATGATGACCTCAAAATGCAGACCTGACATGGATATGAGCGGCGTCGATTCCGCCCTTGGGGACCTTATCGCCGCGCAGCTGGGCCTGGGCCGCGAACTTGTAAAGGCGCTGCTGGCAGGGGGCGGTATCCTGGCGGATGGCGCACGCGGCATGAGCCTGCCGCGGGGCGCGTCTTGTTGTGACATCCCCGACCCGTGCTGGATGCCGCGCGCCGTCGGAGAAGTGACATGCAGGCTTGCACCCGGCGCACAGGGTGAAGTGTGCATTGACATCGTGAACGAGGATTTCCGCCCCCACAGCTATGAGGTCAAGGCCGCAGGGCAGGATGCGGGTGTCGTGCAGGTGGATGCCAAGGACCGGTCTTTTGTGCTTGGCCCCAAGGAACGGCGCACGGTTTCGGTCCGTGCCACCGTTCCGGCCAATGACAGAGACCCGGACAAAAGAACAAGCTGCTGCGACTGCGACGACCTGGACCTGCTGATCTGGGTGCGGGGCTGTGCCGATCATTACCTGCGCTGGGTGATCTGCCGCGATGACAAGGCGACGCGCCCCTGCTGCCACTGCGTCAGCGTGGACGACGTGCCGGATTACGAGTTGCACTGGTATGACCATTTCCACGTCATGCGCCCGTGCCCCTCGGAAATGGCCCGCGCCGGAGGCGGCAATGGCTGACAGGAAACTAAGCGAAACCATCCGAAGCGCCACATCGGTCAACCTGAAATACTCGGCCGACTTATTGAACCTGGGCCGCGAATATGTGCGTGCCTTTACCTCTGCCGTGACCGAAGGGGCCCCGCAGGACGCCGCGACACAGGACACCGCGCGCCCGCCGCTGCTGCTGGCGGGCAAGTCCGGCGAGATTGTGAATGCGGCTTTTGCCATCAACAATCCCGGCACGATGAAGGGCACGGTCACTCTTGCCGTGACAGGCGATTTCGGTGACACCAAACTTGGTGTCGACCCCGAGCGGTTGTCTTTTGACGACGGCACCGACGAGGTGGTGGTCCGTATTCTCGGGACGGTTGGCAAAAAGACCCCCGAAGGTAAGGATCATCCCGGTTCGGTGATCTTTCCCGAACTGGATTATCGGGTCATGGATTTCGTCCTGCGAAAACTGCCCTCCTGACCGGGGGTCATGTGATGGGGCGGAACGCCGGAAAAAATCCGCAGGACCGAGACCTTTCAGACCTTCTGGAAGATCTGGTCACCAGCGGGCACGCGCCGCTGGAAAAGGCCGAGCGCCTGATGCGGATCGCCTCCGATCTGTTGTCCGAACCCGCCCCCGCTGCGCCCAATGATACGGCGGCGCAGGGCAAGGGGGTCGCGGACACACTGGCCCATATCCTGTCGCTGGCCCTGGACAACCCGGACCTTTTGGCGCGTCATTTTTCCGCCTTTGCCGCGCAGGCGACCGAGATATTGCAACAGCCCGACTCTGTCGACCTGCAGCCAAGCCCCCGCGACCGCCGGTTCCGGGACCCTTTGTGGCGGCAAAGCCCGGTGCTGCGCGGGCTGATGCAGCTTTACCTTGCGTGGAACACGCATGTTCAGAACTGGCTGAACGCACAGGAGATGGATGAACAGGACCGTCAGCGGATCGAGTTTTTCGTGATGCAGATGAAGGCGGCCCTGTCCCCGACCAATCTGCCGTTGCATCCGTCGGCGATCAAGCGCGCCGAAAGCAGCGCGGGGCGGTCCGCGGTTCAGGGCATCAAGAATTTTGCCCTTGATCTACAGTATAACCGTGGAATGCCCCGGCAGATCAAACCTGGCGCTTACACTTTGGGTGAAACACTGGCTGTGACCGAGGGGGCGGTGATCCTGCGGCTTGAGCAGTTGGAGCTGATCCAATACGCGCCCCAGACGGATCAGGTCCATGCCCGCCCGGTTCTGCTGATCCCGCCACAGATCAACAAATACTATGCGTTCGACCTGAAACCGCAGAACAGCCTGCTGGGTTACCTGGTCGGGCAGGGGTTTCAGGTTTTCACCCTAAGCTGGAAGAACCCCGGCCCCGAAAGCGCGGATTGGGGGATGGAGGTCTATCTGGCGGCGACCCTGCAGGCGATCCATGCAATCCGCGCCACAACCGGCGCGGACAAGGTCAACCTGATTTCGGCCTGCGCCGGTGGGCTGACGGCCGTGTCTCTGCTGGGGTATCTGGCAGAAACCCGCGACCCGCAGATCGCCAGCCATTCATTGCTTGTGACGGCGCTTTATCCCGGCAACGGTTCGGTTCTCGAAGCCTTTACCACCCGCGAAAATCTGGAACTGGCGCGGCGTATTTCGCGCGAAGAAGGCACGATGGACGGGTTGGACCTGTCGCATCTGTTTGTCTGGCTGCGACCCGAGGACCTGGTCTGGAGCTACTGGGTGAACAACAACATTCTGGGGCGGCAGCCGCCGCCTCTGGACGTGCTGTTCTGGGACAACGACCCCACCCGTGTCCCGGCGCAGCTGCATTCAGATTTCATCGATATTTTCCTGTATGATGTCTTTCGACATCCCGGGCGGCAGGTTCTGTTCGGGGCACCTGTCGACTATGGCAAGGTATCGGTCCCGACCTACTTCGTCGGTGGGCTGGAAGACTACCTGATGCCCTGGCGCGGCATCTATCGGGCCGTGCATGCCTTTGGCGGCGACAACCGGTTCGTGTTGTCGACCAGCGGCCATGTGCAAAGCATCCTGCGGCCGCCCAACCTGGCCAACAGCGAATATTTCGTGAATGACACCCACCCCCCGGACCCCGACCAATGGTTGCGCAGCGCGCAGCGGCGGCCTGGCACATGGTGGGCGGACTGGGCGGACTGGTTGCGGCAGCACGCCGGACGCCTGCACCCCGCGCCTTCTGCGCCCGGTTGCCGCGACTTTGCCCCTGTTTGTGCCGCGCCGGGCGAATATGTCCTTGAACCGATGGTCTAGCCCCTCTTGCTTTCGCGCGTCGCTGTGATAGCAGGTCCCCAACAGCATTCAGGGGCCAGGTTCAGGAAACGTCATGGACGATCTCAAGGCAAAATATCTCGGTCAGATCGCCGATGCAGGTGACGAAAACACGCTCGAAGCGATCCGCGTCGCAGCCGTGGGCAAAAAGGGCGAGGTCGCGCTGAAGATGCGTGAGCTGGGCAAGATGACGCCCGAGGAACGCCAGGTCGCCGGTCCCGCGCTGAATGCGCTGAAGGACGAGATCAACTCGGCCCTGTCCGCCAAGAAAGCGGCCCTTGCCGATGCCGCGCTGGATGAACGTCTGCGCACCGAATGGCTGGACGTCACCCTGCCCACGCGCCCGCGCGGCCAGGGCTCGGTTCATCCGATCAGCCAGGCAACCGAAGAGCTGACGGCGATCTTTGCCGAGCTTGGGTTCTCGGTGGCCGAAGGGCCGCGGATTGAGGACGACTGGTACAATTTCGACGCCCTGAACATCCCCGGCCACCACCCCGCGCGGGCCGAGATGGACACGTTCTATATGCACCGCGCCGAGGGCGATAACCGCCCGCCGCATGTGCTGCGCACCCATACCTCGCCGGTACAGATCCGGTCGATGGAGAAGCAGGGCGCGCCAATCCGCATCATTTGTCCGGGCGGCGTCTACCGCGCCGACTATGACCAGACCCACACGCCGATGTTCCATCAGGTCGAGGGGCTGGCGATTGATAAAGACATCTCAATGGCGAACCTGAAATGGGTTCTGGAAGAATTCGTCAAAGCGTTCTTCGAGGTCGACGATGTCGAACTGCGCTTCCGCGCCTCGCACTTCCCCTTTACCGAGCCGTCGGCCGAGGTCGATATCCGCTGTTCCTGGGACAATGGCCAGCTGAAGATCGGCGAGGGCGACGACTGGATGGAGATTCTGGGTTCCGGCATGGTCCACCCCAAGGTGATCGCCGCTGGTGGCATCGACCCCGAGGTCTATCAGGGCTTTGCCTTCGGAATCGGCATCGACCGTCTGGCGATGCTGAAATACGGGATTCCGGATTTGCGGGCGTTCTTTGATAGTGATCTTCGCTGGCTGCGCCACTATGGGTTCGCGGCGCTGGATATGCCGAATTTGCATGGTGGTTTGTCACGGTAAATGTACCCGCTTGGTGTTTATCTGGGCCGATATGTCGATTGGTGGGACAATAGAGTTTCAAAGTTCCCCATTCGTTGGGCGATTGGACTGGCTGCTGCGCTGACCTTGGTATCAAGAGGGATCGATTATCTTCTGGGTCCGCAGCATCAGTGGCTGGGTTTGTTCATGCTGGTCGTCATATCTCCTGGCTTCTGGGCGATATGGGTGCGAACTTCTATTCGAGACAAAGCGCGAGAAGAAGAAAAAGCGCGAATTATGCGCGTCCAGAATGGGACCAAAAAGAGAAAGTAGAATGCGCGGAGCAAAGGCCGATAGGCCGCCGCGCCATCGCCAGACCGCCCGCACGGGCTGGCGATTTGTCTCCTCCCGCGCAACGTTCGAACAGTGCGCGGACTTGGCTGGCATAAAGTGCCCAGCACAAGCCTTGGATCGCCACCCCGCGGTCTGGCGACAGCGCGGCTTGTTGCATTTCCCCACAGGGTTGTGACGTGACAGCGCGCGCAGGCTCGCTAGGGTTCGAGGGATGATTTACCGACTGCTCTGCCTTCTCCTGCTGACCGCCACCCAAGCCACCGCTATCGAGACCTGCCACGGCGATACGGCCTGTGAGGTCGGCGACCGCTCATACCATGTGCTGGAACCCGATGGCTGGGATGGCGAAACGCCTCTGCCCGTATTGCTGCATTTCCACGGCTGGGCGCGGCAGGGGGATGTGGTTATCAACCATGAACGCATTGCCGGGGCGACCAGACGGCGCGGCGTGTTGCTGGTGGCCCCGAACGGGCTGGGCAAAAGCTGGGATTTCTGGACCTCGGACACGGGTGATGTGCCTTTTGCCGACCGGGTGCTTGAGGATGTCGCCAAGCGCTATCCGGTTGATCCGGACCGAATCTATGTCTCGGGTTATTCCTATGGCGGCGCGATGGCGTGGCGCTATGTCTGCCAGTCGGGCAATGATATCGCCGCCTTGCTGGCCGTCGCGGGCAGTATCCGTCAGACCGAGGATTGCCCCGAGGCCCCGCGTGAGGCGCGCCATGTACATGGCCTCAGCGATACGGTGATGGATTTTCCCTATGGCGCGAATGGCGATACGACCTATCCGGTGGCGTTGTGGCGCGCGGCCTATGGCTGTTCCGACGCGACCCCGCGCGGGGATTGGAGCGTTGAGCCATTCCTGACCCTCAGCCGCGTGGAATGGGCCGATTGCGCGCAAGGCCAGGTCACGCTGGACACCCATCCGGGCGGGCATTTCATCCCCCATGGATGGATCGGACGGCAGCTGGACGAGCTTTTGGGCCGCACCCCCACCTATCCCTGACGCGCAGCGCTTGCACCTTGGCGCAATCTTTGCCATTGCCTGTGCCAAACGGATGTTTGCCCAAAAAGGCCTGCTGCAATGAAATTCACTCTGTCCTGGCTGAAAGATCACCTTGATACGGATGCGTCGGTTGATGAGATCGCCGAGGCGCTGACCGACCTTGGCCTTGAGGTCGAAGAAATCGTAAATCCGGCGGACCGGCTGTCGGGCTTTACCCTGGGCCATGTGAAACATGCCGAGAAACACCCCGACGCCGACAAGCTGCGCGTCTGCACGGTGGCGACGGATGAGGGCGACCTGCAGATCATCTGCGGCGCGCCAAACGCGCGCGAAGGCATCACCGTCGTGGTCTGCAAGCCGGGCATGTACATCCCCGGTCTGGATATCACCATCAGCGTCGGCAAGATCCGCGGTGTCGAAAGCTTTGGCATGATGGCATCCGAGCGCGAGCTTGAGCTGTCGGATGAACATGACGGCATCATCGAACTGCCCTCGGGCGAGGTCGGCGACCGGTTCGTGGACTGGCTGGCCGAGAACGATCCGGCAAAGGTCGACCCGATGATCGAGATTGCGATCACCCCGAACCGCCCGGATGCGCTGGGCGTGGCGGGCATTGCCCGCGACCTGGCCGCGCGTGGTGTGGGCACCCTGAAGGAACGCGACTATGTCCCGGTGCCCGGCGACTATAAAAGCCCGATCCAGGTGTCGATTGATGACGACACGCTGGATGGTTGCCCGCATTTCACCGGCCGTCTGATCAAGGGCGTCAGGAACGGCCCCAGCCCGCAATGGTTGCAGGATCAGCTAAAGGCAATCGGGCTGCGTCCGATCTCGGCATTGGTGGATATCACCAACTATATGACGTTCGACCAGAACCGGCCGTTGCATGTCTTCGATGCGGACAAGGTTCAGGGCGACCTGCGCGTGCACCGCGCCAAGGGCGGCGAAAAGCTGGTGGCGCTGGATGAAAAAGAATACACCCTGCAGCCCGGCATGATGGTGATCTCGGATGACAAAGGCCCCGAATCCATCGCCGGTATCATGGGCGGCGAGGAAACAGGATGTACCGCCGACACGGTGAACGTCTTTCTGGAAAGCGCGTTCTGGGATCATGTTCAGATCGCGCTGACGGGTCGTGCGCTCAAGATCAACTCGGATGCGCGTTATCGGTTCGAGCGGGGCGTCGACCCGGAATACACGCGCGAGGGGCTGGAGCACGCAACGCAGATGATCCTTGATATCTGCGGCGGCGAAGTCTCGAACGTGGTCGAGGCGGGCAAGGCCCCGGATCATTCGCGCGCCTACAAGCTGAATGCGGCGCGTGTGCAATCGCTGGTCGGTATGGAGATTCCCGAAAGCGAACAGCGCCAGACGCTGACGCGTTTGGGGTTCCGGCTGGACGGAGAGATGGCGCATGTGCCCAGCTGGCGCCCCGACGTGATGGGCGAGGCCGATCTGGTCGAAGAGGTTGCGCGTATCGCGTCGCTGACCAAGCTTCAGGGCAAGCCGTTGCCCCGCGTGACCGAAGGCATTCCCAAGCCCGTGATGACACCCACGCAGCGCCGCCAGTCCATGGCGCGCCGTACCTGCGCCGCGCTGGGGTACAACGAATGCGTGAGCTATACCTTTATCGACCAGCGCGCAGCCGCGCTGTTCGGTGGGGGCGACGATACGACGAAGCTGGAAAACCCGATCTCGTCCGAGATGAGCCATATGCGCCCTGACCTGCTGCCCGGGCTGTTGCAAGCCGCCGCACGCAACCAGGCGCGCGGCTATGACGACCTTGCGCTGTTCGAGGTCGGGCCGGTGTTCCACGACGGCGAGCCCGGCGACCAGCAGACCCAGATTACCGGCCTGATCGTGGGGCGGACCGGCCCCAAGGACGTGCACGGAACATCCCGGCCGGTTGATCTGTATGACGCCAAGGCCGATGCCGAGGCCGTTTTGGCCGCCATCGGCGCCCCGGCCAAAGTGCAGGTCCTGCGTGATGGCGATGCCTGGTGGCATCCCGGTCGGCACGGCAAAATCTGCCTGGGCCCGAAAAAGGTACTTGGCGTGTTTGGCGAACTGCATCCGCGGGTTCTTCAGGCGATGGATATCAAAGGCCCGGCTATGGCCTTTACGATCTGGCCGGACGCCGTTCCGATGCCGCGGAAATCGGGTGCGACGCGCGCGGCGCTGGAACTGCGCGACCTGCAGGCGGTTGAACGCGATTTCGCCTTTGTCGTGGACGCAAATGTCGAGGCTCTGACACTGGTCAACGCGGCGGCGGGCGCGGACAAGACGCTGATCGAGGATGTGCGCGTCTTTGACGAGTTCATCGGCGGCAGCCTGGGCGAGGGCAAGAAATCCCTGGCCATAACCGTCCGCCTTCAGCCCAGCGACCAGACGCTGAAAGAAAAAGACATCGATGCGGTGGCCGAAAAGATCATCGCCAAGGTGACCAAGGCGACAGGCGGCACCCTGCGCGGGTAAAGGCCTGAACCGACGCTGAAACAAAACGCGCCTTCAGGCGCGTTTTCATTTCGACAGATGTTTCGCCAAAAGATCAAACACCAGCCTGATGCGTCGGCTGGTGTGCAATTCGCGGTGGGTTGTCAGCCAAACGGGAAACCGGATCGGGTCGGTTTCCGGCAACAGGCGCACGACGCCAGGCGTGCTGTCCCCGACCTCGTGGGACATTGGCGCAATGCCGAACCCCTGTTTGACATATTCCCAGGCGACAATGCCGCTTTGGGAGCCCAGCCGGAAATTGTCCCGTGTCAGGTGCACACCCAGCGGTTCGAAATGTTCAATCATTCTGTCGGGATCGCCAAAGCTGATGAACGCGTGCCGGGACAGATCGTTCTTTGACTTTGGGTAGCCGTTGTCTTGCAGATACGCGGTCGAGGCATAGAAATGCGCCGCGGCGTTCTGCACAAGTTTCGCAATCAGGTCGGGTTGGTCCGGGCGGACATGTCGAATGGCGATATCGGCCTCGCGGCGCATCAGGTCGCGAATATCGTTTGCGGCGATGACGTCGATTTGCAGCCGGGGTGCCTGGGCGCGGATATCGCGCAGAATGTCGGGCAGGACATAGGCCGACATGATGTCGCTGGCCGTGATGCGAACCTGCCCCTCGATGGATTGCACCTGGCCCGAGGCCGCCAGCGCGATGCGGTCTGCCGCTGACCCCATTGCGCGGGTATGTTCCAACAGCTCGACCCCGGCGCCTGTCATCTGCAAGGACCTGCCGACCCGTTCAAACAGCATCACGCCCAGATCGGATTCAAGCGCGGCGATCTGCCGGCTCAGCGTCGGCTGCGTCTGGTCCAGCCGTCGCGCCGCCGCCGAAAGCGACCCGGTCTCAGCCGTGGCAAGAAAGGCGCGGATATGGTTCCAGTCAAATTTGCGCGGATCGTCCATACGTAAATGTATAAGGGTTTTGCGAATTTCGGCAATTCATCTTTGAAATGCGTATCAGTACCCTGCCCGCAAAGGAGATCCGATATGACCGCCACAGCCAAATTCTGGGACGGAATCGCCGAGAAATACGCGAAATCCCCGATCAGGGACATGGAAGCATACGAACACACCCTGCAACGCACCGCGTCCTACCTGAAGCCGACCGATCAGGTGCTGGAACTGGGATGCGGCACCGGCCGCACTGCTTTGCGGTTGGCGGATCATGTCGATACGATCACGGCCAGCGATGTGTCCCCCGGCATGCTGGCCGTGGGGCGCAGACTTGCCCAGGAGCAAAAGACCCAGAACGTCACACTTGTACAGGCAGAGGCGAGCCAGCCCCCGAACTGGACCTATGATGTGGTGATGACGTTCAATCTGTTGCACCTTGTGCAGGACCTGGACGCAACCCTGGCCCGGGTTCATCAGGTGTTGAAACCCGGCGGTCTGTTCATCTCGAAAACGCCCTGTCTTGCACAGGGCGGTTTGGGGTTCAAATTCGGATTGTTGAAGCTGCTGTTGCCGGTCATGCAACTTGTCGGCAAAGCCCCATACGTCAATCAGTTCGACATCAAAACGCTGGAATCCACCGTCGGGAACGCCGGGTTTGAAATCATCGAAAGCGGGAACTTCCCGGTCACGCCGCCCTCTCGCTATCTGGTGGCCCGCCGGGTCTGACCCGGGCAATACCGTGGCTGGAAATTTCCGCATTGGGCTTTGCGCGTTTGCACTCTAAACAGGGTGTGAAACAAGACGCGGAGACAACGCCATGGGATTGAACGTTTACCTTTCAGGAGAAATCCACACGGACTGGCGCGAACAGATCATCGACGGGGCGCAGGGGCTGGATGTCACGTTCAACAGCCCGGTGACCGATCATGATGCCAGCGATGATTGCGGTGTCGCCATTCTGGGGGCCGAAGCGAACAAGTACTGGCACGATCACAAGGGTGCAATGGTCAACGCCATCCGGACCCGCAAGGGGATCGCCGATGCAGATGTGGTCGTTGTGCGCTTTGGCGACAAGTACAGGCAATGGAACGCGGCATTCGATGCAGGCTATGCTGCGGCATTGGGAAAGTCGCTGGTGGTCTTGCACGGTGACGACCATCAGCATGCCCTGAAAGAGGTTGACGCCGCCGCACTTGCCGTCGCGCAGGACCCGTCGCAGGTCGTGGACATTCTGCGTTATGTCCTGACGGGTAAACTGCCGGGCTGACCAGTTAGCCCTCGAAACCCCGTACCGCCTTTTGCAGCCATGGCGCCGGGAACAGGCGCCCGTCGATATGCGTCGGTGTGGCCAAGACCGGTTTGGCAGTCCGGCGGACCTGACCCTGAAAACATACATTCTGGGGAAAACTTTCTGGCGTTTCCCATAAAACTGGCTGCCGCTTTGTGAAATGAGCTAACAACTATTATGCGCATCCGCGTCAGGCAAACAGGAAAGAGGGAAAAATGCTGGGAGAATTCAAGTCGTTCATTGCCAAGGGCAATGTGATGGACATGGCCGTTGGTATCATCATCGGTGCCGCTTTTACCGCGATTGTCACATCCCTGGTCGGTGATCTGATCAACCCGCTGATTGGGCTGTTCACCGGCGGGGTGGACTTTACGAACAACTACGCCGTTCTGGCCGGTGATGTTCCGGATGGCGCAAGCCTGGAAGCCGCGCGGGAAACCGGGGCGTCGGTTTTCGCCTATGGTGCCTTCATCATGGCAATTATCAACTTTTTGATCATTGCCTGGGTTGTTTTCATGCTGGTGAAAATGGTCAACCGGGTCAAAGATGCAGCAGCGAAAGAGGAAGAAGCCGCAGAAGAGGCGCCCGCAGGCCCAAGCGAGCTTGATATCCTTATGGAAATCCGGGATTCGTTGAAAAAGTAACGAAACCTGCGGCAGCTGATTTGCGGCTGCCGCTATCCCATTTCGAAAGAAGAGTAACATGGATCAGGCAATGGATTTGGCGGACCAGGCATGGCCGCTTTTGATCAGTGCGGGCAAGGCACTGGTCGTTTTGGTATTGGGCTGGATCGCAGCCGGATGGATTTCGGGCGCGGTCCGAAAACGGATCAACAAGGCGTCGCAGATCGACCCGACATTGGGGAATTTTGCCGCCAGCGTGGTCAAATGGGTTGTCCTGGCCATCGTTCTGGTGGCCGTGCTGGGCATATTCGGGATCGAGGCAACCAGTATCGTTGCAATCCTGGGTGCAGCCTCGCTTGCCATCGGTCTGGCATTGCAGGGTACGCTCAGCGATCTGGCGGCCGGTGTCATGCTGGTGGTTTTCCGGCCCTACAAGCTGGGTCAATTCGTCGATATCGGCGGAACAGCCGGGACGGTGCAGGATCTGAACCTGTTCACCACGGAACTGGTGACGCCGGACAACGTGCAGATCATCGTGCCCAATGGCCAGGCCTGGGGGTCGATCATCACCAACTATTCCGCCCATGACACGCGCCGCGTCGACCTGGTTTTCGGAATTGACTATGGCGACAATGCGGATGATGCGATGAAGATCATCCTGGATGTCGCCGGTGCCGATGCCCGTGTCCTGAAAGACCCCGAGCCATGGGTTCGCGTGACCAATCTGGGCGACAGCTCGGTCGACCTGACCGCGCGGCTGTGGTGCAAGGCGGCCGATTATTGGGACGTCAAGTTTGAAACAACCAAAGCGGTCAAAGAAGCCTTTGATGCCAAGGGTGTTTCCATTCCCTATCCCCATTCGGTGGAAATTCAGAAACAGGGCTGAAGCTCCCGCCAGTCGTACGAGCATTCGGGAATGCTCTTCTCCTGTTGGGCCGGGCGCCGCGCTTTTGCGCGGCGCCTTTATTGCGTCGAGTCTATGCCGCGCAAGCGTGGTGCCGCAGGTGGCCCGTCAGGTCTTGATGACCATGGATGGCGATACGACATCGATCCCCAGCGCTTTGCCAACCGCGTAATAGGTCAGTTGGCCTGCGTGAACGTTCAGCCCGTTCAGCAGGTGGGGATCGTCCTGGCACGCCTGTTTCCAACCTTTGTCGGCAAGCGACAGCAGGAAAGGCAGGGTTGCATTGCCCAGCGCGATGGTCGAGGTGCGCGCAACAGCGCCCGGCATGTTGGCCACGCAATAATGCATGATGCCATCCACGTCGTAGATCGGATCGGCATGGGTCGTGGCCTTCGAGGTCTCGAAACATCCGCCCTGGTCGATCGCGACATCCACCAGAACAGCGCCGGGTTTCATCGTGGACAGTTGTTCGCGCGTGACCAGCTTGGGGGCCGCCGCGCCGGGGATCAGCACAGCCCCGATCACCATGTCAGCGTCCTGGATCAACTCGGCCGTTGCTCCGGCGGTTGAATATTGGTTTTTGAACCGGCCGCCGAACACATCGTCGAGATACCGCAATCGCGGCAGGGACCGATCCAGAACGGTAACATCGGCGCCCATACCGGCGGCGATTTGTGCGGCATGCGTGCCGACGACGCCTCCGCCGATCACAACAACCTTGGCGGGGCCGACACCGGGAACGCCGCCCATGAGAACGCCGCGCCCCCCATTGGCCTTTTGCAGAGTCCACGACCCGACCTGCGGCGCAAGGCGCCCGGCCACTTCGGACATCGGGGCCAGCAGGGGCAGCCCGCCCTGCGCATCGGTCACGGTTTCATAGGCGATGGCCGTACAACCCGAATTCAGCAGGTCATGCGTCTGATCAGGGTCCGGCGCCAGGTGCAGATAGGTAAACAGCACCTGGTCTTCGCGCAGCATCTTGCGTTCGATGGCCTGTGGTTCCTTGACCTTGACGATCATGTCGGCAGTGGCAAAAACCTCTTGGGCGGTATCGACGACCCGCGCGCCCGCAGCGACATAGGCCGCGTCATCGAAACCCGATCCGGCACCGGCGCCAGTTTCGATTATGACCTCATGGCCGTGGGCAACGGCCTCGCCAGCCGCGTTCGGGGTCATGCCAACCCGGAATTCCTGGGGTTTGATTTCCTTGGGGCATCCGATTTTCATGTGGGCTCTCCATCCTGTACCTGATTCAAATATGTGCGGGCGAAGACGCAATTTCTGTGAAATCCCACGCGCATCCGGGGTGGATTGCGGGAGAATCTTCCGCTAAGCATGATCCATCTGCAAAAAGTGTGCGTAAATGAGCCTGGATACAACAGACCGCAAGATTCTGGCGGCCCTTCAGCGTAAGGGCCGGATGTCGAATGCTGAACTGTCCGAGCAGGCCAACCTGTCGCCTTCGGCCTGCCACCGGCGGGTTCAGAGGCTTGAGGCCGAGGGGTATATTCGTGACTATGTGGCGCTGTTGAACGCCCGCAAGCTGGGGGTTCCGACCACGGTGTTCGTGGAAATCACGTTGCAGGGTCAGGCAGAAGAGGTGTTGGAAGCCTTTGAAAAGGCGGTGGGCCGTATCCCTGATGTGCTGGAATGTCACCTGATGGCGGGAACCGCGGACTATATCCTGAAAGTCGTCGCCGAAAATACCGAGGACTTTGCCCGCATTCACCGCCAATACCTGTCGCGCCTTCCCGGCGTGGCGCAAATGCAAAGCTCATTTGCGCTGCGGACCGTCTTTAAGACAACGGCATTGCCTGTTTAATGGGCGTGGTCGGCAGGGGCGACCCGCCCGAGGCCCCGTTGCGTCAATAGGAACGCTTGTATCCCGCGCCGGACGGGTTCACATTCGGGTCCTCGGGTCGCAATCATCGCAACGGATGACATTTGCCGGTTACACATACCCGTTACGGTCCGAACCCGATGAAAGATAAGGAGCAGACCTTGGCTGACGACAAGAGTTATGAGCCCACAGACTGGCTGGAAGCTGAGCTTGAAGACACGCTGGACGAAGATTTCGAGATAGAATTCAGCGAGCCGATGCTCTCGATGGAAATTCGCAAGATCTATCGCAACCAGCACCCAGAGATGTTGGACCGAAAGGTGTATTTCCGGAACCTGCTGCGCCTGCAGGCGGAACTGATCAAGGTTCAGGACTGGGTTCAGCACACCGGTGCAAAGGTCTGTATCCTGTTCGAAGGACGCGACAGCGCGGGTAAGGGCGGTGTGATCAAGCGGATCACGCAGCGGTTGAACCCACGCGTTGCCCGCGTCGTTGCCTTGCCCGCCCCAAGCCGCCGCGAACAGAGCCAGTGGTATTTCCAGCGATACGTCCCCCACCTGCCTGCGGCCGGCGAGATCGTTCTGTTCGACCGGTCCTGGTACAACCGCGCCGGGGTCGAACGGGTGATGGGCTTTGCCGACGAGGACCAGGTCGGGCAGTTCTTTCAGGACGTCCCCGAATTTGAACGTATGCTGGTGCGGTCGGGGATTATCCTGCTGAAATACTGGTTCTCGATCACGGACGAAGAACAGCAGCTGCGCTTTCTCATGCGGATTCACGACCCGATGAAACAGTGGAAACTGTCCCCGATGGACCTTGAATCCCGCATCCGCTGGGAATCCTATACCAAGGCCAAGGAAGACATGCTGTTTCGCACCAATATCCCCGAAGCACCTTGGTATATCGTGGAAGGCAATGACAAAAAGCGCGAGCGCCTGAATTGTATCGAGCACCTGCTGACCAAGATCCCCTATGAGGACGTGCCGCAGGAAAAGGTCACCTTGCCGGACCGGCGCTATAACCCCGAATACGAAAGACGGGTTCTTCCGGACGAGCTTTACGTTCCGAAAATCTATTGACCTTCCGGGCAGAAACGCTGCCCGGAAACGACAAACCCCCGGGCGATGCCTCGGGGGTCGTCAAATAGTGTCATCCAAAGCTGGACGAGCGTCAGGTGCTTAGAGCAAACCTTCGCGCTGTGCTTTCTTACGTGCCAGTTTACGGGCACGACGGATCGCTTCAGCCTTCTCGCGCGCTTTTTTCTCGGACGGTTTCTCGAAATGTTGCTTCAGCTTCATTTCACGGAACACGCCTTCGCGCTGCAGCTTTTTCTTCAGGGCACGAAGCGCCTGATCGACGTTATTGTCGCGAACACTAACCTGCATGTGGTTGTCACCACCTTTCTAGATAGAGTTGCAAGGAAATTGCAGGAGTTGGCCGTATAGCAAAGCCCGTTTATCTTGTCTAGTACTGGCCCCGAGAACCGGAGAACCGCCATGACCGTGACCTATGAAGACACCAAGCAACGCTTGTTGGACGCGATGCTGGACCATGTGCCATTTGATGGCTGGTCCGAAACAAGCTTTCGCGCCGCGATCACCGATTGTGATATTGACGATGCGCTGGCCCGCGCAATTTGCCCCCGCGGAGCGGTCGATCTGGCGCTTGCCTTTCACGCGCGCGGTGATGCCGCGATGCTGGAACGCCTTAAGACCGAAGACCTTGGCGGGTTGAAATTCCGCGAGAAAATTGCCGCCGCCGTCCGGTTTCGCCTGCAGGTCGTACCCGACAAAGAGGCGGTGCGCCGTGGCGTGACATTGTTTTCGCTGCCTGTATACGCCGCCGATGGGGCCAAGGCCGTTTGGGGAACATGCGATCTGATCTGGGATGCGCTTGGCGACACCTCGGACGATGTGAACTGGTACACCAAGCGCGCCACGCTGTCGGGTGTGTACTCGTCCACGCTGTTGTTCTGGCTGGGCGATGATTCGGCTGGCAATCAGGCAACCTGGGAATTCCTGGACCGCCGTATCGAAGGGGTGATGCAGTTCGAAAAGCTCAAGGCGCAGGTCAACGACAACCCGCTGCTGAAACCGTTTCTCGCTGTTCCGAACTGGCTGGTCGGTCAGGTCAAGGCCCCGGCACGGGGGCGGTCCGACCTGCCGGGCTCGATCACGCCGCGAAAATAACGTGCGGGCGCAACTTGTTTCTGGGCCTCGGCATTTTCGCCTGATAGCAAGTGATCAGAGGAGACCACGATGACCCAGATGATGCGCGCCGTTGAGATCACTTCGCCCGGCGGCCCCGATGTATTGAAACTGACCGAACGTCCGATACCGGAACCGGGCAACGGGCAGGTGATAGTCAAGGTCGCCTATGCCGGGGTGAACCGGCCTGACGCCTTGCAGCGGGCCGGTGCCTATGATCCGCCGCCGGGGGCCAGCGATTTGCCCGGCCTCGAAGCCTCGGGCGAGGTTGTGGCCATCGGGTCAGGTGTCGAAGGCATCGTCATCGGCGACCAGGTTTGCGCGTTGCTGCCGGGCGGCGGTTATGCGGAATATGTTGCAACCCCGGCGGCCCATTGCCTGCCCGTGCCGGACGGCATGGGGATGAAAGAGGCCGCGTGCCTGCCTGAGACCTTTTTCACCGTGTGGTCGAATGTTTTTTCGCGTGGCGGTCTGAAGGCGGGGGAACGGTTTCTGGTGCATGGCGGCTCCAGCGGGATCGGAACGACGGCAATCCAACTGGCCAGCGCCTTTGGCGCGCGGGTTTTTGCCACTGCCGGATCAGATGAGAAATGCGCGGCCTGTGTTTCCCTGGGTGCCGAAAAGGCAATCAACTACCGCCAGGACGATTTCGTCGCGGCCATGCGGGCCGAAGGTGGCGCGAACCTGATCCTGGACATGGTTGGCGGCGATTATATCCCGCGAAACGTCAAGGCCCTGGCCGAGGATGGGCGTTTGGTTCAGATCGCCTTTTTGCAAGGACCGGTGGCCGAATTGAACTTTGCCCTGATGATGGTCAAACGCCTGACGCTGACCGGCAGCACCTTGCGCCCGCAAAGCGATCTGGCCAAGGCCCGGATCGCGCAGGACCTGCGCGAGGCCGTCTGGCCTTTGCTTGCCGCAGGCCGGGTAGCCCCGGTCATGGACAGCACGTTTGACCTGGCGGACGCGGCTGGGGCGCATGCCCGTATGGAAAGCTCGGACCATATCGGCAAGATCGTCCTTTCGGTGGCGGGCTGACGGCCAGTTGCCCGCTCAGGCAACCGCGCGGCGATACAGGTGCCAGGTTGCGTGACCCAGAACGGGCATGATCACGATCAGCCCCAAAAGCATCGGAATCGCCCCCAGCACAAGAAGGGCCGCGACAATGAAGCCCCAGGTCAGAATGACCCCGGGGTTGTGACGCATGACCCGGACCGATGTGACGACCGCCACCGGAAGCCCCACCTTGCGGTCCAGCAGCAGGGGAAAGCTGACAACACTGACCGCCAATGCGATCAGCGCAAACAGAAACCCGACGGCAGACCCGAACAGGATCATGGTCCAACCCGCGCCGGTGGTGAAGACCTGCGCTGCAAATGCCGCGACCGAGCTCGGCAGATCGGGACCAAGCGTCTGTGCATAGATACTTTGCGCAACCATGAGCCAGACAAGAAGCAGCAGCACCAGATACAGGCCCAGGGCGGCGATTGCCCCGAAACTTGGCGAACGGAAAACGCCCAGTGCGTCCAGCCAATGCGCGTCGCCCCCCTGTTCACGCTTGCGGCTGATCTCGTACAGCCCGACGGCGGCCACGGGTCCGACAAGGGCGAAACCCGCAACAAGCGGGGCCAACAGCGGCACCAGGTTCCGGTTCAGGCCTATTCCGAACATCAGCAAGCCCGCAATCGGATAGACAAGTATCACGAAAATCGCGTCGGCGCGGGTTTCCAGGAAATCGTCATATCCGGCCTTCAGGCAGGCAAATAGGTCTTGCCGTGTCAGCGTAAGCACGGTGGGCGGCTTGTCGGTTTCCGCGCCGCCAATCCGCGTGACGCTTTCGACGATGTGATCGCTGGTTGCCCCCAGGTTTCGGGCGGTCCAGCTGATCGGGTTTCCGATTGTCTTGGCCATTGTCGTCCCTTTCCTTGGCGTGATCGCGCCGCAGAACGCATCCGGCATGGGCGTGCCCGTCGCCGGATCAGCCGGCAACGCCTGTCATAAGTATAGCACATCCCGGCCCTTTTTCTAATCACGCTTGCCGGATCACGGTGATTGCCCTCACCCGCAGGCGTGATAGCCTTGGGTCACCGAGAACAGGAGGTCAGCATGCAGCAAACGGCGCGCACCGTGGTCATTCATGAAACCGGCGGACCAGAGGTGTTACGGATCGAAGACAGGCCCCTGGGCGATCCGGGCCCGGGCGAGGTCCGTATCCGTCATCATGCCTGCGGGTTGAATTTCATAGATGTTTATCAACGGTCGGGCCTGTACCCGATGGACCTGCCGCATGCATTGGGGATGGAGGCGGCCGGTATCGTCGAAGCCGTCGGCGATGGCGTCACGCATCTGGAACCGGGGCAGCGCGCGGCCTATGCCGCGATGCCCTCGGGGGCCTATTGCGAGGCGCGCGTCATGCCCGCCGCGCAGGTTTGTCCCTTGCCGGACGATATCGCCTTTGAGACAGCCGCCGCGATGATGCTCAAGGGTATGACGGTGGAATACCTGTTCCACCGCACGACCCCGTTGAAACGTGGCGATACCGTCCTGTTTCACGCCGCGGCGGGCGGTGTCGGCCTGATTGCCTGCCAATGGGCCAAATCCGAGGGGATCACCCTGATTGGCACCGCCGGAACCGATGAAAAATGCCGGTTGGCCCAATTCAACGGCGCTGCACATTGCATCAACTACCGGACCGAGAACTTTGCAGAGCGCGTGGCCGAGATCACCGGCGGCAAAGGCGTTGATGCGGTCATGGATTCTGTTGGCGCAGACACGTTCGAAGGCTCGCTGGATTGTCTGAAGCCGCTGGGCATGATGATTTCATTCGGCAATGCCTCGGGCCCGGTGCCGCCGGTCAATATCGGCATTCTGGGGCAGAAAGGGTCATTGAAGATCACGCGCCCGACGCTGTTTACGCATATCGCCGAACATTCCGTTTGCCAGGCAATGGCGCGGCGCCTGTTCGGCAAGGTTCAGGGCGGTGAGGTCAAGATACATATCGACCAGCGTTTCCCGCTGGATCAGGTTGCCCAGGCCCACAGGGCGCTTGAGGCCCGCCAGACCACGGGCAGCACGATCCTTGAGCCGTGATTGACGACAGACCCGGCCCCGATGCGCCGGGTCTGTCCTCTATGTTGTGATCAGAACCGGTACGCGGCCCTTACCTGGAACGTCGTGGCATCGACATCGACGCCGGTCGCGTTGAAATTGTCGAATTCATGATACAGGATTTCGCCCGCGACGGTGACGTTGGGGGTCACAAACTGCTCATAGCCTGCGCCGATGAACCAGCCATCGTCGCTGCCCAGGTTGTCGGTGCCCGCTTCGGCATAGCCCGCGGTCGCATACAGCAGGCCCTGCGGGTTGACCTTGTACCCGGCCCGTGCGCGCAGCCGCCATACGTCTTCGAGGTTGGCCGTGCTGGACAGGTCAACGTCGGTCCAGTCATAGTCGAAACCGCCACCGACGACCCAGTCGCCCAGGTCGTAATCATAGCCGAGGTTGATACCGCCGATCACGCCGTCGCCGTCCACGCCCGAGGCGCTGGTGTCGACATCTGCGTAACCGATCTGGCCACCGCCATAGAAGCCGGTCCAATCATTTGCAGATTGTGCCATGGCGGACCCTGCGGCCAGGGTCGCGACTGCGGTGACGAATGCCAATTTACCTGTCATTTCTCTTTCCTTTCGTCCACTGGCACGCGCCGAGGGGTTTTCTCGGACGCATGCATAGACTGACCAAAAATCTCCGGCACGATGACCGGATCACTGGATTTCACTGTGTCCCGCTCGAATATGCGCGCAGCCCGGTTGGGATTTGGGGTGCGCGTGGCCCTTTTGGGCCGTTCTTGTTCCGACCAGATAGGCGTGCCGATTGGCCGTTTCAAATGCCAATCGGCGAGGATGAATTTCCCCGCCGATCAACGCTGTACAATTCAGCGGATTATTGCTGCAATTCCGACGGGTCCTTGTCGGCGATGTCCTGCCAGTTGGCGCTGGCTTTCTCGATAAAGCCCGGAATGTCGCCTTCCCAGCGTTCCTGGATGTCTTGGGACAGGTTCAGGTACAGCTTGTTGTCAACGATCTTCCAATGGTTCGGGTCACCGTCAAACTTGAAGCCCATCGCGGCGCCGAATGCGCAATACCCGCCATAGGCAGGCAGATACGCCTCGGGGTTGGCCTCAAAGGCGGCCTTGTTTTCTTCGGACGAGAAACGGTACAGCGCTTCGTCATGCAGCGCGGTAATCCGGTAGTCGCCCTTTGTCGCCTCACCCGCGGCGAAATAGGCAACGGGGTCATACCCCTGCATGGCAAGCCCGGTCGACGAAGCGTTGATTTCAACACCGGCTGCAAGGGCCGAGCTGGCGATGGCAACGGACAGCGCGACGCCGCCCAGGATGGATTTGAACTTGTTCATTGTTTCACCTTTCGTGAACCGGGCTTGCAGGGCCCGAGAAATCAGGCCGTGGCACCCTTGGGGATTTGAGCCGTGCGGCCGGTAATTGGCCGTCACGCCACCCAAGTGGGAAGCCGTTCGGTCACGTACAAAGCAAACAAAAGTGAGCGCACCGTGAGGACGCGCAATTGCGCCTGGCGTCAGGCGTCAGAAACCGAACGCGGGTTTTTGCAAGGTCGCAATGTGCGGTTTGCCCGCGGTTCAGGATTTGCCGATTTTGGGCTCGGTTCCGGCCCGGATGCGTTTGACGTTCGCGCTGTGGCGCCAATACACCAAAAGGGTCAGCACGATGCCCAGAACAAAGGCCGAGCCATCGCCAAGCACCACGACCCAGGTTGTGGACAGCGCCGCCGCAGCCAGCGCCCCCACCGACGAGATGCGCCAGATCGCGGCGGCAACCAGCCATGTCAGACAGCAGGCAATGCCGACCCGCCAATCCAATGCCAGCCACAGGCCCAGAAATGTCGCGACGCCCTTGCCGCCCTTGAACCCAAGCCAGACGGGAAAGCAATGGCCCGCAAAGGCGGCCAATGCAGCGACTTGCGCTGCGTCCTCGCCCGCATAGGACCGCGCAAGCAAGACGGCCGCCGCGCCCTTGGCCCCATCCAGCAGCAGGGTCAGGGCCGCCGCCGCCTTGTTTCCGGTTCTCAGCACATTGGTTGCGCCGATATTTCCCGATCCGATTTTCCGCAGGTTTCCCAGGCCCATGGTCTGCGCGATGATCATGCCAAAAGGGATCGAACCCATCAGGTATCCGGTCACCGCCCAAAGCAGGATCTGGGTCGTGGTGCTGTCGATTTGCGGCATCAGGGTCTCCGGTATACTTCGCGGCCCGCGACATAGGTTGCCGTGACCTTACCCTGCATGCGCTGCCCGTCAAACGGCGTATTCTGGGACTTGGATTTCAGGGTGAAACGATCCAGGACAAACGGAATATCCGGGTCGAACAAAACCAGGTCGGCGGGTGCGCCCGCGCTCAGGCGGCCCGCGTCCAGCCCCAGGCGCCTTGCCGGGTTCAGAGCCATCGCGCGGAACATGGTCGGCAGGTCCAACTGCCCGGCATGATACAGGCGCAGGGCCGCGGGCAGCAGTGTTTCCAGCGCCACCGCACCCGAGGCGGCCTCTTCAAACGGTAAGCGCTTGCTTTCTTCGTCCTGCGGCGTGTGCATCGAACTGATCGTATCAATCAGGCCGTCGCGCACGGCCTCGACCACGGCCAGCCGGTCGTCTTCGGACCTGAGCGGCGGCTTGACCTTGAAGAAGGTCCGGTAATCGGCCACGTCCAGCTCGTTCAGCGTCAGATGGTGGATCGAGGTCCCGGCGGTGATGTCCAGCCCGTTGCGCTTGGCCCGTTCCAGTGCGGGCAGTGCGCGGGCCGTGGTGATCTGGTCGGCGTGATAGGCCGCGCCTGTCATTTCCAGCAGCGCGATGTCGCGGTCCAGCCCCATCCGTTCGGCGCGCGCAGATACGGCCGGAAGGCCGCGCAGGGCGGCAAACTTGCCGCTGGTGGCCGCTGCGCCGTTGCTCAGCCCCGGTTCCTGAGGGTGCGCGATGACCAGCGCGCCACAGGATTTTGCATAGGTCAGCGCCCGCGAATATACCTTGGTATCGGCGATGACATGGTCGCAATCGGTAAAGGCCACGGCGCCCGCATCCATCAGGAACCCGATCTCGGTCATCTCGCGCCCTTCGCGGCCCTTGGTCAGCGCCGCCATGGGCAGCACATTGACCGGGGCATCCGCCTGCGCCCGGCGGGTGGCAAATTCCAGCGTTTCCGGCGTGTCGACCGCAGGCATCGTATCGGGCCGTGTGACAATGGTGGTCACACCTCCGGCGGCGGCGGCAAGACCCGCCGATTTATAGCTTTCCTTGTGCCGCTCGCCCGGCTCGCAGACCTTGACGCCAATATCGACAATGCCGGGGGCCAGGCATTGTCCGCGGCAATCGATCACCTGCGCGTCGCTTGGTGGCGGGGCCTCGCCTGCACCAAGTGCCGCTATCCGGCCATCGGTCACCTGCAACCAGCCAGTGCTGTCGGTGCCTGCCTCGGGGTTGATCAGGCGCGCATTGGTGAAAATAACATTGCTCATCTCATCGCCCTTTCAATGGCGGCTTTGGTGGCGGCCGGGTCCGCCTGGTACTTGATCAGGTGCTTGTCGCCACCATTGGTGACGATCTGAACAAAGCTGCCCATGATGTTGACCTTTTCAATCTGGCTCAGCGCGACCTGACGCTGCCCGGGTCCGGTCAGCGTGGTTTCCGACATTGCCCAGGATACGGCCAGCTCTTCCGAGGCCAGGTACCACGCGCGGATGCCGATGGCGGCCAGCCCCGCGGGGGCACCGGTCCAGACGTAAGGATTGCCAATCAGCCACAGGACGATCATGGCGCCAGCCATGGCCCCGGCGGCCAGCCAGGTATTGGTGCGAATATACGCGCCCCGGTCTGGCGAAAAGGTCACAGGATCAGCCACAGCGCGCCTCCGACTGCCAAGAGAATGAGCAAGGCGATAAGCGCGGAACCCACGCGGTGTTGCCGCCCCCCGCCTTTCGGGGATTGCGGGGCCGAGAACGGTTTGGCGCTGTCTGTCTCGATCGGGCCGCCGGTCCAGTTGGTTGCCTCTTCGGTGAAAAGGCCGATCAGACGCAGGCGCGGATCAGGCGACAGCGTCGCCGACCGGCCCTGAAACGCGGCGCTGCGCAGCACCATGACCCAGCCATCTATGGCCTGCAGCATGTTCCGGTCCAACTGGTCTTCGGACACGCCGCAGCCTTCGCTGAGATAGCCAAAAAGCCCCAGATCTTCGAGGTCGGAGACCGGAAAGATGTCGATCTGTGCCGGGTCCAGCCCCTGAACGCCCAGGACCTGGTCCACGGCACCAGGTTCACGCAGGAACTTTGCCTCTTGCGGGCGCATGTCCAGCGCGAACAGGCGCAAGACGCCGTGTTCATGTGGGGCGATTGCCAGGTCGTTCATGCAGCCTGACCCAGGTTCCGGGCCAGCAGTTCCATTGCGGCCATGCGCACTGCGACGCCCATTTCCACCTGTTCCTGGATGACCGAGCGGTTGATGTCGTCGGCCAGGGTGCCATCAATCTCGACCCCGCGGTTCATGGGGCCGGGATGCATCACGATGGCATCTGCCTTGGCCAGCGCCAGCTTGGCAGCGTCCAGCCCATAGCGGTGGTAGTATTCCCGCTCCGAGGGGATGAACCCGCCATCCATCCGTTCCTTTTGAAGGCGCAGCATCATCACCACGTCCACGTCGCGCAGGCCCTCGGTCATGTCGTCATAAATCTCGGCCCCGAACGCGGCGAATTGCGCAGGCACCAGTGTCGGCGGCCCGATCAGGCGGATGCGGTTTTCCATCTTGCCCAGCAGGATCAGGTTCGACCGCGCCACGCGCGAATGGGCCACATCGCCGCAAATGGCGATGTTCAGCCGATGCAACCGGCCCTTGGCGCGGCGGATGGTCAGCGCGTCCAGCAGGGCCTGCGTGGGATGCTCGTGCCGCCCGTCGCCCGCATTCAGCACGGCGCAGTTCACTTTCTGAGCCAACAGGTCGACCGCGCCCGAATGGGGATGGCGCACCACCAGCAAATCGGGGTGCATCGCGTTCAGGGTCATCGCGGTGTCGATCAGGGTCTCGCCCTTTTTGATCGAGCTGGCCTGCATCGCCATGTTCATCACATCTGCGCCCAACCGCTTGCCCGCCAGTTCGAAACTGGCCTGCGTGCGGGTCGAGTTTTCGAAGAACATGTTGATCTGCGTCAGCCCGGCCAGCACATCGGAATGCTTGGACGATTGCCGGTTCATGTCGACGTATTTTTCCGCAAGGTCCAGGATGGCGGTAATGTCGGATTGGGCCAGATGCTCGATGCCAAGTAGGTGACGATGGGCGAAACGCATGGGCCGGGCTCCTGTCTGACAGTCGGCCCGCTTATAGAAAGGACTGCGCGGCGGGGCAACACCTAGGGCTGGTCTTCGGTCGCGGCGTCCGGCTGTTTCTTGCATCCGCCGTCCGGCAGGCAGAGTTCGCCGGGTTTGCACCATATGCCATAGCCGCAATCGACGGCTTTGACCGGCACGCATCCCTGATTTTTCGAGCATTTGAACCCGGGCCGGCACTGTGACCCGGTTTTTTCGCACAGGAACCACCCCGCGCGGGAACATCCCCCACCGGGCAGGCAATACGCGCCGGGCGCGCAGGTCAGCCCGTCGGGGCATGGTTTCGCGGGGCGGCGGTCGCGTTCGGACCGGGGCGCCAGTTCCGGCGAGACATATTCGCATTCGCCGCGCCCGTTGCAAAAGCTGCCACCCGGACAGTCCAGGCGCGAGGTACAGGCATTGGCATTCGCCGGTGCGCAGCGGGTTCCCCCGGCAACACAGCGCTCGAACGGGCCACAGGATCGGCCTCCGCCGCAATAGGTGCCGCCCGCGGGGATGCAGTGGCCGTCAAAGCTGCATCTTTGCCCGGCCGAGCAGCACTTTCCGGTTCCGCACTGAAACTGTCCGGCGCGGCAGGTCCCGTGGGTGTCGTGAAAAGTGGCGACAGCGGGCACGCCGCTGGCCAGCAACACAACCAGACCGAAAAAGAGGAATCGCAAATACGCCAACATGGTCGCCCTCATGGTCGGTGCGACCGAGCGCCATGGCAAGGTCTATTCGCTTTCCCTCAGCCCAAAGGCGGTTAGATTGGAACCTATGGAATCGGTGTTGGACCATCACACGGCACGGGTCCTGCTGGAATGGCAGGTGGAACTGGGCGCGACCGAGGCAATCGGCGACGCGCCGGTTGACCGCTACGCGTTGCCCGACACGCAGCCGGGTGCAGCCAAGGCCGTGCCTGCGCAGGCGGTCGCGGAAAAACCGGCCCCGGTCGATCCGGTCAAGGCGGCACAGCAGGACGCGCGTGCCGCCGGGTCGCTGGAGGCCCTGCAGGCGGCAATGCGCGAATTCGAACATTGTGATCTGAAACGCGGTGCCCGGCAGTTGGTCTTTGCCGACGGCGCGCCCGGGGCACGGGTCATGATCATTGGCGAGGCACCGGGCCGCGAAGAGGACCGCGCCGGAAAACCCTTTGTCGGGGCGGCCGGTCAGCTGCTTGACAAGATGCTGGCGGCGATCGGCCTGAACCGGTCCGAGACTGTTTATATCACCAATGTCCTGCCATGGCGTCCGCCCCAGAACCGCGACCCCAACCCGCAGGAAATTGCCATGATGGCACCGTTTCTGGAACAGCATGTTGGGCTGGCTGCGCCGGATATTCTGATCCCCATGGGCAATATCAGTTGCCAGGCGGTGCTGGGCAAGCGGGGGATCACGCGGTTGCGCGGCACATGGGGCCGGGCCTTTGACCTGCCGGTACTGCCGATGTTGCGCCCCCAGGATTTGTTGCGCACGCCAGCGATGAAACGGCAGGCCTGGGCCGATCTGCTGGAACTTCAGGCATGGCTAAGGAGCAACGCGTGAAGGTTCTGGCCTTTTCCGACCTGCACCTGGCACGCAGCCGGGCGGCGGATTTGGTTGCGGCCAGCGCCGATGCGGATATCGTCATCGGGGCCGGGGATTACTGCAACATGCGTCAGGGCCTGCGCGACGCGATGGAGATGCTTTCGGGTATCGCCGCGCCTTTGGTTCTGGTTCCCGGAAACGCCGAAAGCGCCGATGAACTGACAGAGGCCGCACCGGACGGGGCCCATGTTCTGCACGGGTCCGCGATGACGCTTGACGGGGTGCGCCTGTTTGGCCTGGGCTACGGTATCCCCGTCACGCCCTTTGGCGAATGGTCCTGCGACCTGACCGAGGGCGAGGCCACGGAATTGCTGAGCCGATGTCACGATGCCGATATCCTGGTCGTGCATTCGCCGCCCAAGGGCTTGGGCGATACAACGTCGCTGGGCGCCTCGGTCGGCTCGGTTGCCGTGCGCGACGCGGTCGAGCGCATTCAGCCGTCGCATGTATTCTGCGGCCATATCCACGACAGTTGGGGGTATCGCGGAACGGTGGGGCGCAGCCAGGTTGCCAACCTTGGCCCCAAGGTGAACTGGTTCGAGGTGGGCGCGTGATCGACACCGTGACCCTGCTGGCATTTGTTCCCGCCGCGCTGGCACTGAACTTCACACCTGGCGCGGACATGATGTTCTGCTTTGGCCAGGGCTTGCGGTCAGGCGCGCGACCGGCCATGGCAGCCAGTGCCGGTGTCTCGGTCGGTGCTTTCATCCACGTCATGCTGGCCGGGCTGGGCCTGGGGGCTGCGGTCGCGGCGGTGCCGTGGATGTTCGACGCGATCCGCTGGATCGGCGTCGCCTATCTTCTTTACCTGGCCTGGGGGGCCTTGCGCGGTGGCGCGGTGTCCGAGGACACCCCGAGCAGGCCGACACGGTTTGCCTTTCGCGACGGGTTGCTGGTCAACCTGACCAATCCCAAGGTCATTTTGTTTGTGCTGGCGTTCATCCCGCAATTTGTCGACCCGGCCGCCGGATCGGTGCTGCTGCAATTCCTGGCGTTTGGGGCAATCATTTCGACCGGCGGGTTCATCGTGAACGCGATGGTGGGTGTTTTTGCGGGTCGGGCCGGGCAGGTGTTGGTTGGCAATCGACGCGCCGCGCGGATATTGGGCTGGGTCAGCGGCGGAATATTTGCCGCGCTGGCAATCCGGCTTGCCATAATGGAAAGGGCCTGACGCCTTATGTCTCGGATTGACGAAACCAAGGACTTTATCCCCGTTCGCATCGCAGTTCTGACCGTTTCGGACATGCGCGCCATCGAACAGGACCGGTCGGGGCAGACATTGGTCGACCGGATCGAAGCGGCAGGCCATGCCGTCGCCGATCGCAGGATTCTGCGCGACGAGCGCGCCGAGATTGCGGCGCAACTGCGTACCTGGGTAAACGACCCGGATATCGACGTGGTGATTTCGACCGGCGGCACCGGCCTGACGGGCCGGGACGTGACGGTCGAGGCGCATCGGGACGTCTATGAAAAGGAAATCGAGGCGTTCGGAACCGTTTTCACCATGGTTTCGATGGAAAAGATCGGCACCTCTGCCGTGCAGTCGCGCGCCACTGGCGGCGTTGCCGGGGGCACCTACCTGTTCGCATTGCCGGGCAGCCCCGGTGCCTGCAAGGACGCCTGGGACGAAATCCTGGTAAAGCAGTTCGACTATCGCCACCGGCCCTGCAACTTTGTGGAAATAATGCCCAGATTGGACGAACATCTGCGACGGAAGTAGAGTGTTCATACGTTTAAGAACTCTAAACCGCTTTGTGGCTTGGCATTTTTGATCGCGCGACTACCATTTGCGCATGGCAGCCCGACGCAACCGGAGTACCTGATCGATGCGATTTCTAAGGCAAAGCCTTGTCGGTGTGTTTCTGACGTCCATGACGTTTGCTTTGCTGTTTGTTGCGTCGCAGCTGGTCGTCGGTGCGGTCAGGGATGTTCTGACCCGCGACAGCAAGCCACCGCAGGCGCGCGAACGTGTTTTTGCGGTCACTTTGCAGACCGCCGAATTGGAAACGGTTACCCCGTATCTTGAGGCGTTTGGCGAAATTCAGAGTCGCCGCAGGCTGGAGCTGAGGGCGGCGCTGGGTGGGCGCGTCCTGTCGCTGGCTGATGATTTCGAGGATGGCGGTGTGGTCACGGCCGGTGAAATGCTGGTCGAGCTTGACCCCGCAGATGCCCAATCGGCGTTGGACCGCGCCCATTCCGACCTGCTGGACGCGCAATTCGAAGAACGCGACGCGGAACGGTCGCTGCTGCTGGCGCAAGACGAGTTGAAGGCGGCCGAGGCGCAGGCTGGTCTGCGCGACCGGGCCCTGCAACGTCAGCGCGACCTGGAAAGCCGCGGCGTCGGCGCAACCGCCAGCGTCGAAGAGGCCGAGCTGGCCTCCACATCCGCGCACCAAGAGGTGCTGGCCCGGCGAATTTCCCTGGCCCAGGCTGAATCCCGCGTTGATCAGGCCACGACGTTGCTGGCACGGGCGCGCATCACGCTTGAGGCCGCCGAGAGGGACCTGGAAGACATGACCATCCGGGCCCGGTTCAGCGGCACCCTGACCGGCGTCACATTGGTCGAGGGCAGGCTGGTTGCCGCCAACGAAAAGCTGGCCGAACTTGTGGACCCCAACGCGCTTGAGGTCGCGTTTCGGGTCTCGACGGCGCAGTATGTGCGGTTGCTTGACGGCAACGGGGACCTGACTGCTGCCCCGGTGACGGTCTCGCTTGAAGTAACGGGCACGGACCTGACCGCCACCGGGCGGATAAGCCGCGACAGCGGCTCGGCCGGGGAAGGGCAGACCGGACGGCTGATCTATGCCCGCCTCAACGATGCGCCAGGTTTCAAGCCGGGCGATTTCGTGACCGTGTCGGTAGAAGAAAAGCCGCTGGACCAGGTCGTGCGATTGCCGGCATCCGTGTTGGATGCCGCGGGCACCGTTCTGGTCCTGGGGCAGGACGACCGGCTGGAAGTCATTGCTGTGCAACTGGTGCGCCGACAGGGCGACGAGGTTCTGCTGCGCGGCCCCAACCTTGAGGGTCGGGAGGTCGTGATCGGCCGCACACCGTTGCTGGGATCGGGCGTGCGGGTGCGCCCACTGCGGATCGAAGCCGATGCCGGGGCCGATCTTGTCGAACTGACGGATGCCCGCCGGGCCGAACTGGTCGCAAAGGTCGAAGCCAGTGCGCGGATGACCCAAGACGTCAAGGCGCGGGTCATCGCGCAGTTGGGGGCGGAAAAGGTTCCCGCATCCTTGCTGCGCCGCCTTGAAGAACGGGCCGGGGGATAAATCCCATGATGCGCGAGATCCCCGACGCGGCAAGCGGTCTTCTCAGCTATTTCACCCGGCACCGGACAGTTGCCAACCTGCTGTTGCTGGTGATGCTGGTGCTTGGGTTTGCCGCAGTGCCCAATATGCGGGCGCAGTTCTTTCCCGACGTGGTGCTGGAACAGGTCAACGTCGCGGTTTCATGGGACGGGGCGGGCCCCGAGGATGTGGACAATGGCATCGTTCAGGTCCTTGAGCCGGCGCTGTTGGCGGTCGAGGGGGTCGCAAGCACCGAAGCGATCTCGCGCGAGGGATATGCGCGCATCGAGCTGGAGTTCGAGCCGAACTGGGACATGTCGCGCGCCGTCGAAGAGGTAAAGACCGCCGTTGACGGGGTGTCCAACCTGCCCGATGACGCCGAAGAGCCCGTGATCCAGCGGTCCGCCTGGCGCGACCGGGTGACGGATGTCGTGATAACCGGCCCGATCGCGCCCGGCCAGCTGGCGAATTTCACCGACGAGCTGATCAACCGCCTGTTTGCCGCAGGTGTCACCCGAACCACGATCCGCGGATTGGCCGCGCCCCGCATTTCGGTCGAGGTTCCGACGGCCCAGTTGATTGCCAATGACATCACCCTGGCCGAAGTCGCCTCGGCCATCGCGGCCGAAGTTACCGCGAACCCGGCGGGGGATGTTTCAGGCGCCAATGCCCGGATCAGGACAGGTGTCGAAAAGCGCACCCCCGAAGAGATCGAGCGCATCACGCTGCGCAACTTTGCGGACGGGTCCATGCTGCTGGTTGGTGACGTGGCCCGGATCACGGTCCAGGGTGTCACCCGCAACCGCAGCTATTTTGTCGGGGACAACCCGGCCATGTCGGTGCGGGTCGACCGTTCCAATCAGGGGGATGCGATCGACATCCAGCACACGGTCGAAGACGTAGTTGCCGACATGCAGGCCAGCCTGCCCGAGGGGATCACGATTGACCTGATCCGCACGCGGGCCCAGGCCATCACCGATCGCCTGAATATCCTGGTCGACAATGGCCTGGTCGGGCTTGGGCTGGTCGTTTGCCTGTTGTTTCTGTTTCTCAATGCCCGCATCGCCTTTTGGGTGGCTGCGGGTATTCCGGTGGCGATGTCGGCGGCCGTGGCTTTCATGTATGTCGGCGGGCTGTCGATCAACATGATCTCGCTATTCGGGCTTATCATAACGCTTGGTATCGTCGTGGATGACGCCATTGTCGTGGGCGAGCATGCCGATTTCCGCGCCCGCCGCCTGGGCGAGGCGCCCGTAGTCGCCGCAGAACGCGCCGCCCGGCGCATGGCCATGCCGGTTTTTGCCGCCACCATCACGACGGTGATTGCCTTTTTCGGCCTGACCTTGGTCGATGGGCGGTTCGGCGAGTTGATCCGCGACATTCCCTTTACGGTCATTGCGGTCCTGATCGCATCGCTTATCGAATGTTTTCTGATCCTGCCGAACCACATGGCCCATGCCATCAAGCATTCGGCAAAAGAGCACTGGTACGACCTGCCGAACCGGGTCGTCAATCGCGGCTTCCGGTGGGTGCGTGACCATCTCTTCCGCCCGCTTGTGGCCTGGGTCGTCTGGGCGCGCTACGTGGTGGTTGCCTTTATGGTCGTCATCCTGGCCAGCCAGATTGCGCTGTTCATCCGTGGTGACGTGAACTGGCGGTTCTTCAATGCGCCCGAACGCGGATCGGTGACCGGCAATTTCATCATGGCCGAAGGCGCCACCCGCGCCGATACGCTTGAGATGATGCATATTCTTCAGGACGCGGCCCAGAACCTTGGCACGATCTACGAAGAGCGCCACGGCCGAAACCCGATCGACTATGTCCTGGCCGAGGTTGGCGGCTCTGCCGGGCGCGGATTGTCGGCGGCCGAAGGCAAGGATGACGACTTGCTGGGCAGCATCTCGATCGAGTTGATCGATGCCGACCTGCGCCCCTATTCCAGTTTCGAGTTTGTCGGAGAGTTGCAGGATTTCGTCCCGCGCCATCCCAAGGTCGAGGTTCTCAGTTTCCGGGGCTGGCGCTCGGGGCCCGGTGGGGATGCAATTGATGTTCAGCTGTTTGGCGCGGATGTGAACGAACTGAAGGCCGCGTCCGAAGACCTGCGAACGGCCCTGTCCAAATACCCCGAGGTTTCGGCGCTTGAGGACAACCTGGCCTATGACAAGGAAGAATACATCCTTGATCTGACGGCCCAGGGCCAGGCGCTGGGTTTCACCATCGAATCCTTGGGCAACGTGTTGCGGAACCGGCTGAACGGGATCGAGGCGGCAACCTTCCCCGACGGGCCGCGCAGCGTCGAAATCAGGGTCGAACTGCCTGAAACCGAATTGACGGCGGATTTCCTGGAACGGACGCTCATGCGGACGCCCGACGGGATTTTCGTGCCATTGGCCGATATTGTTTCGGTCGAGCGCAAGTCGGGGTTTTCCACCGTGCGGCGTGAAAACGGGGTTAGGGTCATTTCGGTAAACGGGGACATATCCGAAGATGACCCCGCGCGTGCCGCCGAGATCGGTCGCGCCTTGCGCGAAGAAATCCTGCCCGACATCGCCATCGAGCGGCAGATTGAGTTCCGCCTGGCCGGGCTGAGCGAGCAAGAGGACGAGTTTCTGTCGGAATCGCGCGCCGGTTTGATCCTGTGCCTGACCGGTATTTACCTGGTATTGGCCTGGGTTTTTGCCAGCTGGTTGCGGCCGATGGTTGTCATGGCGATCATCCCGTTCGGGTTGGTGGGCGCTATCTGGGGCCATTACCTGTGGGACGTACCGTTAAGCATGTTCTCGGTCGTCGGCCTTTTGGGCATGACGGGCATTATCATCAATGACTCGATCGTGTTGGTGACGACGATTGACGGGTATCAGCAGGAACGCGGCCTGGTGCCGTCGATCGTGGAAGGAACAGCCGACCGGTTGCGGCCGGTCATGCTGACCACCCTGACCACGGTGCTGGGGCTGACGCCGCTGTTGTACGAAGGGTCGCAACAGGCCCAGTTTCTGCAACCCACAGTGATCACGCTGGTCTACGGTTTGGGTTTCGGGATGATCCTGGTCCTGCTCTTGGTGCCTGCATTGCTGGCAATCCTGCATGACCTGTCGCGCCCGATGACTGCGATGCGGCGCGCCCTGCGCGCGCCCGACCGTGTGGTTCAGGCCGCGGTTGGGGCAACGGGCTTGCTTCTTTTGGCCTGGCTGGTGACGACGATGGTCTGGCCATTTGTCACCGGCGCGCCTGTATCGGTACTGGCGGGGCTGTATCCCGGTGCGGATGGCCTGTCGGCCTTGCGCATGGGGCTGGGCGTGTTCGCCATGGGGGCGGTGCTGATCGTTGCGGTTTCGGTCGGGGTGTCCAGCCTGCTTTATGCACGGCTTTCCGGGCGCGCCGGGGCCTGACCGCCTTCGGCACGCAGGGCCTGCTCCAAGAGATCGGGAACCCGGGCGCTCATCTGCAGGTCGCCGTCAAGGATACGATCAACGGCAAACCATTGCGCGGCCTGCGCATCGTCACCCGCGACGGGGACGCCGGACAGGTAACGGCACGCGACACCAACCAGCAGGTAATGGGCACCGACCTCTCCGCTTTGGTCCCGGAGCAACAGGTCCAGGTTGCCAAGAAATTGCAGCGGCTGCGCCCGGATGCCGGTTTCTTCGTGCAACTCCCGCGCTGCGGCCTCAAGCACTGTTTCGCCCCATTCCACATGGCCGCCGGGAAACCCCCACAGCCCCTTGTCGGGCTGCTTGCTGCGTTGCACCAGCAGAACCTGCGCGTCGTGCAGAACCACCGCCAGAGCACCGATTTTCGGGGAACGGTTCACCGGTTCAACCCGCAGCGCATCCGCGAATGTCCACCGCGTGCCGGGCCCCGAGGACCGTGATCCTGACGTCAGAGCGGTCCAGCGCAAATGCGCCCCCCGCCGCGCTTATGACCTCGGACCGTGCGATCAGCGTGTCGCCGTTTCTGCGGGTCTCGGGTTGCGATGCCCACAGGCCCGGATTGCCGGGCTCGATCACGGCCAATTCCTCGCCGCCGGCCGGGGGCATGACGATCCGCGCTTCGATCTGCATGCCGTCGGCGGTCGGAGACAGGCGGCATGTGGCCGAGGCAACACCTGCCTCGCGCGCCGAAAACGGGCGCTGGGCAAGGGCCGCCGCGATTGCGGGATGACGCCCGGCATCCGCGTTCAGGGTGTGATCGAATGTCAGCTGTCCGGGCACGCAGACATCCTTGCAGACGCCCAGATCAACCTCGCCGCGCAAGCGCACGGGTTTGGCGGGGTTTCGCGGTGAAATCTCGATGGGTAACACAAGTTGATCCGCATAGCCGATGGACCGCAGGCCGTTTTGGTCGAATACGTGCGGCGCAGGCCAGGTAATCGACACCTCGCCGACATTGCCCGACGCGCTCCAGTCGAATTGCGGCGGAATGCCCGCATCGCCGGGCGCGCGCCAATAGGTTTTCCAGCCATCCGCAAGAGTCAGTCGAATGGCCCCCAGATAGGTCCCGCTGTCGGATTTCCCGCCATCCAGGACATCCAGCTGCACAAGCCCCTCGACCCCCTGCGCCATGCCCGGCACGGCCAGGCACAGCTGTGTCGCAAGGGTTGCGGCGATGTGTTTCCAACGGTTGTTCATGACCTATAAATGCGCCCTGCGACCCCGAATGCCAAGTCACGTTCGGTTCACCACGCTGAAATCTGCGGAAATCGGCGCTGATCCCTTGCCAAGGGCGGGTCGGCGGGGCCATTGTTGAACGGCCCACGCAAGAGGTTTAGGCACATGAACCTGACCGGAAAACTTCTGATCGCGATGCCCGGCATGGGCGATCCACGCTTTGACCATTCGGTGGTTTACATGTGCAGCCACGGAGATGACGGCGCGATGGGCCTGATCGTCAACAAACCCTCCGATCTGCGCGTCAAGGTCTTGCTGGGCCAGCTCAACATTGCGTGCAGCATTCCCGTAGTCGGAGAACGGCTGGTGCATTTCGGCGGGCCGGTCGAGATGTCGCGCGGGTTTGTCCTGCACAGCTCGGATTACGAGGCCAATTTGCACTCGTTGCAGATCAATGACGGGTTCAGCATGACGGCGACGCTGGATGTTCTGGAAGACATAGCGGCCGGGCAGGGGCCGCTGAATTCGATGCTGATGCTTGGTTATGCGGGCTGGGGCCCCGGTCAGCTTGAGGACGAGATATCTATGAACGGATGGCTGACGACCGACGCTTCGCCCAAGCTGGTCTTCGACGTGCCCGACGACGAAAAATGGGAAGCCGCGCTGGCAACGCTTGGGGTCGATCCGCTGACATTGTCGGCGGATGCAGGGCGCGCGTGACCGCGTGACTAGGTATCGCGCGGCGCGGCTGCGCGGCGCAGGCGGTCGTTGATCGCAGCACCCAGCCCGTGATCGGGAATCGGGCTGATCGCAATCGGGCGGGCGGTCTGGTCCAGCCGGTGCAGGCAGGCAAACAGGTTCGCGGCGGCCTCAGACAGGTTTCCGTCCCGCGACAGGTTCATATCGCATTCGACCGGACCAAAACCCAAGAGGATCTCGTCGCCTTCGGGCGCGGCGGCGTTCAGGCGCAAAGGCGCGTCAGGGGCATAGTGGGATTGCAACTGTCCCGGTGCCGACAAGGGATCACCGGCGCTGTGGTGGTGCAGCTTTTTGCCCAGAACGGTCTCGATCCGGTCCAGCGCAACCCCTCCGGGGCGCAGCAGCGCCGGTTGGCCCGCAAGTCCGACGATTGTGGATTCCAGCCCGACACCGCAGGGCCCGTCATCCAGGATGGCTGATATCCGCCCGTCCAGACCGGCGCGGACATGATCGGCGGTGGTGGGGCTGATGCGCCCCGACGGATTGGCGGACGGAGCCGCAACCGGGCCATCAACCGCATTCAGCAAAGCCCGCGCAGTCGGATGGGCCGGAACCCGCACCGCCAGCGTATCCAGCCCCGCCGTCACCAGCGAAGACACCCCGTGACCGTCGCGCAGGGGCAGGACCAGCGACAGGGGTCCGGGCCAGAACGCGCGGGCCAGACGCTCGGCCTCGTCCGTCCATTCGACATAACACTGCGCCGCCTCGGCCGAGGCGACATGTGCGATCAGCGGGTTGAAGCTGGGCCGTCCCTTGGCCGCATAGATCGCGGCGACCGCCTGCCCGTTGCGGGCATCCCCGCCCAGGCCATAGACGGTTTCGGTGGGGAACGCGACCAGCAACCCCTGCCGCAAAAGATCAGCAGCCTGCGCAATACCTGCCGGCGTGGCCGGCAAATTCTGGGTGCGGTATGGGATCATGGTTGGTGACGCCGCGTTTTGGTTGATTGCAACATGGGGACGGGTAGGTAATCGTGCGAGCCCAGATGAATACAGGCGCGGGATACGGATTCCAAGCCCACGCATCCATTTCGACAGTTAGCCGAGGGATATCATGCCATTTCGCGCCCCAGTTTCCGATTACGAATTTCTGCTGAACAACGTGATCGGGTTCAAAGATGTAGCCGCCACCGAGCGTTTCTCGGAGGCCAGCCCGGATGTGGTCAGCGCGATCCTGACCGAAGCCGGCAAAATGTGCGAAGAGGTCATGGCCCCGTTGCAGCGCCCCGGCGACCTGCAGCCTGCGCGGCTTGAAAACGGTGTGCTGCGGACATCGCCCGGATATGCCGAAGGTTGGAAAGCCATTGCCGAAGGCGGATGGATCGGGATGAGCGGAAACCCCGAATACGGGGGCATGGGGCTGCCCATGACCGTCACCACGGCCGTGAACGAGATGATGAGCGCGGCGTGCCTGTCGCTGCAGCTTGCCCCGCTCATGAGCCAGGGCCAGGTCGAAGCCCTGGAGCATCATGCCAGCGACGCGCTGAAGGACCTGTACCTGCCCAAGCTGATGTCGGGCGAATGGTCGGGCACGATGAACCTGACCGAGGCGCAGGCCGGGTCCGATGTTGGCGCGCTGACATCCAAGGCCGTGCCCAACGGCGACGGAACCTATGCGGTGACCGGGCAAAAGATCTTTATCTCGTGGGGCGACAACGATTTCTGCGAAAACATCTGTCACCTGGTGCTGGCCCGTCTGCCGGATGGCGTACCGGGCACCAAGGGGATTTCGCTGTTCCTGGTTCCCAAGTTCATCCCCGATGAAAACGGCAATCCGGGCGTGGCCAATGACCTCAAGGTCGTATCCCTGGAACACAAGATGGGCCTTCACGGCTCGCCGACCTGTGTGATGCAGTATGACGGCGCAACGGGCTGGCTTGTGGGGAAAGAGCATGGCGGGATGGCGGCCATGTTCACGATGATGAACAATGCGCGGCTGGGTGTCGGCGGGCAGGGCGTCGGTACGGCCGAGGGGGCCTATCAGCACGCCCTGGCCTATGCGCTTGAGCGCAAGCAGGGCAAAACCCCGTCGGGGACGATCATCGACCATGCGGACGTGCGCCGGATGCTGCTGGAGATGCGCGCCGACACTTTCGCGGCCCGTGCGATCATGCTGGCCAACGCCCAGGCAATTGACATGGCGCTGGCCACCGGCGATGCGGAATGGTCGGCGCGTGCGGCGCTGCTGACGCCGATCGGCAAGGCGTTCGGCACGCAAACCGGCATGCGTGTTGCCGAAACCGGGCTGCAGGTGCATGGCGGCATGGGCTATGTCGAGGAAACCGGAGCGGCGCAATATTACCGCGATGTCCGCGTCACCGCGATCTACGAGGGAACCAACGGCATCCAGGCCATGGACCTTGTGGGGCGCAAGATGATGGACGGGGGCGAGGCCGCCTCGCGCCTGCTGGACGAGATCGAAGATCATGCCGAACGTGCGCGCGCAACAATGCCCGAACTGGCAGGGCCCGTATGGGAAGCCACCGAAACCCTGCGGGAAGTGACCGAATGGCTTGTGGCACAGGACGACATGGCCGACCGTTTTGCCGGTGCCACCTCTTATCTGGGGGGCTTTTCGCGGGTTCTGGGGGGGCATTATCACCTGACGGCGGCTTTGGCCGATCCGACCGGGCCGCGCGCCAAGCTGGCCCGGTACTATATCAACGCGCTGCTGCCCGAGTATGCGGGCCTTCTGGCGCGGGCCCAGGCGGGGGCGCATGACCTGTTCGCCCTGGACATTGACGAGCTGGCGTCCTGATGGATGGCATGACCTCTGCGGCGATCCGCCATCCATGGTCCGACCCGCCCGAGGCCGGTTGCGCGGTCGAGGTCGCCGAGGGTGTCCTGTGGCTTCGCCTGCCGCTGCCGATGGCGCTGGATCACGTCAATGTCTATGCGCTGGATGACGGTGACGGTTGGACGATCGTCGATACCGGGCTGTCGTCGAAAAAGACCCGCGCGATCTGGCAGACCCTGTTGGACGGACCGCTGAAGGGCAAGCCGGTTACCCGGGTCGTGGTAACCCACCACCACCCCGATCATGTCGGAAATGCCGGATGGTTTCAGTCGGAACACGGTGCCGAGCTGGTGGCCAGCCGGACCGCCTGGCTGTTTGCCCGCATGCTGACCCTGGATGTTCAGGACAGCTGGCCCGGCGAAACCATCGACTATTACCGCAGCGCGGGCATGGCGTCCGATGTTCTGGCCAAACGGATGGCCGAGCGCCCCTTCAACTTTGCCGACGTGGTCTATCCGATGCCGCTGGGCTTTTCCCGGATCAAGCAGGGTGACGTTATCCGGATGGGTGGCCGCGACTGGGACGTTCACATGGGCAACGGCCATGCGCCGGAACACGCAACATTCTGGAGCCGCGACGACAATCTTGTGATCACCGGCGATCAGGTTCTCAGCTCGATCAGCCCCAATCTGGGCGTCTATGTCACCGAACCGATGGCCGACCCCGTGGCCGAGTGGTTGGATGCCTGCGAACGGCTTGAGGCGCTGGCCAAACCGGATCACCTGGCCCTGGGCGGGCACAAGCTGCCCTTTGGCGGTCTGCCGACGCGGATGCGCCAGTTGATCGACAATCACCACGGCGCGCTTGCCCGTCTGCTTGACGATCTGGGCACCCCGAAATCGGCCGCCGAGTGTTTTGCTCCCCTGTTCAAGCGCACCATACGCGAGGGTGAATATGGTCTTGCGCTGGTCGAAGCGGTTGCACATGTTAACCATCTTTACCACATTGGGTCGGTGACCCGGACGCGACGCGCGGACGGGGCTTGGGTGTATCAGCGCAAAGGGTAGGGACAGAATGCAGGACAAGATCGAAACCTCTGCCGAGGCCGCCGAGGCCGCCGCCCTGCCCAAGTGTTATGAGGTTCATGCCGGTCAGGACGGACAGTCCGGCACCAAGGTGCTGCCTGCGAATATGCAGCAACCGGTGGCCAGCAAAAGCCCGGCCCAATGGGCCTATGAACGGTTGATCCTGTATATCCAGAATTTCGAAAAGACACTGGATGCCAATCACGAGGTCGCCATGGGCTTTACCGGCGGGGATGCCGGGGTCATGCGGATCGAGGGCATGGGGTATTTCGACCCGGATGTCATCACCTTTTACGGATCGGACGCCACCGGGGCCAGGACACAACTGGTGCAGCATGTCAGCCAGTTGAACGTGATGCTGCGCGCCCTGCCGAAACCGGTTGAGGACAAGCCAGCCAACCGCATCGGATTTCGCCTGGCTGGCAACCTCGACGACGGCTGACGTCGCATCTTGCAATTGAGGCCCGCGCGGCCTTGAATGGCACAGCCATTCAGGAGGATGCCGTGTGAGCTATTTTTCAACCGTTACAAGCGCCTATGCTGGTGCGTGGTCACGCCGGCGGGTCTTTGTGCCCATCTATATCGCGGTGCGCCTGCTGCTGGTCGCGCTGATTGCGCCCGGCGTGGCGGTTGCCGTGAATCTGGCGGTGTCGCTGTCGGATCAGGCGGCGCTGACCGATCAGGACATTGCCATGTTCATCCTGTCTCCGGCGGGGTTCTGCGCCGCGGTCCTTGTGGCAAGCCTGTTCCTGCTGGCCGAGGTTTTCGTGTTCTCGGTGATGGCTGGTTCGCTCAGAATGCACGAGCCTGACCCGTGGCGCGCAGGTGGTTCGGCCCTGCGGCTGATCCTGTCGCGGCTTCCGGCCTTGTTCGGCTTTGCGCTGCGTTTCATCCTGCGGGTGTTGGTTCTGGCGCTGCCCTTTGCCGCCGTGGCGGCGGCCATCGCATGGTGGGCGCTGACGGAATACGACATCAACTACTACCTGACTTTTCACCCACCTGCCTTCAAGGTGGCGGTCGTGTTGATCGGCCTGGTTGTGCTGGCGCTGGCATGGGTGTTGATCCGCCGCCTGTCGGCCTGGGCACTGGCCTTGCACCTGGTGTTGTTCGAACGCTGCGCGCCATCAGCGGCATTCGCCGAAAGCGCCCGACGCATGGAGGGCAGGCGCGGCCGCCTTAAGCTAGAGCTTGTCCTTTGGCTTGGGCTGCGTCTGGCAATTGCGGCAGCGATTGCCGCCGTCGCCAGTGGATTGTTCGCGCTTGTTCCCCTGCAACAGGGCGCGAACCTGAGGCTGGCGCTGGCCCTCAGCCTGGGCGTTGCGGGCCTTTGGTCGCTGGCCGGGCTTGTGTTGGCGGCGCTGGCGCTGGGCGCACTGGCCGTGCTGCTGGACGGGTTCTTCAAGACCGACGATGCGCGTATTCCCCACCCGGACCCAAAGAACCTGCGAGCGCCGCTTTTGGCCACCGTTGCGGCGGCTGCGGTCGCCGTTGTTGTCGGTATATGGTTCGGTCAGGACTTGCTGGAAAGGGTCCAGGCCCCCGATCATGCGGATGTGATCGGTCACCGGGGCGCCGCGGCGCTGCGGCCGGAAAACACCATGGCATCCGTGATCAAGGCAATTGAAGACGGCGCGGACTGGGTCGAGATCGACGTGCAGGAAACCGCGGATGACGTTGTCATCGTGGCCCATGACAGCGATTTCATGAAGCTGGCCGGTGTCAACATCAAGGTTTGGGACGCAACGATGGAGGATGTCGCCCAAATCGACATCGGCAGCTGGTTCGACCCCCAATATGCGTCGGAACGCAGCCCGACATTGCGGGATGTCCTGGCTGCGGCCAAGGGGCGCGCAAAGGTCATTATCGAGCTGAAATACTATGGCCACGACGTCGATCTGGAAAACCGCGTTGCAGCGATTGTCGAAGAATTCGGGATGCAGGACGATATCGCGACGATGTCGTTGAAATACCCTGCGGTGCAAAAGATGAAAGCCTTGCGCCCGGATTGGCGGGCCGGGGTTCTGGCGGCCACGGCGGTGGGCGACCTGTCGGGTCTGGACGGAGATTTCGTGGCGGTGAACGCGGGCATGGTGACGCCCGGACTGATCCGGTCGGTTCATGAGGCCGGAAAAGACATCTATGCCTGGACCGTGAATGACCCGCTGCAAATGTCCTCGCTGGCGTCGATGGGCGTGGACGGCCTGATCACCGACCACCCGGCAATGGCGCGCGAGGTTTTGCGCGTGCGCGCCGGGATGGGGCCTGCCGAACGGTTGCTGCTGTGGCTGGCAACGGCCTTTGGCCTGTCTGTCGATACCGAAGGGATGCGTGATGACAGCCCGTAACCTGACGCTTGCCCTTGCGGCCTGCCTGGGATGCGCCGCGTCCCCGGCCCCGGCGCAGGATGTTATGCGCAGTATCGAGATGCCGGGGCACCGGGCCCTGATGAACGATATCGACCCGTCCACATTGTCACCCTTTGAAACCGATGGTTGTTCGGGTGGCATGTCGGCCAGCTGGCAAGTGGTGGCGGACACGTTCCCGGGCTTTGCCGAACTGTACGAGGCCCACCCCCCGTGGGAGGGCTGTTGCGTGATCCACGACAGGGCCTATCACAATGCCGCAGGCGCGCAGGATGCAGACGACAGCTTTGATGCCCGCCTGCACGCCGATCAAGAGCTGCGCGCCTGTGTCCGGGCGCATGGTGACACACATGCCGACGACTATGCTGTCCGGTATGATATGACGCCCGACCAGATCCGCTCGGCCCATTCCATAACGGCCGAGGCCATGTATATGGCGGTTCGGTTCGGCGGGGGGCCCTGCACGGGGCTGCCCTGGCGGTGGGGGTTCGGGTATCCCGGATGCTCGGTGTTCGCATCGGGTGGCCCTGCGCGCGAATGACGTCGTGACAGGGCCGGGTTTTTCGATTATCCAACATCTCAAACACGCGAATTGGGATTCTTTTGACATGGCTGAACACAAGCACGGCGAAATGGACATTACCGTTCAAACCAAGACCTTTGACGGGTTCATCAAGGCCACCACATGGTGTGTGGTCGCTATTGCGTTCCTGTGCCTTTTCCTGGCGGTTTTCGCCGCTTAACCCGGAACGGGACTTACCGTGATCAGGATTGTTCTTGCCTGCCTGTTGGCAGTGACCGTGGCCGGCTGCGCCGGCTCTCAACGCCCGCAGGCCGATCAATCCGAGATCGTGGCCAGATCTTACCGCGATCCGGGGCCGTCTACGCTGACGCTCTATACGATGATCAGCACCCGAACGGGGTCTGGTGCGCATACCTCGTTGATGATCGGTGGCAGCGAGCGGGTCATATTTGACCCAGCGGGATCGTTCCGTGCGGATGTGGTTCCCGTCAAGGATGACGTTTTGTACGGCATCACGCCCGAGGTCGAGCGCGCCTATCGCAGCGCCCACGCGCGGGAAACGCATTATGCGCGTATCCAGACGATCGAAGTCTCGCCGCAACAAGCTGAAACCGCCTTGCGTCTGGCCAAGCAGATGGGGCCGGTACCGGGTGCCTATTGCGCCAATTCGACCTCGCGCCTGTTGCAGCAGGTTCCGGGGTTCGAGCAGATCAAGACGACGTTCTACCCGGTCAAGCTTGCGGATCAATTCGGCCAGTTGCCCGGCGTCCGGACAACGGAATACCGTGAATCCGACGATGCGGACCTTCAGGCCGGACTGGCCGCGAACAATGCCCGGCTGAACCAGCTGGAAGCGGCCTCAGGCCAATAGGTACAGCAGCCCGTACAGTGTTGCCGCCCCGGTCAGGATGGCGGCGATCACGTTCTTTGTCAGCACTCCGACCGACAGCGCAACGGCAGCGGCGGCCATCCGGGGCATATCGGGTTGCCCTTCGGTTGCCGTGGGCCAGACGACCAGCGGGGCGATCAGCGCCGGAATGATGGCAACCGCGGTATAGCGCAAGTGCCGCAGCAGCCATGCGGGCATGGCCCGGTCGCCGACAAAGCCGATAAAGACAAAGCGCAGGGCGAAACTGCCGATTGCCAGTCCGATTATGACGATCCACATGGTGGTCGGGTCGATTTGGGTCATGACGATCTGCGCTCCAGCATACGTTCTGCCTGTGCCCCTGCGACCATCCCGGCCGCCCCTGCGATCAACAGGCCCAGGTTGAACGGAACGGATACGGTCAACAGGGCGACGACGATGGCCACCAGCGCGGCGATCACATGCGCCAGCGTGCGCATCATCGGGCCGATCATGGCCAGGAATGTGATCGGCAGGGCGAAGTCCAGCGCCCAGCTGTCCGGGATGCGCGCACCCAGGACTGCCCCAAGATATGTGGCCAATATCCAAAGCGGCGTGATCGGTGTGACCGAACCAAAGAAATAGGCCATGCGTTGCGGCACGGACATCTTGGGTTCTTTTTCAAACTGCATGATCGAGCAGGCATAGGACTGATCGACGGTCAGGTAGGCTGCGCAGGCTCTTTGCCACATCGGGGCGGCCCCCAGAAACGGCGTCAGCGAGGCGGAATACATCGCCACCCGCAGATTGACCGCCAGCGCCGAGGCCAGAACGATCGCCGTGGGCGTGTTGTCCTGAAGCAGTTGCAGCGCGGTGAACTGGGCGGCCCCGGCGAAAACCGTGGCGGAAAAGGCAAGGGTCTGTACGACGGACAAGCCTGCTTCGGTGGCAAAGACGCCAAACAGGGTCCCAAACGGGATCGCGACCAGAACGAACGGGGCGCCGTCGCGAAACCCTTTCCAGAAAAATGACTTGTCTGTGGTGTAGACCATGCTGAAATCCTATGGTGTCCGCAGCAGCAGTATCGGGCTTGAGAAAGGGTTGCAATTGGGTACCAAGGCAGATCCGTCAGATTTCATTATCGCCCCCGATCCGGGCGCGCAGCGTCTGACGCGGGCGGTCGAGGGGCGCGATCAGAATGGGGCCGTGACCCGGATATCGGTGGTCGAGGAACGCCCCCTTACGATTTTCCTGAATGCCCAGGAAATCGTTACCGCGATGACGATTGGCGATTATCCCGAATATCTGGCGCTTGGGTTTCTGCGCAATCAGGGGATGTTGCTGGCCGATGACGAAATCACGGCGGTTGATTATGACGAAGACCTTGAAACGGTTGTTGTGCGGACGGCCCGCGTGACCTCGTACGAGGACAAGCTGAAGAAAAAGACCCGCACCAGCGGCTGCGCCGTGGGCACCGTGTTCGGTGACATGATGGACGGGCTGGAAGGCGTGCAATTGCCGCCTGCGGCAGTGCGCACATCCTGGCTTTATGCGTTGGCTTCGCGCATCAACCGCACGCCGTCCCTGTATCTTGAGGCAGGCGCAATCCACGGGACGGTTCTGTGCCGCGAAAACCAGCCCCTTGTCTATATGGAAGATGTCGGTCGCCATAACGCGGTCGACAAGATCGCAGGCTGGATGATGTCCGAGAACCAAAGCGCGGCGGACAAGATCCTTTATACCACCGGGCGCCTGACATCCGAGATGGTGATCAAGACAGCGATGATGGGTATCCCGGTTCTTGCGTCGCGGTCCGGGTTCACCGCCTGGGGTGTCGAAATCGCGCGCGAGGTTGGCCTGACCCTGATAGGCCGCATGCGGGGCCAGCGTTTCGTCTGTCTTGCGGGCGAAGACCGCCTGGTCCGGGATGCAGACCCGGCCAGTATCGCTGCCGAAGATGGCAAGCAGCGGCGCAAGGGCGCAGAGACCTGATCAGCCAGCGGCATCGGCTTTGCCACATGCAAGGTGGTCAGCACAGCCGTGCCACACGTCCGGCTGTGGCCCTTTGTCCTGCACCGACCATGTGCGACAGCATTCCATTTGCTCGGAAACGGCCCTAGAACCTTGGACAGTGAATGAACAAGCTGGCGGCGGGACACAGGCATGAAGACCCCATTGGGCATAATCCTGGCAGGCGGACTGGCCACCAGAATGGGGGGCGGTGACAAGGCGCTGCTGGATCTCGGGGGGCGGCCCCTTTTGTCGCGTGTGATTGAACGGCTGGCCCCGCAGGTCGCCGGGCTGGCGCTGAATGCCAATGGCGAACCGGGCCGCTTTTCCGAGTTCGACCTGCCGGTGCTGCCCGACACGATTGACGGGTTTGCCGGGCCGTTGGCAGGCGTGCTGGCCGGTTTGGACTGGGCCGCGCAACAGGGGGCCGACACTGTTGTCTCGGTCGCCGCCGATACCCCGTTTTTCCCGCATGACCTGGTGGCGCGCCTGACCATGGCGGCAAAGGGTCAGGACCACCCGCTTGTGTTGGCCACGACCCGCAGGCAAGGCGACAAGGCGCTGAAATCCGGCGGCAGCGGCGCGGTCAACCGGCATCCGACCTTTGGCCTGTGGCCGGTTGCCCTGCGGGATGATCTGCGGTCGGCGCTTGAGGACGGGCTGCGCAAGGTCGTGTTGTGGACCGACCGCCATCAGGGGCGCGAGGCGCTGTTTCCTGCGGACCCGTTTGATCCGTTTTTCAACGTAAACACGCCACAGGACCTTGAAGCAGCGCAAAAGATGCTGGAGGGGGCATGAAACTCTACGGCGTTACAGGTTGGAAGAACGCGGGCAAGACCAGGCTCATGGAAAGGCTGGTGGCGGATATCTCCGGGCGCGGCTTTTCGGTTTCAACCGTCAAACACGCGCATCACGGCGTTGATGTCGACCAGGTAGGCACGGACAGCTATCGCCACCGGGCGGCGGGTGCCCGCGAGGTTTTGCTGGCCTCGGGGCAACGTGTGGCTTTGATGCAAGAGCTGCGTGGCGCGCCGGAACCTGACCTCGATACGTTGCTGGCGCGGCTGTCACCCGTCGATCTGGTGCTGATCGAGGGGTACAAACGCGCGCGTCACCCCAAGGTCGAAGCCTTTCGCGCCGCGCCGTCCAATCCGCTGATCGCTGTGGATGACGACAGCATCCGCGCCATTGCCAGTGATACGCCGCTGGACATTGACCGGCCGGTATTCAACCTTGATGACACGCGGGCCATCGCCGACTTTGTTCTGGCCGAGGTCGGTTTGATCCCCGGCGCGTCGTGACGGCAAGCGCGCGGAAACCAGGCGGAAGGGCAAAAGATTGGCAGATATGCAGGATAAGCCGGATATAACGCCGCCGCCGCTCAGGAACGATTGTTTCGCATTGCCCGCCGGGGTCGACTGGACACCGGTCGATGACGCCCTGACAACGCTGCGCCAAAGGCTGACCCCGGTTACAGATGTGCAAGAGGTTCCGGTGGCCGATGCCGAGGGGCTGGTGCTTGCGCAGGACGTGCGGGCGCTTCGGTCCAACCCGCCTTTGCCCAATACCGCCGTCGACGGTTATGGGTTTGCACGGGGCCGCCCGGATGGCGCACATGTTCTGCCGTTGATCCAAGGGCGCGCGGCGGCGGGCCTGCCTTTTGCGGGCAAGGTCCCTGATGGGTCCGCCTTGCGTGTGCTGACAGGGGCCGCGCTGCCCGATGGGGTGGATACCGTGATTCTGGAAGAGGACGTCAAGGTTCAGGATGGGCATATCGCCTTTCGCGGACCGTTGAAGACGGGGGCAAACACGCGAAAGGCAGGTGAAGACCTGTGCAAAGGAGCACTGGCCTTGCCGCGACAAAGGCGCCTGACGCCTGCGGATCTTGCCTTGTTGTCCGCCGTGGGCGTGGCGTCGGTTCCAGTCCGCACCAAGCTGCGCGTGGCAATCTTGTCGACCGGTGACGAGTTGGTTGATCCTGGTCAGACCGCGGGACCCGGCCAGATATATGATGCCAACCGCCCGATGCTGTTGTCGCTGATGCGCCGCATGGGGTTTGCGCCGGTTGATATGGGGCGGGTGCCCGATGATCGCGATGCGCTGCGCCAGCGGTTGAATCAGGCCGCTGAACAGGCCGATGCCATCGTGACAAGCGGCGGCGCCTCGGCTGGTGACGAAGATCATGTATCCGCGCTGCTGCGTCAGGCCGGGGCGATGCAGGAATGGCGCATTGCCTTGAAACCCGGCCGGCCCTTGGCGCTTGGCATGTGGGATGGCACGCCGGTATTCGGACTGCCGGGAAACCCTGTTGCCGCGCTGGTCTGCACGCTGATCTTTGCGCGCCCGGCACTGGGGCTGATGGCTGGTGAGGGCTGGCGTGACCCGCAAGCGTTCCAGGTTCCAGCGGCCTTTGAAAAACGCAAGAAACCGGGGCGGCGTGAATATTTGCGCGCCCGTATCCGCGATGGCCGGGCCGAGGTGTTTCACTCGGAAGGGTCCGGGCGGATCAGCGGCCTTAGCTGGGCCGAGGGCCTTGTCGAAATCGAAGACGGCGCACGCCATATCCAACCCGGTGATCCGGTCCGTTTCATCCCCTTTGCCAGCTTTTGGCCCTGAGATTTGCCCAGGAAACCGGTCAGTCGAATGTTCCGGCGACGCGGCCGACAAGCATGAAGGCCCGCGCCGTGCGGGTATCGCCCAGTGCGGTAAGCTCGGCATCGCTGGCTTCGGGTTCGAAATCGACGATCATGGTGTCGAAGCGGCGCAGAAAGTGGTGCGCGGCATCCCGGAAGATCGGGTCCTGTTTCATCCGCGCTGCCGTCAGCGCCAGCGAAGACCGGTCGCGAATCCCGCCCAATGCAGCAATGGACCGCCCGCGCGCGCCCTGGGCGAACTGCCGCCAGATTTCGGGCCGCGCCATATCCGGGCGCAGGTCGTCCATGTAAATGCCTTCCTGGCTGAGCAGCGTCAGCACATCCTGCGAGGCCTGGATCAGTTGCGCGGCCTTTCGGTCCTTTAGCGCGGCGCGCAAGGCGTCGAACCCTTCGGCATCGTCCTGGGTCGCGGGGAAATTGAGGGCGCGGATGAAAATATCCGTCGGCAGGCGCGGCGCCATTTCTTCGGCAGAGGTTCCCAGCGCCAGCGATGTCTGGTCGCCCTGTACGGCCGTCCGGGTGTTGGTGCGGACCGGTTCGGCGCGCTTGGATGAAAAGGTGGCCAGCGTGTCTTCGGTCTTTTTGGTGGCCTGCGCGATTTCGTCCAGCTTCTTGGTTACTGCCGGCTCATAGGTGCTGGCGGCCCGTTGCTGCTGAACGACATAGGCTTGGCGGATCGCATCGATCGCGGTCTGCAACCGCGCGCTTTCCTCGCGCATGATCCGGCTTGCGCGCATGGCCGTCGCCGCTACCCAGATCATGGCAACCGGCATGAAAACCCCAAGCAAGGTCACCACAGGGCCACCGCCCTGGCCCTGGCCGGGAAAGACCAGGAAAACCAGCGAGAAAATCAACCAGACAACGCTGAGCGCCACAGCCACGATTTCAATCGCGGTGACGGCGGGGCGTCCCGGACGGTCATAGATACCTAGCGAAGTCGGTCGGTCGTTTTCGTGGTCAGGGTCTTGTCCCGACATAATGAACGCTCCGGTCAGGCGTATTCGATGGTCAGAACTTCGTACGAACGTACGCCACCCGGTGTACGGACCTCGACGCTGTCGCCCTCGTCCTTGCCAATCAGGGCGCGCGCGATCGGCGACTTGATGTTGAGCAGGCCGTTTTCGATGTTCGCCTCGTATTCACCGACAATCTGCCAGGTCTTTTCCTCGTCGGTGTCCTCGTCGACCAGCGTCACCTTGGCGCCGAACTTGATCGCGCCTTTCAGCTTGCTGGGGTCAATTACATCGGCCAGGGACAGGATGCCCTCAAGCTCTTTGATGCGCCCTTCGATAAAGCCCTGTTTTTCGCGCGCCGAATGGTATTCAGCGTTTTCCTTGAGGTCACCAAGCTCGCGCGCCGAGGCGATGGCTTCGATAATCGCAGGGCGCTCGACGGATTTGAGCTGTTTCAGCTCTGATTCGAGCGCGGAGAAGCCCGTAGGCGTCATTGGAACTTTTTCCATAGTGTCTTTGTCCACGCATAAATTGAGTCGCCCCGCCGCATTGGACAAGCGTCGGGGCGAATGATGGGTTGGCGAATACCTGACCCAAATGGCGCGTGAATTGCAAGAGGCCATGGCCGCTGCGGTGGCGGAATTGCGCCTTAGCGCCGCCGTGTTGGGCGTGGCGGCCGCCTGTGGCGATGCCCAAGAAGGTCGCCGCGGCGCCAACGATGCACATCGGTTCCAAGCCAGAGCAGTTCAATCATATTGAACCACCTCGAATTCGATACCGTCGCCATCGTCGAAATAGAACCGCCGACCCGGTTCATAATCCGCGTGGTTATGCGGCACGAAACCGGCGGCACGAACCTTGGCTTCGGTGGCGTCGATGTCTTCGACCAGAACGCCGACATGGTTCAGGCCGCCAACGGTATCATAGCTGCTTTCGCCAGCGGGCTGTGGGTCAGCGGGCGCGTATAGCGCAAGATACGTGTGCTGGCTGCCCACATGCACCGTATAGCCGCCCGCAATCGACGGGCCTTCCCAGCGGGTTTTCCAGCCAAAGACGGTTTTCATCCAGTCAGCGGATGCTTTGGGGTCGCGGACGGTGAAATTGGTATGTTCAAGTGTCGCCATCATGGGAACTCCTTTCCAGATTCGGGCTTGCTTCGACTCACCGTAATTTCTAAACCTAACTTTAGGTCAAGATATTTTCGGCGAGGTTTTTCATGGCGGTTTCAGACGGGTTGTCCATCGGTGCCTTGGCGCGCCGAACCGGGCTGGCGGTATCGGCGATACGGTATTACGAGGCACAGGGCCTGATTTCGCCCTGGCGCAATCCCGGCGGGCAGCGGCGGTATCAGCGCGCCGACATCCGGCGCCTGAGCTTTGTCATGATCGCGCAGCAGTTCGGCCTGACCCTGCCGGAAATCCGGACTGTCCTGTCCGGCCTGCCCGGAAATCGTACCCCGACACCGCAGGACTGGCAGGCGATCAGCATCGCGTTGCGCACCCGGCTGGACCAGCGAATCGATACGCTTGTGCGTCTGCGCGACAACCTGGACGGCTGTATCGGCTGTGGCTGCCTGAGCCTGCCCAAATGTGCGCTGTACAATCCCGATGACCGGGCCCAGGCGCGTGGCAGCGGCCCCAGATACCTGATGGGTGACGCACCTGAAGGCTAATTTGCCGCATTGCAGCGATGTTACGCCGTGTTTCGATTGACCAAGGTCTTTGCAAACGGGTAATCAGCCGAGTAACAAAATTGCGCGGACCATGCGGTGAAAGCGCCAATTCGGAATAGTTAGCTAAGGAGCCCGCGATGGCCGAGATTGAACGCGAAGCGATGGAATACGACGTGGTGATCGTTGGGGCCGGTCCTGCTGGCCTGTCGGCGGCCATCCGTCTGAAACAGCTGGATGCCGACCTGAACGTTGTGGTTCTGGAAAAAGGGTCCGAAGTGGGCGCGCATATTCTGTCCGGCGCGGTACTGGACCCGTGCGGGCTGGATGCGCTGATCCCCGACTGGAAGGAAAAAGGCGCGCCGCTGAACGTGCCGGTCAAGGAAGACAATTTCTATATGCTGGGCGAGGCGGGTCATATCCGCATTCCCAACGCGCCTATGCCGCCGCTTATGAACAACCATGGCAACTATATCGTCTCGATGGGCAATGTGTGCCGCTGGATGGCCGAACAGGCCGAAGAGCTGGGCGTCGAAATCTTCCCCGGCATGGCCTGTTCCGAGCTGGTTTATGGCGACAATGGCGAAGTCAAAGGCGTGGTCGCCGGTGTCTTTGGTCTGGAAGCCGACGGCTCTTATGGCCCGAACACCGAGCCGGGCATGGAGCTGCACGGCAAGTATGTCTTCCTTTCGGAAGGTGTGCGCGGTTCGCTGTCCAAGGAAGTCATCGCCAAATACGACCTGCAAGCCGGTAAGGAAGTGCAGAAATACGGCGTCGGCATGAAAGAGATCTGGGAGATCGATCCGGCCAAGCACAAGGAAGGCAGCGTCACGCACACGATGGGCTGGCCCCTGGGCAGCAACGCAGGTGGCGGGTCCTTCATCTATCACCTTGAAAACAATCAGGTCTATGTCGGTTTCGTGGTGCACCTGAACTACAAGAACCCGTATCTGTACCCCTATATGGAATTCCAGCGCTTCAAGCATCACCCGGTTGTGGCCGAGTTGCTGAAAGGCGGCAAACGCGTGGCTTACGGTGCGCGTGCGATCACCGAGGGCGGGTATCAGTCGATGCCGAAACTGGTGGCCCCCGGCGTTGCGCTGCTGGGATGTTCGGCGGGTATGGTCAACGTGCCGCGCATCAAGGGCAACCATAACGCCATGCTGTCGGGCAAAGCCGCGGCCGAGGCCGCGCACGCCGCGATCAAGGCCGACCGTTCGGGCGACGAACTGGCCGCCTATGAGGCGGATGTGCGTGACGGCCCCATCGGCGCAGACCTGAAAAAAGTACGCAACGTCAAGCCGATGTGGTCGAAATGGGGGCTGTTGCCGTCACTTGCCCTGGGCGGGTTTGACATGTGGACCAACACGCTTGGGTTTTCGTTGTTCGGGACATTGGGGCATGGCAAGTCCGACGCCGAAGCGACCGAAGACGCCAGCAAGCACACGCCGATCGACTACCCCAAACCCGATGGCACGCTGTCCTTCGACCGGCTGACCAATGTCTCGTTCGCGATGACCAATCACGAGGAAAGCCAGCCCTGCCACCTGAGGCTTGGCGACCCCGATATCCCGGTCAAGGTCAACCTGCCCAAGTTTGACGAACCGGCACAGCGCTACTGTCCCGCAGGTGTGTACGAGCTGGTCGAGGGCGACGGAGAACCGCGGTTCGTGATCAATTTCCAGAACTGCGTTCACTGCAAGACCTGTGACATCAAGGATCCCAGCCAGAACATCACCTGGACCACGCCCCAGGGCGGCGATGGACCGAACTACCCCAATATGTAGGCAAGAATCTGGGCAATGGCACGGTCGTGAAGGCTGTGCCATTGCCTCTTTCCGGGCAAAGCCCTAGCTTACCTGTCGAGCAATGACAAAAGGCAGGATATTCGTGGTTTCCCTGGTTCGCAGCGCGGCATTGGCCGCATTCGTAACAGCGTTTTTCGCCGGCCCGTCTGCCGCGGATACCGGAGCGGGGTCCTATCTGGCCGGGCGGCAGGCGATCTATGAAAGCGACTATGCCGCGGCCGCCGAATATTACGCCAAGGCGCTGAATTTCGATCCCTACAATGCCAAGCTGCAGGAAAGTGTCCTGCTGGCCCGTGTGGCGCTGGGTCAGGTCGACCGCGCGCTGCCGATTGCGCAAGCGATGGAGGGCGGGGACCTGTCCAGCCAGACCGGGCGCATGGTCATCTTTGCCAACCTTGTCGCCGAAGACCGTTTGGACGAACTGCTGTCCCGCGACCCCGAAACGCAGGGTGTCGGGCCGCTGGTCGACGGGTTGATGATCGCCTGGGCTTATATGGGCCAGGGCCAGATGACCAAGGCGATGGGGCAGTTCGACCAAGTCGCAACGCAGGACGGGCTGACGGAATTCGCAATGTACCACAAGGCGATGGCGCTTGCCTCGGTCGGGGATTTCGAAGGCGCGGACGCGATATTCGCGGAAAACGGCGGCGTCGTGGGCCGGTTTTCGCGCCGCGCGGCCCTTGCACGCGCCGAGGTGCTGTCCCAGCTGGACCGCAATCAGGAGGCGCTGCAATTCCTGGATGACGTATTCGCCGCCGGGAACGATCCGTCGATCGACAATTACGTTTCGCGGCTGAGCGCGGGCGAAACCCTGCCCTTTACGCATGTGCGGTCGGCGCGGGACGGTATGGCCGAAATCTACTTTTCGGTGGGCGCCGCCCTCAACGCCGAGGCGGCGCATGACTATGTCCTGATGTATGCGCGCATCGCCAGCTACCTGCGCCCGGATCACATCGACGCCATATTGCTGAGCGCCGAGCTGCTGGAAGAGTTGCAGCAATACGATCTGGCCGTCGAGGCCTATCGCGCGGTCCCCTCGGGCAGCACTGACCACCATGTTGCCGAATTGGGGCGCGCCGACGTTTTGAACCGTTCGGGCAAGGTCGACGCCGCGGTCGAGGTTCTTCAGGCGTTGGCCAGCCAGCAGCCGGACCTGCCCAGTGTCCACGTCGCCCTGGCCGATCTGCAACGCCAGCAGGAAGACTATGCCGGCGCGGTTTCGTCCTATGACCGTGCAATCGACCTGACGGAAACAGAATCGGGCGGCAATTGGTTCCTGCATTACGCACGCGGAATATCGCATGAACGGCTCAAGAACTGGGACGGCGCCGAGCGCGACTTCCGCCGGGCGCTGGAACTGAACCCGGATCAGCCCCAGGTGTTGAATTACCTTGGCTATTCGCTGGTCGAACGGCGCGAGAAGCTGGACGAGGCGCTGGACATGATCGAGCGGGCCGTCGCCGCGCGACCTGATAGCGGCTATATCGTCGACAGCCTTGGGTGGGTCCTGTTCCGGTTGGGCCGATATCAGGAAGCGGTCGCACATATGGAACGGGCGGTCGAGCTGATGCCCGTTGACCCGGTCGTGAATGACCATCTTGGGGATGTTTACTGGGCCGTTGGCCGCGCCCGCGAGGCCGAGTTCCAATGGAAGCGCGCGCTGTCCTTCATCGACCCCGAAGATACCGATGGCGAAGCCGACCCCGAACGTATTCGCAACAAGATCGAAACCGGGCTGGACGCGGTTCTGGCCGCCGAAGGTGCCGATCCGTTGAAGGTGGCAAATGGCAACTGAGGCCTTTGCGCCCGCCAAGGTAAACCTGACCCTGCATATTACCGGCCAGCGCACCGATGGGTATCACCTGCTGGATTCGCTGGTCGTTTTCGCCGATGTGGGTGACCGGCTGGTGCTGAATCGCCAGGCGCGGATGACGCTTGAGGTCACGGGTGAATACGCGCCCGGTGTCCCGGACGATGCGCGAAACCTTGTCTGGCAGGCCGCGCAGGCCATTGGGTGGACTGGGTCGGTTCATCTGGACAAGGTTCTGCCCCATGGCGGGGGGATCGGTGGCGGGTCGTCGGATGCCGCCGCCTTTTTGAAGGCGGCCGCCAGCGCGGGCAGTGCCGTTTCGCCGGACATCCCGCTGCGGTTGGGGGCTGACGTTCCGGTCTGTCTGCACGCCAGGGCTGCCCGGATGGGTGGTATCGGCGAGCGGATCGAGCCGGTGCAATTGCCCGAGCTTTACGCGGTTTTGGTCAATCCGGGTGTTTCTGTGCCCACCGGGTCCGTTTTTTCTGCCCTTGCGTCGCGGGAAAATCAGGCGATGCCGCCGAACATCCCTGTGTTTTCCGGGGTCGGGGACTGTGCCGACTGGCTTTGTGACCAGCGCAACGACCTTGAAACACCGGCCTGCCAGATTGCGCCCGAGGTTGCGCAGGTTCTGGATGCGCTGGGCGCGTCGCGCGATGTGTTGCTGGCCCGAATGTCGGGATCAGGCTCAACCTGCTTTGGGCTGTACCCGTCGCAAAAGGCGGCACATTTTGCTGCTTATGAAATCGGGGCCGCCCATCCGAAATGGTGGTGCCGGGCCGCGACCCTCAGTTAAGGCGCGAGACCACGTAATCGGCCAGATCCCGCAGCAGCGACCGGATTTCATGATCAGGCAGGGATTCCAGCGCCGATTTTGCCTTGGCCGCCCAGCCGAACGCGTCCGCGCGGGTGGCGTCCAGCGTGCTGTACTTGTTCATCAGGCTCAGCGCATGGTCCAGGTCGCCGTCTTCCTGGCGGCCCCGGCCGATGGTCCTGTCCCAAAAGGCGCGTTCGTCGGGCGTGGCCTGTGCGACGGCCTTGATGACCGGCAGGGTCAGTTTGCGTTCGCGAAAATCATCGCCGACATTCTTGCCCGTCGCCTTGCTGTCGCCCTGATAGTCCAACAGGTCATCAGCGATCTGAAACGCAATGCCCAGCGCATCACCATAGGCAAACAGCGCCCTGACCTGATCTTCGCTGGCCGAGGCGATCACGCCGCCCACCTCGGTTGCGGCGGAAAACAGCGCCGCGGTCTTGCCGCGCACAACCTGCAGATAGACGGATTCGTCAGTGGCCAGGTCGGTGGCGGCGGTCATCTGCAATACTTCACCTTCGGCAATGGTCGCCGAGGCGTTTGCAAGGATGTCCAGCACACGCAATGACCCGGTTTCAACCATCAACTGGAAACTGCGCGAAAACAGGTAGTCGCCAACAAGAACGCTGGATTTGTTGTCCCAAAGCAGGTTTGCCGTGGGCCGCCCGCGCCGCTGGGCGCTTTCGTCGACCACGTCATCATGCAACAGGGTCGCGGTGTGAATGAACTCGACCGTTGCAGCCAGGCGGATGTGGTGATCGCCGCCATACCCGAACAGCCGCGCCGCCGCCAATGTCAGCATGGGGCGCAGGCGCTTGCCGCCTGCCTCTACCAGGTGGGCCGTAACCTCGGGGATGCGGGGCGCATGTTCCGACGCCATCCGTGTCCGGATCAGCGTGTTTACCAAATCCATCTCGCCGGTCAGTATTTCCGCCAGGCGCTCATGTGGTTTCGCGATCGTGCTGATAGTCATCACACTCCTGATACAAGGCTCGACTTCCACCGCACCTTGCCCTTACATCCATCCCCATGAAAGAACTTCTGCGCAGTACCGACCCGACAGTCCTGGCCTTTGCAACCGCTCTTCTTGAGGGCGAGGATATAGACATCTTTCAGATGGACGTAAATATGAGCATCCTCGAAGGCGGAATCGGGATTTTCCCGCGCCGGCTGATGGTGCGGTCCGACGACCTGGTGCGCGCGGAACGGGTGATGCTGGATAACGAAATACCGCTGGGCCGATGACCGGGTTCCAGGATACCGAACTGAGCTGCAACAATTTTCTGGGTGGCAAGGTCCGGCTGTGGCAGCCTGTGTCGGGTTACCGCGCGGGCATTGATCCGGTTTTGCTTGCCGCTGCGGTTCCGGCGACACGCGGTCAGGCCGTTCTTGAACTGGGATGCGGTGCTGGTGCCGCCATTCTGTGCCTGTCCGCGCGGGTTCCCGATCTGCGCGCCGCAGGTGTCGAGCTGCAGCCCGCCTATGCCGCGCTGGCCCGCAAAAACGCGGCCGAGAACATGCAGGCGGTGCGGGTGATCCAAGGCGATTTATCCGCGCTGCCCGACGCGGTCCGGCAGGAACAGTTCGATCATGTCATCGCCAACCCGCCCTATTTTCGCGCAGGCGCCCACAGCCCCGCCGAGGACACCGGCCGCCAAGTGGCTTTGGGCGAGCGTACCCCGCTGGATCGCTGGATCGAAGTGGCCGCCAAACGGCTGGCACCGCGGGGGTATCTGCACATGATTCAAAGGGCAGAACGCCTGCCGGAAATGTTGAACGCCTGTTCGGGGCGGCTTGGCTCGATCGAGGTTCTGCCGCTTTCCGCGCGCATCGGTCGCACCCCCGAATTGCTGATATTGCGGGCCCGCAAAGGCGGCAAAGCCGCGTTTCGCCTGCACACTCCGCTGATTCTGCATGAGGGCACCCGCCACGTTCAGGACGCCGAAAGTTACCGCCAAGACATTGCTGCCGTATTGCGCGACGCGGCAGAACTGCCCTGGCCAAAGCTTCGATAAGCGATGACCAGCCTAATTTGTCGGATTTATGACGGATTGTGTGCGCCTGCGGCGTGACAGGGTGGAAACGATGTGGTCAACTTCCTAAGTGAGAGTCATACACGATAGAAGGAGGATCGCCATGAGCGTGAGCGCACATCTGACTGAACTGAAGAAGAAGCACGAGAACCTCAGTGTCGAAGTCGAAGAAGCCCAGCGCTCTCCAGGAATCGATGATCTCCACATCGCCCAACTGAAAAAGCAAAAGCTAAAGCTCAAGGAAGAAATCGAACGCCTGTCACTCTAGCGTTTGAGGCTGGCGGGGGGGGGGAAAAAAAAGACCCCAAAGGGCAAAAAAAAAACAACCGTCCACCTGCACCCAGACATGGGAAGCCCCACCCCAACCCAAAACCAAAGGGAAAAAAAAAAGGGAG